>DAOUKQ010000078.1:0-4895 GCA_034421135.1 Dehalococcoidia bacterium
CCTCTCCCTCTGGAGACCTGTGCGTAAACCCGATCTTCATTGCTAGGGCACACTTTTCCCAGTCCCCGACTTGTTCGGGGACCCGCTCGGCTCCCCGTCTCGTACCTGGTAGACCCCCGGTAGTGCCGGACGGGAACGGGTCCCCGAACAAGTCGGGGACTGGACCGGGTCGATTTACGCGCAGGTATCCTCTGGGAGAAGCCTGCCCCTGCGAAGGCAGGGGGGCTGGGGTGAGGATCCGGGTGCCGCTCGTTATCTGGTCATGGGGCCTGCCTGGGTCGCGGAGGGCCCTCACCCTAACCCTCTCCCGCCGGGAGAGGGGACCGGAATCGGATTGTGCACAACTCTCCAGAGGCAAAGGGGAGCGCACTCGACGTAGGCGTAACGCCCCGGCACTCAGGACAAGCCGGCCTCGGCCATTCGCACGCAGAGGTCGCCGACGCGGACGCTGTAGCCCCACTCGTTGTCGTACCAGCTCACGACCTTGACCTGGGTGCCTTCGAGCACCATGGTCGAGAGCGCGTCGATGATCGAGGAAGAGGGCGAGCCCTTGAAGTCGCTGCTGACGAGCGGCTCGCTCTCATACTCGAGGATGCCGAAGAGCGGAGATTCAAGGTCGCTGGCGGCCTTCTCGAAGGCTGCGTTGACCTCTTCGGCGGTCGTCTCGCGCTCGGCGTCGATCACCAGGTCGACGACCGAGACGGTGCTGGTCGGCACGCGGTAGGCCATGCCGTTGAGCTTGCCGTTCAGGTGCGGCAGCACCAGGCCGACGGCCTTGGCCGCGCCGGTCGTGGTCGGGATGATGTTCATCGCCGCGGCCCGCGCGCGACGCAAGTCGCTGTGGACGGTGTCGAGAATCGCCTGGTCGTTGGTGTAGGCGTGGATCGTCGACATGATCCCGCTCTTGATGCCCACGGTGTCGTCCAGCACTTTGGCCATCGGCGCCAGGCAGTTGGTCGTGCAGGAGGCGTTGGAGATCACGTGGTGCGAGGACGGATCGTAGGCGTCGTCGTTGACTCCTAACACGATGGTCAGGTCCTCGTTCTTGGCCGGGGCCGAGATGACCACCTTGGAGGGACCGTGGTTCAGGTGTCCGCGGGCGCGCTCGGCGTCGGTGAAGATGCCGGTGCTCTCGACGACGATCTCGACCCCGTGGTCGCCCCAGGGAATCTTGCCGGGGTCGCGCTCGGAGATCACGGCGATCCGCCGCCCGTCGATCACCAGGTCGCCGTCCAGCACATCAACCTCGCCCGGGTAGCGGCCGTAGTTGGTGTCGTACTTGAACAGGTGGGCGTTGGTCTCGGAGTCGGTCAGGTCGTTGATCGCGACGACTTCGAGGTCGTCGCCGTGGAAGTCGAGCATGCCTTTCAGCACCTGCCGGCCGATCCGACCGAAACCGTTGATGCCAATCTTCGTGGTCACGGAGTTCTCCTGAATGATTGCGGGAATGACGGCGTTGCACGCAGGTTCGCAGAGCATCGCGGTGCGCTCAAGCTACGGCTGTCCACAACCCCGCCCTACGGCGACCTGCTGTCTGCAGGTGGGATGGTTTCCTCTCCCCGTGGGAGGGGGTTGCACCGGCGATTTGCCCGCAGGCCTCCTGAGGCAGAGGGAATACCTCTACCGAGAATCACGCCCGGCGGAGGCGGCTGCCGAACATGAGGCTGGCGTAGTGGTTGAACCAGCGTTTGGCCTCGGGGTCGGTGAAGGGATAGTCGGCTCCCAGTTGCCTGGCGATCGCCAGACCGGTGATCAGGCAAGTCTCCTGGCTGTTGATCAGCGTGTGCGCGCCGCAGTGCCAGGTCCGGCGCTTGCCCTGGATCGCGCGGAAGATGTTGACCAGCAGGACCACGTGCCGCACGTCGTGGACCACATGTTGGAACCAGCGCCGATTCACGACCTTGCGCTCGTCGATCCGGGTGATCGGGTTGTAGGTCACCAGGCAGGGCTCGTCCGACCCGTTCGCCCAGGGCTGCTGGTTGTGCATGATGTAGGTGCTCTCGTAATTGTCCGGTCGCGCGCCGTACTGCTCGATGTGATTGCTGCGCGTGGCCAGCGGCCGGACCTCATTGTCGGGCAGGACCGAGGCGTCGGAGTGGACGACAGCGTGATTGTGCAGCTCGCTCTCATATCGAATCGATGAGAGGATGTAGCGCTCGAGCCAGGATGGCTTGTCCAGCATCATCAGGGTCTGGTTGGCGTTGCAGGCGAAGACGACGTCATCGAATTCCTCGCGATTGCCATCGTCGTCCTCGACGATCACCCCTGACTTCTCCCGGTAGACCTTGCGCACCGAACGATTCAGGTAGATCCGGTCGCGAAAGCCCGCCGACAGGTGCTCGTAGATGCGGCGAGTGCCCTGGTCCCAGGTGTGCATCCTGGTCGCGCGTTCGATGTCGAAGAAGTCGAGGTAGCGCGAGAACAAGGCCGCCGGCAGGTCGAAGACATTGGTCGCCATCAGGAAGTTGACGAACATCGGCTTGAGGATCTTGTAGCGAAAATCTCCCGAGAATCCTCCGGCGTTGAGTACGGTTCCCATGCTGATGTAGTTGAACGGATTCAGCGCATTGAGCAGCTTCGAGCGACTGCGCGTGAGACCCCCGAACCAGTGCAGCATTTTGAGCAGCCGCTGAAAGCGCTGAATCTCGTCCTGTAGCTGCCGGCGCAACTCCGAGTCATGGTCGTGGGCGTAGATGTCGCCCCGATACCTGACGCTGTAGTTAAAGGTCGTTTCGACCAGATTGATCCCGAACCGTTCCAGCAAGAGCACGACATGGTGATAGACGGAGGGGATGCAGGCTGTGACCGAGATATCGAACGGGATCGAGCTGCCGTCCTGTTGCGGCATGTCGGCGGTGAAGGCGTTGCCTCCGAGTTGGGCCTCCGCCTCGTACAGCCGGAAGTCGAACTGTTCAGGGTCCTGATCCAGCGCCCAGGCCAGACCGAGGCCCGACATACCTCCGCCAATGATCGCTATGCGTCGCGGCATGGTCAGTGTGCTACTCAGTGTGTTGTCAGTCGGCTACCAGGTGAAGGTTGTCGGATTGACCGGTCGTCACCGGCTGATTCGACGACTCTACGGCCGGATAGAACTGGGCGCAGTACTTGCGGTAGGTCGTGATCTCGCCGTCCGACCGGCACAGACGCGGGAACGGACGGTAGCGCTTGCGACGCCAGATAGTCAGGTCCTGCTGCACATCGTGCTGCTGGAGGAGGACGAAGAACTTGTTGAGCAATCGCGCGCGCCAGCGGAGCGGCAGCAGCTTGAGGATTGCGGCTCGCCGCTTGGGACTGCTGATTTCGGGCACTTGCGACACCATCGACAGGTCGATCTGTTCGCCGTCGACCGGCGTCGCCAGCACCCACAATCGCGAGTCGAGACCAAACTCCCGAAGATGCACTTCGACGAACGAGTAGCCCAGACCGTACACATGCGCGGTCGCCTCGATGTTGACGTTCATGAACGTCAGCGGTCCGATCTTGCACTCGCGCCTGAACCTGAACCGGCTGAGCAGTCGGTGGCCGTCGACGGTCACCTCGTCGGGCTCGACGCTGTCGTAGCCGTGGACATAGCGGAGATGCGCGAGATCGACCGAGTTTTCCGTGGTTTCCTGCGGATGTCCGGGGAAGCGCAGGGTGCGAACCTCAAGCGGGCTCCAGTCATCCTGTTCGGGCTCACGGTCGGGGAGGCCCCACTGCGGCGCGCGGCCCTCGATACTCCACCAGGCGAAGATCATGCCGGCCAGCTCGCGCGTCTCGAAGATGCGCAACCGGGCGGAGCGCGGCGCGGCGGCATAGGGCGTGGCGACGCACTGCCCGGAGGTGTCGAACTCAAACCCGTGAAACGGGCATACCAACCGGCCGCCGCAGACTGCTCCCCCGCCGTCCGGGCCCAGGTAGGCGCCCAGATGCGGGCAATATGACTCAGCCACGCAGATCCGGCCTTGATCGTCGGCCCAGACGACGATCTCGATGCCCATCCAGCGTTTGGCGATCAGACCGGTCCTGGCCAACGCTCGCCGACTGGCGACGAGGTACCAGCCCTCGGGAAAGGGTGATGGCATCGCGGGGTCCGCATGTTTCAGCCGGTCGACCATCGTTCGAGCCTTCTGTTGCCTGAACCCTAACCGCTTTTTTATCCCAATTCACTGTAAGAGTCGTTAACGGGAAGTCACGCCAGCCCTCGCTTGAGCGCGATTATGTCTCCAGATTTGAGGCGTCTATCCTGACGCTTGACAGCATCGGCATATAGTGGACCTGTGCGAATTGAGTTGGGCTGCTGGATGTGTGCAACGTGTGCATGAGGACATCGGGGAGCATTGACCCATGACAGTTGCAACTGCTGACGCGAGTGTCGGACAACTAACCCTGCCACAGGAACTCGTGCTGATGCTGCTCAACGAGGAAAGCGGCTATTTTCGCCAGGTCCCCGGCTGGAATCTGAACTGCGCCATCGTCGGAGCGGCGCTGGCGGAACTCTCGTTGATCGGTCGCATCGACACCGACATGGACTCCCTGCAACTGCTCGACTCGACGCCGACCGGCCACCCGGCGTTGGACCCCATCCTCGAAGTCATCGTCGCCGAGCCGGTCCAACGTAGTGCCCAGTACTGGGTCGAACTCCTCGCTCAACAGGCCGAAACCACTATCGACGTGGCCCTTGAGCGACTGGCGGAGATGAACGTCCTGCAGCATCACGAAGGCGATTTCTGGACGCTGACCCACTCGGCCTGGCAATCGGAGCGGGTCGGAGACGCCGCGGGGGGGACGGCTGTCGAGTTCGTTCGCTCGCGCATCGCGCGCGTGATTTTCGACGACGAGATTCCGGACCCGCGCGACGCGATCCTGATCTCGTTGCTCAGCACCTGCGATGTGCTGCGCTTCATCTTCCAGCT
>DAOUKQ010000079.1:0-2907 GCA_034421135.1 Dehalococcoidia bacterium
CGACCTGGAGTTCATCGTCTGCGCGGCCCAGACCACGGGTGAAGCGCGGGGGATGTCGGACGGCGGACTGCTGGAGTCCGACGGCGGGAGCGACGACTGATGGCCGACCAGGACGCGACCGAAGTCGTTCCGCTCGAACCGCTTCGAGTATTCGGCAAGGCCGTCTACGAGGCATGCGGAGTACCTTCCGACGACGCCAAGTTCACCGTCGAGATCCAGCTCACCGCCGATCTGCGGGGAGTCGACACCCACGGCTTCCAGCGTCTCGGCTGGTACGCGGGACATCTACAGGCGGGTCGCTACAACCCGACGCCGAGCCTCGAGGTACTCAAGGAAACTCCCGTCTCCCACGTCGTCGACGGCGACGGCGGGATCGGCCAGTTGGTCGTCGCGCGGACCATGCAGCGCACGATCGCCAAAGCGAAAGAGACCGGTCTCGCCCTGGGCACGCTGCGCAACAGCAACGACTGGGGCATGGGCGCGTTCTATCCAATGATGGCCGCCGCCGAGGGCTTCGTTTCGTTCTGCACAACGACGAGCGTGCCGAACATTGCGCCGTTCGGCTCGCGGACCCGCATGAGCGGCAACAATCCGATGGCCTTCGCCGCGCCGCGAGCGTCGGAACCTCCGGTGGTGCTCGACATGGCGCTAACCCCGGTCGCACTGGGCAAGGTGATGCGGGCCAGGGCCGAGGGACGAGAAATCCCCGAGGATTGGGGTTTCCTCGACATTGAAGGTCTACCGACGACCGATCCAGATGCGGCAATGTCGGGCATCATCCCGGCGTTGGGCGCGGTCGCCGCGTACAAGGGCGTGGGACTGAGCATGTTTATGAACCTGCTCGCCGGGGCGCTGCCGGGTGGCTACCACTCCAAGGACGTCAACATCGGCAAGCGGGGACAGTTCCTGCTGGTCATCGACCCCGAAATCTTCGGCGACGCCAACGTCTTCGCCGGGGCCGTCGACGCAATGGTCGAACAGGTCAAATCAGCCGATCCGCTCCCCGATGTCGCCGAGGTCTTTGCCCCCGGAGAGATCGAGCAGCGAGCCTACGACGAGCGAATCGCACAAGGACACGTCGTCTACCCATCATCGACTCTGCAGGATCTGAGAAATCTGTCATCGCAAATGGGCATCCCGCTTGAGGTCTAGTTTGAACTGACAAGATCAAAGAACGATGCCCCGCGTCGGAGCGCAGGGTCTCGAAGTCGTTTACCTGGCTTGTGAACACTCATTGTTCGCAAACCACCCCATCGACATCGCCGTCCCGCGCCGACGGCACGGTCTCCTTGGGAAATCCCCGACCATCGCCCTTCGAGCCCACCTGCCGTTCGACGCCAGCAGCTTCGGCCTCGTCGCAGGACGCGAACGCGCCGTCTGGGATCGCCTCAGACTCTGATGGCTGGCGCTCTTGCTCTGGTCGCTCCTCGACCTCGACAACAGTCAGCGACCGGTCCGGATGCTCTGCCGGCCGTTCATATCCGGCCGGGCACGTCCTGAGCATCACGCGCAGAGCCTCGACCTCCTCCCGATCCGCCGTCAGAGACCACTTCACCTTGACCGCGATCCAATCGTGGGCATACTGACACCACGCGCTTCTCAGCGGCGGCTTCCAGTCGGCCGGGTCATCGGCGCTCTTCGTCCGGTTGCTCGACGCCGACACGGCAGTCAGCGCGGCCGGCAGGTCGAGGTCGTTCGCATACGCCGCTTTGCGCCTCGCCGGCCACGTCGCCGCTCCCGAGTCGTGCGCCTCCGCCAGCGGCACCATGTGATCAATGTCAACATCGGAGGGGTTCCTAAACTCCTCGCCGTCGTACCACGAGAGCCAGACGCCGTCGAGCGGTCGGCAGTCCTGATCGACCTCCGAGATCGATGTCGCCTCGGCGATGAGCACCAGTTCCCTTACGTTGCAGCGAGAACCCTCGCTGACCTGCCAGTGCGGATAGTCGTCGCGGTCGTAGTCGACGCCCTCATCCGACTCCGTAGCCACCCTCAGTTGACCAACGAGTTCCTCAACCCAGTCGGTCCGATCAGGCTGAGCTCCCGGCTGATCGGCAGGCGCCGCCGGCGCTCGTGGTTCCGCCTGCGCCTCGGGTTGTCGTTCTCCCTGCTGGACCTCGACCACCTCTTGAGCGATCTGTTGCTGTTGCTGCGGCGCCTCCGTCTCCGGGCTGCCGAAGATGCCAGCCAATATCGCGATCACCACGATCGCGGCTGCACCGATCCCGATCGTTCGCCGAGTCATCGACTTCGCTCCTCATGCCCAGCACGGCCAGTCGGACACCAGCCTGAGGCGCGCTCTATCCTGATCCCGAAGCCGAGAGGAAGTTCTGTCATGGTCAGCGAGATTGTCTACTCCTGCGACTCCCACGTCGTTGAGGGCCCGGAAGTGTTCGACGGTTTGGTCGAGAAGTACGGCGACCGTGCCCCGCGCGTGGTCGACGGCTGGAAGGGCCGCGAGGGCGTCTACCTCGCCTGGCCCTCGATCGATTTTGCCATGCTCGTGGGACGCCTCGGGATCGCCGGAGCGAACCTCAACCTGCCCGAGACCAAGGAAAAGATGCAGCGCGGCTGGGACCTGATCAACCCCGGCGTCAAGGATCCGGTCGCGCGCCTGACCGAACAGGACCAGGACGGCGTCGTCGGCGAGGTCATGTACCCCTCGATCAACATGCTCACCTACATGGTCGACGACACCGAGGTCGTCAACGCCGTCTTCCAGCGTCACAACGACTGGATCCGCGACTACTGCTCCCACGCCCCCGAGCGGCTGATCGGCGTCGGATGCCTCACCCTGCGCGACGTCGAGACCGGCATCGCCGAGCTCGAGCGCTGCGCCCGCATGGGCATCAAGGGACTCGCGATCCCCTGCACCGCGCCCAAGGACCTGCCGTACTCGGACTCCTA
>DAOUKQ010000080.1:0-2179 GCA_034421135.1 Dehalococcoidia bacterium
GCTCGGCTGATGCACAACATCAAGGAGCAGTTCGATCCGCAGGGCATCCTCAATCCCGGCCGCTATGTCGACGGAATCTAAGCTGCAGTCATGAGCATCGCGCCAACGCCGCCAGCTTCCGAGACAATCTGGCTGACCGAGGATCGGCCCGACGCCGGTGAACTGGGACTTTGCGTGCATTGCGGCTTCTGCCTCAACGCCTGTCCCACTTACCACGATCTCGGGGTCGAGACAGACTCGCCCCGGGGCCGGATCGCCCTTATGCGCGGGCTTGACGAGGGGCGGATCGAGTGGTCCCCGCGCGTGCAGCAGCACTTCGATCAGTGCCTCCAGTGCCGCGCCTGCGAGACGGCGTGCCCATCAAAGGTGCCTTACGGACGCTTGATGGAGGCGACCCGAGCCGAGGCCTTCGCGCAGGACAAGTGGCCGCGTCGGCAACGCATGATCTGGCGGCTAGTCATGCGCGGTCTGTTTCCCTATCCCGGGAGGCTGAGACTGGCTGGATACGGGCTGAAGCTCTACCAGAAGACCGGCATGCAAGCCTTGATCCGACGCTCGGGTCTGCTCAAGCGGATCTCGCCGAAACTGGCGGACATTGACGCCCTGTCGCCGAACGCAGACCAGCCCTTCTACGCCAACCACGAAGCCACCCAGGTGACACCGTCCGAGCCGGTTCGCGGCCAGGCTGTGCTGATCACCGGCTGCATGATGCCGCTAGCCTATCCGGAGACCCATCGCGCGACCGTGAGAGTGTTCGCTCGCAACGGAGTCGGCGTCGACGCTCCCGAATCGCAGGTCTGCTGCGGTGCGTTGCACGCGCACGGAGGGGATGTCGAGGCTGCCCGGGATCTAGCCCGGCGGAATATCGATGCGCTCACACCGGAGTCCGCCGACCTGCCCGATGCCATCCTGATCAACGCCGCCGGCTGCGGCTCGCATCTGAAGGAGTACGGCCACCTCTTGCGAAATGACCCTGGCTACGCGGCGCGGGCGGCCGCCTTCGCCGCGAGAGTTCGCGATGTCCACGAGTATCTCGTCGAGATCGGCTTCGAATCGCCGCAGGGACGGATTGAGAGAACCGTCACCTACCAGGATTCCTGCCACCTCTCGCACGCGCAGAACGTCCGCAGCGCACCGAGGGACGTGCTGCGCAGCATTCCCGGACTCGGACTGAACGAGATGCGCACGCCGGACAAATGCTGCGGTTCAGCCGGCATCTACTCGGTCGTGCAGAGCGACATCTCCAGGCGCGTCCTGGCCGAGAAGATGGAAGACGTGCTCTCGACCGGCGCTGAACAAGTGTGCACCGCAAATCCCGGCTGCATGCTTCAACTCGATGCCGGTATCGCGCGATTTGACGACACGGGCCGGATGATGCCTCGGTCGACCCATGCGATCGAGCTCCTGGATGAGTCCTACCGCTCGGGAGACGCCGCGGCGACGGACTGATCGGTTAGCCTCCCTAGCGCAAACTGCCACAGCACAGGCACTAGAGAGGCGGCAATCATGGGACAGTTCCACAAGGTTGAGGTTGGCGGTGCGACGCTCATCGCGGTTCAGGACTCGTGGGCCACGATGCCGCCGACCGCGTTCTTCAACCAGACCACGGACGCCGATTGGGACAACTACCGCGACCTGCTGACCGACGAAGGCCACGTCACTCTCAACCTGGGCGCCTGGATCGTCATCTCCGCAGGAACCACGATCCTGGTGGACTCCGGCATCGGCGGACGACCGACGATGATGCCGCTGAAGGAGCCGCCGGCGCTGCCGTCGGTGATGGAGGAAGCCGGCGTCTCGCCGAACGACATCGATGTCGTTGCGTTCTCCCACCTGCACTTCGACCACACCGGCTGGAACACCTGGGACAACGACGGCACCGCCGTGCCGCAGTTCCCCAATGCCCGACACATCATTCAGCAGGCCGAGTGGGACTACTGGACCAGCAGCGACGAGCTGAGAGAGGGCGCGGGCTACGACAACGTCCTCAGCCCAATCGTCGATGCCGGCCTGGTCGACTTCGTCGATGGCGAGCATGCGCTCACGTCAGAGGTCGTGACCGTTCCGACTCCCGGACACACTCCGGGCCACGTATCGTTCGCGGTCAACAGCGGCGGCGAGAAGGCCTATGTGCTCGGCGACGCCGCCCACCACCTGGTCCAGCTCACCGAGACCGACT
>DAOUKQ010000081.1:0-91192 GCA_034421135.1 Dehalococcoidia bacterium
ACGAGTTCGGGTCCGGCGACGCCACCCTGGCCTCCGCCGACGGTCGGGCCCATGCCCGCCAACGCAATCGGGTATTCGATGTCGAGGAGATCGCACATCTCGGTGTGGAGGATCGGTCGGGTCATAGGTCGTTTGCGCTTTCGATGCGGCGAATCTGTTCCTTGCATTGTGTAAGCCCGATTGGGCGTGGTCAATTGTGGTACGGCAGCTACCATTGACCCATGTTGACGCTGAACCCCAGAGACGCGATGTCGGCGCTGGCCGCTCTGATCGTCCGCGTCGGGCGCAGGCTGCGGCGTCCGATACTGCTCACGGCCGGCGGGATCGTGCTGCTGTTGCTGCTGATCGTCCTGCTGCAATCGGGGCTCGGCGTCGACAGCGACGAGACGATCACCGACAGTCATCGACCGGAAATCGTCGGCGACTGATCGAACAGCCTGATAGATCAAACTGAGGAGCAACGAATCCAATGCCTCGACCAAGCGAAGCCCTGATGAACGAAGCCGGAGAATGGATCGCGGAACAGCTCTCTGAGGAAGGCTTGATGGTCACGAGCGGGTTTGTCGACCTGGTCCTGGATATGGAGTGGACGTCGATTGAGGAAGGCGTCGATCCCGACCAACGCGGTGTCGTGGTCGATTCAGTGATGCAGAAGATGGCGGAAGAGAACATCCAGGTCGGTCCGCCGCCGGAGACGCTGTCGACCGACGGCATCGATACCTCCCAGATTCGGCCCGTGCCTCGCGGATTCGTTGAGCAGGTCCTGAGCTGGGAGGACGAGTTCCTCGGCTTCGCCGGTGTCCGGCGCTCGGATGTCGCCGCGGGCGGAGCAGCGGGCGGAACAGGTTGAGGCCATGTGGGGACAGCGCCATACGGTCACAGTTGAGCCGTCGGGGTTGACGGTTGAGGTCGCGGATGGCGAACGGCTCATGCAGGCGGCCCGCGACGCGGGGATGTGGTGGCCCAACCAGTGCGATATGCAGTGCCGCTGCGCCGGCTGCTTCGTGACGGTGGTCTCCGGCGCCGATCATTTCTCGGAGATGGGTCGGGCAGAGCGCGAAGCGCTGCTCAATCAACGTGGGCGGAACGCGCTCGATGATCCGGTGCGCCTGGCCTGTCAGCTTGGCGTGTACGGCGACGCCACCGTTCGCAAGACCGGGGTCCGAGCGGGGTAGCTGGGAAGCGCGGGGAGAGAGCGAGGCAGGAACGATGCAGGGCATTCACGGCATTGACCTGGCGAGGCTGGAAGCCTTCGTGGAAGTGGCGTCGGCCCGATCCTTCTCACGGGCTGCCGAGGAGCTCAATCTGACGCAGCCCACGGTGTCGGCTCGGATCGCGCAGATGGAGGCGCAACTGGGCGTCTCCCTGTTCGAGCGGCTGGGCCGCCGGGTGCGGCTGACAGACGCGGGGCGCACGCTGCTGCCCCATGCTCAGCGAACGCTGCAGGCGGCTCGCGACGCCGCCGAGGCGGTCCACGCGCTGCGAGCGGGCGGAGGCGGCAGCCTGGTGATCGGCACGGCGCCGACGGTGGGTACGTACGTCTTGCCCGGGTTGTTGCAGCGTTACGCGGCGGCGCAGCCCAATGTGGAGATTTCGATCCGTACCGGCCGCAGCCACGAGGTGTCGCAGATGGTGCTCGACGACGAAGTGCAGATTGGATTCGAGCGCGAGCTCGGTCACGACGAGATTGAATCGGCGCCGCTCTACGAGGACGACATCGTGCTGTTCGCAGGCCGCAATCACGAGCTGGCCGGACAGGGACCGATCTCACCGGCGGCAATCGCGAACGAGGCGGTGATCTTCTTCGACACCGGCAGCAGCTACCACGCGATCAGTCAGGCCGTCTTCCACAACTCGGGAGCGGCGCCGCGACACTCGATCGACGTCGACAGCCTGGAAATGGCCAAGCGTCTGGTGCTGCGCGGCCTGGGTCTGGCGTTCCTGCCCAAGGTGGCCGTGGAGGAGGAACTCCAGCGAGGCGAACTCGCGCCAATCGAGATTGAGTCGGCGCTGCCGATCCGCCGCAGCATCGCCGTGATCCGCCGCCGTCGCCGGACCCTGAGCGACGCGGCCCTGTCATTCCTCAGCCTGGTCGGTCACGTCTACGGCGTCGAAGTCATGCCCGACATCCGCCAACCAGGCCGAGGCTCCAGGCGCATCCCGGCGAACTCGTGAGTGGCGGGCCCTCACCTCCCGCCTTGGCGAGCGCAGGCTCTAATCCCCTCTCCCCGCGGGAGAGGGTGAGGGTGAGGGCCCTTTGCACCGAAGGGAACGATCTCTACCAGATAAGATTGCTGCGCCGGATCCTCACCCCCGCCCCCGTGTCAAGCACGGGGCAGGCTTCTCCCAGAGGGAGAGGGGGGGTTAACTTCGGTGACCTACGCGGAACTCGTCGCGACGGGCAGCTCCGGCAGCTCCGACTCGTCGCGCAGCGCTTTGAGGATGGCTACGTCTGCCTCGCCCGGGCCGCCGCCGTGGAAGCCAGGAACTTCGAGCAGCCAGCTCGCCTTGCGCAAGACTCGATTTCGGACCATGCGGCGGAAGGCCTTCAAACCGATCGTGCCCTGGCCAATGTTCTCGTGGCGGTCCTTGCCCGATCCCAACTCAGTCTTAGAGTCGTTGGCGTGGATCGCGTCGAGCATCCCGGCGCCGATCTCGCGTTGGAAGTCGTTGATGGTCTGCTTCAGCCCAGCGATCGTGGCGACGTTGTAGCCGGCCGCGTGCGCGTGACAGGTATCGAGGCAGACGCGGACTCTCGGGTTGTTCACCGCGTTCATGATCGCCGACAGCTCCTCAAAGCTGGATCCAACCGACCGTCCCGCGCCGGCATTGTTTTCCAGCAGCAGCAGGGTGTCGTCCGGGGTGCGATCCAGCGCCTCGGCCATGCCGGCTGCGATCCTGGGCAACGCGTGGTCAAAGCCTGAGCCCATGTGCGACCCGACGTGGAAGATCACTCCATCTGCGCCAATGCGCGTGGCCAGGTCCAGCTCGGCGGTGAGCGTGTCGATCGATTTTCTCAACAGTTCGTCATCCGGCGAGGCCAGGTTGATCAGGTAGACGGCATGGATGAAGGATGAACGAAGATTCGCCTGGCGAAACTTGTGTCGGTACGACTCCGTGTCCTCGTCGGGGTGGTGCTTGCGCCGCCACATCTGCGGCGCCGCGCCGAAGATCTGGAATGACTCGGCGCCGATCGCGACGGCGCGGTCGACCGCCTTGTCGATCCCTCCGGCGGAGGAGACATGCGCGCCCAGGCTCGGTGTGCGCGCCATGGCTAGAGTCCCAGGGCGGTGGCGACGCGTTCCGCCGCGCGACGTGCGGGCATCGCCGCCGCGGCGCGAATCACGGCGGCTCGCAACTCCTCCTCGCTCACATCGTCCCTCAGTTGAACCGATGCGGTCGCGGACTCCAGGTCGCAGGTCGCCGACTCCACAGCATCAAGTTGATTGAGCGAGTTGGTCACGCGGTTGGCGCAGACCTTGCAGAACAAGCCCTCGATCTCCAGGGTCGCTTGCCGCCCATCGATCGCAGCGAGCCGCGCGTCGGGCGCTCGGAGCATTCTTCGCGGTTTAATCCAGGCCATCAGCGTTCCTGTCGTTTCCGCCGTTTCCGCTGTTTCTAGCTATGTTGCCAGTCGAGGTAGCGGCGCACGGCGCGCGCGCATGACTCAATGCTATGGAAACAGGCGATACCGCGCTCGTTGAGCCGCGACTGCAGGTCGAGGCCGCGACCGAAGCCGTCGGTGGTGCGGGGCTGACGAATCACGACGGCGAGCGGCTTGGACAGCTTCGGCGCAACTTCGGCGAAGGCGTTGGCCATCTGCTCGGCGAAATCGCCGTCCCGTCCTCGGGATCCGCTGTCGGCGCCGGTGTGGACCATGAGCCAATCGATATTCGGATCGTCGGCGACCGCGGTCAGCGCGGTCTCCATGTGTTGACCCTCGAACATGAAGCCGGCGTCGAGCGGATTGCGGATCGAGGTGCCGGCGACCGGCGTAAACTCGCGCAGCACGTTCTGGGTCTGCTCGCCGAACCAGGGCACCGGTATCTGGTTGCGGTCGCAGATGTCGGCGGCCAGCACCGAGACGCCGCCGCCACCGCCGAGCACGGCGCATCGCGGTCCCGCGACGCCGGGCATGCGTTCAATCGTGACGGCCAGGTCGAGCAGTTCCTCGACACTGTTGGCCGGCATGAACCCGCCCTGTTTCTGAACTGCGTTCCAGATCTGCGCAGAGCCGGCCAGCGATCCGGTGTGCGACGAAGCGGCGCGCGATCCGGCCTCGGTCAGGCCGCCCTTGAGTACGACCAGCGGTTTGCGCTCGCGCGACATCTCTCGGGCAACCTGGAGGAAGCGGCGTCCATTGCGGATGCCCTCGAGATACGCGAGGACGATATCGGTGTCGTCGTCGTGGGCGAGGAACTCAAGGAAGTCAGCCTCGTTGAGGTCGGACGCGTTGCCGAACGAGGCGACATTGGAGAAATCGATGCCGCGTCGAACGCCTTCGCCGACCACCTCGGACGCATTCATGCCCGATTGAGACAGCATGCCGACACGGCCCGGAGTTGACGAGCCGTCATCCATCCAGGAGACGCCGCCTCGGGTCGAGTGGATGCCCATGCAGTTGGGGCCGATCAGGCGGATGCCGGCGTCACTCAGCTTGCCCAGCACTACCGCTTCCAGATCGGCCCGCTCGGCGCTGCCGGTCTCGCCGAAGCCGGCGGTGAACAGGTGCATCACCTTGACGCCCTTGGCGATGGCATCATCGATCAGTCCGAGAATGGCCGAAGCCGGGACCGCCGAGATCAGCGATTCGACTGGCCCAGGAACATCCGCGAGCGACTTGTACAACGGCGTGCCGTCGGATAGCTCGCCGCCGCGCGGATTGAGGCAGTAGACATCGGGCACGCGGTCGAGGTTGCGGATGCCGCGCAGGAACATCTGCCCCCCGCCCCAGCCGGTCGTGCGGGGCGACACCCCGGCGATGGCGACCGATTGTGGAGCGAATGCGGTCTTGAGCGCTGCCTGCGCATCGGCCTGGCGGCCGGAGTCGGTCGGAACAAAGGTCATGAACGGGCCTTCCCAGTGGGCGCGCAGTTAGCGTATCAAGCGAGGTTGCGATGCCAGCAGTCACGATTGTCTCCGAACGCGGACCCATCGCTGCGATCTGGGATCGGCCGCTCGGCCAGCGCGTCAGGGGCGCTGCACTGTGCGTGGGCGGCTTCGACGGTGGATTCGAAGGTCCCGCCGAAGGCGTCTACGCCGACCTCGCCGCCGCGCTGCCGGCGGCCGGAGTCGGCGTGCTGCGGCTCGACTTCCGAGTGAAGACATCGCCCGGACCGATCGACGACGGCACGTTCGATGTCTTGTCGGGAATCGACTGGCTGGCCGAGCAAGGCATCAACCGCGTCGCGCTGATCGGACACTCGTACGGCGGGGCGATCGTCGTGCGCGCTGCCGCGCGGTCATCAATCGTAGTAGGAACCTGCGCCCTCTCAACGCAGACCATGGGCGTCGAGCCTGCAGAAGTCCGGTCGCTCGCGCCGCGCCCGTTGCTCCTCATCCACGGCGGAGCCGACTGGCGCTTGCCGCCGAGACTGTCCGAGTGGGTCTACTACCTGGCGGGGGAAGGCCGCGAGTTGCACATCCTTGAAGGAGCGACGCATTCTCTGCGTCAACGTCGGGACGATCTGTGGGTGTTGTTGCTGGACTGGATTGATCGGGTGTTGCCGATTGAGGCTCGCGACTGATAAGCCTACATCCGATCAGGAGACCTGTGCGTAAGCCGTTTCCGGTCCCCTCTCCCTGAGGGAGAGAGTTAGGGTGAGGGCCTTCTGCACCGATCGGAACCATCTCTACCAGATTGGCCACTACCCGGCGGACCCTCACCCCAGCCCTCTCCCAGAGGGAGAGGGGGTAAAGCTCCTCGATTTACGCGCAGGTTGCCCCTGGGAGAGGGGACCAGAAAGGGTTTGCGCGCAACTCTCCCGCAGGGATAGGGGACCGGATGACGGGCATCAGATCGGCGGACGCTGCCAGCCTCCGAGGTCTTGTTCGAGGGCCGCGGCGATGGCCAACGTGATGTCCTCTCGCCAGGGATGTGCGAGGATCTGCACGCCGATTGGCAGACCGTCGGACGACTCGCCGCAGCGCAGGGCGGTTCCGGGCCAGCCGGCGATGTTGTAGGGGCTGGTGTAGAACATGGTCCGCAGTTCCTTGCTGTAGGTCTGACCATGCTCGGGCGCGGGACGCGCGGCGACCGGCGCGACAATCGCGTCGTAGGGCTGGATGTACTGCAGCATCTCGCTGCGGAACCGGTCCTGGCGCTCCAGCGACTCGGTGTACACATCGGTCGAGGTCGGTTCGATCCGGTCGAAGCCACGCTTGAGGAACTCCGATTCCTCGGTCGTGCCCCACTTCTCCAGCAATCGAGAAACCCAGGCGCGTCCGTCGCCGCCGCCAACCCGCGGCCAGAGGTCGACGTAGTTGGCCAACGGCGGCGTGTCCCGGTGAACAGTGGCGACGCGCTCGCCAAGCGCCGTTAGTGCGGCGTCGAGCACTGCGCGGG
Organism: Dehalococcoidia bacterium; assembly: GCA_034421135.1. Classification (GTDB taxonomy): domain Bacteria; phylum Chloroflexota; class Dehalococcoidia; order Bin125; family Bin125; genus Bin125. The sequence continues at coordinate 6,566 of DAOUKQ010000081.1, forward strand.
TATCGTCGTCCGGTTCGAGATAACCCTCGACGTCCGCATACCAGGCGATGTTGAGGCTGCTCAGGTCGACCTCGGCTGGATCGCGCAGCGGGACAGGATGGATGAACGGATCAACGCCGTCCGGCCCGGCGATGATCGGCAGGGTCAGCGCCAGATCCTCGACGGTGCGGCACATCGGACCAATGGTGGTCCATGCCTCCAGCGCCCCCAGATCCCAGGGCACGATATGGCCCGTCCTGGGTACGCGACCGGCGGTGGGCTTGATCCCGCAGATGCCGCTGAAGTGCGAGGGCAGGCGGATGCTGCCGCCGGTATCGCTGCCCAGGTCGAGCGGCGAGCCGCCGGCTGCGACGATTGCCGCCGCTCCGCCGCTGGAGCCGCCAGGCGTGCGCTCGGGATTGAACGGATTGCGCGTCTGGCCGTAGACGAGGTTGTCCGTCTCGCCCGACAACGTCAGCTCGGGCGTGTTGGTCTTGCCCATCAGGATGGCGCCGGCGGCGCGAAGTCGGGCGGCGACCGTCGAGTCGGCGTCGGGCACGTACGATCTTCGGCCCAGCGTGCCGCCGGTCGTGACCACGCCCTCGGTGTCGTGCGAGTCCTTCAGCGTGATCGGCGCGCCGTGCAGCGACCCCAACTCGTCGCCGCGAGCAATCGCCGCATCGGCTTCGGCTGCATCTGCGCGAGCGCGTTCGGCGCAGAGTTGGACGACGGCATTCAGCGTCGGATTAACCGCAGCAATCCGTTCCAGGTGAGCCTCCAGCATCTCCGTCGCGGATACCTCGCGTTCCCGAATCGCGCGAACGATCTCCGTCAGCGAAGCAAACGTGTCCACCATGGCGAACCCTCCCGACCACACTCAGCGCTCTGCGCCACTTGGATGAGCACATCTAGCCTGGGGTGGCTTATGTAAGAATAGGCAGCAGGAGCAGTGGGATGACGACCAGCGAGATTCCGGACGCCATTCCGCTCTCCCCAATTCCCGCGGTCAACGTCGCGTCGGTACCGCAACGCAGTCCGTTGCGCTATCCGGGCGGCAAAACGTGGCTGATCCCGCACATCCGACACTGGCTGGGCGCTGCCGAGCAACCGCCAAGTCTCCTGGTCGAGCCGTTCGCCGGCGGAGGCACGGTGACGCTGACCGCTGTCATGGAAGACTACGTCGAGCGGGCGATCATGGTGGAACTCGACCATGATGTCGCAGCCTTCTGGCACGCTGCTCTGGGGAATTCTCGCGAACTGATTGAACTTGTGGCGGCGTTCCGCGCCTCGCGATTCACGGTCAACATGGTGGACACCCGCAATCCTCGAGATCAGCTCGAGCATGGATTTCGCACGCTGGTGACGAACAGAACTCGTCGAGGAGGAATTCTTGCCCCCGGCGCTTCAATCGCCCGAGTCGGCGAAAACGGCAAGGGCGTGTCATCTCGCTGGTATCCGGAGACGTTGGTGAATCGCTTGCGCGCTATTGAAGAACACTCGCATCGAATCAGCTTTTGCCAAGCCGACGGACTTTCACTGCTGGAGTCGCTGCTGTCTCACCTGGGACGGGACGCAGCGGTGTTTGCCGACCCTCCGTACACCGCCGGCGGCAAGAAAGCAGGCTCTCGCCTGTACGCCCACAACGAACTCGATCACGGGCGACTGTTTGAGCTGCTCCACGACTCCCAGGTGAATTTCTTGATGACCTACGACTGCTCACCCGAGATTCTCTCTCTGGTAAGCGCTCACGGATTCGCAGTTGCGGGAGTTCTGATGAAAAACACTCATCACAATCGCGTTCCGGAGCTGGTGATCACCAGGGAACCAGTGTTCGTCGAGCAATCATGACCGCTGCAAATGTAGGGCGCATCAGATACCGGATTGGGGAGTGGTACGGACGTCCTTTGCTCAACCTGACTCCGTAGGCACAAAGGCGATGGTCGATTCCGACTGTCCAGAGGACATTGGGAAGTGCTGACTCTGGAGGAGTCCAGCCGCAAACTGCTGGCAGCGGACACGATGTCGCTGGACGCGTTCAAGGTGACCCTGCGCGGCAAGCTTTCGCCGTTGGCTTAGCGGCCCTTGAAGACTGCTGGGCGTTTTTCGGCGAAGGCGGTGGTTCCTTCTCGGGCGTCCTCGCTGACCATGATTTCGGAGTAGAGCTGCGATTCCAACGCCATCCCGTCGGCGAAGCCCGACTGGAGCAGGACGCCCTCGTAGGCGGCTCGCTTCGAGGCCCTCACCGCGAGGGGCGCGTTGGCGGCGATCTCCTCGGCCCACTCGCGCGCCGTCGTCAGCAGATCCTCGGGCGTCGTAACTGCGTTGGCCAGACCGATCCGCTGCGCCTCGTGGGCGTCGAGATGGTTGGCTCGCAACAGCAACTCCAACGCCTTGCCGAAGGGGACGTAGCGGGCCAATCGCTGGACCTGTCCGCCTCCCGGAACCAGGCCGCGCTTGGGCGCCATCGATCCGATGCGCGCCGTCTCGCTCATGATCCGCAGGTCGCAGGACAGCGCGAGCGCGAAACCGCCGGCCAGACACCAGCCGTTGATCGCCGCGATCACCGGCTTCCAGGTCTTGTCGGGACCCCAGGACGACAGTCCAGCGGCATTGGACGGCTCGCCGTGCATTCGAGCGGTGCGCGATGACCGGTCGGCGGACCTGGCTGCGCGCTCGATCTCGTCGCTGTGCGCATCGGGACGGACCAGGTCGCGACCGGCGCAGAAGGCGCGCCCAGCGCCGGTGATGATCGCCACGTGCAGAGCGTCGTTGCGATCGAACTCCGACCAGAAATCGTCCAGTCGCTGCGACATCTCAGGATCGATCGCGTTCATCCGCTCGGGCCGGTCGAGCGTGACGGTGGCGATCTTGCCCTCGGTTTGGATGCGAACGGTCATGGCGGCTATCCGCCCGCGACGGCGGGGACGATTGAGACCTCGTCGCCGCCGCTCAAGGTTGTGTGCAGGCCCTCGAGGAAGCGCACGTCCTCGCCATTGACGAAGAGGTTGACGAAGCGGCGGATTTCGCCGTCTTCATCGACGATGCGTTCGCCGATGCCGGGGAACTGCCGCTCAAGGTCCAGCACCAGGTGCTGTAGGGTCTCGCCTGACGCCTCGACCACATCCTGATCGGAGGTCAACTGGCGCAACGGTGTGGGGATGCGCACGGATACGCTCATCAACGGAGCTCGATTCGTTCAGAAACAGGTTGTTGGTGTAGAGATTAGCGCGGTCCCCCGCGCTGGACTGCGCCGGACTGCGCCGGCGAATGCAATCGTCGTTACTCGCGCAAGATCGGTTCGAGCCGTACCTCGGCTCATCGTCATTCGTCGGGCTGGTCGGCCTCCCAGAGGATGCGGCAGGTCGTGCAGACCAACGCCGCGATCACCTCGCGCGCGCCGTCGCCTTCGAGTTCGAGCGTCTCGTACTCAATCTCGGCCTCCGCCCCGCAATCGGGGCAGAGCGGACGCAGGACGTAGTCGAAGTCGCCCGAAGTCACCGAGCTGCGATGGACGAGCGTGTCGATATCGACCCATTCGTCGAAGGGCACGGCGCGCACGGCGAAGCTGGCCAAATCGGCTCCGAGGTCGGCGGTCATGCCGGCATCAGGTGGGTCTCCGGGCGATCGCCCGCCGCTGCGAGTGCTCATGCACGCAGTGTATGCCGAATCATCCGACTACCGGCGCGCGTACATGGATCGCAGCGCGGAGTCGGTGTCGGACTCGTTCCACGACTCGCGGGCGGCGCCGCGACGATTCGTGAAGATGTCCGAGTTGTTGACCCGCTTGTCCTCTGGGATCGAGTTGTAAAACTCGCGTCGCGAGTTGCAGCGCGCACAGAACCCAACTGACTCAGACCCGTTGGGTGAGTCGATGAGCCAAACATGCGTGCAATCGTGTGGGGCGGTCAGGCCCTGGGCTACAGCAGTAACCATGGTGAAGCTCCACGGAGATCGGCCCACCGCCAGTGAACCCTGCGCGGATTGTACTTGACGTATCAACCGGACGCTCGCGTTATATTCGCAAAGAATGTAACCACGGTCAACGCTGCGCAAATGTGCGTGTTATGTCACCAAACAGTATAATTGTTCGGAATGCGATTGCTATTGCAATAGCGCCTATGCAGTTGACTGTTAGAGGCTCGCTTGGGCAAACATCTTTCTTGCATAGCGGCTACAGAGGACTATGACGCAAGTCAGGCGACAGGTCCATCTCCCGGAGGAGCGTCGGCGTCGCCCACACATGGCAACAGAACGGAATGAGGATCGATGGCGCACTCGTCTTGGAGCGATGGGCTTCGCTTATGCCATCGACTGGAGGAACTCCAGGGCGCCTTCGGGATGGGCGTTGAAGTCGCGTTGAGCGTCGACGACGTGGCGAACCACGCCTTGCTCATCAATGACGTATGTCATTCGCGCGGTGATTCCGCGTTCCTCGTTGAGGATGCCCCAGGCTTTGCCGGTCTTGCCCCAGGGGAAATCGCCGAGCAGAGGGAACTCGAGGCCCAGCTCGATCGCGTACGCGCCGTTGGCGAAGGGGGAGTCGACCGAGATGCCCAGTACCTGGGCGCCTGCGTCCTGGAACTCGGCATGCAGTTCCTGGAAGCGGCTCAACTCGTTCGTTCAACCGCCGGTGAAGGCCAGCACGTACCAGGCCACGACGACCTTTTGTCCCCGATACTCGGAGAGCGTGTGTTCTTTGCGGTCGCCGTCCATCAGGGTGAAGTCCGGCGCGACTTGTCCGATCTCAACGGTCATCGGGACGATCCTGCCAGTGCTCGGAGGAGCGATATTGCTGGGCTGTTGCTCGCTTCATGCTACCTGCTGGGTATACTTCGGCAATGGCGAACGGTGCTGAGCACGATCTGGGTGTGGCGGAAGTGCTGGAGGCGGAGGCGATTGGCCCGCCCGGTCAGCGTCGCTTCCGGCTGCGGGTGATCGCGGGCGACCAGACTGCGTCGATCTGGTGCGAGAAGACCCAGGTCAGCGCCTTGTCCGAGGCCGTGCAGCAGGTGCTCGCGCGCAACCGACCGTCGGGCGAGGGCCGGCGTCCGGGCTCGCGACCGCTTGAGCCGTTCCCCGACCGGCCCTCGCACGATTTCCTCGCGGGACGGATCGCGCTGGGCTACGACGAAGACGCAGACCTGATCACGCTGTTCGCGACCGACGTGGAGCAGATCGGCGCGAGCGGGATGCAGTCTCAAGCGACGCTGCGCGTCGACCTCAACCGGCAGGTCGCCAGGTTCTTCACCGTACAGGCCGAGGAGACGGTCGCCGGGGGGCGGCCGACATGTCCGCTGTGCAAGCAGCCGCTTGAAGGATCGGAGCACCTCTGCCCGCGCACGAACGGGCACGCCGAAGACGCGCTCGCTGAAATCGGGCCGCCCGAGTTCTAGGCCCGGAGATGTCCGTTGTCGGTCTATGAAGGCGCAACTCACAGGAATAGCCGGAGAGACAGCCGGGACTGGTTGACCGCTCGTCCTGCGCCGCAGCATTCGGCCCTGCTCAGGACCGTCGCTCGGGTCGCTTCGGGCATTCCTCCCCAGCGTCCGCCGCTCTGGACGCTGCAGTTTTTCTTCTCGCTTCTCGGTACCGCATCGTTCTTCGCCTGCTTCTTCTATCTCACCACGACGCTGCCCCGCGAGTTGACCGATCTCGGATTCAGCCTGCTCGAGGTGGGACTGGTCGTCGGCGGCTACGCGGCGATTCCGATCCTGCTGCGACCGTTTGTCGGCCGCTGGAGCGACGGCGGGCATCGCATCCGACAGATGCGGTTCGCGCTGGCCGCATTCGTCGTCTCGTTCATCCTGATGATCTTTACCGACAATCTCTGGGCGCTGTTCGCCTTGCGCTGCGTGCAAGGCGTCGGGATGGCGGCCTATCCCACGTCGGCCGGTTCGCTGGTCGCCGAGATCGTGCCGCCCGTACGTCGCGGCGAGGGTCTGGGATTCTTCGGGCTCTCGACCAGCTTCTCGCAGACGCTCGCTCCGGTTGGCGGCGGCGCGATCGCGGCATTCGGCGGATTCGAAGGCGTGCTGATCCTCGGCGCGGCGACAGCGGTGCTTTCGCTCGGCGTCACGGTGTTTCAGCGTGAACCGCCCGCTCACCCCTCCGGCAGTCCGCCGGTGTCGCTGAAGTCGCTGATTCCCGCTCGCGCCGTATTCCCGATGCTGGTCTTCCTCAGCGTCACGCTGGGATTCTCAGTCGCCGCCGCGTTCCTCGAGCCGTTGGCCGACCAGCCGCATCGCGACTTGGGATTCGTTCCGCTGTTTTTCATGTTCTCGGGCGTCGGCGCGATGATCTCACGTCCGCTCGCCGGGCGCACCTCCGATCGGGTCGGACGGGTTCCCGTGATCATTCCGGGCCTGATCGCCACCTGCGCCGGAATGGCGTTGGTCGCGATGTCGGAGACCGCGCCGATGCTCTGGCTGGCCGGCATCCTCACGGGCATCGGGATGGGCGGCGCGCACACCGGTCTGTTGGCGCTGGCTGTGGATCGGGTGTCGGGGACGCAACGCGGCGGGGCGACGGCGACCTTCCAGCTCGCCTGGGACGTGGGCGGCTTCGCCTCGTTCCTGATCGCGATCGTGGGCGCGTTCTTCTCGGTCGAGATGATCTTCTGGGTCGCGGCGTTAGGCGCATTGGTCGCTCTGGCGGCGCTCATGCTTGGACGAGTCATGGGCTGGACTCGGGCAGGAGCGCCGGCGCTGGAACCAGTGGCTGCGGGAGCGCCTGCGGGAGGCGGGTGATGCCTCGTGACGCACTGGTCCCGTCCGCCTGATCTGAACGAGCTTCAGGAACTGTCGCGGGAGCGATCGTCTCGGGCCGCAAGCCGGATGCGCTGGTACCTGAGCGCGCTTGCCGCGGGCGTGGCGCTGGTCTTCGCGCTCGGTGTTGGAACGGGCCTCTTCGACGGCGGACCGACTGATCTCGATGTCAGCGCCGCCTATCGCGAGGGCTTCGACCGCGGGACCGAGGCTGCCGAGTCGTACTGGTCCGAGGCGCTGGAGGATGCCTGGTGGGAGGGCTACCGCGATGGCAACGCCGACGGATCGCTGGTCGCGCCCAATCTGACCGCGGGCGTGCGCGAGGGGTTTAGCTGGGACGGCGGCTACGAAGCGGGGCTGCAGTCGGAGGAAATCAACGTCTCCGAGCGCTACTGGGAAGGCTGGACGGAAGGATTCGATCGGGGCTGGTCATCGGTACGCGGCGTGCCGAGCGAGGGCCCGACCTCGGATGAAGAACAGGGAGGCGGTGAACCTTGAAGGCTCGCTTCGCACTCACATTGGTCCTGTCGTTCGCCGGCGGCGTTCTGCTGATGGCCGGCCTCGGCGGCGCGACCGGCGTCTTCGACCGCGGCCCAACGGATCTGGACGTGGCCGATGCCAGGGCGCGCGGTCGCGAGGCGGCCGGCGAGGAGGTTGATCGAGGTAAGGACGCCGAGTTGGCCGAGCAGCGTCAACGAGGCTACGACCGAGGCCGCGAGGCTGCCGAGTGGCTATTCCTCGACCGGATGCCCAACCCGGATAGCTGGTTCGCCGGCGTCATCGCCGGCCGAGCCCGGCTGTTCGAGTTGGCGGAGGAAGCATACGAAGCGGGCATCAGCGACGGCGAGATTGTGGGACGGGACGAGGCGCTCGGAGCGCATCGCCTGGATTGGTATCCGGAGGCGCCTGACGGTTCCTCGGCGGAGTAGTTGTCGGCGACGTGCAGGAAGCGAATGACGCTCGGATACTTCAACCAGATGTAGGGGCGACCCTTGTGGTCGCACTGCTCGCAGTGCCCATCAAGTCGCGTCGCCACATGCAGGGACTCTCTCTCCCTTTGGAGACCTGCGCGTAATCTCTCGGGGCTTACCCCCTCTCCCTCGGGGAGAGGGCTGGGGTGAGGGTCCGGCTACCGCTGGATATCTGGGGGTGGGTCCTGCCTCGGTCGCAGAGGGCCCTCACCCTAACCCTCTCCCTCGGGGAGAGGGGACCGGAATGGAGTTACGCACAGGTCTCCTTTGGGAGAAGCCTGCCCCGCGAAGGCGGGGGGGGGGCGGCCGTCGCTCGTTATCTGGTCGTGGGGCCTGCCTGGGCCGCGGAGGGCCCTCACCCTAACCCTCTCCCTCGGGGAGAGGGGACCGGAATGGAGTTACGCACAGGTCTCCTCGGGGAGAGGGGACCGGAATGGGGCTTCGTGGGCAGACCCTAACCCGCAGGGGAGCGCTGGCCCCAGTTGTTCCAGTGGACGACTTGATCAAGCGGGACGCGCGGCGCGGGCTTGAATGTCTCGCCGGTGAAGTAGGCCATCGGGAAGAGCACCGCCTGGGTGACGTCTTCGGGAATGCCGAGCAGGTCGCGGGAGAGTGACTCGTCGCGCAGATGCAGCGTCGTCCAGGCCATGCCGATGCCGCGCGAGCGGGCGGCGAGCATGAACGACCATGCGCCGGGCAGGATCGATCCGTAGGTCCCGGCCTGGGCCATCGGTCCGGCATCCTCGACGCGGCCGTTGATGCATGCGATCAACAGCGCCGGGCAGCGGTGCATCTCGTTGGCGAGATAGGTCGCCGAGCGGGTCACGCCGTCGGCAGCGTCGGCGCGCGAGTCGCCGTCGGGCCAGCGCGGACCCTCGTCGGCCCGGGCATTGGCCAGTTCCATGAAGCTGTCTTTGTAAATCTGGGCGATCCCGGCGATCTTGTCCGGGTCGGTGATCACCAGCCACTGCCACTGCTGCGAGTTGGAGGCGGTCGGCGCTTGCAGGGCGATCTCAAGACACTCGGTGATCACCTCCGGCTCAATTGGGCGATCGAAGTCCAGCCTCAGCCGGACGGACCGAGTGGTGGTGAGGATGTGGTCGGAGTCGTATGTCGGCATGGGTGGTCTCCCGGTTGTTCAATCGACGAGTTGCGCGCTGCGCCGGATCTGGATCCGCTCAGGGGCCGTCTTACCGTAGCGCCGCACGAGTCCGGCCATTACGTTGCCCGGACCCAGCGTGACGTATCGACGCACGCCTGCCGCATAGAGGGTCTGCAAGGCCGAGAGCCACTCGACCGGCCGCACGTACTGGGATCGTAGTTCCTCGCGCAGATCGTCGGAGGTAGCGATGATCTGGCCTGTGTGATTACCCACGATCGGCGTGAAATCGTCCGCGATCGGCAGCGCGTCGATCAGAGCGCGATTGAGTTGGTCGGACGGCTCGAACGAGGGCGTATGGAATGCGCCCGCGACCCGCAAGGACACGGCCTGGCAACCGTACGACGGAGCGACCGCGGACGCGCGCGCGATGGCGGAGAACGAGCCGCCGATCACGGTCTGGTCGGGCGCGTTGTGGTTGGCCAGCGCGGCGCCCGACTCTATGGCGATGGACTCCGCCGCTTCGCGTCCTGCGCCGACCAACGCGAGCAGGCCGCCCGGCGACTCCGCGCAGTCGCGATCCATGTTGCGGCCGCACTCGAACGCGAAACGCAGAGTCGAATCGAGGTCGACAGCGCCGGACAGCGCGATGGCCGAATTCATCCCGCTTGAATGTCCGGTGACGTAGCCGAGCGGGGCGATCGCATCGGCGATCCTGGCGTGCTCGGCGACCGCCCAAGCGATCAGGTACGGCTGCAGCAACGACGGTCGCCGTAGAGCCACCTCGTCCTCGGGATCGGCGCTCAGTCCAAGCTGCCAGAGGTCGCAACCGGCAATCGATGAGGCGAGCTCGAACGCTGTCTGGCCGACCGAGGGTAGGTCTGCGAATGCGTCCGCAAGATCAGCCACGCCGCCGGCGCGCTGCGCTCCCTGTCCCGGACAGATCAGGACGGCGTCGGCTGTAGATGTCACGCGATCAGGGTACGAGCAGTCAGCCGCATGGGATATGGCGCGATTTGCCGCTGTGACCTGAGACTTAGTTGTGACGATGTATCCGGTCTCCTGTTCCGGAGGAGACCTGCGCATACAACGCTTTCTGATCCCCTCTCCTCGCGGGAGAGGGTTAGGGTGAGGGCCCTGCGGGAGATGACCGGGATGTCTCGCGGTCCAGACTGGGAGCAGCCAGATTACTTGTGGTGGTCGGGGCCCATGTCGGTGAGCTCGATGATGTTGCCGTCGGGGTCTTTGCAGAATGCGGCCCAGATGCCGTCGTTGTCTCGCTGGGTCGGCTCCTGCATGATCGCGACGCCTTCTCCGCGCAGCCGCTCGACCTCGCTGTGGAAGTCGTCGGTTGGGATGTACAGCGCGAAGTGCGGGCCGATGCCTTCGACATCGGATTCGAGCTTGCGCTGCATCAGGTGGAGCTGGAGCGCGCCGACCTCGTACCAGGCGCCGGGGAAGCCGAAGTCGGGCCGATCGATCTCGCCGAGTCCGAGCTGGTTGCTGTAGAAGTTCCGCGCGCTGTCGATGTCCGAGACGCAGATCGCGACATGGCTGTATCCGGCGACGGCTGGCATGATGGCCTCCTCATGTGCTCCCGCGAACCCGCTGGCGCGGTTCGCGAGGACCGCTGTTCGCTGTAACGTGAGTGCGATGATACAGACTATGAGCGACGCTGACAGCAAGGCCGCCTTGACGGTGGCCGCTGGCGCGTTTCGGGGAAGAGGCACGGGCTGATGTCGGAGTTGCGATGGGAGCCGCCGCCCAGCGGCGACAGCGGTCGGGGCGCGGTGCTACCGGAGGCGAAATCGACCAGCGGCCGACCGGGCCGCTGGTCGGTGATCCTGTTGATCGTCGTGATGATTGGCGCCGCGTTCGCGCTGGGTGTCGGCGTCATGCGCGTGGTCGACGCGGGCGACTCGTATGGTCAGTTCCTGCGCAGTTCGCGCGACGGCTCCGGCCCGGCCGGCGTACCGATTGCCGCGCAGCCGGATCGGGATGATGACGGAGGCAGCGACGGCGCCGAGATTGCGCCCGGACGGGACTCCCGCTTCGCGCTGCTCGACGAGATCGTGGACGTGCTCGATCGCGAGTTCGTGGAGCCGGCCCGGTTTGAATCGCTGGACACGCGCGCAGCGGCGATCAACGGCATCCTTGACGCGCTGGAGGATGAACACACCGTGTTCATTGATGCAGAGCGCTATCGGTTGGCGAGCGAGGACATCGGCGGTTCGTTCGAGGGCATCGGCGCGACGGTCAACATGATTGAGGGCGCGATCGTCATCGTTCGGCCCTTCAACGGATCACCGGCGCAGCAGTCGGGACTGCTTCCGGGCGACATCATCCTCGAGGTCAACGGAGAATCGACCGAGGGCTGGAGTCTCGAGCAGGCGGTCGCGGTGATTCGCGGTCCGCGCGGAACCGACGTCGAGCTGCTGGTCCGTCACGCCGACGGCGAAGAAGAGTTGATCGTGGTCACCCGCGACCGGATCGTCGTGCCCAGCGTTGAGTCGCTGCCGATCACCGACCGCTCGGGACAGCCGGTCGCCGATATCGGATACATCCTGATTTCGCAGTTCACCGAGCGGACGCGCAATGAGCTGATCGACCTGCTCGACGCGGCGCGCAACGCGGGGCTGGAGAAGTTAATCATTGACCTGCGCGGCAATCCCGGCGGTCTGCTGCGCGCCACGGTCGAGACGACCGGCGAGTTCATGGACGAAGGCGTCGTGCTGCGCCAGATTGATCGAGAGGGCGAGGAGGAGATCTTCCGCGACAGCGCCGGCGGGGCCGGTCTGGACCTGGAGTTGGTGATCCTGATCAACGAGGGCAGCGCCTCGGGCGCCGAGGTCATGGCCGCCGCCTTGCGCGACGAGGGCCGGGCGGTGCTGATCGGCGTGACCACGACCGGCAAGGGCACGGTCAACATCCCCCGCCAGCTCTCCGACGGCAGCGTGCTTTATGTCAGCATCGCCCGCTATTTGACGCCCAACAGCGAGCCGGTCGAGGGCGTCGGCGTCGCGCCCGACATCGAGATCGCGCTGCCCGAAACCGGCTTCGAGGCCGGGCAGGACATCCAGTTGTTCGTGGCGATCGACTACCTGCGCGGTGAGTACAACCCGTCGGCCGGGTCGGACGAGGGCGGTTCCGAACCGGTCGAAGTCGAAGACGATCAGTCGCAGCAAGAGCAAGCAGAGCAGGAAGATCAGCAGACGCCGGACGGCGACTCGTCGGAGTAACCTACGCGGCGACGACGGACGCTGACAGGCAGGAACACAGACTGGAGCAAGGGCGATGACCACGAATCCCGATGGTTGGGCGCGACCGGAGCTGATCTGCGAGACCGACTGGCTCGCCGAGCACATCGACGACGACGATCTGGTCGTACTCGACTGCGACCTGCTCGACGGCTACCTGCGACTGCACATTCCCGGGGCGGTCTGGTCGCTGTCGCGCTACTGGAAGACCGACCCGCGCGACGACTCGCAGATCTACGGCATCTCCGATCCTGAGCAGTTTGCGCAACTGGCCGGCCGTCTGGGGATCACGCCGGACATGACGGTGGTCGCCTACGATGGGTCGGGATCGCTCTACGCGGCTCGCGCCTGGTGGACGTTCGATCGGTTTGGACACACCAACTTCAAGATTCTGCATGGCGGTCTGGACAAGTGGTACGCGGAGGGGCGACCGCTGTCGCGCCAGAATCTGCGGCCGCAGGCGGTCGAGTATCCGACGCCGCCGGCGCCGCACGACGACTCGATCTGCCGGCTGGACGATATCCCCGCAGCGATCGAGGACGAGAACCACGTCTTCTGGGATGTGCGATCGGACGGCGAGTGGACCGGCGCGAACAAGCGCGGGACGCAGCGCGGCGGCCGGATTCCCGGCGCGGTGCACCTGGAGTGGCTGAAGACGCTGGACGAACCGGTGCGGACGCTGAAGCCGGCGTCGGAGTTGAAAGCGATGCTGGCCGACCTGGGGATCACGCCGGACAAGACGGTGACGACCTATTGACAGGGCGGCATCCGTGCGGCGCACGGATACTGGCTCCTGCAACTGCTCGGCTACAACCGGAGTCGCAACTACGACGCCTCCTGGCACGAGTACGGGAACGCGCTCGATCATCCCATCGAGGCGCCTGCCGACTGACTTCGATCAATGCGCGGCCGGGTCGACTTCTTCTTGATTCTTTCCGAGGGGACCTGCGCGTAAATCGTCTGGGTCCAGTACCCGATGTATTCGGGGACCCGCTCCCCGTCGGCGCTACCGAGGCTCTACCAGGTACGCGACGGGCAGCCGAGCAGGTCCCCGTATGAAGCGGGGACTGGGAAACGTGCGTCTACGCAATGAGGATCGGGTTTACGCGCAAGTCTCCTTGGGGAGAAGCCTGCCCCGTGCTTGACATGGGGGCTGGGTGATGGTCCGGCCGCCGCTCGTTGCCTGGTCGTGGGGCCTGCCTGGGTCGCGGAGGGCCCTCACCCTAACCCTCTCCCGCCGGGAGAGGGGACCGGAATGGGATTACGCGCAAGTCTCCTTGGGGAGAGGCGCAAAGCGATTGAGGTTGGCTGCTAGCCCTCGAGTACCTCGGCGAGCGCGGCTTCGACTTCGGCGAGGGGGGCGAAGGCTTCGAAGCGGGCGACGACGACGCCCTCGGCGTTGACGACGAAGGTCCACTCGTCGGTGTGCAGACCCCACTCTTCGAGAATGGGCGTTTCCACCGGCTCCTCGCCCAGACGAACCTGCTCGGGATTCTCATAGAGGTCGACGTGGATGTAGTTGGCGGCGTCGCCGAACAACTCGCGGACCTCCGAGAGCACCTCGGCCTGCGGGCCGCAGAAGGCGTTGGTGCAGAATCCGGGAGAGGCGAAGACGACAACGAAGGGCTTATCGGCCTCTACGGCATCGGCGAGCGAGACCAGGTACAGACCCGGATCGGGAGTCTCGCCGGTCGAGAGGTCGGCGATGTTGGGCACGTCGAGCAGCGTTCGGCTGGCCGACGCCGGCGCGGCGTCGCCGATTGAGGGCGCCGACGTGTCGTCGGGAATATCGAGCGCGAGGCCGACGTGATCGAATCCCGATTCGGCGGGAATCTGCAGGATCAGGTGCCAGCGTCCTGTGCGATCGAAATCGATGGCCGTGACATGAAAGCCTCGCACCCCGTCGGGGAAGCGGGCGAACCGCGCCAGGACGTCCCGGGCCTCGCCGGGCGAGGACTCGGGCAATACGGTGACGCTGATCGCGGGAAACTCGACCAGCCCCACGGGACCTTCGATCACAACCGACACCCGGTGCCTGCCCGGCGACAGATCGGGAGTGCCGAGCGCGATGATGTAGTCGCCGGCCACGTAGACCGGGTAGCCGGAGTCGCGCAGCAGTTGCAGGCGCGGACTGAGATCGTCGTAAGCGGCCTCCTCGACAATGGCGACCGATGCGCCGCCCTCCATACCGGCCGCGCCGCCGGCGGCCTCTTCCTGTTGCTGTTGCGCCTGTTGCGCCTGTTGCACTTCATCCGGCGTCTCCGGAGCCTGCTGATCCGCATCAGTTTGCGCCTGAGCCTGTTGCTGATCGGCGCTGGAAGATCGGACCCGGCCAATCGTTCCCGCGCTTGATTGCGAGCGGTCATCCTGGGCGGACTCGCTGGTTGCAGCGGTCGCTTGTTCGGCGGGCTGCGGTTGTGCCAGGGCTTGGGCTTGATCCTGCTGCTGATCGTCGGAACCGGAGCTACAGGCGGAGAGCGCCAGTAACGCTGCAGCCGTAAACGCGGCGATTGCCGGCGCGCTGCGACCGAGTGTCGATCGTCGAATGAACCTCATGGAAATCCTCGCTCGTTGGAACCCTGGCGATCGTTGGACGCTATTCACCGCCGACGTATGAGCCGAAGGTGAACGCGAAGATGCGGAACTGATCGGAATTGGAGCTGAGCTTGAGCTCGCCCTCGGTGAAGTCTTCGAAGAACAGCAGGCGATAGAGGTCGTTCTGGTTCACGCGGATGTACGAGCGCCCGTCGCCGTCCCACTGGATATGCTCGCCCGCGAACTCGGGTTGGACCCAGTCGTCGTTGTACTGAATGAAGACGTCGTAGGGTTGGCCGTCCTCGGCCACCGTGAGCACCACGTTGGCCGTCCGCGCGCGGACGATGAGCGCCATGTAGTCCTCAAGGTTCTCAGTGTCGCGAGCGTGCGCGATCGCTTCCGACTCGGCGCGCCAGAGACCTTCCAGGTACCAGCGGTTGTGTTCACGATCGCCGCTGTCGACGTCCCGGTAGAGATGCTCGATGCTGAGGCCGGCGAGGAAGTACTCCTCCTGGCCCGCGTACGGCCCGCCGCCGCCGGTGTTGCGTCGCCAACCGCCGTAGAGTTCGCGCGTCTGGGCGCCGCGGGCGACATCGGAGCGATCCGGCACGGCGACGTTCACGCCGAAGGGCACGCCGGACAAGTCCTTCCCAATCGCCTCGAGCGCGGCTCGGATCTGGTGTTCGGTCTCCTCGTAGTCGCCTTCGCCGATGTGGTCGTAGCGCACGCCCATCGGCGATCCGTCCGGCGTCGGTCCAATCAGGAACTTCCGCGGCCAGAATCCGCGGCTGCCCTGTAGGACCCGCCACGTGCGGTAGTCGTTGTCGACCGCCACCAGGTACTCGATGTCGTGTTCGGCGATGGCCATGCTGACGTTTTCGAGCCGTTCTTCGAATTGAAACTCCGGGGTATGAACGCTGATAATCACGAGTCCGTGTTCGCGGTACTTCTCGTCCCAGGCGGTGAGGAAGGGCAGCGTGCGCACGCAGTTGATGCAGGTGTAGGTCCAGAAGTCGATCAGGACGATGTTGCCCTTGGCCAGTTCCAGCGCGATCGACGTTTCCTCGCCGTTCAACCAGGCATTGATCCCGACCAAGTCGTTGACGGTTGCTTGCGCGCTGATTTCCTCCGCGCGCAGGCGCAGCCGCTCCATCTCGGCGGGATCCTGAGCCTGCTCTTGCTCGGCGGACTCAGGCTGCATCTCCTCTGCCTGGGCGTCCGAGTCGGCGGCGGATTGACCTGCCGCGGCTTCGTCTTGCTCAGTCTGTTCTGTCTGCTGCGCCGGCGGCTCGGCCTGTGACTGTTCCTGCTGCTGGGATTCGACCGCCTCCGCTTGGGATTCCTGTTGCTGGTCGGTTGACGGTTGCGCGTCCTGCGCCATCTGATCGGATTGGTCGGTCTGATCGCCCTGTTGCGTCTGTGCGACCCTCTGATCGGATCCTGCCTGTTGCTGTTCCTGCTGCTGGGCCGGCTGATTCCGTTGATCCTGTTGATCCTGGCTGTCGCCGGCGGATTGCGCCGACGGAGCGGGCTGAGCCTGCCGACTCTCCGGTTCCTGTTGCGCTTGCCGAGTTTGCGCGGGCTGGGACTGTTCATCTTCAGAGGAACAGGCCGCGAAGAAAGCAAGGGAGATAGCGACGATGACGGCGACGGCGATGCCCCGGAGGGCAAGACGTGAGTAATGCATGGAGACGAGCGTACAGCGCACAGCGGGGCATGATCGCATGTGCAGACGACTATCGAGACAAAGTGCGGAACGAGTCAGCAGCGGTGATCAGACCTCGCCGGTCGACCAGGCGGTAATCAACGTATGCGCGATGGCCATCGGTCCGGGCAGCGACAGCGCGCCGTCGGGCAAACCTGGTTCGCCGAGCTGCGCGGCGGGCTGATCGAGCGAGTGACGAATCTCCTCGCGGGTAAACCAGCGCACATCGTCCATCTCCCACTCGTCGTAGTTGATGTCGGACGTACCGGCGTCGGCGTGGCAGCCGATCATCAGGGAGGAGGGGAACGGCCAGGGCTGCGACGAGTGATAGCGGACGTTGACCGCTTCGATCCCGGATTCTTCGGCGACCTCGCGGCGCACTGCGTCTTCAATCGACTCGCCGTGATCGATGAATCCGGCCAGGGCGCTGAACATGCCCGGCGGCCAGGAGGCCTGGCGGCCGAGCAGGCAGCGGTCGCGGACGGTGTCGATGACCACGGTGATTACGACCGGATCGGTGCGCGGAAAGTGCTCGGCCGGGCAGACGGTGCATTTCCGATAGATCCCGCCCTGCACATGGCGGGTCGATTCGCCGCAGACGGCGCAGAACCGATGCCGCTGATGCCAATCGAGAAACGAGCGCGCCTGGGCGGCGATGCCCGCGTCATCGGCGTCGAGCAGCGGCGCAGCGGCGCGCAGGTCCATGAATGTGGCGTCGTCGGGCAGCGCGAAGCGATCGGGCGCCGCCGCCGCGTCGATCGCGAATCGGGCGACTCCGTCGCTGGTGCCGAGCAGCAACGGCGGATAGCGTTCGACATCGGCCTCTGCAGGCAAGGGCGACCAGGCAAGTCGCATGCCATCGCCCTCGCGGCGCATCGGAAAGGTCAGGTTGGACAGGGGCAGGAACTGCGCTGCTGCGTCGTCGAGCCGCTCCGTCACCCACGATTCGTCGCGCCGGCGCGCGGCTTCGCGGTCGAGCGGATTGCCGGAAAACGTGTTGCGAAACTCGGTCATCGTCATCTATCCGGTGTGCGATGCAGCGGTGTGATCGAACTGGGTCGCAGCGGGCGAACTGGGCAGGCCCGGCATGGTCATGATGTCGCCCGAGATGATCACCACGAATCCGGCGCCGGCCGAGGGTCGGACGTCGCGAACCGTGAATTCATGGTCGAGGGGCCGCCCGAGCCGGGTCGGATCGACCGACAACGAGTACTGCGTCTTGGCGATGCAGACCGGCCAGTCCTCCTGGCCCAGCCGACGGGCGCGGCGCAAGGTGAGCTCGGCGAGCCGCAGGAATGAGACCGAACCCGCCCCATAGACCTCGCGGGCGACGGTCTCGATCTTCTCGCGCAGCGGCTGGTCGAGCGCGTAGAGGCGCGTGAACTCAGGCCGCTCGCCGGCCAGCGCTTCGCGGACCTGCGTGGCGAGATCGAGGCAGGCGGCTCCGCCGCCGCCGTACGGATCGGCGATGGCCGCGCGTACGCCGCGATTGCGGCAGTGGGCCAGCATGGCGTTCAGCTCGGCATCGGTGTCGGACGGGAAGCGGTTGACGGCGACGATTGGAATCACGCCGTGCTTGATCACATTGTCGATGTGCGCGTCCAGGTTGGGCAGACCCGCTTCGAGCGCGTCGAGGTCTTCGACCTCAAGGTCACGCGCCGGGCGTCCGCCGTGACGCTTGACCGCGCGGGCGGTGGCCACGATCACCGCCGCCTGCGGCTCGAACCCGCCGATCCGCGAGACCACGTTGAAGAACTTCTCTGCGCCCAGGTCGGAGCCGAAGCCGGCCTCGGTCACGGTGATGTCGGCGGTCGCCAGGGAGGCCCGCGTGGCCGCGATTGAGTTGCAGCCCAGGGCGATATTGGCGAACGGACCGCCATGCACGAACGCGGGTCCGCCTTCGCCGGTCTGGGCGAGATTGGGACGGATGGCGTCCTGGAGCAGCACGGTCATCGCGCCGTCGACCTGCAGTTCGCGGCATGTGATCGGCTGGATCGGGGTCGACCCCGTGTAGCCGACGATGATGTCGCCCAGCCGCCTGTGCAGGTCGTCGATGTCGCTGGCGACGGAAAGGATGGCCATCACCTCGGAGGCCGGCGTGATGTCGAAGGATTCTTCGCGCACGATGCCGTCGGATGCGCCGCCCATGCCGATCACCGCGCCGCGCAGGGCGCGATCGTTCATGTCGAGACAGCGCCGCCAGGTGATCCGCCGCGAGTCCAGGCCCAGCGGATTGCCGTGGAAGAGCGAGTTGTCGATGGCCGCGGCGAGCAGGTTGTTCGCCGCAGTGACGGCGTGGAGATCGCCGGTGAAATGCAGGTTGATGTCGTCGGCCGGCAGGACCTGCGAGAGGCCGCCGCCGGTGCCGCCGCCCTTGATGCCGAAGACCGGACCCATTGAGGGCTCGCGCAGGGCGACCGCGGCGTTGGCGCCCGACTGCCGCAACGCCTGCGTCAGTCCCAGGGCGGTCGTCGTCTTGCCCTCGCCGGCGGTGGTCGGGGTCATGCCGGTCACCAGGACGAGGTCCCCTCTGGGCCGTTCGTTCAGCCGGGAGACCGCGTCCGCAGTCAGCTTGGCCTTGTGGCGACCGTAGAGATCGAGATCGTCTTCCGTCAGACCAAGCTCGGCAGCTACATCGACGATGGGCCGCATCACTCACCTCTCGACTGCTCGCGCGCTCAATTGTTTGCTCGCCGGCGACCGGCGCACTGTACGGAGCGCAGGTTAGCGCAGCTCGGATCGCGCCTCGACGGAGCGACGAGTCCAGTCGGATCAGTTCTCAACCGTCACCTTGACATCGGTGACTTTGCGCGAGTTGACGATCAGCGCAATGTTGAAATCGCCGTCGTCGGTGAGCTGCAAGGGGATCGCGGCGACCTGCCAGGGCGGCTCGACCTCGTTGAAGCGAATGTCGCGCAGCTCGAAGTACTCTCGCGCCCCGGCGTCGTATTCGACCCTCACGACAATGTGGTCGGCGTCGACCGGTTCATTCATCTCCAGGCGGATCCAGAATGGCTCCTCCAGCGCGAGCGGCCGATTGAGCGGCGTCAGGACCGCTTTGTCGTCGGCCGCTTCGTCGATATGCAGCGCTGCCTCTCCGCGCCCGCCGACACCGGAGAAGATACCGCCGCCGGAGGTATTGCAGCCGAGACTCGACAGCAGCAGCGTCGCCAGCAGCGCGGCAAGCGCGATCAGTCCCAGGAACCGCCGGCGGCGCATTACGTCAAGCATCGTGTCCAGAGTAGTCTGTGCGCTGAAGCGGGAATGTCGTCAACGTGTTCCGGATCGAGCACGAGGGGAGATCGCATATGGCCGCCGATGTGCGCAACGCCGCGCTCAGCATTCGCGGGCTATACAAGGTCTTCGCGGATGATCGCGGCGAGGGCCTGGAATTGGCCCGCCAGGGGCGGTCTAAAGACGAGATTCAGGAATCGACCGGCGCGGTCGTCGGTCTGCGCGAGATCAGCGTCGATATCGCCCAGGGCGAGCTGTTCGTGGTGATGGGCCTGTCCGGCTGCGGTAAGTCGACGCTGGTGCGTTGCATTAACCGGCTGATCGAGCCGTCCGCCGGGGAGGTCTGGCTGAACGATCGCGAAATCACCGCGATGGAGCAGGACGAACTGCGCGAGGCTCGCCGGAGCGAGCTGGCCATGGTCTTCCAGCACTTCGGCCTGATGCCGCATCGCAATGTCGTCGACAATGTCGCGCTGCCGCTGGAGATTGGCGGCGTCGCCCGCCGCGAGCGGCGTGAGCGCGCCGGCAACGCGCTGGAACTGGTCGGCCTGGGCGACTGGACCGGGTCAATGCCGAATCAGCTCTCGGGCGGGATGAAGCAGCGGGTCGGGCTGGCGCGCGGGCTGGCGATGAACACGCCGATCCTGCTGATGGACGAGCCCTTTTCGGCGCTCGATCCGGTCATCCGCCGCGATCTCCAGGACGAGTTGCTGGCGCTCCAGTCCTCGGTCCAGAAGACGATCGTGTTCATCACCCACGACCTGAACGAGGCGGTCCGCGTCGGCGATCGGATCGCAATCATGCGCGACGGCGAAATCGTGCAGCTCGGCGCGCCCAACGATGTCGTGCTCAATCCGGCCGACGCCTTCGTCCGCGAGTTCACGCAGGACGTACGCCTGCACGGGATGGTCACCGCCGCGTCGATCATGGACGCCAGCGCCGAAGCGCTGGCCGGGCCGACCGAGGACCGCTACGTGGTGCGCGAGGACGCGGTGCTGGACGAACTGGTGCCGGCCGGCCTGTCGGCGACGCAGCCGCTCAAGGTGGTGGACGACTCGGGCAACCTGGTAGGGGTGATCCCGTTGCAGCGGTTGGCCCGGGCGATGGTCTCCGACGAGGCCGCAGCGGCGATCGCGGCGGAATAGGAGCAGCGCGCATGGACCCGCAGTCAGGAAGGCGTCTGTTGCTGCCATTGGCCTGGTTGTGGAGGCTGATTGCCTCGCCCAAGGCGGGACAACCGCTGCCCGAGCATTGGTACGTGCGGCCGCTGGCGGTGTTGGGCATCATGCTCAGCTTCCTGATCGCCTACGCCGTCGGCAGCGAGGAAGTGCCCGTCGATGTCGGCCGCGATGTCGGCAACGCGCTCGATGATGCGGTCGACTGGTTGACGACCAACGTCTCATGGTTCTTTCAGAGCATCAAAGACGTGATGACCTGGTTCCTGGTCAGCCTGGAAGACATGCTGCTCTGGTTCCCCTGGCCGGCGTTCATCGCGATGACGGGCATGATCTGCCTGCTGATGGTCAGTTGGCGGATGGCCTTCGGCTCCGTCGCGTCACTGCTGGTGTTGGCGGTCTTCGGGCTCTGGCCGGCGACGATGGAGACCGTCGCGCTGATCATCGTGACCGTCACGCTGTCGATTGCGATTGCCGTGCCGATGGGCATCTGGTCGTCGCAGAGCGATCGCCTCGACGTCTTCCTGCGGCCGATCCTGGACGCCATGCAGACGATGCCCTCGTTCGTTTACCTCGTGCCCGTCGTCGCCTTCCTTGGCCTGGGCAACGTCTCGGGCGTATTGGCGTCGCTCATTTTCGCCGTGCCGCCGGCGGTGCGTCTGACCAACCTCGGCATTCGACAGTTGCCGGCCGAGACATTGGAAGCCGCAGAGTCGTTCGGCGCGACGCAGCGCCAGATGTTGCTCAAGGTCAAGATTCCGCTTGCCATACCGACCATCATGGCCGGCGTGAACCAGACCACGCTGATGGCGCTCTCGATGGTCGCCATCGCCTCGTTGATCGGCGCCGGCGGACTGGGCCTCAAGGTCTATCAGGGTCTGGGCCGGATCGAGCCGGGCAATGCCTTCATCGCCGGACTGGGCATCGTCTTCCTGGCGATCATCATGGATCGCGTGACCCAGGCGCTGACGCGTCGGCAGCAGGAAGCCGTCAGCGGCGAATGAGCGATCGCAGAGAGGAACGCGCCTTGGAACGGTTCACCCGGCGGGCCAGCCGCCTACGCATCCTCTCGACGCTGTTGATCGCCGTGTTTTGCTGGGTGCTCGCAGGCTTCGCGCTGGCCGACCCCGATCTGTCGCCCAATGCGTTCCTCGGCGGAGCCAAGGCATTGTTCGTGTTCATGGCGATTTCAATGACGCTGTTGGCCGCCTATCGCCTCAGCCGAGCCCGCCGCACCCAGGACTGAGCCGTCTCGGGTCGCCCGGGCGCAGGTGCGGCGACCTGCTCTGACTGGCTCTAACTGGTCTGATACGTTGCACAAAGCACAACGGCGTCGACTTGGCGTCGAGCGAGACATTGAGGTGATGAGTGCGTTTGACGGGAACGAATCAGTTGCAGCGCGTGGGGCTTGCCCTTGTGGGGTTGGTCGCCGCGGCAGCGATCCTGGGTGTCGCATGTTCGTCGGACGACGAGCAACAGCAGGCGGTCGCAGAGCAGCCCCAGCAGGAACAGCAGCAGGCCGCAGAAACGGCCCAGCCCGAGCAGCAGCAACAACAGCAGGCCATGCAAGCGGAGCAGCCGCAGCAAGCGCAGCAGGAGCAGCAGGCCGTCGCCGCCGCCCAGCAGCAAGCTGAGCAGGATGAGCAGCCCGCCGCGCAGCAGAGCCAGCAAGCACAACAACAGCAGGCCATGCAGGAGGAGTCGAAGGATCCGATTATCTTCTCGGACCTGAACTGGCTCTCGTCCGAAGTCCAGACCCGCGTGGTCGCCTACATCGTCGAGCATGGTTTCGGCTACCCGACCGAGCTGATCGCCGGCGACACCGTCTCACTGTGGGCGGGCCTGACCAACAACGACACCCACGTCACGCTCGAGATCTGGCCGGCGCAGCAGCCCTGGATCGACGAGCTCGACGAGGGCGTGATTGAACTGCTCGGCGACAGCCTGGACGAGAACTGGGAAGGCTGGGTCATTCCGCAGTACGTCAAGGACGCGAACCCCGGGCTCGTGTCGGTCTCCGACCTGCCCGACTACCAGGACCTCTTCGTCACCGCCGACTCGCGCGGCAAGGCCCGCTTCGTGGGCTGCATCGCCGGCTGGGCCTGCGAACTCGTGAACCTGAACAAGGTCGCCGCCTACGGTCTCGAGGACGTCGTTGACGTGGTCGACCCCGGCAGCGGCGCGGCGCTGTTCGCCGATCTCGAAGGCGCCTACGCTCGCGGCGACGCCTGGCTGGGCTACATCTGGGGTCCGACCAAGCCGACCGCCACGCTCGACCTCTACCGGCTGGAAGAGCCGGAGTGGACAGAAGAGTGCTGGAACGGCGACCAGGGCTGCGCCTACCCGTCTTCCGAGGTGCGGATCGCGGTCAACACCAGCCTGATCGATCGAGCGCCCGAGGTGATCGAATTCCTGCGCGCCTGGGACTACAGCGCCGCGGAACAGATCGAAACCGAGATCTGGATGGGCGACAACGACGAGACGCCGGACGCCGGCGCCCTCTGGTACCTCCAGAACCACCAGGACGCATGGATGTCGCGCGTGCCCGCCGACGTGGCCGAGCGCATCCTCGCGGCGCTGGCCGAAGAGAGCTAGCGGCCGCGTCCCCAGAGCAGCCAATAGCCGGCGGCGGTCGACACCAGTCCGACCGCCGCCAGCGGCGGCCACCAGGGGCGCAGGTCGGCGAACAGCGGCGGATGCGCCAGCACCGCCGCTCCCGCAGCCAGCGCCACCAACAATCCGGCGGCGGCAATCAGCACAGCGACACGCGGCCACCATCGAGCCGCAACGCTGCCCTGAAGCCGCCGCCGTCGCATATCCGCGACCACTTTCCGCTACGTCGAACTTGCCGCCATGCTATGCGTCCGCACGGCCCCTCTCCCAGCGGTGACCAGCGCGCACATCGCCACCACAATGATTCGTCATTCCGGCCCCAGGCCGGAATGCAGGCCGGAATGATGGACAGGTGTTTCGCGCAGGTCTCCACAGGAGACCGGTGCGGATATCGAAATGGTCCAGTCCTCGCATAGAGCCGGGACTAGAAAACGGGTTGCGCGTGCGACGAAGATGGGGTCGACGCGCCGCGACCGGCGGGCTGCGCGGCCGACTAAGCTCGATACATGGCGAAACAATCGAAGGCTCGACGCAAGGATGCTGAGCAGAATGGCGCGAGCGGCAACGACCGCGTGATCGCGCGCAACCGGCGCGCGCTGCATCGCTACGAGATCCTGCGAAGCTACGAGGCGGGCCTGAGCTTGACCGGCTCGGAGATTAAGAGCGTGCGCATGGGCCGCGTGTCGATCCAGGAAGCCTATTGCCGACCTCGAGACGGCGACATGTGGCTGGTCGGGGCGCACATCGCCCGGTACGAGCCGTCCGGCCAGGCCAACCACGAGCCGACCCGGGATCGACGGCTGCTGTTGCACCGACGCGAGATCCGCCAACTGGAAGAAGCCTTCGCCCAGCGCGGGCTGGCGCTGATTCCCCTGCGGCTCTATCTGAGCCGCGGTCTGGCCAAGCTCGAGATTGGCGTCGGCCGCGGCCGGCGGCTGCACGAGAAACGCGACCGGATCGCCGAACGCGACGCCCAGCGCCAGATCGAGCGGGCGGTGCGCGGGCGTGAGCGATAGAATGGCATGTGTCGGTCGGCGGTCTTCCGAGCGGCGACTTGACGGTTGGTCGCCGTTCTTCGCGCCGACCGACGGCGATGTGTGTATCGAGGAACATATGAAACATCTGAGACATTTGGACTTTGGAGCGCGAAACATTGATACGGTCGCATGACCACGGGGTGATTCCGTGGACCAACCCCATGGGGACGAAAGGGTTCGACAGCGGTTGATTCTTCGTTGCTGCGTGCCGAGTTGGCGTCGCTCGTAAAACTGCGCCGCAACTCCCTTAACTGGCGAATCCAGGGAACTCGCCCTCGCCGCCTAACCGCGGCGACGTCGCTCCTCACCCGTTGCCGGGTCGGAGGGGATGCGGCGCCGACTTATCCGGCTGCTCGTCGCGAACCGTGGGGGCGCGACGCTAAGACCAATCCCACTCACCCGTTGGTAACGGTAGGCTCCCGCGCCGGCCGTCGGGGACACCTGAAGCGAGGGCTACGCACGTAGACGCAGCGGCGAACGGCCGTCTGGACGGGGAGTTCGATTCTCCCCCGTCTCCACCAAACATGCCCCACGCGCGCGTGTCCGCGCATACCGCGCATACCGCGCTGGGCCGCCCGCCCTGGGCGAGATGCGGCGAGCGAACAGGGAACGCATGGCGCAATCAGGCAGGGACCGGCCGCCCGACGCTCACGACCGCCAGGAGGACAGCGAACTCTCCCGCCTGGCCGGCGTCTCCAAGGGTTACCTCTCGCAGGTCGAACGCTCGCCGGCGGCACGGCCCTCGGCGGCGACGCTCTACGCCGTCGCCCGGGCGCTGGGCGCGTCCGTCGACGACCTGTTCAAAGTGATCGATCCCGAGGAAGAGGAAACCGGCGTCTCGGAGAGCCTGCGCGAGTTCGCCAGGCGGGACGCCTTGCCGCCATTCGACGTGGAGATGCTGGCCGGCATCCGCTATCGCGGCATGTCGCCGCGCACGGTGGAGGACTGGCGCTACCTCTACCAATCGATCCGCCGCAGCGTCGGCCACCGGCGCTGACGCAAGGTCGCCGCGCAACCTCGACATCTGTCGAGTCCCGGCGAGAGTTGTCGCGCGTTACTGCGCCAGTGAGCGACTCTGGTATACGATCCAATCCACGACCCACTTGAAAGGGTTGCAGGAAGCTTGGGCTGCGGAGTACCGGGCCCTCCAGGAGGAGCATCGAAATGAGCGAGCGGAACTATTGGCAACGAATGCGCCGTCGGCGCATGTCGCGGCGCGCGCTGCTGGGCGCGTCGGCCCGCGCCGGCGTCGGCGCGGCCGGTCTGGCGTTGGTTGGTTGCGGCGATGACGACGACGACCAGCAGGCGGCTGCGCAGGTCCAACAGCAGGCCCAGCAACAGCAGGCGACGCAGGCCCAGCAACAGCAGTCCGCCGACGCGCAGGCGCAGCAGGCGGCCACGCAGGAAGATCAGGACGGACAGCAGGACGCGGCAGCCACTTCGCAGGCGCAGACCGTGTCGAGCGTCCCGGGTCCGGGCCAGGGCGGCGATTCGGTCGCGTCGTACTACGGCCTCAACTCGGGCGACCTGCCGACGCTGGACCCGTACGAGAACCTGACCTACCGGACCCAGACGGGCTCGGGCTACCACTACGCGAAGCTGATTCGCGAGATCAACGGCGCCCCCGGCGTGTCGCCGACGTACCACGGCGAGCAGACGCCCGACGCTTCGGAACTGCCTGAGGTCGTGGACGAGACGACCTACGTCTTCAACATTCGCGATGACGTCTACTGGCACGACGTTGAGCCGCTCAACGGTCGCCAGCTGACCATCGACGACATCATGTACACCTACGACCGCTTCCGCGAGGTCTCGCCGAACGGCGCGAGCTGGGACAAGGTCGTGGCTTCGTTCGAGCCCGGCCAGGACAACGCGATTACGGCGAAGCTGCACCGACCGCACGCGCCGTTCGTGATTCTGGCCTCGTCCTCGCAGCACCTCTACCTGATTCCGCCCGAGATCGTGGACGACGGCACGGTGGCCGAGCGCCCGGTCGGCGCGGGACCGTTCATCTTCGAGGAGTACGAGCCGGGCGTCGCGCTGCGCTGGCGGCACAACCCCAACTGGCACAACGGCTACAACGGCAACGGCGCTCCCTACCTGAACACGATCACGCGGACGCTGAACGCGGACCCGAACGTGATCATCCAGGCGGTGGCCGACGGCAGCTTCGACTTCTCGCGGCTGTCGGCGTCGGTCTACGCGCAGATGGACGGCGCGCTGCCTGAGGAGTACGACCGCGACCGCGCATTCGTGCTGACCCCGACGGCGACGCCGGGCGGGTTCTACTTCAACTTCTCGATCCCGCCCTGGAACGATGTCCGCATGCGCCTGGCGCTGTCGATGGCGCTGGACCGCGACGGCGTCCTCGAGGGCACCGACGACACCGGTCAGGGCGTCTGGCAGTCGGGCATCTCGCCGATGGCCCCGTACTGGCTCGACCCCCAGAGCGACGACTTCGGCCCGAACGCGAAGTACTTCCAGCTCAACCTGGCCGAATCGCAGAAGCTGCTGGACGCCGCCGGTTACCCGAACGGCATCCAGGCGACGATCCACAACACCGCCGACTACGGCGCGACGGCGAACAACTTCTTCGCCGCCAATGTCGCCTCGGTCGCCGAGGGCGGCTTCCAGTTCGAGATCTTCTCGAAGGAATACGCGGCCTACATCGCCTCGATCTTCCGCGGCAACTTCCCCGACTCGTGGGACGGCGAGGAGAGTCACCTCGCAATCGGGCCGTTCTACGGCGGCGCGACCGACCCCGAGGACCTGTTCGCGGCGGTCTACTCGCGCAACTCCGGTCGGCACAACTGGGGCTCCTCGAGCCGCACGCCGGCCAACCGCGACGCGGTGCTGGCGCTCGACACCGGCGGCAACGCCGAGGCCTGGTCGCCGGTCGACTCGGACACCTTCGGTCACCCCAACGCCGCGATCGGCGGCGGGCCGGAAGAGGACGAAGAGCTGCACCGGCTGATGGACGAGCAGCGCGGCATCCTCGACTTCGAGGAGCGCGTGCAGAAGATCCACGACATCCAGCGCTACATGGCCGAGAAGATGTACACGGTGCCCTACACCGCGGCGCCCGAGACGTACGTCTACAACCCATGGGTGCGGCACAACGACTTCGACAAGGTCCACCCGAAGATCAGCTACGGCACGGGCAACGCGTTCGAGCCGTTCCTCTGGATCGACCAGGACATCAAGGACGAACTGACCTAATCGTCACGTCCCGATACCGCCCAACGCCCGCCGCGACAGACTGTCGCGGCGGGCGTTGTCGTCTCATCGGCGCATGCCAAGCGGCGCGCTCGCGCCGTGACGCCGCCCGCCGGCTGGTCACGGGACCCTCAAATGGTTCGGATGCGCGAGATATCCCCTGTACAAGCTGTTCACCTGTTGTATCGTTTGGCGATACCAGTGCAACCGCCCGATCGGCGGCAGCGAAACAGGAGGCTCATGATGAGCGAGCGAAACTACTGGCAACGAATGCGCCGGCGACGCATGTCGCGACGTGCGCTGTTGGGAGCCTCCGCCCGCGCCGGAGTGGGCGCGGCCGGCCTGGCATTGGTCGGTTGCGGCGATGACGACGACGACCAGCAGGCCGCCGCACAGGTGCAGCAACAGCAGGCTCAGCAGCAACAGGCCATGCAACAGCAGCAGCAGGCCATGCAGCAGCAGGACGCCGCGCAACAGCAGGCCCAGCAGGCCGACCAGCAGGAGTCCGCGCAGCAGCAACAACAGTCGATGCAGCAGCAGGCCGTCTCGGTGATTCCCACGCCCGGCGAGGGCGGCTCGGGCGTCGCGCCGTACGTCGGCCTCAGTTCGGGCGACCCGCCCACGCTGGATCCGTACGAGAATCTCACCTACCGGACCCAGATCGGCTCGGCCTATCACTACGCCAAGCTGATCCGCGAGGTCGAAGGCGCGCCCGGGATTTCGCCGATCAACACGGCTGAGATCTCAGAGGACGCCTCGCGGCTGCCGGAGATCGTCGACTCGACCACCTACGTGTTCAACATCCGCGAGGATGTCTACTGGCACGATGTCGAGCCGCTCAATGGTCGCCAGCTGACCATGGACGACATCATGTACACGTACGACCGCTTCCGCGAGATTTCGCCGAACGCGGCCGGCTGGGACAAGGTCGTCGCATCCTTCGAGCCGGGCGAGGACAACGCGATCACGGTCGGTCTGCACCGGCCCCACGCGCCCTTCCTGACCCTGGCCTCGTCCTCGCAGCACCTCTGGTTCATCCCGCCCGAGATCGTCGACGACGGTACCGTCGCCTCGCGCCCGGTCGGCGCAGGCCCCTGGGTCTTCGAAGAGTTCGAACCGGGCGTCGCGCTGCGCTGGAGCCGCAACCCCAACTGGCACAACGATTACGGCGATAGCGGCGCTCCCTACCAGGCCGAGATCACGAAGACGATGCAGAACGACCCGAACGTGCTGATCCAGTCGATCGCCGACGGGAACCTCGACATGTCGCTGCTTTCGGCGGCCGTCTTCAGGCAGATGGACGAGGCGATCCCGGCCGAGTACGACCGCGAGCGCTTCTTCGTCTTCACCCCGAACACGGTGCCGGGCGGCTTCTACTTCAACTTCTCGATCGCGCCCTGGAACGACGTCCGCATGCGCCTCGCGCTGTCGATGGCCATGGACCGCGACGGCGTGCTGACCGCGACGGACGACACCGGCCGCGGCGGCTGGCAGTCGGGTATCTCGCAGTTGCCGCCGTTCTGGCTCGACCCCAAGTCGGACGAGTTCGGACCCAACGCGCAGTACTACCAGCTCAACCGGGCTGAAGCGCAGAAGCTGATGGACGCGGCCGGCTACCCCGACGGCGTACAGGCGCTGGTCCACAACACCGCCGACTACGGCGCGGCGACCAACAACCTCTACGCGGCCTGCATCGCGTCGGTGGCGGAGTCCGGTTTCCAGATGGAGATTTTCTCGAAGGAGTACGCCGCCTACATCGCCTCGATCTTCCGCGGTAACTTCCCCGACAACTGGGACGGCGAATCCAGCCACCTGGCGATCGGCCCCTTCTACGGCGGCGCGACGGACCCGGAGGACCTCTTCGCGGCGGTCTACTCGCGCACCTCGGGCCGGCACAACTGGGGTTCCTCGGGCCGCTCGCCCGACAACCGCGACGCCGTGCTGGCGCTCGACACGGGCGGCAACGCCGAGGGCTGGTCGCCGGTCGACTCCGACACCTTCGGTCACCCCAACGCGGCCATCGGCGGCGGTCCGGAGCTCGACGAAGAGCTGCACAAGATGTTCGACGATCAGCGCGCCCTGCTCGACCTCGAAGAGCGGATCGACGCGATCAACGACATCCAGCGCTACCTCGCCGAGAAGATGTACTACGTGCCCTACGTCGCCACGCCGGGCGTGTACGCCTTCAACCCCTGGGTCAAGCAGAACGACTTCGAGAACATCCACCCCAAGACCACCTACGGCTGGGGCGGCGCGTTCGAGCCGTACGTCTGGATCGACCAGGCGCTCAAGGATGAGCTGACCTAATCGAATCGGAAGCGTCTGGCCAAGGGCGCCTAGCGCTACACTTTGACGAACGTCCGCCGGGCCTGATGGACGGCGGACGTTCAATCTCCCCGCAGCGGCATGGGATGAGGCGGCATGAATCAGTACATCATCAGACGGCTCCTCCTGATTATCCCCACCTTGTTGGGGGTCACGATCCTCGTCTCCCTGCTGGTTGAGTTGCTGCCCGGCGATTTCGTCGACACGCTGCTCGAGGAGTACACCGGCCAGGGGGAGAGCGTTCAGGAGTTCCGCGCCCGGATTGAGGCGCAACTGGGGCTCGACCGGCCCTGGCACGAGCGCTACGGCGACTGGCTCTGGAACGCCCTGCAGGGCGACCTGGGCACCTCGCTGCAGGGTTCGTTCCGGACCGTCAACGAGGAACTGCAGAGCCGCATCCCGGTGACGATGGAACTGGGCTTCCTCGCCCTGATCGTGGGGACGGTGGTGGCCCTGCCTGTCGGAGTGATCTCCGCAGTCAGACAGGACTCCGGGTACGACTATGTCTTGCGGGGGCTTGCGGTACTGGCGTTGGCCGTGCCCAGCTTCTGGCTCGCCGTGATCGTGATCAGCATCGTCTTCCCCAAGCTCGGCTTACCCGCCTTACCCGTCACCTATTCGCCGCCGACCGAAGATCTGGGCGAGAACCTGCGCAAGATGTACGTGCCGGCGATCTTGCTGGGCGTCGCCCTGGCCGGCCCGATGATGCGCCTGACCCGAGGCGAGATGCTCGAAGTCCTGCGCCAGGATTATGTCCGCACGGCGCGGGCCAAGGGGCTGCAGGAGAACTCGGTGATCGTCCGCCACGCGATGCGCAACGCCCTGATCCCGGTCCTGACCGTGATCGGCCTGCAGGCCTCGCTGCTGATTGGCGGCTCGGTGATCATGGAGAGCATCTTCAATCTGCCCGGCATGGGCCTCAAGATGATCGACGCTCTCAAACGGCGCGACATCCCGATCGTGATGGGCATCATGGTCGTGATCGCCCTCTTCGTGATCGTGATCAACCTCATCGTCGACCTGGCCTATTCGCTCGTCGACCCGCGCATCCGATACTCCTAGCCGCCTCGGGCGCCGGGAAGGGACTCTGCCGTGTCCGAATCAACTGTGCTTGACGATGCCGTCGTGATCCAGCGCCGAGAACCGCTCGCCGACCGCGCGCGGGACTTGACGCAGAATCTGATCAACCGCTCGCTGGAGAGCCCGATCGGCTTCGTCACCGCCTTGACGGCGCTGATCGTACTTGGTTCCTTCGGCTTCCTCATCGCCGTCGTGATCATGCCCTTCTGGATGTACCGCAAGCGCAAGTACATGGGCGCCTTCGGCGGCCTGATCCTGCTGGCCTGCGTCCTGGTCGCCTTCTTCGCGCCTTGGATTCAGACCACGGACACGGGCGGCAACCCGAACATCGTGCCCTACGCCAAGGCGACCTTCTCCGACCGCTTCATCGGCCCGACCTGGGACCACGTGCTGGGCACCGACAACCTGGGCCGCGACTACACGACGCGGATCGTCTACGGGGCCGAGGTCACCGTCCTGGTCGGAGTCGGCACGGTGCTTCTGACCGCCTTCCTGGCGACCTCGATCGGCCTCGTCTCCGGCTACTTCGCCGGGGCCGGGATCGGCTGGCAGATGCGCGCCCCGCCGATCCTGCTCAGTTTGCCCGGTCCGCTCTGGTGGTTCGCCGCCCTGCCCTTCGCCCTGGCCGTGCTCGCCGCGCAACTGGCGCTCAGACTGTTGGACATCGTCACGCTGGGCCTGTTCAAGGAGCAGATCGACCAGTTCGCCGACTCCGCGCTCAGCAAAGTGCCGTCCAAACGCAGCCCCTTGCCCGACATCGATCTCGTGATTCAGCGGGTCGTGGATGTCTGGAACGCTTTCCCCGCGATCTTCCTGATCCTCGGCATCCTGGCCGTGCTCGGCTCCGGCGGCACCGGATTCTTCGGACTCGGCCGCGGGCCCGACATCGGCCCCCAGGCCGACTTCGGCGACGAATGGCTGTGGGAGGTATTCCCACGCACGACCGTGGTGATCGTCACCCTGGCCGTGGTCCTGGCGGCCGGCAACTCGCGCATCGTGCGCGGCGCCGTGCTCTCCACCCGCGCCGCTCAGTACGTCGAGGCCGCCCGCGCGCTGGGCGCCTCCAACGCGCGGATCATGGTCGCCCACATCATCCCCAACGTGATGGCCACGATCATCATCCTCTCCTCGATCAATCTCGGCGTCGCCGTACTGGCCGAGGCCGCCATCTCCTTCCTCGGCTTCGGCATCCCCGAGCCCTTCCCCACCTGGGGCCGCGACGCCGGCGGACTGGCGCTGACCTACGGCGCTCAGTACTGGTGGATGGCCGTCTTCCCGGGCCTCGCCATCGCGATCGCCGTGTTCGGCTTCAACATGATGGGCGACGCCCTGCGCGACATCCTCGATCCGCGCCTGCGCGGCACCTGATCCGCCGTCCCGTCGTCGACGCCGCCGTCAAGGCCGCCCCAGCGTCCACCGCCGGGGCGGCCTTGTTCCGCTGAGACCTGCGCTTGATTCGAACGGGTCCGGTCCCCGCTGTGCGCGGGGATCAGTTCCCTCTCTGCACCGGCGGGGTCCATCCCGCGCCAAGGCCGGGAGCCGAGCGGGTCGCGCTTGGATGGACTCGCAGCGGTCTTCGGGAAAGTGTCGAATGCCTTACTTGCGGCGGAACTGGCGCAGCACGTCGTCGGCCGGGATCTCGACCAGCGTGGGACGACCGTGGGGACAGGTGTGGGGCTGCTCCGTGCGCTCGAGGTCGCGCAGCAGGGCCGTCATCGCGGGCGGGTCGAGCGCCGCGCCGCGGCGCACCGAGGCGTGGCAAGCGGCGGAGGCCGCCGCCCGATCGAAGCGCTCGGGTTCGTCCGGGGCGGGACCCAGATCGGCCAGGACGCCGCGCACCAGCGCCTCGGCGTCCCCGGCGTCCAACGCCGCCGGCACGGCCCGCAGGCGCAGCGTGCGCTCGCCGAACAGATCGGCGCGGAAGCCCAGCTCGTCCAGCCGCTCCGCCGCGGCCGCCCAGTTGGCCGCCTCGAGCGCGTCGAGCGGCAGCAGCAGCGGCGACAGCAGCGGCTGCCGCGCATCCGCCGGACGCCGGGACTGGGCCAGCAGGCGCTCGTAGAGCACGCGCTCGTGGGCGCCGTGCTGATCGATCAGGACCAGGCCCTCGGGGCCTTCGGCGATGATGAAGGTGCGGTGCAGCTGGCCGACCATTCTCAGCGGCGGCAGCGCGCGCGCCGGCGCGGGGCGAGCGGCCGAATCGGGCCGCCCGGCGTCAGCCGCTGCGGGCTCCGCCCGGCGCGAGCCGTCCGCATGCCGCCAGCCCGTGAGCGAGGGCTCGGCGACCGAGGCCGCCCGCGGCTCGCGCGCGGGCAGCGCCATGCGCGGGTCCGCGTACGGACTCCCCTGCCGGCCGGCGCGGCCGGCGGCGTCCGGCGGTGATCCCGGCGGTGATCCCGGCGGTGATCCCGGCGGCGCGATCGGCCGGAGCAGCGGCGGCGCCGCGAACCGGTCGCGCGAGAGCGCATCGCGGATCGCGCGCTGCAGGAGTCCGAAGGCGAGGTCGTGGTCGCGCAGCTTGACCTCGGTCTTGGCCGGGTGGATGTTGACGTCGACCGCCTCCGGGGGCGTCGTAATGCGCACCACCGCCAGCGGGAAGCGGCCCGCCGGGATCCAGTCGCGGTAGGCCTCCTGCACGGCGTAGGCCAGCCGCCGGTCCTGGACCGGGCGGCCGTTGACGAACAGCCTCAGCCCGTCGCGCGTCCCGCGCGCGTCGTCGGCCAGGCCGCAGAGCCCGTCCAGGGCGACCGCGCCGCGCTCCGACGATGCCGCAATCCACAGCGCCCGCCCGGCGGCGCGTTCGGAGAAGACCGAGGCCAGACCGCGCCGCAGCGCTTCCTCGCCGACCGCCGCGTCCGGATCGCCCAGCTCGGACTGCTCGGACGGATCGCGCGGGCCGTCCGCCGCCCGCGCTTCGTGCGCCAACGGCTCGCGGCCGTCGATCACGACGCGCAGCGAGGCCTCGGGGCGGGCCAGCACGGCGTCCGAGGCCGCGCGCAAGAAAGCCCCGCGTTCAGCCCGCGGTCCGGCCAGGAAGGCCCGGCGGGCGGGCTGGTTGGCGAACAGATCGTCGACCTCGACCGAGGTCCCCACCGCCCGCGCGGCGGGGCTGAGGGGCCCCGCGCGCCCATCCTCGAACTCGATCGCCGCCGCGCGCTCCGCGCCCGCGACGCGCGAGACCATCCGCAGCCGGCCCGCCGCCGCGGCGATCGCAGGCAGCGCCTCGCCGCGGAAGCCGTAGCTCCTGAGCCGCGACAGATCCTCGACCCGCGCCAGTTTCGAGGTCGCGTGGCGGCGGAAGGCCAGCGCCAGTTGCGATTCGGCGATCCCGCGTCCGTCGTCGTGCACGGCGATCCGCTCGCGCCCGGCGCCCGTGATCTCCACCGCGATCCGCCCCGCGCCGGCGTCGGCGGCGTTCTCCAGCAACTCCTTCAGCGCCGCCGCCGGACGCTCGACCACTTCCCCCGCCGCAATCTGCGCGGCGACCCGATCGGGCAGCTCGCGGATCGCCCGCTCCGCGAGCGCCCCGCCTGCGGCCCCGACCGCAGCCCCGCTCACAACACGGCGCGCGACGCCGCTCACGATCCCGCCTCCGCCACGCCGGCCAGCGGCCCGTAGCGCTCGATCCGCCCGTTGAGCGCTCCGTCGAGCTGCGCCTGCTCGCGCCCGTCGAGCTGCGCCTGCCCGCTCCCCGCGAGCTGCGCCTGGTCGCGCATTTCGAGCTGCGCCTGGTCGCGCAGGGCGTAGAGCGCCGAGATCGCTTCCAATGGCGTCAGGCCGTCCACGTCCAGATCGGCGAGGTCGGCGAGGATCGGGTGCGCGGGCGGCATCAGCATCAGTTGCGGCGCGGCGGCCGCGGCGGGCGGCCGCTCCGGACCGGAGGATGCAGCCAGTTCAGCCAGTTCAGCCCATTCGGCCCGCTCGGGCGCGCCCGAGCTCGCCGCGGCCGGCTGCGATCCGCCCGAGCGCTCGAACTGCTCAAGCAGGGCCTGGGCGCGCTCGATCACGCGGCGCGGCAGGCCGGCCTGACTCGCCACCTGGACGCCGTAGGAGCGGTCGGCGGCCCCGGCGCGGACGCGGTAGGGAAAGACCAGCTCGCCCGATTCGGCCTGCTCCACCTGGACGGCCGCGTTGCGCACCCGGTCCAGGGTTCCGGCCAGCGCGGTCAGTTCGTGAAAGTGCGTCGCGAACAACGTACGCGGACCGCGCCTCGCTGGACCTGGCTCCCGGCCCGCGCCGACCAGCTCCTCGATCACCGCCCGGGCGATGGCCATCCCGTCCCAGGTCGAGGTGCCGCGCCCGACCTCGTCCAGCAGCACCAGCGAGCGCTCCCCCGCGCCGTGCAAGAGCCGCGCGGTCTCGAGCATCTCGACCATGAAGGTCGAGCGCCCGCGGGCCAGTTCGTCGTGCGCGCCGACGCGGGCGAAGACGCGGTCGACCAGGCCCACCCGCGCCCGCGCCGCCGGCACGAACGACCCGGCCTGGGCGAGCACCGCGATCAGCGCCGCCTGGCGCAGGTAGGTCGACTTGCCGGCCATGTTGGGACCGCTGACCATGAGCAGCTGCGGCGCGCGCAGGCCGTCCGCGGCGAGATGCAAGTCGTTGGGCACGAACCCGCCCGGCGCGGCGCGCGCCTCGACGATCGGGTGGCGGCCGCCCTCGATCGCGAGGTCGCCCGAGTGATCCAGCTCCGGCCGGGTCCAGGCCCGCTCGGCGGCGACCGCGGCCAAGGAGCAGGCGGCGTCCAGACGCGCCACCGCGCCGGCCCGTTCGCGCACCGGCTCGGCCTGGGCGGCCAACGCCTCGCGCAGCCGCTCGACGCAGTTCCGCTCGGCCTCGCGCAGGTCGGCCTCGGCCTCCTCCAACTCGCCCGCGATCGCCCGCAGCCGGGGTTCGGAGAAGCGTTCGCGGTCGCGCAGCGACTGCCGCCGTTCCCAGCTCGCGGGCGCGAGGCCGGCGCGGCTGCGGGTCAGCTCGATCAGGTAGCCGAAGCTGCGGTGGTAGGCCAGCGTGAGCGAGTCGATGCCCGTCTCCGCGCGCAGCGCCGTCTCCAGCTCGGCCAGCCGCTCGCGGCAGCCGTGCGCGCGGGCGCGCGCCGCGTCGACCGCAGCATCCGCACCCGCGCGCACGACGCCCGCCCCGTACTCGGCGGCGGGCTCCTCGGCCAAGGCCTCGCCCAGCCGCCGGGCCGGCTCCGGCACGGGGCCGAGGCGCGCGGCCACGGACGCCAACGCCGCCTCGACCTCGCCGCCCGCCGCCGAGTACGGGGCATCGGCCGCCGGGGCATCCGCCGGTTCGGATCCGGACTCGGCCGGAGACCGGGCCTCGGTCGGCAGGGCGGCCATGATCATCCGCGCCAGCTCCTCCGCCTCGCCCAGCCCCGCGGCCAGCGCCGCCAACTCGCGGGGCGAGGCCAGCGCCGAGCAGGTCCGGCCCAAGAGCCGTTCGAGGTCGCCGATGCCGCGCAGCCGGGCCGCGAGCGCGCGGCGCAGGGCGGGCCGGGCGACCAGCGCCTCGACCCGGTCCAGCCGGCGCGCGATCCGCTCGGCATCGAGCAGCGGCGCGGCCAGCGCCTCGCGCAGGCGGCGGCGGCCCGGGGCCGTGCCGCAGCGGTCGACCACGCCGACCAGCGTGTCCGCGCCGCCCGCGTCCGGTTCGCCTTCGACGATCGCGAGCGCCCGGCCCGTCGCCCGATCCCACTCCAGCCGCGCCCCCGCGTCCAGGCGGACCGGCCGGGACAGGTGCCGCAGCCCGCCGGCCCCGGCTTCCAGGGCCGCTTTGCCGGCCCCGTCTTCCGTGCCCGCTTTGCCGGCCCCGGCTTCCGCGCCCGCTTTGCCGGCCCCGTCTTCCGTGCCCGCTTCGCCGGCGCCGTCGGCTGCATCGCTTGCGTCCGGTTCGGCCGGTACGTCCGACTCGCCGGTCCCGCCCGCGGGCAGAGCCCGGCGCAGATACTCCAGCAGCGCCCCCAGCGCGCGCAGTTCGGGCGCGTCCGGCTCCAGGCCGAACGCCTCGGCCGGCGCGCCGAACTGGCGCACGACCGCCCGCGCGGCCCGTTCGCGGCCGAACTCGTGCGCCGGACGCCGGCTCAGCGCCAGGCCCGACTCCCGCTCCAGCGCCTCCGGCGGCGTACCCGCGTCATCGCCATGCCCGCCGCGCTCCGGCAGGAGCAGCTCGCGCGCGCCCATGCGCGCCAGTTGCTCGTCGACCAGCCGCCACAACTCCGCGTGCGCCTCCGCGCCGCCGGGCGCGGGCGCGGCCTCGAGCGCGGCCAGGTAACAGGCTCCGGTGCTGATCTCGACCGAGGCGACGCCGGCGCGCCAGCGGCCGGGAGACTGGCCGGGAGACTGGCCGCGAGACTGGGCGCGACCGCGCCGCGGGCGCTCGACCCAGACGGCGGCGCAGGCCGAGGCCCGGCCCGCTTCCAGCAGCGCCGGCTCCAGCGCCGTGCCCGGCGAGACCACCCGCACCACGCCCCGGCGGACCAGCTTGCGCGCCGCCGAGGGCTGTTCGAGCTGCTCGCAGATCGCGACCCGGTGGCCGCGCGCGACCAGCCGCGCCAGGTGCGGCTCGACCGAGCGCACCGGCACCCCGGCCAGGGGCGAGCGCAGGCCGCCGCCCATCGGCTTGGAGGTCAGGACGATATCCAGCTCCGCCGCGACCAGCTTGGCGTCCTCGTCGAACGTCTCGTAGAAATCGCCCAGACGGAACAGCAGGATCGCGTCCGGGTAGCGCGCCTTGAGTTCCAGGTACTGACGCCTGACCGGTGTCACCCTCGCACGTCCCATTCCCGGATCATACACGTTACCGTGTAGCTTGCCAACCCGTCCCGATCAACGGTGCTGGCAGGTTATCAATTCCCGCTCCGAACGGAAACGCACAAGCGCCGGCGAGACCCGCCGCCCTGGAAGATTCGTGGATAACTCCTTGCGCGCGATGTGAACATCGGCAGGCCCCAGTCCCGGCCCTCGAGCGGGTCTCCCCGATCGAGTCGGGGCAAGCTCGGCATGAAACGGGGACTGCGAACCAGGGCGCGCGTGCGACGAACACTGGGGCGACGCGCAAGCCGCCGGAGGGAGAAGGAACGCGAAGCGAGACGCCGCGCAGGTCTTCCCGCGCAGCTAGACGACGGAGAGCAGCTCCAGGAAGCGATCCTCGACCCGCACAGCCTGAGGCGCGACTTCGCGGCAGACGTCGCAGCGGATGCAGCGCGCGTCGTCGATCGTCAGATCGGCCGGCCCCGCCGCCCCGCCGTCGCCATCCTCGGCATCGGGGTCTCGCGGACGCTCGACGATCGCCGCGGTCGGGCAGAACGGCTGCGCCTCGCGCAGCTGTTCCGA
This sequence comes from Dehalococcoidia bacterium, assembly GCA_034421135.1. GTDB lineage: Bacteria > Chloroflexota > Dehalococcoidia > Bin125 > Bin125 > Bin125. The sequence goes on from DAOUKQ010000081.1 coordinate 44,890, forward strand.
CTGCGGATCGGTGACCAGGTAGCGGATCAACCCGGGCGCGGCCTGGGCCGGGTCGCGCTTGGCGTCGATGTGCACGTCCAGCTCGTCGCGGAAGTAGTTGACCAGTCCGCGCACCGCGTAGGGCGTGAACTGCCCGTGCAGGCAGTTGGCGTTCTGCAGCGTCTTGTCGATCACGCCGATCCGCCCCAGGTCCTCCTGGCGTCCGTCGCCGTGCAGGATGCGCTCCAGCACCTCGACCAGCCGCTGCGAGCCGCCGTGGCAGGTCGTGCAACGGCCGCACGATTCGTCCTCGCAGAACTCGGAGAAGTACTTGGTCAGATCGACCGCCGAGGCGCGCTCATCGAACAGGATCAGGCCTCCTGAACCGAGCAGCACGCCGCGCTCGGTGAAGGGCGGGCGCTCAAGCTTGAGCCCCAGGTCGTCCGCCGAGAGCAACCCGCCCAGGGGTCCGCCGGGCTGGATGCCTTTGGGCGTGTGACCGTCGGGCGGGCCGCCGCCGCAGCCCAGCAGCAGGTCGTCCATGCCCATGCCGAAGGGCACTTCGAGGATGCCGGGGCGAATCAGCGAGCCGGAGATCGAGAACATCTTGGTGCCCGGATCCGACTCGGTCCCGTGCTGGCGGTACCAGTCCGCGCCGTGGCGCACGATCAAGGGCACGTTGGCGTAGGTCTCGGTGTTGTTGACGTTCGAGGGCTGGGCGAACACGCCGCGCTGGGCGGGGAAGGGTGGACGGATCTTGGGCATCCCGCGGATGCCCTCGACCGACGCGATCAGTCCGGTCTCCTCGCCGCAGACGTATGACCCCGCTCCGCGCGTCACCTCAAGGTCGAAGCTGAAATCGGTACCGAGAATGTTGTCGCCCAGTAGGTCGCGCTCGCGGGCCTGCTCGATGGCGAGTTCCATCCGCGCGATCGAGAGCGGATACTCGTCCCGAATGTAGATGAATCCATAGTCGGAGCCAGTCGCCTTGCCGGCGATCGCCATGCCCTCGATCACGAGATGCGGGTCGGACTCCATCAGTACGCGGTTGACGAACGCGCCCGGGTCTCCCTCGTCGGCGTTGCAGACCAGATACTTGGTCGGACCGGGCGCGCCCAGCAGGAACTTCCACTTCTGACCGGCGGGAAAGCCGCCGCCGCCGCGTCCGCCGACACCGGCCGCCAGGACCAGGTCGCAGATCGCCATCGGTTCCATCCCGATCGCCCGATCCAGCGCCTCGTAGGCGCCTTCGGCGATCGCTTCGTCCAGCGATTCGGGGTCGATCACGCCCATGTGCCGCATCAATCGCCGCTCCTGCGGCCCCCAGAAGGGATGAGCCGAGAGCGGCGCCACGCCTGCCGTCGGCGTACGCGCGCCGATTAGCCACTCGGCGGCGTCCTCGGCCGGATTCTCGCCCAACGCCGCAGCCAGAAACCGCTCTGCGTCCTCGGGCCGCACCGGTCCGTAGACGACCGCGCCGCCCGATCCATCGGGGCGTTCCACCTCGACCACCGGCTGGAGCCAGGACAATCCCAGCGTTCCGACGCGCATCAGATCCGCGCCTTGCTCGGCCGCCGGTTGCTCCAGCGCTTCCCAGAGCCGGTCCGCTTCGGCGGCGATCGACGAGGTCGACAGATCGACCCGAACCAGCGGCCGCGCAGGCGCGCGGCGCGGCTGCGCCTCGAGTTCGGCCGCCTCGCGGATCGCTTCGTATGCGCTCGTCATGAACCCGCCTCATCGTGCTCGTCCGCGTGACCGCCGTAGACCGCTTCAGCCTCCTGGAAGGTGGCCGGCGCGATCTTGATTGGTTGGTTGGGCCAGGCCACGGGATCCTGGCCGTCCTTGAGCTCGCGGGCCAGCTTGACCGTGTCCAGCATGGTCAGCGGACCGACCACGCGACCGTTGACCCAGACCATCGGCGCGCGCTCGCAGGTGCCGTTGCACTGGCCCAGCCAGAGGCCCAACTCGTCGTCGTCCGTGTTCTCACCCATCCGGCAACCGAACTCGGCCTCGAAAATGCGTCGGATGCGGTCGCCGCCGACCACGCGGCAGGAGGGGCCGGAACACCAGGTGACCAGCGTCTTCGGCGGCGGCGAATGACGGAATTCCGAGTAGAACGTGGCGGGGCCGTAGACCTGCGCCTCGGTTACCCGCAGGTGACGCGCGATCAGGCGGATCGCGTCGCGCGAGATCCAGCCCAACTCTTCCTGCGCCAGGTGCAGCGCGCGCAGCATTTCGCCTTGATGGCGCGGCAGTTGCTCCAGCAGTCCCGCAAACCGTTCCATCCCTGCTCCCGTCGCTCAGGCGCTTACAGAAATGCTATCCGCGACCCCGATACGGAACAAGCCGCCGCCCGAGACCGGCCCCTGCTCAGCGAGGACACCTGCGCGCAAACCGACCGGGTCCAGTCCCCGACTTGTTCGGGGACCCGCTCCCTTTCGGCATTACTGGGGCTCTACCAGGTAGGAGACGGGCAGCCGAGCGGGTCCCCGAACAAGTCGGGGACTGGGAACAGTGCGCCATCGCAATGAAGAACAGGATTAACACGCAAGTCTCCTCTGGGAGAAGCCTGCCCCTGCGAAGGCAGGGGGGCTGGGGTGAAGGTCCGGCGCGACGATCGTATCTGGCAGGGACCGCATCCATCGGCACAGAGGGCCCTCACCCTAACCCTCTCCCGCCGGGAGAGGGGACCGGAATGGGTTTACGCGCACGTCTCCACGAGGAGAGGGAGTTGCCTCTTGCGATTTACGCGCAAGGTCCCACGGGTGAGGCGAGAGCGCCGCAGCCACGACTTGGCCGCGTCCGATTCAGGCCTGGCAATTGAGGCGCAGGCCGGTACGCGGCCACTGGCAGCGGATCAGGCGGCCGGTGGTCGACAGCGTGATGTAGGCGGTACGCATGTCCGCGCCGCCGAAACAGATGTTGGTCGTCAAGGGATCGTCGCCGACCGCGACGTGTTCGACCGCGCCTGTGTCCGGATCGATCACGGTGACGCCGCCCGGACCGATGGTCGCCACGCAAACCCGGCCCGACTCCTCCACGGCCAGCGAGTCGAACATCGTGAAACCGTCCGCGTTGGCGATGAAGGCGTTGAAGCCGGCCGCCGCGTTGTCCTGGGCCAATCGGCCCGGTTCGGCGATCTCCCAGCCGAACAGTCTGCCGGTCGGCGTCTCGGCCACGTAGACGCGCGAGCCGTCGGGCGAGAGCCCAACCCCGTTGGCGCCGCCGGAGACGGGAAACGCGGCGCGGGAGATGTGGCTGCCGTCGGCTGAGGCGTAGTAGAGCGCGCCCAGGTCGCGGTCGAACTCGCGATTCTTGCCCAGGTCCGAGAACCAGAACCCGCTGTGGGCGTCGAAGACGATGTCGTTGGGACCCTTGAGCGGGATCCCCTCCCACTCCGTGTAGACCGTCTCGACCGCGCCGGTCTCGACGTTCACCCGCTGGATTGATCCGCCCGCATAGTCCTCGGCCTGACCGGCCGGCATGAACCGGCCGCCGGACCGATCCCAGCGAAAGCCGCCGTTGTTGGTGATCCAGACGTGACCGTCCGGGCCCAGGGCCGCGCCGTTCGGTCCGCCGCCGGTCTCGGCGACCACCTCGACCCGGCCGTCGGGCGTCACCCGCGAGAGCGTCCCGCGGGCGATCTCGACCAGCAACACGGAACCGTCGTCCATCGCGATCGGGCCCTCGGGAAACTCCAGGCCTGAAGCCAGCTCCACGAAATCCATCAAGGTCTTCTTTCCAGAAGATGTGTGCCTGCACCGATCCTAGTCGCTCGCGGCAGCCAGGGTCTGCAGATAGTAGGTGCGCCGTTCGCGCGGACCGATGATGTGGTCGATCCTCAGCGCCAATTGCGCCTCGTGCGGCATGCGCAGCACGACCTGCGGGTTGGTTCTCAGCAACGGCTCAAGCGCTCCCTGCGGCTCGACATTGCTGACCTCAACCGCGTACGTGTCTTCGGGCAGCGAGGCGGGCCGCGGCCGGACCATCGCTCGCGCCAGCAGCGCCCCGGAAGGCGTCAGGATCGTGCAGGCGGCAGTCCCGTGCTCGGACACCGCCGGCGCCTGATGCGCCCGCCGCTCGGCGGTTTCGGCTCGGCCGTCGCGTTCAACCAACCAGGGCGTAGTCGCCGCATGCGACGCCACAGAAGTCGTAACCATCGAACCCTCGCTCCTCGGGATCCACCCCGTCCAACCGCCTCTACCGCTTTAGCAAGCGCTTTCCCGTTCTGTCAAGTACCGCGTCCCGTCACACCGCACCCGCGACCGCGACCGCCTCAGTCGGCGAACTCGCGCGCCAACTCTCCGAACCAGAGCCGCATCGACAGGCCGCCCTGTTCGTCTCCCGAGAACCCGAGCAACGCCCGCACCTGTTGTTCATCGGCGCGAGAGCGAGCCAGGCGAATCCGCCATTGGTGCAGCGAACGAGGAGACCAGGTCGTGCGCACCGTGCGCCGCTCGATGAATGCGCACAATGCGTCCCTCGAAATGCCGCCGTCGGCGATCCCAATGCTGGTCTCGTACAGCTCGTCTTCGCTCGCCAGGATGAACGCCTGGTTCCTGGCAAGGAAGACGATCATCGCCGTCAGCGCGAAGCGCTTGTTGCCGTCGACAAACGGATGATTGACGTTGAGGTGGTACTGGGGCACGCCCGCCTTGCGCTGCAGCGTCCGGTGGTGCGGCCAGCGCGGCTGGTCCAGAGCGCTGGACAGCAAGGCGCGGCCGTCCTGACCGCGAAGGACGAACGAGTTCACCGCATCGACGCGATACTCGGGTCGGTCGGCGAACTGTGAATTCGCGATCTCGGAGATGGCCGCGAGATCGGTCTCACTGATGTACCGGAGGGCTGTCATGGCTCATGCGTCGGCGAGACGGACAATCACGTTGCCGTAGCGCGACATCATGAAGCGGATCAACTCGTCCGTGTCCACGGGGCGCGGACCCGCCGACTCCACCCGACGCGGCTCGACATCGTTCTGCGGCTGCTTCGTCGCGGTGGTCATTTCGGCGGCCCTTCCTCCTCGTGACGCAGATGCTGCACCGTCACGTCCGTCTTCACATTCTATGCAACACGCAGCAACCAGGATCAATCAGATGCAACGCGATGCAATCAAGGATACCCACCGCGCCTTTCCCCAGCGGCTGTATTCTGCCTCCAGACAGACTCACTCCCAGAAAGGACCCAGACATCATGGGTGATCGACTTGAAGGACGCGTCGCGATTGTGACCGGCGCGGGACGCGGGATTGGCCGCGGACATGCCCTGCTGCTCGCCTCCGAGGGCGCGAAAGTCGTGGTCAACGACTACGGCGGCTCCCAGGGCGGCGAACTCGATGGAGAGGCCGCGCCGGCCGATGAGGTCGTTAGCGAAATCAAGGCCGCCGGCGGCGACGCCGTCGCCAACTACGACTCCGTCTCCGACATGGCCGCCGGCGAGCGCATGGTTCAGCAGGCGCTCGACAACTTCGGCGGACTCGACATTCTGATCAACAACGCCGGCATCCTGCGCGACCGGATGGTCTTCAACATGACCGAGGAAGAGTGGGACGTTGTCGTCGCCGTTCACCTCAAGGGTCACTTCACCGTGACCAAGTACGCCTCGCAGGTCTTCCGCCAGCAGCGCTCGGGCCGGATCGTCAACACCTCGTCCGAGTCGGGCCTGGGCAACATGGGCCAGGCCAACTACGCGGCCGCCAAGGAGGGCATCGTCGGCTTGACCCGCACGCTGGCCCGCGATCTCGGGCGCTACGGCGTGACCGCGAACGCGATCCGGCCTCGCGCCGGCACGCGCCTGACCCTGACCGAGGAACTGGCCGAGGCTCAACGACGGGCGCGCGAGGCCGGACTGGCCGCTGGAGACGCCGGCGACATCGATTTCGGCGCAGACCGTGAGGCGATGATGGCGCCCGAGAACGTTTCGCCCTTTACCGTCTGGCTCTGCACCGACGCCGCGGCCAACATCAATGGGCGCGACTTCCTCGTCTGGGGCAACGAAGTGGGCATGTACTCGCTGCCCACGGTCGAGGCGGCGGTCTTCGCCTCGGGCACCGGATTCACGCTGGACGAACTCGACCGCGTCGCCGCCCAGTCCTACCTCGGCTCGCAGAAGAACCCCTGGCCTGCACAGGCCTCACGTTAGGCCTGCACAGGCCCCGCGTTAGGCCTGCACAGGCTCCGCGTTAGGCCTGCACAGGCCCCGCGCTAATCCCCTCGGCGCGCGCCACTTGACGCGCCGCTTGATGCGCCACTCGAAAGGACCCTCGCATGGCCATCCTCGCCCACGAACACATTGAATTCGCCGCCAACGGCGGTACGGCCTCCGGCTATCTCGCCCGACCCGTCGACGGTGGACCCTACCCGGGCGTCGTCGTGATCCAGGAGTGGTGGGGACTCAACCCCAACATCTGCGACATCGCCAACCGGATCGCGGCCGAAGGGTATGTCGCGCTCGCGCCCGACCTCTTCCATGGCGCGGTCACGGCGGAGCCGGACGAAGCGCAGAAGCTGATGATGACCCTGCAGGAACCGAACGCACTGGTCGACATGTCCGGCGCCGTCGCTGCCTTGCAGGCGCGCGACGAAGTCCGCTCGGACCGGATCGGCGTGACCGGCTTCTGCCTCGGCGGCGGGATGTCGCTGCTGCTGGCGATGAACAATCCCGCTGTCGTCGCGGCCGCGCCGTTCTACGGCGTCCCCGGCGCGGGCATGGGCGACGCCGCCAACATCCAGGGCGCCGTGATGGGCTTCTACGCCGGTCACGACGACTGGATCACGGGCGAAGTCGTGGACGGCATCCAGTCGGCGCTGAACGGCGCCGGGGTGCGCAACGAGATCCACATGTACCCGGACTCGCACCACGGTTTCTTCAACGACACCAGCCCGGACGTGCATGATCCCGAAGCCGCCGCCGACGCCTGGGACAAGCTCAAGTCATTCTTCGCGGCCGAGTTGCAGGCGTAAGAGTTCCCGGTCCCCGCCTCCGAGCGGGGACCCGCTCGGCTTCCAGCCTCGTATCTGTCAGAACTCCGTCGAAGCGGAACGGGAACGGGTCCCCGCATAAAGCGGGGACTGGACCCTGCTGATTTACGCGCAGGTCTCCAGAAGGAGAGAGGGTAAGAGCCAAACCGATTCACCCGCACTCTCCGGGGTCGGCACACGGCAAAGGGCGCCCACGAGGGGCGCCCCTACATGAGCGAACGGATCGATACGGACTACAGCTCCAGCATCCCCGATTCGCCCTCGTCTTCTTCGCCTTCCGACTCCTTGTCTGCGCCCAGACCGACGCCGATGTAGACGAAGCCGCCTGCGCCGAGGCCGATGAACAGACCTGCCGCGACGATGATCCAGAGCAGCCAGGCGTCGAAGCCGCCGTCGGCGGAGGACAGGTGCTGGTTGCCCGCGCCCAGGTTGATCATGATGGCGTGCACCACGATCGCGATGATGTTGCCAACGACCAGACCGGGCAGGAGCAGCGCCATCTGCAGAGGAATAGGCGCGTCTTTCAACCACTGCGGCATCATGAAGGAAGGAACCAGAGGCGGCATCGCTTCAACCCCTACTCGCTGTGTTTCGGCTCTCGCTCTTGTTGAGAATAGTATCGCCCGACTCTCCGCTTTCGTCTAGCCATCTGATCAAATTGCTTCGCCCCGCTGCCGCTAGAGCGCAATCGCCGATACGATAATCCGCATGTCAACCAGACGCTCAACCGCAACCCGCTTCACGTCCATGCGCCGGCATCGGCTTTCCCGTCGCAGCCTGCTGGCGGTCTCCGCTCGCGCCGGGGTCGGCGCTGCCGGTCTCGCCCTGGTCGGCTGCTCCGGCGATGACGACGACGCGCAGCAGTCGGGCGCGCAGGACCAGCCGCAACAGGACCAGCCGCCCGAGCCGCCCTCGCAACAACAGGCGACGCAGCAGGCGCAGGATCAACAGGAAGCGCAGGCGCAGGCGCTGGGCCAGGATCAGCAGGCCGCTCAGTCCGCGCCGACCGGTCCGACGCCGGGTGGAATCATCCGCCTCTGGCTCGCCGTCGAACGGCACGACCGTTGGGATCCGCACCGGTCGCGCTTCCGCTACACCCAGGCGATGCACAGCCTGATGTACAACCGACTGCTGCGTCCCGCGTCCGCGTCGAGCGGCGAGCTTGAGGCCGATCTCGCGAGCTTGCCCGAGATGCCGGATGAAACGACGTACGTCTTCAGCATCGATCCCGCTGCCAGGTTCTGGGATCTCGAGCCGACGAACGGGCGCGCCCTGTCGGCCCACGACGTCGTCTGGAACATCAAGCGGCAGCGCGATGCGCTCGACGCCGCGGGATTGCCCGATGCGCATTTCTTCCGCCGCGACGCATATGACCGTACGGCCACGTTCGAAGCCGACTCTGACAGCTCGCTCACATTGACCACCATCGAGCCCGACGCGGCCTATCTGGCCTCGGTGCTTGCGTCGCCGTTCGCCTGGATCACGAGTCCCGAGGCGGCCGGCGCGTACGCCGATGACTGGCGCGACGATCCGTCCGATGTGACCCGCAACAGCGGTACGGGTCCCTACACGCCGCGCGATTACAACGGCGTTGAAATCAACCTGGCCCGCTCCGAAAACTGGTGGCGCGCCGATTCGGCCTACGCCGACGGCGTCACGTTCACGTCGGGCGACCCCAACAACATCGTCAGCCTCTACAGCGCCCAGGCACTTGACGCCGCCGCCTTCCCGCTGACCAATGAAGCCGTTGAATCGCTGAGAGAACAACACCCCGAGCATCCCACGTTCGACCTGCCGCTCGACGCCGGCGTCGAGTTGCTGTCGCCGCTCAGCTCGGAACCGCTATCGCCCCTCGCCGACCCCAGGGTCCACCGTGCCGTATCGATCGCAGTCGACCGCAGCGCCCTGGTCGATCGCCTCTACACCGGCCACGGACAGCCAAGCGGACCGGTTCCATGGTTCTTCGACGGCTGGAGTCTGTCCGAGTCGCGGCTCGGCTCATTCGCGGGCTACCGCGGTGACCGCGAGGCCGATCTCGCCGAAGTCCAGCAACTCATCTCAGCCGCCGGCGGACCCGGCGCGCTGGGAACGGTCACGCTGGTCGTCGCCGACCTCTTCGAGGGCTTCTTCCCAGGCTCGGGAGAAACGGTGCGCGGCATGATCGCCGATGCGACCGGTCTCGATGTCAAACACGAGAACCGGCCGTTCGCCGACGCGCTGGATCAGCTCCGCAGCGGCGAGCGATTCTTCTTCCTCGGCTGGGGCGCCACGCCGCAGCAGCCCGATCCCACCGACTCCTGGTCGGCCACGATGCGCTCCGACGGCGGTCGGCACTGGAGCGACGACTCCGACCCCGATCTCGACGCGCTGCTCGATCAGATGCGGACCACCTTCAACCTCGGCGCGCGCCAGGACCTCGCCCACCTGGTCCAGGAACGCCTGCTCGGCGGCGATTCCCACCAGTGGCGAGTCAAGCTCGTCCACGGAACCCAGCTCGGCATCCATCAACCCTGGTTCCATCCCGATCCACGCCTGTTCGACTACGCCTGGTCCACCGACCGGGTCGCAACCTCCTGGGTCGACGCCGGCAGCGCCGAGTATCCGACCGGTCGAGAGCTGCCTCCGCTGGAAGACGAGCTATCAGAGGAAACGGGCGGCTAGGCTCGGCCACCCCAGCCCGTTTCGGCCTGCGCGCAAGCCACCTTCCGACTCCCCCTCCCTTTTGGAGAGTTGCGCGTAATCCCATTCCGGTCCCCTCTCCCGGCGGGAGAGGGTTAGGGTGAGGGCCCTCCGCGAACCAGGTAGGCCACATGACCAGATAACCAGCGGCACCCGGACCCTCACCCCAGCCCTCTCCCAGAGGGAGAGGGGGTAAAGCCCCTCGACTTACGCGCAAGTCTCCAAACGGAGAGGGGACTGGACAACGACTCACGCCCAACGACGCCGATGCTCGCGCTCGTGCTCCAGGATTCGCCGGTAGACGCGGACCATCTCCCGATCCCGCGCGAGCGGCTCCTGCGGCGGCTTGATCACGGCTCCGCCCAGCGCCTCCACGATCTCGCGGTGGTCGTCGATGATGAAGTCGGGCACGATGTCGGTGAACAGGTGCAGGCGCTGTCGGTACTGGAAGATCGGCTTGCCCATGATCCCGGCCAGCAAGGGCCAGAGGTCGTGCTTGTCCGCCACCTCGCGCCGCGCTCCGTATCCCGACCACATGTAGACGTGATGCCCGCGTTCCTGCAGCCGCTCCAGCACTTCGCGCGCGTACGGACGCAGATGCAAATTCCAGGAAACCAGGCACCCGTCTACGTCGAAGAAGATGTTCAGCGGCCGCACAATCGCTAGCCTAGCGCCAAATGTCGGATGCAGTTCAACCGGCCCATGCCTGGTGCGCCCACCTCAACGCGGTCCATCCCGGCCGTCACTTCCGGATGAAGACCGCCCGCGAGTGCTGGCGCTGCGCGTTCCGCAATCGAGGCATGCTGCGCCGCTCGATCCTGACCAGCATCGTCGTCGGCACGATCCTCACCGCCATCAACCAGGGAACCGTGATCGTCGCAGGCGACGCCACATCGGATTTGGCCTGGAAGATCCCGCTGACGTACTGCGTGCCGTTCCTCGTCGCCTCATGGGGCGCGTTGGGGAATGCCTATGTGCGTAACGGTTGACTGCGTTGCGGAGACGATCGTGTCTTCGGCCCGTGCGACTCCGTGGTTCCCTGGACGCGCGTTGACAACCTGGGCCGCAGCACACACACTGAGCCTGTGACGTGGAGAGTCGAGCTTGATCCCTCGTTTCGAACCGAGTACCTGGCGTTGCCGGAGGCGGTGCAGGATGGGATGGCCTCACAGCTCACGAAGCTTCGACAGCAGGGGCCATCGCTAGGACGGCCGACGGTCGATACGCTGCATGGTTCTCGGTACGCCAATATGAAGGAGCTGCGATTTGCCGCCGATCGAGGAGCGTGGCGCGTCGCGTTCGCCTTCGATCCTGAGCGCCGAGCGATCGTGCTCGTTGCCGGCGACAAGCGAGGGCAGAATGAGCAACGATTCTATCGCCGTCTGATTCGGCAAGCAGACGAACGATACACGGCGCATCTCAGCGCGCAGCGAAGGAGCGGAACCTGATGCGGACCACCTTGGAAGACCTGCTGAACGAGATGAGTCCGGAACGACGCCGACAGGTTGACGAGATGACTGCTGTCTTGCTCTCGGAACTGGACTCACTGGACAATCTCCGTCGCGCCATCGAACGCGCGCAGGCCAGCATCGGTGAGCGGCTGGGCGTGAACCGCGAGGATCTCTCCCGGCTCGAGCAGCCAAGCGATCTGCTGCTCTCCACCCTGAGCCGTTACGTCGCCGAGTGCGGCGGCAAGCTCAACATCGTGGTCGAGTTTCCCGACCGTGCGCCAATCGCCCTGACCGACATCCGCGTGTTCGAGGACGATTACCACGACCCCGACGACGCCGACTTCGAACTCTCGTCGCTGTCAGCCGACTGGAACGCCCCGCCTGAGGACAAACTTGTGGGGGATGAATCCCAGTCGGCGGCGTAGTCGCCCAGCTTGCCTGAGTAGAGTCAGTCTGTTTCTTTGGCGGGGCAGGCGGTCGTGGCCGCTTGTCGTACCTGCCTTTGGAATCACGACCTACTAGTCGCTTCTCATCCTTGCCATCCCTGTTTGTGTCTTGTGGTTCGCGTTGTCGCTTCTGAGGCATAACTGCCCCCTTTCCCTGGTTATGGCGAGGAGAAGAGACCAGTTGTGCCAAATATATGCGCGAATTATTCGCGAATTCCCTGGGCCTGCAATCTGGCAATCAACTCCTCTTGCGTGCCGGTGCCCTTGGTCGAGTTACATGCGCCGCAGAGCAATTGCAGGTTCTCGATGTGGTCGGATCCTCCCCGCGATCTCGGCACGATGTGATCGATCGTCATGTTGCGGAACGGGAACCAGGTGAGGCAACCGTTGCAGCGGCCCTCCTGTGCGCCGTAGAGCTGTTGGCGGTTCGATTGGGCTGCGTACCGTGGCAAGGCTCCCAAGTCGGTTCGTTGCGGCACATCGGACCGGTGAACCCCCTGGTAGAAGAGCCCGAGGTCGCGATCCATCCGAGTACGTACCAACTCCGCCGCCTTCTCAGAGATATCTATTCCGACCCACTGACGGCCCATCTTCTCGGCGGCGACACAGGCCGTGGCGCAGCCGCAGAACGGATCAAGTACTCGGTCCCCTTCATTTGAGGATGTCGCAATGATCCGCTCCAACAGCGCTAAAGGCTTCTGGGTCGGATATCCAGTTCTTTCGCGCGATCGCGCTTGCACCGGCGAGATGTCGTTCCAGATACTGTCTACGGCAATGCCCGGCTGTTCGTCCAAATAGCGCTTGTAACGAGGGACTCGACCCGGCGCTTTCTGCACGATTCGCCCCTCTGCGCTGGCTTGTTCCATCCGTTCTCGCGTCCAACGCCAGACTCGATGAATCCCCATGAACTCGTAGGTAAGATTCGGCCGATTCTTGTTTGGGTTCACCAGGTTGTCAAGCGCATAGCGCCGGCCAGTGCCTTCCTCGATCTCACGATAGTTGCGCTCGATGTAGTCGCGGTCGTGAGGCCGAAACTGCGCGTTGTAGGTGTGCCTCGCTTCCAGGCCATAGCGCAACAGCAGGTCATGATTAGTGGGCATGTTGCGCGTTGCCAGCCCTTTGGCGTTGTGCCTCCTCCAGACGATCTCGTTACGGAAGTTCTCATTGCCGAAGATCGCATCCATTGTCATTTTCAGATAGTGACCAGCGGTACGGTCGCAATGTAGGTAGATCGTTCCATTGGGCTTCAGAATGCGCTTCATCTCCAGCAGACGCACCGACATCATGATCAGGTAGGCCTTCATCGGGCGACCGTGCGAGTATCCAGCAGCCTCAATCACGCTGGCCAACGCCGGCTCGCGTTCAGCGACTTCGCCGTGCCAGGCCACATCAAGATCGTCTAGCGTCCACGTGTCCTTGAACGCTGCCCCTGTAGCCTCCGAGCCAATCGGCGCTGCGTAGTCCCGATTCGAGTTGAACGGCGGATCGAGGTAGATCAGATCGATCGTCTCAGAGTTCATCCCCCGCATCACATCGAGGTTGTCGCCCGTCCAGATGGTCTGATTGGCCCAGTTCGGCTCAGACACAGGCACTCCTAGCGTGGCAGACCCAACCCTCGGGTGGCGATGATGTTGCGCATGATCTCGGAGGTGCCGGCGGCGATGGTGAGGGGGACCGAGTTGAGGTATTCGTCCGGCAAGCGGCCGTGGAGCGGGGCGTGGTCTTGCTCGCCCGAGAGTCCGCCGGCGAGACCGAACATGTTGATCAGGCCGGCCAGGCGCTGATTGATCATCGTCCCGTAGAGCTTCGACATCGACGCCTCGTGATTCGGCACCAGGCCCTGCGACTGCATCCAGGCGACCCGGTAGGCGAGCCAGCGGCCGACGGTGAACTCGATTTGCAGGTCGGCCAGCTTATGTCGGACTCGCGGGTCCTCGTCCGGTCGCGTGCCATCGGGCCGCGGCTGACTGGCCAGCTCGGTCAGTTCGCCCAACAGTCGCACGCCGGAGACGACGCGGGAGATGCCGGAGCGCTCGAAGTCGAGCGTGGTCGTGGCGACGTACCAGCCGCGATTCTCTTCGCCGACCATGTTCGAGGCGGGGACGCGGACGTCCTCGAAGAAGACCTCGTTGAAGTGATGGCGGTTGGCCATGTTGACCAGCGGGCGGACCGTGATGCCGGGCGTCTTCATGTCGAGCAGGAAGAAGGAGATGCCGCGATGCTTGGGCGCGTCGGGCTCGGTTCGCGCCAGCATGAAGATGTAATCCGCGTGCTGCGCGCCCGAAGTCCAGATTTTTTGACCGTTGATGATGTAATCGTCGCCGTCGCGCTGCGCCCGAGTCTGCAACGAGGCCAGGTCCGAACCCGATCCCGGTTCCGAGAATCCCTGGCACCACTGGATGTCGGCCGACCGGATCCGGGGCAGGAAGAACTCCTTCTGCTCGTCCGATCCGTACATGATCACCGTCGGACCGACGCGGTCGACGCCCTGGTTGTAGACCGGCGCTCGATGATGCGCCATCGTTTCGTTGAACATCGCCTGTCGGATCGGTCCAGCGCCGGCGCCGCCGTGCTCGACCGGCCAACCCAGCGTTAGCCAGCCGCGGTCGGCCAGCGCCCGGTGGAAGCCGCGCGTGAACTCCCAGCGTTCGCGGTTGGCCGCGCCGTCCTCGGCCGGCCCCTCGGAGAGGTCGGCCCAGCCCGGAGGCAACTGTTCGCCGAGGAAGTCCAGCACCTCCTCACGAAAGGCCAGGTCTTCCGTCGAGAATTTGAAGTCCACGATCGCGCTCCTACAGGGAAAGAAACTCCGCTTGTGAAACGAATACTAGACCACAAGGCGAGCCCGCAGGCTTGTCGGGGATAGGCCACAACACTGGGGATGTCACAGAGGTGTACATGCGCTTACCCGACACGCCCACGCCGTCGCTATGAATTCGGAGGCTGACGAACTGTCACCCGATTCGTTTGGTCTGCAGCTTGCGGCGCCTCCGCCTCCCTCTCTCTGGAAGCCTGCCGCGCAATATGCTCCTTCTCCAATCGCGCCAACCTGCGTAGCAGGGTCACCCTGATCCAGTTGCTGAGCTTGCGCCCATCCGCTTGAGCTACACGTTCCATTAGCTCCTTCTCTTGAGCTGTCAGGCGGATGCCTACCCGTTCAGTGAGCTGCACAGGTGGGGTCTCAAGTTGCGACGGCTTCTGACTCACAATGGGCCTCCAATCCTTTCTACGTTCCAAGCGTATGTCACTCTAACGATTCGCCGCTCGTCCATTGCAGGCCTTTGTCGGCGCATGTCGGCGCAACGCACCGAGGTAACCCAAGAATATTCGGACAACCACCTGAAACGTGACACTCAGCCGGAATCGAAGGGAGAGCCCAACATGGAGTCAATCGCGATTCACATCCCAAGAAGTGTGGCGCAATTCGTGCCAGTCCGTTCGTTCAGGACCAAGGTGTTGATTGTTGCTCTTGCGGCCGTCCTGATTGCATCGGCACCGGCCCTGTCTGTGCAGCAAGCCTCCGCCGAAGATCCGGATGAACTTGCCAAGGAGGAACTCATTGCTGCCGGAGTTGGATTTGCGACTCAGGCTTTTGTCGGCACTGCCGTCTTTGGGGCCACGGGCGGCAACGCACTCGCGGCTTCAGTAGCTGGAACAGTGGCCGGTGGCCTGGCAAGCCTTGTAACGACAGCGCTCATTGTCTCGCTTCACGACGAGATTCCACATGTTTCGGCAGATGTCACTTCATATCCCCGTGCTCCATACTTCGAACGGAACAATCATAAGATAACGGACATCACTCAGAATCCGAGTTTCGATCCGACCGTAGTTGTGGCGCATTGGTTTTGCCCGCGTTGTCTCGATCACGGCATTACGCCCAATGAGCGAGAACAGTAGATTGGAGCGGGCACTTCTACTCGTTATCACCCGGCACATGCCAGACTGTTGCGTTGGTCAGAAACGGCGAGTACAGTGTGCTGGCGATACTCAAGGAGGAGCGCCATGGCCGGCTCAAGTGGTCAGAGGGGACTAAGCCTTGTTGCATGGGCTTGGACGATGCTGGTATCATCGGCGTCGCTGGCGGGAGGATTGTCGTTCTTTTTCCTCACAGAAGGTGATCTGGGATTCCCCATTCGCGCCTTCTCTCTCCTCGCTATAGCCGCCGCAGGATCGGTACTCCTTCTCCTGGCACCTAAGGTATTGGGCTTTATCTTCACCCGATTGGTTCGATCTTGAGCATCGGAGCTGAATCGGTCCTGGACTCAGGATGTGGCCGGAGTGAAAGCGGCGAATGGATGTCTGTGAGTTGGGCGATGATGGAAGAAATGCCTATACACTCCCTTCCATGCCCGACACCACAGGTCCCCTCGCCAATGTCCGAGTCCTCGACCTCACCGACGATCGCGCCGTCTACGGCGGCAAACTGCTCGCCGACCTTGGCGCGAGCGTGGTTCGGGTCGAACCGACGGCAGGCGATCCACTCCGCGGACGTGCGCCGTTGCACGAGAACGGCGCGTCGCTCTGGCATGCGTTCTTCGCCAGCTCGCGCGATTTCGTGCAGAGCGATGATCCTGCCACCGTCGCCAGACTTGCCGGAGCGGCCGACATCATCCTGGACTGCGGACGGCTCGACGATCCCGAGACGCTGCTCGTCGCCAACCCGCGACTCGTGATTGTCGACGTCAGCTCATTCGGTCCCTCGGGTCCCTGGAAGGACTACCAAGCGCCGGGCCTGGTCGCCGAGGCGCTGGGCGGGGTTGCAGCGACATCGGGCGACGTGGATACGCCGCCGCTCAAGCTGTTCGGCGACCAGTACGCGTTTGTCGCCGGATCGTACGCAGCGATCGGCGCGCTGGCGGCGCTGCGGCATGCTCGTGAATCGGGCGAGGGCCAGATTGTGCGTCTGAGCGTGCACGAGGCGCTCTGTACGATTCTCGAGCACGTGCTGATGTGGGCCTGGTACCACGACTATGTGCCCTTCGCCGACAGCCCCGTGCTGCCGCGACGCGGCTCGCTGCATTGGTCCAACGCCTATGTCGTGATGCAGGCAATTGGCGGATCGATCATGATCACGCCCACGCCCGACTTCTCACGGCAAGTCGCCTGGCTTGTGGAGGAAGGCACGGGTATGGAGCTGTTGGACGAGCGCTTCAGCGATCCGGCCAACGTAGCCGAGATGATTCAACTGACCATGCAGACGCTGCGCGAGTGGGTCGCGGGCAAGGATGTCGAGCCGTTCTTCCACGAGGCGCAGGCGCGGCACCATCCCTACGGCTGGGTGATGACCCTACCCGAAGTTGCCGAGAATCCACAGCTTGAGGCGAGGGACTGGTGGACCGAGTATCCGGCGGGAACGGGCAGTGCGACGGGTCCGGGTGCGCCGTACCACTTCTCCGAGACCCCCTGGTCGGTATCTGAGGCCGGGGAGTCGCAACAGGTGAGCGCCGACCATGCGCTCGATGCCGTGGGCTGGAGCGACTGATGCCGCCCACGACCGGCCCGCTCGCGGGCATCCGCATTCTCGACTTCACCCACGTGCTCGCCGGTCCATTCGCGACCCGCGCACTCGGAGACATGGGCGCAGACGTGGTCAAGATCATGTCTGAAACCCGAACCTCGCTGGCCGGCGGAACCGACAGTCCGTATCACACGATGTGGAACCGCAACAAGCGCCTCTTTCAGCTCGACCTGAGCCGGGCCGAAGCCCGCGGCATTGCGCGTCGACTCGCGATCAAGGCCGATGTCGTGAGCGACAACTTCTCGGTCGGCGTGCTCGACCGCTGGAATCTGGGCTACGACGCCGTCAGCCCCGACAATCCCGGCGTCATCTACATCGGCATGTCGGGTATGGGCGTCTCGGGGCCGTGGTCGAACTACGTCACTTATGCGCCCACCGTTCACGCGCTCGCGGGGCTGACCTACCTGACCGGCGTAGCTGGACGCAATGACATCGGCATCGGCTTCAGCTACAACGACCACATGGCCGGGCTCCACGGTACGGTCGCAGTGTTGGCCGCGATCGAGGCTCGGCAGGCGAGCGGCCGAGGCCAGCGGATCGACATGAGCCAGTTCGAGGTCGGCGTCTCCTTCTCAGGCCCTGCTCTGCTCGATTACTTCGCTAACGGCGTCGCGGCTAAGCCGGTCGGCAACGAGCCGCCCTGGGAGACCTGGACGCCGCACGGAATCTATCCCTGCAAGGGCGACGACCAGTGGTGCGCCATTGCAGTCGTGGATGATGAGCAGTGGCGGGCGCTGTGCAGTCTGATGGGCGCCGACGAATGGCTCGGCGACGCAGGGTTAGCGACCGCTGCCGCTCGTCAGGCGCGGCGCGAGGAGATTGACGAGCGCGTTGGCGAGTGGACTCGGTCCCAGGATCGATACGAGCTCATGCATCGCTGCCAGACGGTCGGAGTTCCGGCCGGCGTCGTGCAGACGGGGTTCGATCTGACCGAGCGCGATCCGCAGCTTGCGCACTCGGAAGTGTTTTTCGACTTCGACGATCCGCATCCCGCAATCGGCCCGGTCAAGGGCGACCGTCTCCCGCTCCAGTTCGAGCGCACCCCCGCAACGGTCTACAACCGCTCGGAGGTCTTCGGCGAGTCGAACAAGTCGGTGGCGTCGGACTGGCTGGGCATGTCGGCGGCAGAGGTCGAGCGTTTGGAATCGGACGGGGTGATCGAGTAGCGGCTACGCACTCCTGGCCGATTGACCGGGATAGACTCAGGCCATGACTGACAACGGCGTGCGCGAGCTTCCCCGTATCGAATCGGTGCATGTCAAGAACTACCGCGTGCTGCGCGACGTTCAGCTCAAGGACATGACGCCGCTGACCGTCTTGATCGGCCCCAATGGCAGCGGCAAGTCGACATTGTTCGATGTCTTCGCATTTCTGTCGGAGTGTTTCGCTGTCGGTTTGCCCGAGGCGTGGGCCAGACGTGGGGGGATGCGTGAGCTGCGTTCACGCGGGATGAGCGGTCCCATCACAATCGAGGTTAAGTATCGGGAGCGGCCGCGTCAGCCGTTGATCACATACCACTTGGAAATCGATGAGGATGTGCGAACACCCCGGGTCAAGAGTGAATGGCTGTCATGGCGACGCCAGCAACGCGGCCAACCATATCGCTTCCTCCAGTACGAACACGGATCAGGATTCGCAATCTCGGGCGAAGCTACCGACGCGGACGCGGTACGCACGGAGCAACCCCTGACATCAAGCGATCTTCTAGCGGTCAACACACTGGGTCAGCTCAAGAATCATCCACGCGTGGCTGCGCTCAGGAGCTTCATTACGGGCTGGTACCTGTCCTACTTGACGACGCCTGGACTCCGGCGGATCAGAGATTCCGGTCCTGAGCGCCGACTGTCCCCCACCGGCGAGAACCTCGCCAACGTGCTTCAGTATCTCCAGAGTTCTGATCCGGCGCGGCTTCAGGCGATGTTCGACAAACTAGCCAGGCGAGTGCCGCAGCTCCAATCCGTGACCGCCGATGAGCAACGCGACGGCAGCTTGCTCTTGCAACTTAAGGACCGCCAGTTCGACGAGCCAATCCTTGCGCGTTTCGCCTCAGACGGCACGATGAAGCTGCTCGCCTACCTGCTCGTGCTTGACGATCCAGAACCGCCGCCGTTCATCGGCATCGAGGAACCTGAGAATTTTGTCCATCCCGGGTTGCTTCGAGATCTCGCAGAAGAGTGCTTGAGCGCTTCAGTACATGCACAGTTCCTCGTCACCACTCACGCGCCTCAGTTCCTCGATGCGCTCAGCCCAAAGCAGGTTCGAGTGTTGAGTCGCGCTCCAGATGGATTCACGACTGCCCACGTCGCGAGCAACATCAGCGGTCTCAACCAGTTCATCGCGAGCGGCGGCTTGCTTGGCGACGCCTGGCAGTTGCGGATGTTCGACGACGCGCAAACCATTAGTCATGCACGTTGAATTCCTCGTCGAAGATGCATCTTCGGCTGCCACCGTGGAGGTGTTGCTTGAACGACTGCTAGCCGATGCAGCAAACGCAGATGAACACTCTTGGCGGATTCACTCATTCGACGGGAAACACCGGCTTCTCGACAACCTTGCGCCTGTTGCTGAAGGAATCTTCGCTTCACGATTTGCCGACCGAATCGTCGTCCTGATCGACGCCGATCGGGACGATTGTGTTGCACTGAAGCAGTCTCTGTTGGACCGGTTGCCCACTCACGCAGCAACTAGGCAGGGTTCTCGGTCCGTATCAGGCGTCTGGATACGAATCGCAGTCACGGAACTGGAGTCTTGGTTCATCGGAGATCGATTAGCTACGCGAGAGGCCTATCCCCAGATCACCGCCGGCGACCTGCGGTTGAGGCCTTGGAGAGACGCAGACTCAGTAGCCGACGCTTGGGAATGGCTTGAAAGGCTGCTGATTCGGCGCGGACATTATGTCACGCGAATGCCAAAGGTGGAGGTCGCCCGGAACATTGCACGGCGCCTCAGTCTCGATCCCGATCACAACACCTCGCGGAGCTTCCGGCTGTTTCTGCGAACGCTCCGCGAGGTGTATGGGCTCCCTACCGGACAACCGAGTAGTCGATCTCCTTCGACGTGATCACTTCGATCAGGGCCGGTTGGCCGTCTTCGGTGGCTCGGAGGCCTCGCTTGAAGGCTTCCTTGAGGTCGGCGGGGGACTCGACTCGCTCTCCGTAGCCTCCGAAGGCTTTGGCCATGTCGGCGTAGTGACCGGAGATGTCGGTGGCTCGGTACTTCTCGGTGGCGGTCTTCATGATTGGCAGTTCGATCGCCATCGAGAAGTTGTTCAGCAGCACGCTGAGGATCGGAATGTTCTCGCGCACGGCGGTCTCGAAGTCCATGCCGGTCATGCCGATCGCGGCGTCGCCCCAGACGTTGAGGCAGGTCTTTTCAGGACTGGCGATCTTGGCGCCCATGGCGTAGCCGAGGCCGGTGCCGAGCTGGGTCGTCTTGCCCCAGCCGATGTAGCTGAGCGGCGTGGTCGAGTTCCAGAACGGCGACATCTGGTCGCGCGGCGATCCGGCGTCGTGGGTGGCGACGACGTTGTCGATGCCGACCGTCTCGTCCAGCGTCGCGTGCAGGTCTCTCAGGGCGCGATAGGGGTTGATCGGCGTGTCGTTCGAGTCGGTCTTGTGCGCCCAGTCCTTGCGCCAGGCGCCGTTGGTCTCGGCGATCTTCGCCGCCACCGCGTCGGCGCGACCGCGGGGACCGGAGACCAGTTCTCGCACCTCGCCGATGATCGCCTCAAGCACTAGCGCGGCGTCGCCGACGATGCCTTCGGAGATCTCGACCTCGTTGTTGAAGTCCTCGGGATCGAGGGTCGAGTGGATGTAGTACGGGCCCTTGGGCATCTGCAGGCCGAATCCGGTTTTGGTGAACGAGCAACCGATGCCGAAGATCACGTCGGCGTCGCGGATGAACTCGTGCACCGCGCGCGGATACGCGCGACCGCCGGAGCCGAGCGAGAGCGGATGCGTCTCGGGGAAGGCGCTCTTGCCCTGCAGCGAGGTGGTGACCGGTGACTCGAGCAGTTCGGCCAATTCCTTGAGCTGATCCCAGGCCTTGGCGTAGTGGACGCCCTGACCCGCGTAGATCACGGGCCGCTCGGCGTTGACGAGCGTCTGCGCAGCCTTGCGCGCATCGGCCGGATCGGGACCGGAGCGGTAGGCGGGCGTGGGCGTGTAGTTGATCGGTTCCTCGATCTCAGCGCCCCAGAGGTCGCCGGGGATCTCCAGCACCACCGGCCGCTGACGGCCGTTCTTGGCGTGAGTAAAGGCGCGCCGGATGGCGTTGGAGAGATCGTTGGCGTCGGTGAGCTGCTCGGTCCACTTGCTCACGTGCTGGAAGTTGACCAGTCCGGAGAAGTTGGGGGCGACGTTGGTCTGAGCGCGGGCGTAACCGCCGGGAATCGCGACCATCGGCGCGGACTCGGACCAGGCCTGGGCGAGACCGCCGAACGAGTTCTCGGAGCCGGGTCCATTCTGGGTCAGGTAGACCGCGACGCGGTCGCCCGAGTTCATCCGCGCAAAGGCGTCCGCGATGTGGATGCCGGTCCGTTCCTGGCGCACGATGATGGTGCGGATATCGGCCTGCGCCGCCGCCTCGAAGATCGGGTTGACGGGATAACCGACGACGAAATCGACGCCCTCGCGCTTCAGCATCTCGGCAATCGCGTTTGCGGTTCTCATGGTGTAAGTCCTTTGGTTGGTCGGTCGTTCGGCGGTGCGGGCGCCCGCGAGGAGCGCCCCTACAAACGACCTGTAGGGGCAGGCCTTGTGCCGGCCCTGCTTCCGAAGCGTTGTTACGCGTCTGAGTGTACGGGAGGCTTGCGTCCCGCCCAGGGTTGCGCCGCCTCGAGCTGCGCGCCCAGGCGGATCAACGTCGCTTCGTCGGCGTACGGCGCGACCAACTGCGTCCCGACCGGCAGTCCCGATTCGCTCCAGTAGAGCGGTACCGAGGCGGCGGGATTGCCCGAGGCGTTGAACAGCGAGGTGAAGCCCACGGTCCGCTGGACATCCGTGCCCTGCGCCGCCAGATCATCCCGATCCAGCGACAGCCGACCCAGCGGCAGCGGCGGCGTCGCCATGGTCGGGGTCAGCATCACGTCGTAGCCGGGGCCGTCGACGCCGGCGAACCAGCGACCGACATAGCGGCCGATCGCGTGGACGGCGCGGGTCGCGGCGATGTACTCGGTCGCGGTCGGCATCTCGCCCGAGATCATGCGCCAGGTCAGCGGCTCCATGTCTTCGGGATTCGGTGTCCGGCCCAATTCCGCCGCTTTCAGGTCGAAGGCCAGCTTGGTCGAGGGTCGGACGATGTCGAAGAGCGGGTTACGGACCTCCTCGGGAATGTCCAGCACGGCGTCCTCGACCTCGTGACCGAGCGAACGCAACAGCTCGGCCGAGTGTTCGGCGGCGGCGATACACTCGGCGTCGATTTCACACTCGTTGAACGGCTGCACGATCATCCCGATCCGCAGCTTGCCGGGATCGCGCCCGACTTCTTCCGCCCAGGGACGTTCCGGCGGCGGGGCATAGTAGGGCGCGCCAATATCGGGACCGGCGGTCAGATCGAGCAACACGGCTGAGTCGCGAACCGAGCGCGACACGACATGCACGGTCGACATGCCGGCCCAACCCTCGCCGACGTCCGGTCCCGCCGGCGTCCGCGCGCGCGTCGGCTTGAGACCGAACAGCCCGTTGCAGGTTGCGGGAATGCGGATCGAGCCGCCGCCGTCGGATGCGTTGGCGACTGGGATGATGCCCGTCGCCACGGCCGCTGCGGCGCCGCCCGAGGAACCGCCGGCCGTGTGCTCGAGGTTCCACGGATTGCGGGTCTTGCCGTGCAACTGCGACTCGGTGGTTGAGGTGATGCCCATTTCCGGCGAGGTGGTCCGACCGAAGATCGACAGCCCCGCGGCCTTGTAACGGATCACCATCTCCGAGTCGTGATCGGGCACCGTGTCGGCGAAGACCTTGGAGCCGCTCGAGATCGGTTGTCCGGCGTAGAGCGTGCCCAGGTCTTTGAGCAGGAACGGCACGCCGTGCATCGGGCCCTCGGGCAGCCCGCGCAGCGCGTTCTCGCGTGCGTGGTCGTACCACGGATAGACAACCGCGTTGATCTGCGGATTGACCCGCTCCGCTCGTTCGATCGCTTCGTCGAGCAGTTCGATTGGCGAGACTTCCTTGTCCGCCACCATCCGCGCCAGTTCGACGCCGTCGAAATCCGAGTATCCCTGAATGGTCATTGGTCCGTCCTCTCGTAAGCTGCTTCACATGCTACGCACCGACGGTCGCCAACCCAACGAGTTACGTCCACTCAGCTTCCAACTCGACGTGCAGCGTCACGCCGACGGCTCCTGCATCGTCTCCTTGGGCGATACGCAGGTGCTCTGCGCCGTGACGGTCGAGGAGCAGGTTCCGCGCTGGATGCGCGGAACGGGCCGCGGTTGGCTCACGGCCGAGTACAACATGCTGCCGGCCAGCACCAATACCCGCTCCGACCGCGAGCGCACGCTGTCCACCGGCCGGACCAAGGAGATTCAGCGGCTGATCGGGCGCAGCCTGAGAGCCGCCGTCAACCTCAACGCGCTGGGCGAGCGGACCTTCAACGTCGATTGCGACGTGCTCAACGCCGACGGCGGCACGCGCACGGCGGCGATCACGGGCGCGTTCGTCGCGGTCTCGACCGCGATTAAGAAGCTCGCCTTCGATCGTTCGCCAATCATCGCCAACGTCGCGGCCGTCAGTGTCGGCATCCGCGATGGCCAGGTGCTGGTCGATCTCAACTACGAGGAAGACTCAAGCGCCGACGTCGACTGCAACATCGTCGGGCTCTCCGACGGAGGCCTGGTCGAAGTTCAGGGCACGGCTGAGGGTCAGTCGTTTACACCGGACCAACTCAGTCTGATGGTCGACGCAGCGCAGCAAGCTCTCGATCAGATGTTCACCGCTCAAGAAGCTGCGCTTGCGTAAGAGGCTTGCGCGTGCATTGCCGGGTTCTACCCCCTCTCCCTCTGGGAGAGGGCTGGGGTGAGGGTCCGGCACGGCGCTCGTCATCTGGTCATGGGGCCTGCCTCGGTCGCGGAGGGCCCTCACCCTAACCCCCCTGCCTTCGCAGGGGCAGGCTTCTCCCGCCGGGAGAGGGGACCGGAATGGGATTATGCACAACTCTCCTCTGGCTGAGGGGACCGGAAGGGGTTTACGCGCTGGTCTCCTTTGGGAGAGGGGATCGGAGTGGATTGGGGCCGAAAGCCGATCCACGAGAGGACCGACTAGAAGTAGTCGGCGTAGAGACCCAGGTGACTGCCGCCGACTAGCAGGACGTGAGCGGGACCGTACTCCTCGTCGGCCTGTTGACCGGGGAAGTTGCTCATCACGCGGAATCCGCCCGGCGACGCTTCCGCGCCGTACTCGACGACGTCGGCGCCGAGTTGGCCGACATCCCGCCACATGGCCCATTGCGATGTCGGCTCTTTGGGCACGGCCAGAAGCGCCATCTTGGGCAGCGATCGATGGGGCGACGAGAATCCGACCGAGACGGTCACCTGCCAGAGGTTCGAGCGTCCCGCTTCCAGCGTGGGCAGCGCGTCGTAGAAGACCGTGGAGTCGGTCTGGTGGACGACGGTCGAGCCGTTCCTGGTTACGGCGTCGAGCCATGGTTCGCCGGTCGGCGCCCAGCGCGAGGGGTCGAGTTCCCTGGCAGCGTGGACCTGGAGATGCGCGTGGGGCTGCGACTGTTCGCCCATCGATCCGAAGTTGCAGAAGACGCGGAATCCGGTCGGCGCGCGGTCGGGATTGCGATCCTGCAACCAGGCGACGGTCTGCTCCCCGTGATCTCGCGCGGTCGCGCCCACATGGCCCAGGTCGGACCACAACTCGTACTGCTGACCGTGGAACGGCGTCGCGGTGTCCGAGTGCCATTCGGGAATCACGAGCGATGTCAGGTCGAAGAACAAATACTGGTTCTCGAAGACGAATACGTCGGGTCGCGCCTCCGACCACGCGGCCGAGGGATCGCCGCGCCGTGAGTCGGTGAAGCGACGTTCGCCGTCGCGGAAGAAGAGCGCCGACTCGGAGCCGTCGGCGATTCCGCAGAAGACGCAGAATCGCGACGGTCGCTGGCCCGGCTTGTTCGGCATGGTTGAAGCGTCGCACCATTCCGCAGACTGCGCAAACCTGTGAGATACGCTTCAACTCAGTTCCCGCTCCCCGATTCCGTCATTCCCGCGAAGGCGGGAACGACGACTACCAGGCCCTCCACGAGATCTTCCGACCATGGTCAATGTCCAGCCGTTCCGAGGCCTCCGCTACAACTCCGATGTGATTGGCGACTGGGGCGCGGTGCTCGGCCCGCCCTACGACATCGTCGACGCCAGACAAACCGCCGACCTCAAGGCGTCCAGCCCGTACCAGATTGCTCACATCGAGACCGCTGCGGGCGATGAGATTGCGTCCGCAGCGAGGCTGCTGCAGGACTGGAGAGACGCCGGCGCGATCATTCAGGATGCGTCGCCCTGCTTCTACCTGCACGAGCACCGATTCGGCGACGGTCTGGTGCGCCGAGCGATCTTCGGCGCGGTCGAGCTGACGCCCTGGGGCGACGGCGTGATGGCGCACGAGCGCACGATGCCCGGTCCCAAGGCCACGCGCACGGCGCTGCGCTCGGTGGTCGGCGCCGACATCTCGCCGCTGATGGCGTTCGTTCCCGACGTCTCAGGGACGCTCGGCGAATTGATTGAGACGGCGACCAGCTTGCAACCGCTCTATGGGGGCGTCGATCCGACCGGCGACTCCCATTCGCTGCGGCGCATCGACGACCCGGACAGCATCGCGGACATCGCCGAGGCATTTGCGAACGACACGATCTACATGGCCGATGGACATCATCGCTACGAATCGGCGCTGGACGCGATTGACGAACGGCCCGGTTCCAGGCGCGTACTGATGGGCATCGTCTGTCAATCCGATCCGGCGCTGGTCGTCGGCGCGACGCATCGGGTCGTCCATCGCGACGCTCCGGCGAGTCTGGTGGCGCAGTTGGGTCGCGGATTCCGTATCAGCGAAGCGGACGCGGCGACGCTGTCGGGCGCATTGCCGGACGGCAGCCCGGACATCGGCTTGATCACGCGGCACGGCGCCTGGTTGGTGCAACCGACCGAAGCGGCGCAGCGCTCGATGCCCGGCGACGTGCCCGACGCCTGGCGCAACCTCGCGCCGGCGATCCTGCAGCATGCCATTCTCGAACCGCTGCTCGGCATCGACGCCGAAGCGCTGGCCGGCGGTCGGGCGGTCACATATACCCATCATCTACAGGAGGTCGCCGACGCGATCGGGGACGGATCCGCCAGTGCCGGCTTCGTGCTCCCCGCGCCGACGCTGCAGGACGTGATCGACACCGCCGACGCGGGATCCTTCATGCCGCAGAAGAGCACCTACTTCGTACCCAAACTGCCCACCGGGTTGGTGCTGCATCCGCTCGACTAATGCGTGTTGGATTCGTGCTCATGCCAGTCGACTCCCACCCTCTCCCGCAGGAGACCTGCGCGTAAACCGCTGGGTTCCTACTCCCTCTCCCGCGGGGAGAGGGGACCAGAGAGGGATTTACGCGCAGGTCTCCCTCGGGGAGAGGGGACCGGAGAGCGGTGTACGCACGAGTCTCAAACGGGAGCGAGGGTATCTCAGGCGATCTGCGTGAGCGAGCGCTACATCTGAGCCTGGGATACGTCTTCGACTCCGTCGATGGCCGAGATGACGGCGACTTCGTTGGGCGTGAGCGCTTTGGAGATGGTCAAGGCCATCAGCGACATTTCGCCTGGATCGTCTGCGCTGAATCCGACATCCATTGCGGCGATGTTGACGTCGAGGTCGCCCAGCGCCATGCCGACCTCGCCGATCCGGCCTGGGCGGTCCTCGTTGCGCAGCACCAATAGATGCAGATGATCCTGCGCGCGGCCCGGTCGCGGCAGCGAGCCGGCGATGTGCACGTGGAATCCGTTGATCTCAACCACGGCAGCGCGACCGTGTTCGAGCGTGCCCATCAGCGAGGTCGCTCCCGCAGAGGTCCGCAACTCGACGGTGATCGTCGAGGTGTACGGCTCCGCATCGGGCGAGCTGCGCTCGGAAATGCGCCATCCGCGATGGGCGATCACGTTGTTGATGTTGACCAGGTTGACGTGCTCGTCCGAGATCGGCGCGAGCAGACCCGCCACGACCGAGGCCTTGAGCGGCGTCACGTCATGATTGGCGATCTCGCCGCGATAGCGGATCACGATGTCTCGCCACTGACCGCTGGCGAGCTGCGTCGCCAGGCGGCCGCACATCTCGGCCACCGTGAGATAGGGGCCAACCGCCTCGAGCGACTCGGGATCGATGAGCGGCGCATTGACCGCCGCCTGTGATGGACGTCCGGCGAGGACGTTGAGCGTCTCGCGGGCGATATCGACGGCGACGCGTTCCTGCGCCTCTTGCGTCGATGCGCCCAAATGTGGAGTCGCGAGCACGAGCGGATGGGCGACCAGTGGATTGTCGTGCGCGGGCTCCGCCGCGAAGACGTCCAGCGCCGCCCCGCCGAGCCGGCCTGAGTCGAGCGCGTCGATCAACGCGGGTTCGTCGATCAGCCGACCTCGGGCTGTGTTCACGAGCAGAGCGCCCGGTTTGACTCCCTGCATCTCCTCGCGACCGAGGAGCGGGGGCGCATCGGGCGACGTTGACGAGTGCAGCGTGATCACATCCGACTGTTGCAACAGGTCGGCGAGCGGCAGCAGTTCGGTTCCGACGCTTCGCGCTCGTTCTTCCGAGACGAATGGATCGAATGCAATCGTGCGCATTTCCATCGCTTGCAGGCGCCGAGCGACCGCAGCGCCAACCATGCCGAGCCCGATGATGCCGGCCGTCTTACCCCGGAGCTCTGCACCGATGAATGCGGAGCGGTTCCACTCGCCGGATCGCAACGAGGCGTTGGCGGCGGCGAGGTGACGGGAGAGCGAGAGCAGCAGGCCAATCGCCAATTCAGCCGCCGATACGGTGTTGCCGCCGGCGGCGTTGAGCACGATGATGCCGCGCTCGGAGGCGGCGTCGATATCGATGTTGTCGACGCCCGCGCCCGCCCGTCCGATCACGCGAAGCTGAGGCGCCGCCTCGATCAACTCGCGATCGACCTGAGTGCCGCTGCGGACGATCAGTCCCTGGCAGCCGGCGATTGCGCCGAGCAGTTCGGCGGGCGACAAGCCGACTCCGTCGGCCACTTCCGCCTCCCGTCCGAGGATCGCGAGACCCTCGTCGGCAAGGCGCTCACTGACCAGGATGCGAGCCAGGGTTTGAGCCATGCGGCTCTCGTTCCGCTGAGGATGCTGTTAGCTGTCGATGCCGGGAATCACGGCGCCTTCGGCCGCGGCGAAGCCCTCGGCGACCAGCGCCTGCTGGAAGGCCGAGAAGCAAGCCGTGAACTCATCCTCGTCGAGATATCCCAGATGGCCGATCCGCCAGATTGACGGGGCCAGCTTGCCTTGTCCGCCGGCGATCACCACATCGTGCTCCTCGCGCAGGCGTTTCGAGACGGCAGCGCCGGTGATGCCATCGGGCACCTTGACCGCGGTGACGGTGTCGGAGGCGTAGCGTTCCTCGGCCAAGAGCTCCAGGCCCAGCGCCTTGGCCGCGGCTCGGGTCCAGGAGGCGAATCGATGATGCCGGGCGAAGATCGCTTCGGGGCCTTCGGTGGTCAGCATCGGCAGTGCGGCGTCCATCGCGTACATCGTCGGCAGCGCCGGAGTCCAGGGCGGCTGACCGCGATCGGCGTAGTCCTTGTGCGTCGTCAGATCGAAGTAGAAGCTGGGCATCGTCGAGCGCTCCGCCGCCTCCCAGCCGCGCTCGGAAAGCGCAGCCATTGCAATACCGGGCGGCGAGAGCCAGCCCTTCTGCGATGCCGTCACGACGCCGTCCAGACCCCAGTCGTCCATGCGCATCTCGATCGAACCGAGCGAGGAGACGGCGTCGACGACGATCAACGGATCGGCGACGGCGCGAACGGCCGCGGCGATTTCGCCGATCGGATTGGTGACGCCGGTCGAGGTCTCGTTGTGGGTGATCAACAGGGCGTCGTAGTCGTCCTGCTGGATCAGCTCGGCAACCAGTTCCGGTGTCGCCGCCTCGCCCCACTCAATGTCCGAGCGGGCGACGTTGGCGCCGTAGCGCTCTGCGATTGTGCCGAAGCGATCGCCGAACGAGCCGACTGTTACGCACAACACGTTGTCGCCGGGCGACAGCGTGTTCACGATTGCCGCTTCCATCGCGCCGGTGCCGGAGGCGGAGATGATCAGGATTTCCTTGTCGGTGCCGAAAAACGGCTGAATTCCGGTCGTCAGCCGCTCCAGGAGCTCGGCGAACTCGGGCCCGCGATGGTTAATCATCTCCCCGCTCGCCGCTGCCAGTACCTCGGGTGGGCACGGCGTGGGACCGGGGATTCGGAGATTCGTGGTCATACTCGCGACGAACCGTTCTTTAGCATGAGTGCATACGCCGGACCGTCCGGCGCCGCTGGATTGATCGCTCGAAGCGTATCAGCGCGACTGAACTCACGAGTGTCCTAGCGAGCCTGCCAATGTCGATCTCTGCTCACGAGTCAACGGATCCGAGTCCCAGTCCCATGGCCAGGCTCCGCGCGCTGCCGAGCGTCGACCAGGTGCTGACCGATCCGGCGCTGCGCGACACCGTCGATCTGCTGCCTCGCGCCGAAGTGACGGACGCGGTGCGATCGGTGATCCAGCGCTCGCGGGCGCTGCTTGTTCGAGGCGAAGACGCGTCGGTTGACGTTGGCGAGCTCGCAGAACTCGCCGCCCAATCGTTGCGCGGCCGGCTTCAGCCTTCGCTGCGGCGCGTGATCAATGCGACCGGGGTTGTGGTGCATACCAACCTCGGACGAGCGCCGGTCTCGGACACCACGGAACTCGCCATGAGTTCGGTCGCTACCGGTTACTCCAATCTTGAGTTCGATCTGAACAGCGGACTGCGCGGCTCTCGCGCCGATCACCTTGACGGATTGCTTCGATCCGCAACCGGCGCAGAGACCGGCATTGCCGTCAACAACAACGCCGCCGCGCTGTACTTCGCGCTCAATGCGCATTGCTCGGGACGCGAAGTCATCGTCTCGCGCGGACAGGCCGTGGAAATCGGCGGCGGCTTCCGCATACCCGACGTGTTGCGCATGTCCGGGGCTCGACTGGTCGAGGTCGGCACGACCAACCGCTCGCACGCTTCCGACTACGCCGACGCCGTCACGGAAGACACCGCAGCGATTCTGCGGGTGCATTCCTCCAACTTTCGGATCGTCGGCTTCACAGCCGAACCGTCGCTGCATGAGCTGCGACAGGTGGCCGATCAGGCCGGCGTCATGTTGATCGACGATGTCGGCAGCGGGTGTTTGCTGGACACTCGCCAGTTCGACCTGGCCTATGAACCGCGACCTCAAGACAGCATCGACGCCGGCGCAGACCTGGTGCTGTTCAGCGGCGACAAGCTGCTCGGCGGGCCGCAAGCCGGGATCATTGTCGGCAGCAGGCAGGCAATTGACCCGTTGCGACGGCATCCGCTGATGCGGGTGCTCAGGCCGGACAAGGCCGCCATCGCCGGACTCGGGGCAACCTTGCAGCATTACGTCAGCGGCGAGGCGCTCGACGCGATTCCGGTCTGGCGCATGATCGCCGCCGACATGGACGAGCTGCACGAACGCGCCACGCGCTGGCGCAACGCCGTGGGCGCGGGGAATCTGGAACCGTCCGAATCTCCAATCGGCGGCGGCTCGTTGCCCGCCGAGACGAGGCCGACCTGCGTCTGGAGCCTCGCGGATTCGCATCCGACGAGACTGGCACGGTTGCTGCGCGAAAGCGATCCGCCGATCGTCGCCCGGGTCGAGCACGATCGGCTGGTGCTCGACCCGAGAACCGTCCTGCCTGACGAGGACGAGTACGTGATCGAGGCGTTGCGCAGAATGGTCGGAGCGGCGTCTTGATCGTCCTCGGCGCTGTGCTCCCCCATCCGCCGGTGTTGCTGCCTGAGATCGGGAAGGGCCGAGAGTCGCAGGCTCAAGCGACGCTCGACGCCTACCGAACCGTCGCCGACCGGCTGCGCGAGTCGGGTGTGCGACGGCTGATGATGATATCCACCCACGGCATCGTCACGCTCGGACGATTTCACCTGCTGACCGGCGAACTCAGCGGCAATCTCGGCCGATTCGACGCTCCTACCGTGACCTTCCGGCATCGGATCGACGGTGAACTGAGCGAAGCGATCTTCAATGCTGCGCAGGCAACCGGAGTTCCGCTGGCGAAGACCCACTCGTGGGAAGAATCGGACCACTCAGTCGGCGTGCCGCTGACCTTGCTCGGCGATGCGCTGCCGGAGCAGATCGCGATAGTCAGCGTCAGCTTTCGGCCGCCGGCCGACCACTACGAGCTTGGCCTCGCGATCGGCGAGGCGCTCTCAGCCTTCGAGGAACCGACCGCGATCCTCGCGTCGGGCGACGCGGTGCATACGCTGACAGACGCCTCGGCGTACGGGCGTCACCGTCGCGCTGACGAAGTGCAGCAACAGTATGAGTCGGCGTTGATGGAATGGAGTCCTGAAACGCTCTGCGAGATTGACGAAGCGCTGCGGCGCCAAGTGGACGAGTCGATCATCTCGCCGACGCTGATCCTGATGGGGGCGATGAACGGTCTATCCGTGCATCCGCATATGCTTGGTACAGAGCACCCGTGGGGCGTGGGTTATGTCACGTCCGTGATTGAGGTCGGCTAGGACACGCGACGTGGACGCCAAGAGCAGCGCCGTTCTCGAGTTTCAGAAGATCGTTGATCGGCTGGCCGATCTGTGCGGCAGTCCCGGCGGCCGCGAGCTCGCGCTGGAACTCAAGCCGAGCAGCGACGTTGACGAGGTGCGCCGGCTGCTGTCAGCCACATCCGAGGCGCGACGGCTGGCCGACCTGAAGCCGAACTTCCACATGGGCCAGGCGCCAGACATTGCATCGAGCCTGCTGGCCGCGTCGAGATCCGCGATCCTCTCGACTCCCGACATCCTCGAAGTCGGCATCCTGCTGCGGACGGCGAGGCATACGAAGAACCAGATTGCGCCGCTGACGAGGGAAATCCCTCAACTGGCCAGGCTCGCGCAACGGATCGCGGACTTCACTCCGTTGATCCATGAGATCGAGGCGACGATCGACGAGCGCGGTGAAATCCCCGATCACGCGTCTCCGGCGCTCGCTGAAGTTCGCGAACAGATTCGCATGCAGCAAGTCCGGCTCGAGCGGCAGCTCGAGCGAACGCTGCGCCACGCGGTCTCGGAGGGCATTGCCCAGGAATCGTTGATCACCGAGCGGGACGGACGCTACGTGATCCCGATCAAGGCCGAGCTGCGAGGCGCGCTGCCCAGCGTCGTCCATGATGTCTCCGCGTCAGGAGCGACGCTGTTTGTCGAGCCACTGGCTGTCGTCGAGTTTGGCAATCGGCTGCGCGAAGCGCGTCGCGAGGAACAGCGCGAAGTCGACCGCATCCTGCGCGCGCTCTGCCGCTCGATTGGCGAGGAAGCCGGCGCCATTCGCGCTGCAATCCGCTGCCTCTCGGCGATCGACCTGGCGCAGGCCAAGGCGCGACTGGGCGCTGAACTCGACGCGCCGCTGCCGACTCCCGAGGACACGCTCAACTGGATCGGTTCCGACTCCGGCGACCTGATCCTGTACTCGGCCCGGCATCCCCTCCTGACCGGCGAGGTCGTGCCCATCTCGGCGGCACTGAGTCCCGAGGCGCGTTGCGTGCTGATTACCGGTCCGAACACCGGGGGCAAGACGGTTGCGCTGAAGACGGTGGGGCTGCTGTGCCTGATGGCTCAGTCGGGACTGCCAATCCCGGCCGAACTCGGGACCCGGCTGCCGGTCTTCGAGGACATTTTCGCCGACATCGGCGATGAACAGTCGATTGAGCAATCGCTTTCCACGTTCTCGGCGCACATGACGAACATCGTGCGGATCATCAACGCGGCCGGACCGCGGACGCTGGTCTTGCTCGACGAGCTTGGGGCAGGCACCGACCCGGCCGAAGGTTCGGCGCTTGCCCGGTCGCTGTTGCAGGAATTCCTCGAACTCGACTGCATGTTGGTCGCCACGACCCATCACGGCGAACTGAAGGTGTTTGCGCACGCGACCGACGGGATCGTTAACGCATCGGCCGAGTTTGACGCCAACACGCTGCAACCGACCTATCGGATCATCATGGGCACGCCGGGACGTTCGAACGCGCTCGCCATCGCGCGGCGCCTGGGCATGCCCGAACGGATCCTGGCTCGCGCTCGCGACGGCGCAACGACCGAGGCGGCGACGCTCGAGCATCTGCTGGGCGAACTGCAACAGGAGCGAGACACGATCGCCGATCAGGCCCGCGCCGAGCGGATCGCCCGGGAAGAAGCGGAAACGATCCGCGTCAACCTGGCCGAGCGTCGCGACGCCATCGAGGCGGAACGCGATGCGGTCCTGGCTCGAACCGAGCGGGCCATGGAGGATGAGTTGGCGCAGTTCCGTCGGAGTCTCCGGGCCTCGCTCAAGGAGCTTGAGCGTCAGCGATCGCGTGAACGCGCCGAAGAACTCGCCGAACAGAGAGCCGAGCAAGGGCGAGAGCGGCTGCAGGGAGTTCGGCGCGAACGCGCCAACCAGCGGCGCAAGCGCTCGACCCGTGAGCGGGAAGAGTCATCCTTCGATCCCGAGCGCCTGAACACCGGCGACTTCATCTACCTGCGCGGACTGCCCGAGCCTGGAGAAGTGCTCACGCCGCTCGATGATGGCGCGTTGGAGGTCCAACTTGGATCGTTGCGGACGCGAGTGCGAGTCGAGCAGATCGAGCGGCTCGCTCCGGCTCCGACCAGAAGCCGCGACGCTGAACGTCCCTTGCGAGGCATGGGCGCGACGGTCGGCAATATGCCGCGACCGCCGGTCGATCCCGGATCGAAGATCGATCTACGCGGACAGGTGACGGACGATGCCCTGCCAATGGTCGATTCGTTTCTCGATGTCGCCTACCGAGCGGGGCAGACGCGCCTCGAAGTGGTGCACGGCAAGGGCACCGGCGCGCTGCGCCGCGCCGTTCGCGAGTTGCTGCGCAGGCACCCGCTCGTGACCAGCTTCGAAAGCGCCGAGCCGAAGCGCGGCGGCGACGGCGTGACGATCGTGACGTTGGTCGGGTAATCGAGGTCGCCGTGGTCCTGCGTCGTATCGCCGAAGCCATCGACCGTCGCCCCAACACGGCGCGGGTGCGGCGCAGCATCCTGCAACTCGCGGCCGACGACTTCGTCGGCCAACTGCCCAAGCGCAAAGGTCGCTCCGGCGCCTGGGGCGTGAGCGGCTGGGAGCTCTGCAATCTCGCGCATCCGGCGTTCTGGAGCATGGCGCTGCTCAGCCAGCGACGGCGGCGATTCGCGATGTCGCTGCTGGGCCAGATCCACGTTGATCAAGCCGCCGTCCAACCCTACGTCCAGGAGAAACGCGCCGCCGAGCAGGTGCTCAACAGCCTCGAAGGCATCGAGCCCGACTCGCTGGTTGGATTCGTCGATGCCGCCGTCATGCTGTTCCAGCCGCCGAATGCGACCGGATCGCCATTGGTCCCGGCCGATCAGGCAACGGAGATCCTTCGGCTCGCCCTGTTGCGAGGCGCGATGGTCGGCGAGCTTCGCCCCGATGACGTGCGCGAGGCCTGGTCGGCCGCGCACCCCGATCAGGTGCAGCAGCACGGCCCGGAGGTTGCCTGGAAAAAAGCGCAGGGCAGAGCCGAAATGCTGCTCGAAGGCTGGACGCAGTCGAGGCGGTCGCAGGGCCGGCGGATCATCTAGTGGCTGGTGGTGTGTGGCGCATGACGCCTCTACTCGTCATAGCGGGGACGAGAAGCCGAACCGTCCCAGGTCCCAGCCCCTGACTCGTTCAGGGGCCCGCTTGGGGCTCGCGGGAGCCGAGCGGGTCCCCGAACAAGTCGGGGACTGGAAGGCTTCGCGCCATTGGCTCCTGTGGCTCGACGTTACCCTCTGACCCATGACGACGCCAAACCTGGGGATGCGCGGGCTGTTCGACGACTCGGCGGCGGTCGATCGTGACGCTCCGCTGGCTTCGCGGATGCGGCCTCGGACGCTGGATGAAGTGGTTGGGCAGGCTCACCTGGTCGGTGATGGGACGGCGCTGCAGCGGGCGATTGCGATGGACTCGCCGCCCTCTTGCATTCTCTGGGGACCGCCCGGTTGCGGGAAGACGACCATCGCGCAGGTAATCGCCGGAGTGACGAACGCGCGATTCTCCACCCTGTCGGCCGTCTCCAGTGGAGTC
Source organism: Dehalococcoidia bacterium (assembly GCA_034421135.1). Lineage (GTDB taxonomy): Bacteria > Chloroflexota > Dehalococcoidia > Bin125 > Bin125 > Bin125. The sequence goes on from DAOUKQ010000081.1 coordinate 80,267, forward strand.
GCCGACCTGCGCAAGGTGATCGCCGCTGCCGAAGCGGGCAAGCGAGATGGTCTGGCCCGCACGATTCTGTTCATCGACGAGATTCACCGCTTCAACAAGGCCCAGCAGGACGCGGTGCTGCACGCGGTCGAAGACGGCACGATCACCCTGATTGGGGCGACCACCGAGAATCCCTCATTCGAGGTGGTCGCGCCGCTGCTGAGCCGCACCCGCGTGTTCAAACTCGAACCGTTGGATGCAGCCGATATCCGGCGGCTGCTCAAACGGGCGCTTGCAGACCCTGAGCGCGGTCTGGGCGGCAATCCGCCTCGTGTGGACGAGCCAGCGCTCGATGCGATCGCCCACCTTGCCTCCGGCGATGCTCGCATCGCGCTCAACACTCTCGAAGCGGCGGCCAACGATGCCGTTGCGCACGAGGGTGTCGTCACCGTCGACACCGTGACCAGCGTCGCCCAGCGAGCGCTGCCGTACGACAAGGGCGGCGACGCGCACTTTGACACGATTAGCGCGTTCATCAAGTCGGTCCGAGGCTCCGACCCGGACGCGGCGGTCTACTGGCTGGCCAGGATGCTGGAAGCCGGCGAGGATCCGATGTTCGTGGCCCGCCGGATCGTGATTCTCGCGGCCGAGGACATCGGGCTCGCCGATCCGCAGGCGTTGTCGGTCGCCGTCGCGGCGCAACAGGCGACTCACCTGATTGGGATGCCGGAGTGCACGCTGGTGCTGTCCGAGGCGGCGATCTACCTGGCTCGCGCGCTCAAGAGCAACTCGGCGATGCAGGCCTACTCCAACGCAGTCGGCGCAGTTCGAGCGCACGGCCCGCTGCCCGTGCCGTTGCACCTGCGCAACGCCGCGACCGGATTGATGGCGGCGCACGGATATGGCAAGGGTTACCAGTACGCTCACGACTTCGAGGGCGGCGTCGCTCCCGATCAGGAACACTTGCCCGACGAGCTCAGCGGGACGACGTTCTACGAGCCCGGCGAGCGGGACGTGCAGTCGTGAAGCCGAGACAGCAGTTCGAGGGCATCACGCTTCCGGCGGTGGATGCCATCGCCGAGTTGTTTGAGTCCGATGCGGTTCGCCAGCCGTACGATTTGCCCAACGACACCCAGGGCGTATGGGAACTCCACTACCGAGCGGAAACCGGCAACATCCGCATCTTGCTCTGGCCCGCAATCGACCGCGTAGATGTCGCGGTTGGCCCGCACATGTGGGTGGTCAAGGGGATCAAGCGAATCGAAACGATTGACGACCTGGAGTTCATCGCGCAGTTCGGCGAAGACGGGGTGCTCACTGTCGCTCGCAATGGGCAGGTGATCTTGACGACGCCGTCGGGCTAGTCCCGAGCAGGTCCCCGAATGAATCGGGGACGGAGAGCCGGGTGGAGAGGTTCCAGCCCCTGACTTGTTCAGGGGCCTGCTCGGGTCTGGGAATCGAGCGGGTCCCCGAATGAATCGGGGACTGGGAACGGAGCAGGTCTCCGCGTGAAGCGGGGACTAGGAGGCTAGCCGGGAGAGGGGATTGGCAGATCGCGCAGGCGCGCGAGATCGTCGAGGAAGCGGCCGAGCATGGTCGCGGTCGCGCCGAAGATTCGGTGTCCCTCGTACCAGTACTCGCGCATGTGGAAGACCTGCCCGTCGCGTTCGCGCCGTTCGAAGACGAGATTGGCGGGATCGAGCAGGTGTGAGAGCGAGGGCGTGATGATCTCGCCCACCTCGATCGCCAGGGGACGGAACGGATACGGCGCCCGGTCGACGATGCCCACGTAGGGCGTCACGTGGAAGTTCGACATCGTCCGGTAGTGCGACTGCTCGCCCAGGACCTCGACGTGCTCGGCGCGCAAACCGACTTCCTCGTCAGCCTCGCGCAGCGCGGCGGCCATGGGATGTTCGTCGACCGAGTCCAGCGCGCCGCCGGGGAACGAGATTTCGCCCTTGTGATGCTCGACTTCTTGCGATCGCACGGTCAGTACGACTTCCGGGTCGTCGTAAGGCAGCAGCGCGATCAGCACGGCCGCCCGCCAGCGCCCGATGTCCTCGGGCAGCTTCTGGATGTCATGACCCGTTACCGCCGTCCGCACCTCGCCGAGCACCGGGGCTTCATGCTCGCGGTCCACATAGTCGGTCATCGTCGGTCCCGATCCGCTGCGTCGAACACGCGCCTCCGTGCCGAAGACTGCGTTCGAATGTCAGGTTCTAGGGTAGGTCACCGCCTCGCTTCCGCTTCCGCACGGTCCTCGCCTCACCGTCGTTCGCTTCAATCTCCTTTCGCGCCCAACGGTTGCCCCATGCAGGTGACCGAGCGTCGCCACGCAGCCGCCTGACTGATCCTCCGGACAGCCAGTCGCTCGCCTGAGTCGGTAGCATCGACAGCAGAAGGTGAAATCACAGGGTCTTGACGAATCGCCGAGGAGCGCATCATGCCGCTGCAACTCGATCACACCATCGTTCCGTCGCACGACAAGGAGCGGGCGGCCAGGTTCATTGCTCGGCTGTTCGGTCTGAGTTACTCAGGAACCTGGGGTCACTTCGCGCCGGTCAAGGTCAACGAGACGCTCACGCTCGACTTCGACAACGACGAACAATTCGGCTCGAATCACTACGCGTTCCTCGCCTCGGACGAGGAGTTCGACGCCATCCTGCAGCGCGTCCGGGACGAGGGCATCGCCTACGGCAGCGGGCCGGGATCACGCTCCGACATGCAGATCAACCATCGCTACCAGGGTCGGGGCTTCTACTTCGACTGCGAAGACGGCCACGTCTGGGAAGTGATCACCCACACCTACGTCACCGACTAGCGCCGCTCTCGTCGTAGCCTCGATCACGCTCTCGTTTGAAGGCTGCCCAGCCCTGCTCCTCGCGGACTCGCTGGCGTCCGGCTCCGACCGAATCCTCGGCTTCGAGCAGGTCCCGGAGTGCGTCATTGTCGCGATAGCGGACCGCGTCGATCAGGCCCATCTGCTCGTAGACCAGGTTGACGAGCCGCTTGTTCAGCCGCACCACCGAGGGCGGCAGCGCGGCGAGCTTGCCGGCCATCGCGGCTGCCGCCTGTTCGAGCAGATCGTCGGGCACGACGCGATTGACCAGGCCCATGCGCAGAGCATCCTCGGCGCTGATCACTTCGCCCAGCAAGAGGACTTCCTTGGCCTGCTTCTGACTGGTCAGGAACGGCGTGATCAGGACGGGCACGCCGAAACCGTGGCGAATCTGGATCTCGCCGAGCCTCGCGTTCTCCGACGCGACGGTGAAGTCGCAGACGCCGGCCAGTTCGCAGCCCTGGCCGACGGCGTGTCCGCGCACGGCGGCGATCACCGGCTTGTCGAACGACCAGATGCGCATCATCACGTCGATCGAACTCGGCGCCGGATCGTCGTCGGGATAGAGCGACGACCAGAGGTCGCCGCCGGCGGAGAACGCGCGGCCCGCTCCGGTCAGGATCACGGCGCGCGCGTCTTCGTCCGACTCGGCGCGGTCCAGCGCCGCGTCGAGCAGGCGCGTCACGTTCTTGTTCACGGCATTCAGGACAAGCGGCCGGTTCAGCGTGATCCGGGCGACGCCGTCCGCCGCTTCATACAGCACATCGTCCGCCGACGGCGGCGGAATCGGGATGCCGTCGGGCGTTCGCTTCCATCCGCTCGTGTCCGGTTCGCTGGTCATCGTGTTGCCTCCGTGTCGAGTCACCAGCCTATGGCCGGGGACATCTACTGCGACGCCTCCGGATAGAGCACGACCCGCACAAACCGGTCCATCGGCAGGATCAGGCGAGCCGCTTCTACGACTTGATCGAGGGTCAGCGCATCGACGCGATCCAGGTAGTTGGTGATCAGATCGAACGACTCTCCGCGAATCAGGATCGTCTCGATCTCGTTGAGCCAGAAGCTGTTCTCGCGCAATTGTTCGTCGTAGGCGACGCGCAACTGTTCCTTGACGGTGTCGAGATAGCTCTGCTCGCCGCCGCCGCGGATCCAGTCCAGCTCGACCTCAACTTCCGCCAGCAGTTCTTCGACGCGATCGGGATCACTGCCGAAGACGATTACCGCCTGGTACTCGGCATCGGGGATCGAACTGAGGCTGCCCGAGACGAACACGCCGTAGGTGCCGCCCAGGGCCTCGCGAATCCGCTCACGCAGCCGCGTGCCCAGCATTTCTCCGGCGACCTCTACCGCCAGCGCCGCTTCACGGCTCCAGACCGCCTCGCCGCTGAACACCCAGGCCGTGTTGCCGCGATCCTCGATGCCGCTGTAGACGGACTCGTCAATCACGCCCGCCGGCGGGTCGATGTCGTGATCGACCCACGCTTCGATCCGGCCGATCGACGGCAGACTGGCGAGATAGGTCTCGGTCAAGGCGCGCAGCTCGTCCCAGTCGAACGCTCCGACGAAGACGAACCGGGCATCGCCGAGATCGGCGAAGCGATCGGCATAGACGGCTTCCGCTCGCTCCATGTTGAGCTCGTCGACCAGTTCAAGGCTGAACGGGCGTCCCCGCAGATGGCCTTGCGTGAGCAGCGAGTTGACGCGGTCGAAGAGGACGGCATCGGGCTGCGTGGGCCGCAACTCCGCCGAGGAACGCAATCGCTCCTCGTAGGTGGCGTAGTAGTCGGGATCGAACCGAGGCTCGGTCACGTAGAGGTGGATGAGCTGGAACATCACTTCGAGGTCCGTAGGGGACGCGCTGCCGTGGAGCCCCTCGAAGAGCGAATCGATGTAGGGCGCGACCGCAACTCGCGTGCCGGCCAGCAGCTTGTCCAGCGCGACGCTGTCGTGCGCGCCGACGCCGCTGCCGTTGACCAGGTCGGCGGCGTACCGCGCCGACACGTAGTCGCCGTCCGAGACCAACGACGTCCCGCCCGGACTGAACGCGGTGAACTGCACCTCGTCGTCCTTGAAGTCGGTCTGCTTGGCCACCACCGTGACGCCGTTGGACAGCGTCCATTGCAACGCATCGATCACATCGATGCGTTCCTCCGACACGATGCTGCCGGGCGTCGGGATCGACTCGATCAGCGGTTCGTCGCTGGCCTCGTCCTCGTAGGGTTCGACCACCATCGCGCTCGCGCCGGCGAGTTGCGCAGCCAGGACGGCTTCGAGTTGCTCGCCGCCGGTTGCGTCGATCGCTTCGGGTCCAAGCACCAGCAGGACGCTGTTGCGCGCATCGGTCCACGATTGGGCGACGGCGTTGACATCGTCCAGCGAAATCTGCGGCAGCAACGACTGATACAACTGCCACTGGGCCTCGATGCCTGTGACCGGCGCTCCGCTGAGGAAATGCTGCCGGTACCAGGCGGCGATCTGCGATGAGTCAATCTGATCGCGATTCGTGTACTGCCGTTCGGCCCCGCTGAGCAGGTTGATCTTTTCGCGTTCAAGCTCTGTCGGGGTGAATCCATGCTGCGCGGCGCGCTGCATCCCCTCGAGCAGCGCGGTGAATCCTCGTTCGACGCCTTCCTGGGTCGTGGCGATTGCAAACTGCTCCACATCCAGGGTCAGGACGAAGTTGGAATAGCCCGCGAACGAACCCAGGTAGGGCGGGTCCGCCTGCTGTCCCCGCTCGAAGAGGCGTGCGTTGAGCATGTCGAACGCGAGCTGGCTGGTCAGGCCGCGCTGCATCGCGGCCACGTCGCGGCCTCGTTCGGGCGCGAGCTTCCGCACGATCACGAGCTGCGTCACGGGAGCTTCGGGATCGGTGAACACGTCGACCTGCGGTTCCTCGTTGTCGGGGACCGGGAACATCGGTCGTTCGACGGGCTCGGCGACTGCGGCTCGATCCTGAGTCGCCTCGCCCTCCGGCGGCGGGGCGAAGTGTTGCTTGATCTTCGACTCGATCAGCTCCGAATCGAAGTCCCCGACCACGACAAGCGCCATCAGGCTCGGCCGATACCAGCGCTCGTAGAAGGCGCGCAGTTCCTCCGCAGGCGCGGTCTCGATGACTTCCACGAGACCGATCGGGTCCCGTTCGGCGTACTGCGAGGAGCCGAACAGCAGCGGATACAGGTTGCTGGTGAACCGCGAGTCGAATCCCTGAAACAGACGCCGTTCTTCGATGACGACGCCACGCTCCAGGTCGACTTCTTCAGGATCCAGGCTGATTGCGAATGCCCAGTCGCTCAGAATCTGGAAGGTCGTCTCCAGGATCTCCGCATCGTCCGTCGGCACTTCGAGGAAGTAGACCGTCTCGTCCAGGCCGGTGTAGGCGTTCAGGTGAGCGCCGAAGTCGCTGCCGATCGATTCCAGGTACTCGACGATTGCCTGCTTGGCGAATCGCTCCGTGCCATTGAAGGCCATGTGCTCGAGGAAGTGCGCCAATCCGCGCTGTTGCTCCTCCTCCAGGACAGATCCGGCCCTGACCGCCAGCGAGAAGTGGGCCCGGCCCTGCGGCTCCGAGTTCTCGCGGATGTAGTAGGTCAAGCCGTTGCTCAGCGTCCCCACGGTGACATCGGGATCGACGGGCAGCGGCTCCTCGGGATCGAACTGGACCAACTCGGCGACCGACTGCTGCTCAGCCTCGTCGTCCTCCTCCGCCACCGCCTGTTGCGCGTCCTCCGACTCAGCCGTCTCGACCTGAGATTCGCCCTGTTCTTGCCGCGGCTGATCATCTGGTGTTTCCGACGACTGTGGCGCGGCCGAGTCGCCCTGTTCCCCGGCTGCGGCGCTCTGCTCCTGAACAGCCGAGTTGGTCGTCCGATCCTCCTGGGCCTGCGCGACGCTCGGCGCCTGGCTGGGTGGAGCATCGTTGGAACAGCTCACGAATAGCGCGAGCAGCGCCAGGCTGACGGCAACACCGAAGAGTCGCTTCCAGATTGCAGGCACTACCCCAAGTCCCTTCTCGATGCGCTGGATGCGGAGGAACTCAGTGATTGTTCATCAGTTGAGCTTCGCTACCTACACATGCTCGGCAGCAACACGCCTATGTGCTGTTCGCCAGAGACACTGAGCTTGACCCCCGGCGTCACCCTCCGCGTATCCGCTAGAACCTCGTCGGAGCGGGATAAGAACGGGTCCCCCCGATCAAGTCGGGGCAGGCTCTGCATGAAGCGGGGACTGGGCACTGGTGATTGACGCGCAGTTCTCTAGCGGAGCGGGATCAGGACAGCCGGAAGCCCTCGTAGCCGCTTGCGGCGACCTCTTCCAGGTGACTGCGGTAGCGTGGCGCGCCGCCGGGGTACATCATCAGCCGGATCTGATCGTGGCCGTCCACGTTGGAGTTGTAGCCCGTGAACCAGCTCTTGACTTTGCTCATCAGCTGGAACTGGTACATCTCCTGCACGTGCTGCCGCCAGGCCGATTCGGCTTCGCCGCTCGCTTCGACGCGGCTGTAGCCGTGCTCGCTCATGTAGCCGAGCAAGTCCGAGATCCAGTCGACCGCCGTCTCGATGCCGCGTGGATAGTTGGTCGACACCGATCCGCCTTGCGGACCGCTGAGCATCAACAAGTTGGGGAAGCCCGACGTCTGCATCCCGAGCAGCGTGTCGGGACTCTCCGACCACTTGTCGCGCAGCGTGAGGCCGTCCACGCCGGTGAAGTTGATCCGGTCGAACGCGCCCGTGATCGCGTCGAAGCCGGTCGCATAGATGATCAGATCGAACTCGAATTCGCGGTCCGATGTGCGGATGCCGCCGCTCGTGATCCGCTCAATCGGCGTCTCGTTGATATCGATCAGGTGGACGTTGTCGCGGTTGTAGGCCTCGAAGTAGCGCGTCTCCAACGGAACCCGGCGCGTGCCGAACCCGTGATCCTTGGGAATCAGCTTCTCGGCCGTGACGGGGTCATGGACGCGCGAGCGGATCTTGTCGGCGATGAAATCGGAGTAGGCGGCGTTGGCCTCGGGATTGATCCCGACATCGATGAAGTTGCTCATCCAGACGCTGAAGCCTCGGTCGGCGTAGATCCGTTCCCACAGCTCCCGCCGCTCGTCTTCCGGGACATCGGAGAACTTGCGCGGGTCGGGCATGTGCAGGAACCCGCCCGGACTGCGACGGCAGGCCTCGAAGATGTCGTCGTAGGAGGACTTGATGTCGGCCTGATCTTCGTCGCCGATGCGGCCATTATGCAGCGGCGCGCACCAGTTCGGGCGTCGCTGGAACACGGTTAACTCGCCCACCTTGTCGGCGATTTCCGAGATCACCTGGACCCCGGTTGCGCCGGTGCCGACCACGGCGACGCGCTTGTCTCCGAGCTCGACGGGTTCGTGCGGCCAGTAGTACGTGTGCCAAGAGTCGCCCTCGAAGTCGTCAACGCCCTCGATGCGCGGCATCGTCGCCGCCGACAGCATGCCGATCGCGGTCAGCACGAACCGACTGGTCAGCTCACGTCCGTCCTCGAGTTGGATGCGCCAGAAGTCGCCCTCTTCGTCGAACGAGGCGCCCGCCACCCTGCAGCCGAACTGCATATGTCGGCGCAAGTCGAACTTGTCCACGACGTGATTGAGGTAGCGCAGCGTTTCGGCCTGGCCGGCGAAGTGTTCGCTCCAGTCCCACTCCTCCAACAGCTCCTTCGAGAACGAGTAGCCGTACGTGTAGCTCTCGGAGTCGAAGCGCGCGCCCGGATAGCGATTCCAGTACCAGGTCCCGCCGGGACCTTCGGCTGTCTCCAGCACGGTCGCGTTGAATCCCATCTCTTGCAGCCGGTAGATCTGGTAGATTCCGGCGACGCCTGCGCCAATCACAATCGCGTCGTACTGTGGTTGTTCCCGGTCGGTCATCGGACGCTCCCCCAACTCATCGGCGCCCACAGATTCCAAACACCGAGCGCCTGGATGCAGTCTAGGAGCCTGACTCTCGGGTCCGAGACGGACCGCGACGGCCGCCGATGCTCGCGCAGGCCTCAAAGGGGGGGGGGTAGGGCTAGGCTGAACCCACGACGAAAGACGTTGAAACCGTGCAGTTTCGGAAGCGTGACCACGAGGCGATTGCCAGAGGCGAACTGACCCTGACCTTTCGTCGCTGGCGGCGACCGCAGGCGAAGGAGGGCGGGCGGTATCGCGTGGGCGAGCAGGTCATTGAAGTCACCTCCGTCGACCGGGTTGAGCCGGACGCGATCACGATGGCCGACGCCCAGGCGGCCGGCCACGACTCGCCATCGGCTGCGCTGGATGTGATTCGCGACAACCGGCGTAGCTCGGCCGACTTCGAAGCTCCGATCTACCGTGTGGCGTTCCGCAGCCTGGGCGTACAGCCGGATCCGCGTGCGGCGCTCGCGGCTGACGCCAGCCTCGGCGCCGAGGAAGTCGGCGGTCTGATCGATCGACTTGCCGGGATGGACGCCCGTTCATCACGCGGGGCATGGACGCGAGCAACGCTGGAGGCGATCGACGCCGCGCCGGGTCGACGCGCTCCCGACCTGGCTGCCGAACAGGGCTGCGCGACTGCGAAGTTCAAGGCCGATGTGCGCAAGCTGAAGTCGCTGGGACTGACGATCAGCCTCGAGGTCGGTTATCGGTTATCGCCGCGAGGAGAGGTCGTGCTGGATGCAGTCAGAACCAGGGCCTGACTCTCGCGGTTAGCCCTGACGGGCCCCCACGATTTCCTTCGCCCTGCTCACCACGATCGGCATGGATGCGGCGACGGCATCGGCGTCGAGCGACTCCGCGATGCTCGAATAGCCGGCTCGTTCGATCATCGGCGCCAGCCGACCTCGGTCGAAGCAGTTGAGCGTCCACTCCAGCGAGTCGCCGGCTGCGGTCGGATCGAGCATCAGGCGTTCGTCGTCCGCCTCGGGTCCATAGTGGTAATGCGGCGCGACGCGGAAACAGTCAAACCGCAGCAGCTCGGTGTCGTGTCCGTCGACATCGGCGCGGACTTCGATGCAGAGTCCTTCGTCTCCCGCGATGTCGTCGCGGTAGTGCATGGCGAAGGCAATGCCTCCGGCGTCGATGCGTGCCTGTTCGTCGCTCATGGTTCGGCTCCTGCGTTCGCTGCGGATCAATCGATGCGCCGTTGGGCACGAGGGTAGCCGGTCCATTTCGTGTTCGGATCGGTTAGCTTCGACCAAGGGACTGCGTTGACAAGATTGAGGAGGCCCTGATGAAAACACTGATCATGGAGATCATCACGCTGGTCGTGTTCTGGCCGCTGCGCATCGTGTCGCGGCTGTTTGGCAAGCGGGCGAATGCCAGGGTTCGCGAGTGGCAGGATCACACCTGGACCTGGTGGCTGGGAGCGGCCGCAGTCGGCTACATGGCGAGCGACCATTACTCAGGCGCCGACGCCGGACAGAGCGCCGCTGGTTTCGACGGCGGACTTTTCGACGGCGGACACGACATCGGCGGTGGATTCGACGGCGGGGGCTTCGGCGGCGACATCGGCGGTTTCTGAGCTTCCGGGCGGCGATGTGCGCGCTGGACCGATCCCGCCCGTCGCCGAGCGGGGTTGTCGCCCTTGGTACGGCGCACGTTGTGGCGCGGACGACGCGAGGACAGACGATGCGGCCGTTGGCGCCAACCGAAGCCTGTTTACGTTGCGGCTCGCTGATGGCGACGAGGTGAGTCAGAGCGATGACGAGTACTGGTAGGCCGAAGCGATTCGGGCGCTACGCGACACGGCCATTGGCCCCTTCTTGCGGATTCTCATGGCGGTATCATCCGCAATATTCGGCACGTTTCCGGCCTGGGCTCCCAGCTACGGAGAGGGGGGACTGGGAATCTCGCTGCGCCGCGTGGGGTTGCAGCCTTAGCCGGGTCTGGTGTCCGCGTCCTGTCGGCTCAGGATGGTCACCCGCCCGCTCGCCCCATCGACCCTGAGCAGATCGCCGGGTCGGACCAGGCGGGTCACGCGCTGGACGTTGACCACGGCAGGGATGCCCAGCTCACGCGCGACGATCGCGCCGTGGCTGAGCACGCCGCCGATCTCGGTGACGACCGCCGCCGCGGTCGCGAAGATCGGCGTCCAGCCCGGATCCGTGAAGCGGGCGACGAGGATCTCGCCCGG
>DAOUKQ010000082.1:0-1805 GCA_034421135.1 Dehalococcoidia bacterium
ACCGCCTCGGGTACGGCCGAGTTTCCGCTGGTCAGAGCGCCGATTCCGGAGAAGCTGGTCGCGTCGCAGGCCGATCGCTTCGGCGAGTCAATGGCGGCCGGCAACGAGGGCGCGGGCGTCGTCGTTGAGGCCGGTTCGAGCGAGGCCGCCCAGGCGTTGCTTGGCAAAACCGTGGCCGCGATCGCGCGTGAGATGTACGCCCAATACCGGCTGGTCAAGGTGAACCAGTGCCTGGTGCTGCACGAAGGCACCACGCCCAGAGAAGGAGCGTCCTGTTTCGTCAATCCGCTGACCGTGCTGGGCATGGTCGAAACGATGCGCCTGGAAGGACACACGGCGCTGGTGCATACCGCAGCGGCGTCGAATCTCGGCCAGATGCTGCAGAAGGTCTGCAACGACGAGGGCATCGACCTGGTCAACGTGGTGCGCCGTCCGGAGCACGTCGAGCTGTTGCGCGGAATCGGCGCGATGTACGTGTGCGACACCAGCTCGGCCTCCTTTGAAGAGGACTTGACGCAGGCGCTGATGGACTCCGGCGCGACGCTGGCGTTCGATGCGACCGGCGGCGGTCCGCTGGCCAATCAACTGCTCCATTGCATGGAGGTTGCGGCCAAGGCCAAGGATCCCGGATTCAATCGCTACGGATCGAACATTCATAAGCAGGTCTACATCTACGGCGGCCTCGATACCTCGCCGACCGTGCTGCATCGCAGCTACGGCCTGGCCTGGGGGCTGGGCGGCTGGCTGCTGACGCCATTCCTGGAGCGAGTCGGCCCGGAAGCGGCGGAGCGCTTGCGCCGACGAGTCGCCGACGAGGTCACGACAACGTTCGCGAGCGAGTACGCCAGGGAGATCTCGCTGGCCGAAGCGCTGGACCTCGACAACATCGCCGTCTACAACCGGCGAGCGACGGGCGAGAAGTACTTGATCAATCCCAACAAGGATCTGGACTAGCCCCGACCGTACAGCGGCATCTTGGTCGCCATGACCGTGATGAACGGTACGTTGGCGTCCAGCGGCAGATTGGCCATGTAGACGATCGCGTCGGCGACGTGCTCCACGTCGAAGGTCGGCTCCGCCATTCGCTCGCCGCTGGGTTGGGGTACACCGCGCCCCATGCCTCCGGTCATCTCGGTCAATGCGTTGCCGATGTCGATCTGACCACCGGCAATGTCGTACTTGCGGCCGTCGAGTGCGATTGACTTCGTCAGACCCGTCAGCGCATGTTTGGTCGATGTGTAGGGCGCAGAATTCGGTCGCGGCCGGTCGGCTGAGATCGAGCCGTTGTTGATGATCCGGCCGCCGCGAGGATCCTGATCCTTCATGATCCGGAACGCCTCCTGCGTGCAGAGGAACGCGCCGGTCAGGTTCAGATCGACGACGCGCTGCCACTGTTCCAGCGACAGATCCTCGAGCAGCACCGGCGGGGCTCCGCCGCCGGCGTTGTTGAACAGCATGTCCAGACGTCCGTAGGTCTCACGCACCCGCGCGAAGAGCGCGGCGACGCCCTCGGCATTGCTGACATCGGCGGCAACCGTCAGCGTCCGAGCGGCGTCGTCGCCGGCCATCGCCTGCGTCTCTTCGAGACGCTCGATCCTTCTGCCATTGAGCACGACCGTCCAGCCATGCCTGAGCAATCCCAGCGCTGACGCCCGGCCGACGCCGGAGCCCGCTCCGGTGATCACCGCGATTCGCTGAGTTGTCGCGTCTGTCATTGCTCAGTCCCTTCAGGTTCCCGCCTGACCTCGTTGGTGATGCCGTAGGGCCGCGCCCAGCTCAGTCCGGCGAGGGTTCCGGCGCGTGGC
>DAOUKQ010000083.1:0-4089 GCA_034421135.1 Dehalococcoidia bacterium
CCCGGGCGAGACGCTGGAGATCGTCCTGCCGTCCACGCCGGAGTCGTTCAGCGCATGGACGACCCACGCCGAATTCGGCGGCGGCGAAGGCGGCGGCGAACACGGCGCCGGCGCCGAAGGCAGTGAGGGCAGTGAGGGCGGCGGCGAAAGCCGCGAGGCCGAGATGTCCAGCCCGATCACGCCGCTTGACGAGACCTGGAGCGGTGTGCTCGGCGGTATGGCGGTCGAAGCCAGCTTCGACCAGGCCACGGGCACAATGCACACGACCGTCCGCAACACGACCGGCGAAACGCTCTGCTTCGTGCAGTCCGAGCCGCACCTGAAGTCCGGCACGCGAACTGTCGGCGAGCTGGGACCGGACGTGATCGGCGACCTCGCTCCCGGACAGCAGGTCTCGACCAGCATCTCGGTCGACAGCGAACCGTCACTCGCCGGCGTCTCGTTCGACGGCTACGTCGTCCACCTCGAAGTGTTTGACTGCGGCGGTCCCGGCCCGCAGCCGCACTCAAGCGAGGGCGGCGAGGGATCCGAGTCCTCCGGTGAAGGGCGTGAGTCCTCCGGTGAGGGGCGCGAATCCTCCGGCGAGCACGGCGGCAACGGCGAATCCGGCGGCGAGCACGGCAACGGCGGCAACCACGAGTAGATCGTCGTTGACAGAGCGGATGAGTCGGAGCAGCGGGGAATAGCATCCACTCAGTTCCCACTCACCGGACGCGGCGCCAACCGGAGGCGCCGCGTCCAAGCCGGATTCCGCAAGGAACGACCATGAGCGGCAACATCCTGATCATCGAAGACGACACGAGGATCGCCGAGTGGGTGCGCCTCTACTTCGAGCGCGCCGGATACTTGGCCGAGGTCGCGCATGACGGCCGGACCGGTCTAGACCTCGCCCGACGTCTGGCTCCCGACCTGATCATCCTCGACCTCACGCTGCCCGGACTGGACGGCGTCGAGCTGTGCAAAATCCTGCGCCGAGAGTCTGATGTGCCAATCATCATGCTGACCGCCAGGGAAGCGCCCGCGCAGCGCATCATCGGACTCGACAGCGGCGCCGACGACTACATCATCAAGCCGTTCGATCCGCGCGAGGTGATCGCCCGCTCGGAAGCGGTGTTGCGCCGGGTCAAGGGCAAGGTGCAGCAGGTGCTGACCAGCGGCGCGATCAGCCTCAACGAAACGACCGCAACAGTCACCGTCGCCGGTGAGCTGATCGACCTGAGCCAGGCGCAGATCGCTCTGCTCGCGACCTTCATGCGGCACCCGAATCAGGTGTTGACCCGCGACCAGTTGATCTCGTTGACCTTCCCGCACGACTTCGACGGCTTCGACCGCGCCATCGACAGCCAGGTGGCGCGTCTGCGCAAGCGAATCGGCAATGCAGGCGCGCAGCCCATCGAAACCGTCTACGGCGCCGGTTATCGGTTCGTCGCGGAGGATGAATGATGTCGTTGCGCAAACGAATCGTCGCGGCGACGATCGTCATGGTCCTGGCCACCGTGATCGTCAGTTCCCTGGTGGCCTACTTCGCCACCGAGTCGCGGCTCGGCGTCTTCGTCGAGCAGATCGGCGACGATGAAGCGGCCCGATTGGCGCATGGCCTGAGCCGGGCCCACGCCGAGGCGGGCGGCTGGCAGACCGCCGACGCCGTCCTCGAACAGGCCGGCTACGCCTACGGCGCGACGGTCCAGCGGGAACAGGCGGTGTCGGGCGAAGAGAATCACGTCGAGCTCTTCCACCAGGACCCCGTCCGCATCGTCATCGTCGACGCCCAGGGAAACGTCGTGCTGGACAACTTCGGCCAGCTCGCTGCGGGAAGCAGCGGGGCGAGCCTGGACGGGCATCGCGAGCCGATTCCGGCGGCGGCGTCCAACCAGCCGGCCGGCCACGTCTACGTCGACGTCAACCGTGAGCTGCTGTCGACCGAATCGGATGGCTTCCTGAGCACGCTGCTCACGATCATCCTGATCGGAGGCTTGGTCACGGTCGGAGCCGCCATCCTCTTCGCCGTCTGGTTGTCCCAGCGGATTACCGCCCCGGTACGCGCGTTGACCGAGGCGACACAAGCCGTCGCCAGGGGAGACCTGGCCCGGCTGCAGGTCTCGACTTCCGACGAGCTCGGCCGAATGAGCGACGCATTCAACCAAATGAGTTCGACTCTGGAAACACAGCGCGAACTGCGCCGTCAGTTGGTCAACGACGTCTCGCACGAGCTGAACACTCCGCTCAGCGTGATCCAACTCGAGGCGGCGGGGCTGCGTGACGGACTGCAGTCGGCCGACGCCGCGTCCGACCACATCATTCAGGAAGTGGAGAGGCTGCGCGGTCTGGTCACCGACCTGGATTGGCTTGCGGAGACCGACCGCGGCGAACTGCGGCTCGACCTGCAGGCGACGTCGGTCGACGAACTGCTCGAGGCCGAGCTGGGACGCTGGCAATCACAGGCCCAGGCTCGCTAGATCCTGCTGTCTCTCGATGTTGCGCCGGACTTGCCGGAGCTCGAGCTCGACGACAGCCGGATGAGCCAGGCTCTCGGCAACGTCATTGGAAATGCGATGAACAGCGTGCAGGCCAACGGACACGTCGTAGTTCAGGCCCGTGTGGAAGCCGATGAAGCCCTGGCCATCTCGGTCATTGATGACGGGATTGGCATCGATCCGACCGATCTGGCCCGGATCTTCGACCGCTTCTACCGAGCCCAAACGACTCGTCACCAAGGAACTCGTGGCTCCGGCCTGGGACTCGCGATCACCCGCGCCATCGTTGAAGCACATGGAGGTTCGGTCAGTGCCTCAAGCGCGGGCTTGGGTCAGGGTGCCACCGTCACCCTCCGCCTACCCCTCGGCCCTACGCCATCGCGAGGACACTCAGTCCCAACAAGGCAGGATCCCTGACCCGAGGCTCGATCGGCAATCTCAACGCTTCGTCTGGTCGCGGGAACCAGCCCCCAGAGCATCCACCCCCGCTCCAGCAACAACCGTCCCTCTTAACGACGCCCCCGATTCCCAATCCCCGATTCATTCGGGGACCGGTTCCCCTCTGCCATCCCCCTCCCCCTTTCGATGCCCCGTGCTTGACACGGGGCCCAGACCACCCACCCCTGCCACGGCAACACCGTCCGCCTCAGCAACAACCCCCGCCACCCTCCGACAACCACGCCACTTACTCCATCCGC
This sequence comes from Dehalococcoidia bacterium, assembly GCA_034421135.1. GTDB lineage: Bacteria > Chloroflexota > Dehalococcoidia > Bin125 > Bin125 > Bin125. Next base: position 3,173 of record DAOUKQ010000083.1, read on the forward strand.
AATAGAACCCATGTCCACATACCATCGCACCACCCAACTCACGACCAGCGCCGAAAGCCACTCCGATGACCCACCCAGACACCTCCGAGTTCCCCCACGCCAAGCGAACTCAGAACCGAATCCCGATCGTCGACCCTCGAAGGAATCCGAACGAAATCGAACAAACCCGAACACCCGAAACCGAAAAAACCTGCTGCCAGACCGACAAAACTACGCTTTTCTATACCCCTCGGAACCCACGATCCCCAGCAAAACACTGGAGATCGGCCCAATTTCAGCCCGCGAAAAAATTCCGCCGAAACCTGAAGGGAAGAACTTCTCTCCTCAGGCCGAACAGCAGACCAGTACCGCTAGAGCTCCGGCTCGCCGGCCTTCGGCATCCGGTAGCCGACGCGGGGAATATTGAAGATGTAGGTAGGATCGTTCGCGTCATCGCCGAGCTTCCCGCGAAGCTGCTTGATCACGGTTCTGACCGCCCCGCTGCGGCCTGGATGCCCGGGTCCCCAGACCTGGCGCAGCAACTCGGCGTGAGTCCGCACGCCGCCCGCGTGGAGGCTGAGCTCGACCAGCATGCGGTACTCGAGGTCGGTCAGGTCCAACGGTCGCCCGGCGAGCGAGGCCTGCCGCGCGCCATAATCGAGCCTCAGATCCTTCCAGGCGTACGCCTCGGCAGCCTCCGATGATGCACGCGCCGTCCAGCGCCGCAACACCGTCTGGATCCTGGCGACCAGCTCGGTCGGCGAAAAGGGCTTCACGATGTAGTCGTCGGCGCCCATCTCCAGGGCGCGTGCGACCCGCCGGTCACCGCCGTAGGCCGACAGGAAGATCACGGGCAGGTCCCGCATCTCGGGCACCGTCTCCATCAGCTCGATGCCATCGATCTCCGGCAGCATCAGATCGAGCAGGATCAGATGGGG
>DAOUKQ010000084.1:0-28380 GCA_034421135.1 Dehalococcoidia bacterium
GAGCACCAGCAGCGCAAGGAACAGCTCGAACGCGCCGCCGACGAGGCCCGTCAAGTCCTGAGCGAACGCCGTCAGTTGCTCGACAGCGCCGAAGTCATCGCCCGCTTCGCCGAGCAGATGGGCGAGTTCCTGCGCACCAGCGAACTGACCGAAACCAAGACGTTCATCAAGTCGTTCGTCCAGCGGATCGCGGTGCGGCCCGGCCGCGCCGTGATCCACTACTCCATCCCCATGCCCGAAGACAGCCCCATCGGGCCCTCAGATGCAGCGGAAATCGCACTCGACCGGGGAGTTATGAGTACGGTACACGTTGGTGGGCCGGGCTGGATTCGAACCAGCGACCGAGCGGTTATGAGCCGCCTGCTCTGACCCCTGAGCTACCGGCCCCGGTGTATCGATTGTAGCCCGGCCTCCGATACGATCCCGGCATGTCATGCGTTTCCCGACGATGGCCTTCCGCGCTCTTGGTCGGGCTGGCAGCCCTGTTGGTTCTGGGATGCGGGCCGACGACCTCGGATCCTCAGTCGGCCAACGACGCCGGCGTGATCGCACCGGCCATCGCTCGGCCCGCCGACATCGACAGCGAACTGGCGCTACCGGATGGCGTCGACGATGTCCCGTTTCCCTGGTCGGAAGTCGTGATCGAGCGGTCGGCGGGCAGCCTGACGGTCGGCGTGTTGGTGGCCAACACGCTGCAGCGGCGATCGCGCGGGATGATGTATCGGTCGGGACTGCCTGAGCAGAGCGGGATGATCTTCATCTGGGAGCAGACCAGAGCGCGCACCGGCGGATTCTGGAATCCGAATGTGCCGATCGACCTCGATGTCGCCTGGCTCGACGAGGATGGCTCGATCATGGAATTCACGGTGCTGATCGCCGGCGACTCGACGGTCAAGGGACCATCGGAGCCGTACTACTTTGTCCTGGAGATGCCTCGCGGCCGGTTTGCAAGTCTCGGGATCGAGCTGGGAGCTCGCGTCGCGATTCCGCCGACACTGCTGCCCTGACGCGCTGTCGAGAGGAGATCACAACAGGCGATCAACGTGGTCACGATTATCGCCTCAGCGTGATATTGTGTCGCTGAGCTACAGGCCGCCCTGTCGCGCGGCCCATTCGAATGGAGCGGAACCATGAAGCGGATCCTTGGGATTGGCGCATTGCTCGCAGCCGTGGCGGCCATCGTTCGTGTCGTGATGGGTCGCCGTCGTGACGCGGAGGATGAGGCGTAGCACGCTCCCTGATTCTGTCCCTCGACCAAGGCACCTCGTCCAGCCGCGCGCTGGTCTGGGATGCTGACGGTCGCCTGGTCGCGCTCGCGCAGACATCCCTGGAGAGCCGGTTCCCTCGGCCCGGGTGGGTCGAGCAGTCCGGCCGTGACATCTGGCGTACTCAACTCGATACCGCGCGCGAGGTCGTTGAACAGGTCGGGGTCGGGCGTATCCGCGCGGTGGCGGTGACGAATCAGCGGGAAACCGCCCTGTTGTGGAATCGGGACACCCTGGAGCCTGCGGGACCGGCGATCGTCTGGCAATGCCGACGAACGGCCGGCGATGCGGCCGAGCTTGACGCTGCGCATGGGAACGAGATTCGCGCACGCACCGGCCTGAAGCCGGACGCCTACTTCTCCGGGCCGAAACTCCGCTGGTTGCTCGATCAGGTCGAGGACGCCCGACAACGGGCAGCGGACGGCGAGCTGGTCGCGGGCACGGTCGATTCCTGGCTGCTCGCCAACCTGACCCGCGGACGAGTCCACGCCGGCGATGCGACCAACGCCTCGCGCACGATGCTCTGGAACCTGGGCGCTGGCTCGTGGGACGCCGATCTCTGCGAGTGGCAGCACGTTCCCGAGTCGCTGCTCCCTGTGGTCTTTCCAAGCGCTCACGAGTACGGCCTGACGGACGCCTCTCTGTTCGGCGAATCGCTGCCCATCCTCGCAGTCGCCGGAGACCAGCAGGCCGCGCTGTTCGGGCATGGGATTACGCAACCCGGCTCGGCGAAGTGTACCTACGGCACGGGCGCGTTCATCCTCTCACACGCCGGCGACTCGTACGAAGCGGCGACGATCCCCGAGGGATTGTTGCTGACAGCATCGGCCGACGGCGGATTCGCGTACGAAGGCGGCGTGTTCACAGCCGGCTCGGTCGTGCAGTGGCTGCGAGACGAGTTGCGGTTGGCATCCTCTGCGCCGGCGATCTCCGAACTCGCGCAGCGCGTATCGTCGTCGGACGGCGTGGCGTTGATTCCGGCATTCGCCGGTTTGGGTTCGCCGCATTGGGACGCCAACGCTCGAGGCGCGATCCTCGGCATCACGAGAGGCGCCACAGCCGGACAGATCGCTCGGGCCGCGCTGGAGGCGGTGGCGTTCCGGGTCCGCGAGGTCGTTGCGGCGATGGAGTCCGAGGGCCGCGAGATCACCGAACTGCGCGTCGACGGCGGCATGTCGTCGAGCGACGTGCTGTTGCAGATCCAGGCCAACGCCCTACAGCGGCCGGTGATCCGACCGTCGGTGCAGGAGACCACCGCGCTCGGCGCGGCTCGGCTGGCGATGGAACAGGCCGGGATGCGCGCTCAGATTGAGATCGAAGAAGAGCGGTTCGAGCCGAACGGCGATCTGGAGCGCGAGTTCGACCGTTGGACCGCGGCGCGTCGGGCGGTGCAGAGTCTCGGTGCGGGCTGACGGGTCCGAGACGAATACACTCGGAGCCATGGCCACGGCGAACTACGACGTCATCATTATCGGCGGCGGGATCAATGGCGCCGCGACTGCCGCGGATGTGGCAGCGCGAGGCTATCGGACGCTGGTCCTGGAGCAGGACGACTTCGCCTCGGGCACGACCTCGGCGTCGACCAAGCTGATCCACGGCGGACTGCGCTACCTGGAAACCGGCGACGCGGGACTGGTTCACGAGTCGCTGCAGTCTCGCGAGCGGTTGTTGCGCGAACGTTCGCACCTGGTCCGACCAATGGGTTTCATCTTGCCGGTCTATGACGGCGATCCGCGGCCTCCCTGGTACATCCGCACCGGGCTCGCGTTGTACGATCTGCTGTCGCCGCGCAAGGTGTCGCCCTGGCATTCTTCTTTCTCGGCGCGAGCGTTGCAGCGCTTTGAGCCTTCGATCTCGACCGACCGGCTTCGTTCGGCGTTCCTCTACTACGACGCCCAGGTCTGGTCGCCCGAGCGCCTGACGCTGGAGTATCTCGCGCAGGCTCGCGAGTCGGGCGCGGACCTGCGCAACCATGCGGCAGTGGATTACATCATCGTCGACGGAGGCCGCGCTCGAGGCGTGGATTTCCATGACGTATTGACCGGGCGGCGCTCTAGCGCCTCGGGCCGATTGGTGATCAACGCGGCCGGACCCTGGGTCGATGCGGTGCTCGACGCGACCGGCAGGTCGCTCAAGCGGCGGATCGGCGGTACGCGAGGTTCGCACCTGGTGCTGGACCTGCAAGGCCGCGGTCCCAGGCACGCCGTGCTGGCCAGCGCCCAATCGGATGGACGGCCGATGTTCGTCACTCCCTGGCTGGACCACCACATCATCGGCACGACCGACGTGCGCGACGACGACAATCCCTCCGATGTCCGCGCCGCCGGCTGGGAGATCGATTATCTGATCGCCGAAGCGGCGCGCGTGCTGCCCGGACTGGGGATCGAGCATCGCAACGTCCTCTACGCATACTCAGGCGTTCGCCCTCTGGCGTCCGCCGGCGACGGCGTGTTCGAAGGCGCGATCTCGCGACGGTCGTTCATTGTCGATCACGGTTCCGAGGGCGTGGAACGGCTGGTCTCGGTCGTGGGCGGCAAGCTGACAACGGCCGCGGAACTGGGTCGCAAGGTCGGCGCGGCCGTGGCGCAACGGATCGGCCGTCCCCGAGCGCGGGGGATCGCTGCGTTGCCCGAGATTCCGACCAGCCGAGCGGTGTTCCTGCCGCCCGAAACGCACGAGCACTTGCGTATGGTCTACGGATCGCGAGCGCCCCAGGTGGCGGCCTACGCGGCGTCGGACAGGACGCTGGCCGAGCCGATCTCGCGGCATCATCGAGACATCGGCGCGCAAGTCGTCTACGCGGTCAAGCACGAAGACGCGCGCACGGTGGCGGACGTGCTGCTGCGCCGCACGATCGTCGGCCTGACCAAGGACCTGGGACGGACCGCCGCGGGACCGACGGCCGCGATCATGGCCCGCCAATTGGGTTGGCCGGACGATGTTCGCGACCAGGCGGTGCGCGATTTCTTCGCCGAGCTGCATCGCCGCTACGTGGTCATGGATCGACGCGCGGATCAGGACGCTGAGCTTGGCGTCGGCGCAGTGCAGCGGGAACGGTTCGAGTCAAGCTAAGGGCCGTCGACGCAGAGTCCAACTCAGCGCGGCTCCCAGCGCGTCAGTCGCAACGCATTCCCCAGAACCGAGAGCGAGCTTGCGACCATCGCCAGAGCGGCCGCGATCGGCTCGAACTGACCTCGCTCGCCGAACAGCCAGTTCAAACCGCCCGGGACGCCACCGACCGCGTCGAAGATCGGCACCGCCAATCCGGCAGCCAGCGGGATCAGCAGTACGTTGTAGCCGAACGCGAAGCCCAGGTTTTGCCGGATCACGCGCCGAGTCGCGCGTCCCAGCAGCACCGCTTGAGCGGCTCGGGTCGGATTCGACTGCATCAGCATCACCTGAGACGTCTCGACCGCGACATCGGAACCCGACCTCATGGCGAGCGCGAGATCGGCCTGGGCCAGGGCCGGAGCATCGTTGACGCCGTCGCCGACCATCGCGACTCGTCGACCGCTTGCTTGCAATCCGGCTACGCGCTCGGCTTTGTCCGTAGGCAGCACTTTCGCGTGAACATCGTCGATGCCGACCTGCCGCGCCACGGCCTGCGCCGATGAGTCGGTGTCGCCGCTGATCAACACCGACGCAATACCCTGCCGGCGCAACTGAGCGACAGCGCCTGCCGCGCCATCCTTCACCTGGTCGCTGAGCCGGATGACGCCGACCAACGCTCCGTCGCGAGCGACGTACACCGGCGTGGTCGGTCCGTCCTCTACTGGGACATCGACGCCAATCTCCGTCATCAGTCTGGCGCTGCCGACCGCGATCACGGTTCCGTCGACGATTCCCGTCGCGCCATGGCCCGGCCGGGAAGCGAAGTCGGATACGTCACTCGGCTCAACGCCTCTGTCTTCCGCATACGCGACGATCGCGTCGGCCAGCGGATGCTCGGACTGGCGCTCAACGGAAGCGGCGAGGCGAAGCAACACTCGGTCGTCGACGCTGACGGGTTCTAGGGCAACGACCTCGTGGCGGCCGGTCGTGAGCGTGCCGGTCTTGTCCCAGGCCACGGTATCGATGCGGCCTGCGGTCTCTAGCGCCTCCGCGTCGCGGAAGAGGATGCCGAGGCTCGCCGCGCGACCCGCGCCCGCCGCGATCGCCGCCGGCGTCGCCAGTCCCAACGCGCATGGACAGGCGACCACCAGCACCGCGACGGCGCTGATCAGGGCGGTCGTCCAGTTCGCGCCGCCGCCGAACGCTGCCCAGGCGACGAAGGTGATGACCGCGATCGCGATGACAGCAGGGACGAACACGCCCGCAATCTGGTCGGCGAGCCGCTGCACCGGCGCCTTCGATGACTGCGCCCGTTCGACGGTCGCGGTGATCCGCGCAAGCGCGGTGTTCGCGCCGACCTGCGTCGCCGTGTAGGTGAATGCGCCCTCGAGATTCAGTGTTCCCGCAAACACCGCGTCTCCGACAGCTTTCGCGACCGGCACGCTCTCGCCGGTCAGTAGCGCTTCGTCAAGGGAACTCGCGCCCGCAGCGATCTGCCCGTCGACCGGGACCAACTCGCCCGGCCGAACGCGAATCGTGTCGCCAACCGCAACGTCGGCGGCGGGGATGTCGCGCTCGACCCCATTGAGGACCAGTCGGGCGGTTTCGGGCGCAAGCTCCAACAACCGAGTCAGCGCAGAAGCGGCTCGTAGGCGGACCCGAGCTTCCAGCGCGCGTCCCAGGCTGACGAATCCGACGATGATCAGTGCCGTATCGAAGAAGACATCGCGAGCTGCGCCGGCGGACTCGAACGCCTGAGGGGCGAGCGCAACCGCAGTGCTGTAGGACCAGGCCGCTGCGACGCCGAGCACGATCAGCGTGTCCATGTCCGTTGTGCGCCTCCGCGCGGCGAGCGTCGCTCGGCGCAGCATCGGCCAGAGGCTCCAGGCGAGGATCGGCGTCGCAACCGCGAAGAGCGCCGGATGCAGCACATCGGGATTCCAACCGAACTCGCCCCAGCGATTGGCCTGCATGGCAAAGAAGATGCCCCAGCCGATCAGCAGGGCGGGCAAGGCGCGACTCAGCATGGGCAATAGCACCGCCTGGTCCTGCGCCGATTCCTGCTCCGACTCGTCGAGCAGTTCGTAGCCCGCGCCGCTGATGGCCGCGCTCACCGCCGCCCGGTCCAGCGATCCGTCTACCTCGACGACCGCGCGCCCGGCGATGAAATCGGCAGAGGCGTCGACGACGCAATCAACCTTGGCCAGCGCCCGTTCGACGCGGCGCACGCAAGCAGCGCAGTGCATTCCCTCAATGCGTAAGGTCTGGGTCATCGGGTCGGTCGCGGTGGTCATTGAGGCCAGCATATGTCCGCCAGTGCCTCGCGGCTTGCCGATAGTCTGGTCTCATGTCCCGTGTGATGCTGCTGATCCCCACCGCTTCCTACCGAGCGCCCGACTTTATGTCGGCTGCGGACAAGCTCGGCCTCGATGTGGTGGTCGCATCCGACGTGGACCAACCGCTCGCCGACATGTATCCCGGTCGCTGGCTGACGCTGCCGTATCACGACATCGAGCGCGGGGCGCAGGCCGTGGCGCGGTATGCCGATCGATTTCCTCTCGACGCCGTTGTCGCGGTCGACGATCCCGGCACCATCCTCGCCGCCCATGCGAGCGCCGAGCTGCAGCTCACCGGCAACTCGCCGGAGTCGGTGATCGGAACGCGGGACAAGTCGGAGTTGCGGCGTTCCCTGGAGACACACGGCGTACGTTCGCCGTCCTGGCGCGTCTGTCGCTTCGACGAACCGCCTTCCGTCGGCACGCTCCAGTTTCCGGTCGTGATCAAACCGCTGGGGCTGAACGGCTCACGCGGAGTCATGCGAGCCAACGATGCGGTGTCACTGGAACGCGCCGTCGAGCGCCTGCGCCGGCTGCTAAGCACGCGGACAGCGGCGGAAGAGTGCGGCGATCTTGCGGACCGATACTTGATCGAGGACTACATCCCCGGGACCGAGGTAGCGCTGGAGGGTCTCTTGCGAGACGGAGAGTTGCATACGCTGGCGATCTTCGACAAGCCCGATCCGCTCGACGGTCCATTCTTCGAGGAGACGATCTACGTCACGCCTTCGAGATTGCCCGACGAGCAGATCGCTGAAGTCGTCGAGACATCTCGCCGGTCGGCGCAGGCGCTGGGCCTGCGAGACGGTCCGCTGCATGCCGAGCTGCGCCTGAACGACGAAGGAGCCTGGCCGGTCGATGTCGCCGCCCGCACGATCGGCGGTCTCTGCGCGCGGACGCTGCGCTTTGGCGCGGGCATGTCACTCGAGGAGATCGTCCTGCGACACGTAATCAACGCGCCGCTGGAGACGCTCAATCGGGAATCCCGGGCAGCCGGCGTGATGATGATGCCAATCGTCGGGCGAGGCAGAATCCAAGCGATTCACGGCCTGGACGCTGCGGCCGCGGTGCCGCTGGTCGAGGACATCGAGATGGAGGCGAGGGTCGGCGACATGCTGATCCCGCTCCCCGACGGCGCAGACTATCCCGGCTTCATCTTCGCCCGAGGCGAGCATCCGGCCGAGGTCGAGTCCGCGCTCAGAGAGGCCTGGTCGAAGATCGAGTTCGTCTTGTGAACGACGAACAGTTACTCCAGTGGTCGCTCAACCTCGATCCGGCTGAGCGTGAGTACCTGCTGAGCGTCGCCACCAATGAGAACGCGACAACCGTTGAGTTAACCACAGCGCAGGATTCCAAGATCATCGCCGTCTTCGGCTGGTCGGTACTAGGAATCGGCACGCTTGCGGTCGGAGAGATCCTCTCCTTTAGCGGAGACGCGCAAGGTGTGTCCTCAATGCTCGCCATTGCGGCGGCAGTAGTGGTGCTATTGGCGGGTACGTTCGCTCTCTGGCCTAGGTCTCTGTCACTCGGAGTCGACACAGCTTGGTTTCTCGAGTGGAGCCGTCCGGAGCGGGATGACCTTCGCGCATTCGCCCTAGCCGCGCTCATCAGGTCCAATCAAGTGAATGATCGTCTGTTGGAACAACGCTCGAACGCTCAGAAAGTGATGGGGCTGGCGCTAGCGCTTCAGGTGGTGCTGATCATTGCGGCGCTCGTCGCCAAGACGATATGAGCCTAGAAGCTGTGCTTGATGATCTTCGTCGGCAGGCCTTTGGGGGCGCTCGGAGGCCGCGATCGTGGTTGGCGGGCCGGTTGCTGCTTCGACGTTGAACCCGTCTCGCCCGACGGTCGCTGCAATGGCTCTCGGCGTTCGGGCATGACGGACGTCCTTGTCTTCCTCTACGACTCCATCGTAGCGCTGCCGCTTGAAGCCCGCTGAGGCGCACGCCGATAGACCGGATGGGTGATCAAACTGGCTAGAACGGCTTTCGGCGGACGGGCGAAGTAGATTGGGATGATGGCGGCGTAGGTGAGGATCGCGACGAGGGTGAGGGGCACGTCGTAGGAGCCGGTGAGGTCGTCGAGCAGCCCGATCAGCCACGGTCCGATCCCGCTGGACATCTGGGTGGCCATGGCGATCAACCCATAGACGGCGCCGAAACTCACGTAGCCGAACACGTCCGACGTCAGCAGCGACAACAACATGTAGACGTTGCCGATCGTGAAGCCAAACGTCAGCACGGCGACGTAGGTCATGGCGACGCTGTCGAACTGAATCACAATCAGCGCCGCCGTGCCCTGGACCAGGAACATGATCACCGTCAGGATGCGCAGATCGACCCGATCGGCGAAGAACCGCCCCACGATCAGCCGGGCGACGATGCTGCCAAAAGCGAGAATCGAGAGCGACGTCGTCGCGGCAGTCAGCGATCCCAGCCGTTCCTGCAACAGCGCGGTCTGGTGCAGGATGAAGCCGGTCTGGGCGAGCAGCACGATCACGAAACTAGCCATGATCGCCCAGAAGGGAACCGTCCGAGCAGCCATGCCTGCCGTCCAGGTTCGGGTCTGATTAGCGGTGGAGCGGGCTACGTTCGTTGCGACGTGGACTGCTGGTCGCAGACCATCCTGCGGCAATCCCATCTGTCGCGGATCCCAGACCAACACGAACAGCACAATCGGCAACCCGATGACCAGGATTAATCCCGCCATGACCGGCGTGGCGACGCTGAGTCCGAACTGCTCGATCAGGAACCCATTGAGCGGCGACAGCACCACACCGCCGAGCGAGACCCCGGTTGACGCCATCGCCATCGCCCAGGCCCGGCGCTGGATGAACCAGCGCGTCAGGGTCGCGTTGACCGCCACCCCGGCGCTCATACCCGAGCCGATCGCGAGCAGGATGTAGGCGGCGTAGAGCTGCCACAGTTCGCGGACCTGTCCGACGCCGCAGGCAGCGACGATGATCAGGATGAGGCCGGGCAACATCCAGCGCTTTGCGCCTTGACGATCGATTCTTGGTCCGACCCAGGCTGCCGAGATGCCCGAGAAGATGAAGTACATCCCGGTCGCGAGCGAAACGTCGCCGTTGCTCCAGCCGTGCAGTTCGCGCAACGGACCGAGGTAGACCGCGAGTCCGTAGTAGCCAACCCCGACCGAGACGAACATCAGCGCGCCGCAGGCGAAGACGATCGCCCAGCCGTAGTAGAAGCGCGACGGCAATAGCCGCGCGGCGAGTGGTCGCTGCGGGGGCAGGCTGAGCGATTCGCGGGGAGTCGGCTGGCTGTTCAAGGCCGATTCAGCATACGCCCGAAGCCTCTGGGACCTCCGCAGTGGTCCTGATTAGACTGCCTGCGAAATCAACTAGCCAACTGGAACGGGAATCGCAATGACCGAGCGCCAAACCGGATGGGTGTACCACGAGGCCTACATGTGGCACGACACGGGCCGAACGCAGGCCGGCCCCTCCATGAGGCGCTGGATGCAGGCCTGGGAACACTGGGAGAACCCCGACACCAAGCGTCGCCTGAACAACCTGCTTGAAGTCTCGGAGTTCTCCGAGGAGCTGGTTCAACTCAAGCCGCGGCCGGCGAACGAGGAGCAAGTCCTACGGTTCCACACGCCGGAATACGTCGACCGGGTGCGTGCCCTCTCAGCCGAGGATGGCGGCGACGCCGGCGAGGGCGCTCCGTTCTCGCATGGCGGATACGAGATCGCGCTGCTCTCGGCCGGCGGAACGATCACCGCCGTGGACGCGGTACTCGACGGCACGGTCGACAATGCCTACGCGCTGACCCGACCGCCTGGTCATCACGCGGAGCGAGATCGGGGTCGCGGTTTCTGCATCTTCGGCAATGTCGCGATTGCGTCCATGCACGCCTTGGCCGAGCGCGGCATTGAGAAGATCGCCACGCTCGACTGGGATGTCCACCACGGCAACGGCACGCAGCAAGCGTTCTATGAGCGCAAGGACGTGCTGACGATGTCGATTCACCAGGATCAGTGGTATCCGCGAGACAGCGGACGCATGGACGAGCAAGGCGAAGACGAAGGGGACGGCTACAACATTAACGTCCCGCTGCCGCCGGGCTCGGGACACGGTGCGTATGTCGAGACGATCCGCCAGGTCGTCGTGCCCGCCCTGGACGCCTTCCGGCCGGACCTGATCGTGGTGCCGTCGGGTTTCGACGGCAGCATGTACGACCCCTTGGGCAGGATGATGGCCTACTCGGACACGTTCCGAGTAATGACACGCCTGCTGATGGAGTCCGCCGACGAACTGTGCGCCGGTCGCCTGGTCCTCAGTCACGAAGGCGGATACAGCCCAACGTACGTACCCTTCTGCGGGCTGGCGGTGGTCGAGGAGCTGAGCGGCAAGAAGTCCATCGCCGGTGATCCGTTCGAGGACAACTCCTCAACCGCCGGAGGTCAGGATCTGCAGCCGCATCAGCAGTCGGTGATTGACGATGCGAAGCTGTTGGTCGACCGCCTGCGACGGCTTGAAGGGGTGTAGCACCTTCGCTCCCGACGCCGCGGGGTAGGCGCTCATCCTCTCCCAAAGGAGACTTGCGCATAAGTCCCGTTCTTCATTGCGATGGCGCACTGTTCCCAGTCCCCGACTTGTTCGGGGACTGGAACCGGTCGGTTTACGCGAAGGCCTCCAACTGCTGCGACGACTTCTCCAAGTCAATGCGAACAAGCACCGCGAGATTGCCGCAGCAAGCGCGGCAATGACGAATCACAGTTCGATCAGGTTCACCGTGTCGAGGGGCGCCAACTGCTCCCCAGTGGGCTCCGCTCAACAGAACCAGTCCTCGGTCAGGCCTGGCCGGTGGACGTGTGAGGCGCGCACATCCGGCCATGGTTCCGTATCCAGTGCCTGACATGCCGCTTGTTTGATCTCGCCGAATGACGACCCGCGCTCGGCGAGCGCGGCGATTTCGGCCTGCAGCAGGTCCAGCCGCTGATCTTCGTGGCGCCAGTTCCATGTCAGGCCGTCGGTGTCGTAGTCGACCAGCGCATCCATTTGGCGCATCGGAGCGACCAATGGCGAGTCGGCCGGTACCAGCAACCGCAGTCCGAGCTGAACCGGCGGCGTCAGGTCAACGAGCTGTCTCGTCTCGACAAACTCCAACAACGCGAGGAAATCCCCGGCCGAGGTCCAGGGAGTGAACGGCAGCCAGGTCGGTCGCAGCGCGATTCCGGCGTCCTCCGTGCGTTGGAGTACTCGATCCAGATCGACCGCCGTGTGGCCTTTGTCGAGAATGTGGAGCAGCCGATCGTCCACCGACTCGAAGGCCGAGGTGATGAACGTGACGCCGAAGTCAGACATCTCGGCGATCAAGCGCTCGTGTTCAATCAGGTGCTCCACCTTAATCGTCACGTCGAACGTCAGGCCTTGATGGGCCTGTGCGCTGCGCCGGAGCAGTTCCATAGCCAGGTCGGGCGCGTTGAGGAAGTCAGGATCGCCGAACGTGATGTGCGCCGCTCCCATGTCGACCTGTTGGCCGATGTCGGCGAGCACGGTCTCGGCGCCGTTCAGCCGCAGCCGTCCGGCGTAGATCGGCGTCAGCGGACAGTGCGTGCATCGGTGAGCGCAGCCCCGCGTCGCCTCGACGTAGCCAGCCAGATGGCCGACGGCGTCGGCGTCCATGTAGCGTGCGTACTTGTCCAGCGGAGGCAGCAACGTGCGGTCGGGAACCAGCCGTGACTCTCTGTCGAAGACAGGCATCGTCGGCGCTGGGCCTCCGTTGGCCAACGCAACGAGCTGCAGATCCGTATCGCCGCTGATCGCGCGGCCCAATCCCAGGTCGCGCAAGGAGTTGGCGGCGAGTCCGTAGAAGACGATCCGGTCGGCGTGTTCGTGGAGTTGCCTGGCGATGCGGATGCCCAGGCGCGCGGCAGTGTGCATCGGCGTCGAGATGCCAATCAGGTCGGCAGCACCGGCCGCAGCGGCGAGCCGCTCGGCATTGACCGACTCGACGGCAAGGTCGAACGCCGAGACCTCGTGTCCGGCCGCGATCAGAGCCGCAGCAGGCGCGGCGATGCCCCAGGGCTGATGCCCTTGCTCGTACGTGGAGATCAGGAGAATGGACGCCACTGAGGTGTCGCAATCAGGTTGAGGTCGCGCTTGCCTTCACCCTAACTCCTATCCCTGCGGCGCCCCGTGCGTAAAACGCTGCTTCTGCCCCCCTCTCCCTCTGGGAGAAGCCTGCCCCTGCGAAGGCAGGGGGGCTGGGGTGAGGGTCCGGCGCGGCGGACGCTATCTGGTCATCGCGACTCCTCGGGGCACCGGAAGGCCCTCACCCTAACCCTCTCCCGCGGGGAGAGGGGACCAGAATGGGTTTACGCACGAGTCTCCTCTGGGAGAGGGAACAGGAAAGGGAGTAGCGCGCAGGTCTCCTCAGGGAAGAGAGATCGATCGGCCGATTACTTCTTCGAAGGCTTGTAGTAGGGGTTGTCGCCAGACTGGTGATCGGTGATGTCGATCAGTTCCTCGATTTCGGGGAGCTGTTCCTTGACCGCGACCTCGATGCCCTGCTTGAGGGTGACGTTGGCCATGCCGCAGCCCTGGCAACCGCCGCCCATTTCGATGTAGGCCTTCGAACCCTGGACATCGAGCAACTGCACGTATCCGCCGTGCGCCGCGATCTGCGGGTTGACCTGCTCGTCGAAGATGCGCTGGATCTGCAGCGCGAGCGGGTCGCTCCAGACCGGGTTGGGGTTATGGAACTCGAGGCCGGAGACGTTGGGACCCTTGAATTCGTAGTGAATCGAGGTGCCCCGCAGGTCCTCGATCCGTTCGCCCTCGACGTAGAGCTTGAAATCCGGGTAGTCGGCCGTGGCGTCGCCGTCCGGCTCGTAGCCCTTCTCCACAATCGTCAGCACGTGCTCGAATCCGTCCGACGTGCGACCGGTAATCTTCAGTCGCAGGCCGGCTACCTCCTCGGGATAACCGGTCAACACCTCGACCAGCTTGGACCTCGCCACCTCGGAGAAGGTGATGCCCAGTTCGCCCGCTGCCGCCTCGGTCGTCATTGCAATCCCCCGTATCGCTGCTCATTTCCTAGCATAGCGTTCGACTCACTCCTGTTCAGGCCGCAATGTGTGTGGGTCGCAACGTGTGGGTCGCAACGTGATTGGAAGACACCATGGCTGTCGACCGCGTGATCGTCGAGAAGAACATCGAGATCCCGATGCGCGACGGGATCATCCTGCGCGCCGATCTCTACCGGCCCGAGGACGCCGACCAGCCCGATCGCGCCGTGCCTGGGATCGTCACACGCACGCCGTACGACAAGGAGATGTCGGGCGCTGGGCTGGTCGCGGTGATGCCCAGCGCGCTCAAGCTGGCCGAACGCGGCTATGCGGTCGTGGTCTGCGATTGCCGCGGACGCTACGCCTCGGAGGGCGACTTTAGGCCCTTCCACCAGGAGGGACCCGACGGTTACGACACGATCGAATGGGTCGCGGCGCAACCTTGGTGCGACGGCAACACGGCGATCTACGGCCCCTCGTACGTCGGCGCGACCACGATGTTGGCCGCGCGCGAGCGGCCGCCGTCGCTGCGCTGTGCGATACCGATCATCACCGCCGACGACTACTACGACGGCTGGACCTACCAGGGCGGCGCGTTCCAGCTTGGATTTATCGGGCTCTGGGGCAGCGGACTGGCGGCGACGGGATTCTTGCAGCAGGATCACACGCGGCCGGCTGAGGCGCAGGCGGAGATGACGGAAGCGGTTATGGGCAACGCCTTCGGACTGCTCGGCAGCCGTCCCTTGAACGCAATGCCCGGCATCTCGCAGGACGGCGTCGCACCCTACTGGCACGAGTGGTTGGAACACGAGACTCGCGACGAGTACTGGGAATCGATCCGGCATTCGGCCGACTACTCCCGCTTCCAGGTGCCGATGCTGCACATCGGCGGCTGGTTCGACATCTTCGGCATCGGCACGGTCAGAAACTTCCGAGGGATCAGCGGCGAGGGCAATCCCAATCAGCACTTGATTATGGGTCCCTGGGCGCACACGAACTACGACCGCTGGCTGGGCGAGCTGGAGTTTGGTCCGACCGGCGCCGCGGTCGCGGCCAACGTGATTGCCGACATCAACCGGTTCCTCGACACGCACCTGAAGGGCGAAGATCGCGACCTCTCGAAGGTGCGCTGGTTCCTGATGGGCGCGAACGAGTGGCGCACCGACGAATCGTGGCCGCCGCCCAACGCCGTGGAACGGTCGTGGTACCTGGGCTCGGACGGCGGCGGCAGCATGCACTGGGGCGACGGGCGGCTGAGCTCGGACCTGCCGGATGAGGACATGCGCTGGGACGAGTACATGTTCACCGGCTACAAGCCGGTGCTGTCCAACGGAGGCTCGACCCTGCAGCAAGCAATCGGACTGCCCGGCCCGCGCGACCAGTCCCGCGCCGAGAGCCGCGATGATGTGCTCTGCTACACCTCGGAGGCGCTGACTGAACCAATCGATGTCGCCGGCCCGGTCGAGGTAGACATCTGGTTCTCCAGCGACCGTCCCGACACCGACATCACGGCCAAGCTGGTCGACGTGCAGCCGGACGGCAAGCCGGTCTCGCTGGTCGACGGCATCATGCGCGCCCGCTTCCGCGAGGGATTCGACCGTGAGGTCTTCCTGGAGCCCGGCGAGGTTGCCAGGGTCACGGTCGATCTCGCCTCGCTCGGTCATCGATTCGATGTCGGGCACCAGATCCGCCTGGAAGTATCGAGCAGCAACTACCCTAGGTTCATGGCGAACTCGAACGACGGCGGTTCGGTCAACTCGGCGACCGAGATGCAAACCGCGATCAACACGATTCGACGCGGCGGCGAGTATCCCTCAGCGCTGCGCATGTATGTCCTGAACGACTGAAATCAACTGACGAGGATCAGAGAGGAACGACCGATGATCTACGAACTGCGAATCTACACGGCGCATCCGGGCAAGATGGGCGCGCTGATGAAGCGCTTCCGCGACCACACGATGGAGCTGTTCGAGCGCCACGGCATCCACAACGTGGGCTACTGGACCAACTCGGTCGGCGGCCGCTCGGACGAGCTCTGGTACATCATCAGTTTCGAAAGCGCCGGCCAGCGCGACGAAGCCTGGAAGAACTTCGCCTCCGACCCCGAGTGGCAAGCCGCCCGAGCCGCGTCCGAGGAAGACGGCCCGCTGGTCCACCACATCGAAAACCGCCTCCTCCAGCCCACCGAATGGTCGCCAATGCCGTAGGGCCAACAGACTGGATCTCCGGCTGGGGATTCGGGCATTCGCGTTGAGACAATGATATCCTTGGGTTGATGATCCCTGAGTTCAGTGACAGCGGGCTCCTGCCACCGGGGATCTACTGGGTCTCGTGGAGCGAGATGTTCGAGCGATTTAGCCACAGTCCTCGACGCAGGATGCTGCTGGACGGCCTCTTCGCGGCGCTACAGAGCCTAAAGATTGCTGGCTGCCAAACGCTCTACGTTGACGGGAGCTTCGTCACTGCCAAGGAGGATCCGAACGACTATGACGCATGTTGGGAAGAGGCCGGTGTGGATCCGGATGTGCTCGACCCCGTGCTTTTGACATTCGACGCGGGAAGGAAAGCACAGAAGGACAAGTATCTCGGAGAACTGTTTCCCGTGAGTGCGGTTGCAGACTCACAAGGCTCGTCGTTTCTGGAGTTCTTCCAGACAGACCGTGAGACCGGACAACGCAAGGGCATCATCGCCATCGACCTCGGGGGAATGTCATGATCAAGAACGAGCGGCAGTATCGAATCACGAAGGCTCAAGCTTCCCGATTCAGGCGAACTCTGGAAGAAATCCAACAAGGACGGGCCATTAGCGACCGTGTGCATCCTCGAATCGTGCAGGCCCAGATCGATGCGGTCGCCAGTCAACTCGCAGACCTCGAAGCCGATATCCAGGAGTATGAAGCGCTCCAACGCGGCGAGTTCCAGGTCGGACAGTTGGTGTTCGTCGACGAGTTAGCAACAATGTTGATCAAGGCTCGAATCGCTAATCGTCTGAGCCAGAAGGATCTGGCACAGCGGCTTAACCTCAAAGAGCAGCAGATTCAGCAGTACGAAGCCACGGACTACACGTCGGCAAGCCTGCGCCGGTTGCAGGAGGTCGCCCATGCGCTTGGCGTTGAGCATGACCGCGATGTTCAGCAGTCGGCGTAGCACGCCGCCCCGAGGTCGCGGCACTCCTGCTGCGTCTTCGCTGCTCAGCCCCGATGGCGCAGCCTTGCGACCAGCACCGGGGGAATATCGGGCAGGTCGTCCCAGGTGAGGCGGTTCTCGGAGTCGGGATCTCGGCGATCTCGGAACGATGGCTCGCGGATGCCGTCAAGGACCCAGCCTCGATCGAATGCGGTGGTGAAGAGTTCCGTCAGCGATCGGTGGAAGTAGGGCTGCAGCGCAGGCTGTCCGACCGAGGCGATGCCGTGCTGCACGCCTGTGTCGAGGTAACCCGTGATCCGCACGCCAGACTCGGTGATGAGCCGGCCATCCGGCGTCTCAAAGCGCTCGATGAACAGGCGGACATCCGGTCCGAGATTGAACGCGGGATGCAGCACCGAGAACACGAACGGCGCGCCTTCTGCGAGCGCGAGCGGGAGCATGTCGAAGAGCGGCGTGATCTCGGCGATGTCCATGATCGCCATGTTGCAGACGACGGCCCCGAACGGTGCGCCGCGCGCTCCGGCGAGGGCGGCGAGCTGCGTGCGATCGGTTGCGTCGAGCTGCATCCAGTTGAGCTTGCGTGATCCGGAGCGCTCTTGGGCGATATCGAGAAGACGCTGGGATCCGTCGGTGGCCGTCACGGCAACGCCAAGCGCCGTCGCCTGCCGAGCGAAGTTGCCGTTACCGCAGGCGATCTCAAGCAGGGTCGTAGGCAACGGATCGAGCAGCTCCAGCGTTGTGGGGAAGACCAGCGTGCGCTGCCAGTAGTTGCCCTCGTCGCCCTGGACGATGTCCCAGAACTCGGCGTTCGTTTCCCACGCGGCCAGCGACTCGGCGTTGTGATCCGGGTAGTCGACCATGCCCGTCTCGGTTTCGTTGCTACGGTATGCGCAGACTGCAAAACGCCCTGCGCGCATGCGCCTGGACGTTCACCGTATCCCGAAATCAGCGCTGGGAGATTAACGTGAGCGCACCGTTGCCCGTCATCGTGCAAGGATTGGGGCCGATTGGTCTCCGCGTCGTTGAGGCCGCCATCGGCGATTCGTTCCTGGAAGTGGTCGGCGCTGTCGAAATCAACCCCGACATGGTAGGCAAGCCGCTTTCGGATTTCGTTGAGGGCGCACCCGAGATCACGATTCGGCAGTCGGTCGCCGCGGCGCGGGTCGATTCACGCTCCGACGGCGGCATCCTGCTGCACTGCACCGGGTCCTACCTGGAACGGGTCTCACCGCAGATCGAGGAGGCGCTCCGTCAGGACCTGCATGTGGTCTCGACCTGCGAAGAACTGGCCTTCGCGCAGGTCAGCCGTCCGGAAATCGCAGCGGGAATCGACGTGCTGGCCCGCCGCGCCGAACGGACGGTGGTCGGCACAGGGGTGAATCCCGGGTTCCTCATGGACGCGCTGCCGGCCTCGCTGTCCTCGATCTCGCACAGCATCAAGTCGATTTCGGTCAAGCGAGTCCAGGATCCGTCGCGTCGGCGGGTGCCGTTCCAGGAAAAGGTCGGGATGGGCATCTCGGCGGCGGCCTGGGAGGCGAAGCGCGACGCGGGAGGGTTTGGCCACGTCGGACTGCTGGAATCGGCACGACTGCTCGCCTATCCGCTGGGCTGGAAGATCGTTGACTGGCGGCACGAGATGGTCCCCTGCGAGGTTCCTGGCCAGGAACTGGTGGCGGGCACCCTGGAGACGCTCGAGGGCTCGACCGTTAACGGGCACACGATCCGCCTGCACTTCGAGGCCAACGCGTCGGTGGACGAGGAGTTCGACGAGATCGTGGTCGACGGCACACCGCCGCTGAAGCTGCGGTTCGAGGGCGGCGTGTTCGGCGACGACGCGACGGCGGCCTCGGTGCTGCGGGCGGCTCGGGTCATTCCGCACACCCGGCGCGGACTCATGACGGTGCTCGATTTGCCGCTGCGTTAAACTGACGGTCCGCAGGCGTGAGGCTGAGAGGGAACCGCCATGACCTTTGACGACCGAGAGTTCCGCAACGCGTTGGGCATGTTCCCCAGCGGCGTCACCGTGGTGACGACCGGAACGGATCCGAACTTCGTCGGCATGACAGCGCAGTCGTTCTCCTCGCTGTCGCTCGACCCGCCGCTGGTGCTGGTCTGCGTCGACAAGGGCGCGAGCGTGCTGCCGCTGCTCAAGGAGACCGGCGCCTACACGGTCAACATTCTGCCCGACACGGCGATGGACACCTCCAACTTCTTCGCCAGCAGTAAGCGTCCGGCCCCGCCTCACCAGTTCGACGAGCACGAGCACGAACTGGGCGTGACCGGCCAGCCGCGTCTCGCTCAGGCGACGATGGTCTTCGACTGCAGCATCCACTCGGTGCTGGACGGCGGCGATCACGAGATCATCGTCGGCGAAGTTAAGGCGTTCGAGAAGCAGTCGGACGAGGAACCGATCCTGTTCTACGGCGGCAACTATCGCAAAATGGGTCCGCCCGATCCGTCGATGAGCTGGTAGCTCGGACCGGATGCCGCCATGTGCGTGCAGAGCATGGACGACCGCCCGCTGCTGGCGACCGATCCGCCGCTGCCCGCCGACGACTTTATCCCTGCCCTCTGGGTTCCGTTGACGCGAGCCCTGCGAGCCCGACGACGGCTGATCCAGATGGTCGAATCCTTGCCGGCCGCACAGTGGCTCAACCCATCAGCCGCTCCCGACTGGTCGAGACGCGACGTACTGGCGCATCTCGCCGCATCGGACCGCCGCTATCACGATGTGTTGATTGCGGCGCTCAACGGCTCGCCGCTCGAAGAATGGCGGCCCGATCCTTCGCTGCCCAGTATCGATCTCGACCGTGCCAACGCGATGGGCGCCGAGCGATATCTGGGTCAGCCCGTGGGACACCTGGCCGAACAACTTCAGGCCGGCGCGGAGAAGTCGACCAAGCTCTTCGCCGCCTTGACCGAGAATCACGTCCTCATGCGCATGGGCTTCGCCGGCAACGCGCTCTCCCTCCTCGAAGCCTGGGCCGCCCACGACAACAACCACGCCGACGACATCATCAACGGCCCCAAGATGATGCGCTCGCTGTAACGGCCGACTTGAGAGTGAGCATCTTGAAGAGCGCGTGAATCACCGGAGCAACTCCCTTTCCCTGTGGAGACCTGCCCGTAAACCCGCTCCGGTCCCCTCTCCCGGCGGGAGAGGGGGTAAAGCCCCACGATTTACGCGCAGGTCTCCACAGTAAGAAGGGACCTTATGGGGAGTACGCACAATCATCCCCAAACAGAGTGCCAGTGGACAATACCACCGGGCTACCAACGAGAGTTGATCATCTACGCTCATGTCGACTGAGATCGAACAGTACGACGCCTCCCAGATCCTGACCCCGGGAACGGGCTACCTGAGCGAGTACGACTACTCGCTGAACCCGTACGTCGGATGCGCGTTTGGCTGCTCGTACTGCTACGCCTCCTTCTTCGCTTCTCCTGAGCGACAGGCGACGTGGGCCGATTGGGTGCGGGTCAAGCGCAACGCGGCGATCAAGCTGTACCGGCTGCGACGATCACTCGACGGCAAGACCATCTACATGAGCAGCGCTACCGACCCGTATCAGCCGATCGAGCGCCGATTGGAACTCACTCGGTCGCTGTTACCGATTCTCGCCGACAAGGGCGCGCGCATCGTCGTGCAGACTCGCAGCCCGCTCGTGACGCGCGACATCGACCTGTTGAGCCGGTTCGACGATGTCTGCGTCAACTTCAGCATCACGACCGACTCCGAGTCCGTCCGCCGAGCCTTCGAACCGCGTAACCCGCCGATCGCAGCTCGACTTGAGGCGGCGCGTGAGGTCGGGGATGCCGGCATACCGGTTGCGATCACGATGACGCCGCTGCTTCCCGTCGGGAGTGCCGCACGGTTCGCCCGCCGAGTTGCCGAGACCGGAGCTTCGCGATTCGTCGTGGAGTCGTTCAGTTCGACTGCCGGCCGATTCCGCGGCGGCACCGGACAGACGGCTCTCGAACTGGCCGAGCGAATGAACTGGGACGGCGCGGCCTATGAGCGGACGAGACAGGCGCTGATCCGCGAACTCGCTCCGGACATCCGCGAGGGCGACGCGGGATTCAGTCCTGACTATCTGCTGAGCAGTCCCGTGCGACGGTGATGATGGTCTCCGCGACCGCGTCGGGGCGGCGCATGGGGATGAAGTGGTCGGAGTCCGCGACGACTTCCTCGAAGGCGTTGCCGAAGACCTCAACGGCGTTCTGGCCTGTCGGCGAGCCGTGACCGGTTGCGTCTCCCGCGCGGAGGATCAGCGTCGGTTGCCGCACCTGGGCCATGTCCGGCCAGGGATTGACGGTCGGTGCGTACTCGAAGCACCAGGCCTCGACCTCGGGATCGCAGGCAAGCTCCCACTCGCCGAGTTTGCCGGTCGGCTTGAGTCCGTAGCGAACGTAGCGCTCGACCGCTTCTCGCGGCCAATGCGTGAATGCGCCGCGACCGCTGAGCGAGTCGGCCATTTCCTGCGGGCTCGACCAGATTTTGCGGCGCTTGCGCGCTGCGACCGAGAGACTGTCGGCCGGCACCGGAGGCTTGGGTCCGTGAGGATTGACGAGCACCGGATCGATCAGCGCCAGCGACTCGATCCGGTCGCCGCTCGCCGCGGCGATCGTACAGACGCATCCGCCCATCGAGTGTCCTGCGGCGACGACATCGGTGAGACCTCGTTGCTCCAGCCATTGATTGAGGTCGGCGGCCATCTCACGCCAGTCTGCGCCGGCCTTGTCGGGCGGCGACTGCGAGGCGCCGTGTCCGCGCATATCGAGCGCGAACACGCGCCAGTCCTGCGGCAGCAGGCGGACCACATCGTCCCAGGTCCGTGCATGGAATCCGGTGGCGTGGATCAGGACCGCCGTGCGAACCGGCTCACCCGAGGCGGGCCACTCCCAGGCTCGCAGCGCATAGCCGCGCACGTGTTCCGTTGATGCGATTGGTAGAGGACGCATGGGCGGTTACGTTCGACGCTTGATCGCGCCTCGGCCGTCGCCGAAGGGGTCGTCGCGCCATTCGAGGGCGACCTTGAGACCCTTCTCGCGGCCGATCTTGACGAACTCGTCGATGCTCGGCGCTTCGTGCCAGATCGCGTCGAAATCAGCGCCTTCCGCTGCCGCCACTCGCAGGCCCATCAGCTCGAACCAGCGGTTGGTCGAGTGCTTGTGAACGGTCAGGCCGTCCATGGGCACGTTGGCGATCCGCTGACAGTACGCCATCGTCTCCTCGTCGAGCCGTTCTTCCGGGTAGGCGCGGTTGATCATCCCGATCCGTTCGGCTTCGAGGCCGTCCACGGTGTCGCCGCTGAAGAGCAGTTCCTTGGTCTTGAGCATGCCGATCTTGGCCGGCCACATGCCCAGCGTCGGCGGGATGCCAATCGCGCGGCCTGCGGGATGGCCGAAGCGGGCTGTCTCGGACGCAAAGACGATGTCGCATGCGCCGATCATCTCGCCGCCGCCGGCCAGGCACCAGCCATGGACCTGGGCGATGATCGGCTTGCGGTAGCCCCACATCCAGAGCCAGCGATCGACCGACGTACGCAACCCCTCGCGGTCGAGCGCGATCCGCGACTCGCCCAGCTCCCAGGCCTGGTCGCCGCGACGCTGGTTCGGTCGCCAGTTCATCGCGCCGCCGCCGGGCGTCAGATCGTATCCGGCGCAGAACGCGCGACCCGCGCCCTTGAGCCGGATTACGCGCACCTCGTCACCCGGATTCAGCTCGCGCAGCGCCGCCTCCAGGTCGTCGCGCAATCCGCCCGAGATCGCGTTCAACTTCTCCGGCCGGTTCAGCGTGATGGTCGCCACCGGCCCGTCGATCTCGACGAGCACGTTTTCGTAGTCGGTCATGGATCAATCCTCCAGGGTGAATCAATCAAATGTTACCCGCCGCCGGAGTCTCGCCGAACCCTACGCGGACGCGAGAGTGAACTGTCTCCCAGTCCCCGACTTGTTCGGGGACCCGCTCGGCTCCCCGTCTCGTAACTGGTAGATCCCAGGTAGTGCCGAAAGGGAGCGGGTCCCCGAACAAGTCGGGGACTGGGAACGGTGCGCCATCGCAATGAAGAACGGGATTTACGCGCAAGTCTCCTCAGGGATAGGAAACAGGAATGGAGATGACGCCCGCGGTCACGCCTGGCGACGCTAGCGCCTGGAACCCGAGGCCTGGCGCTGCTTGTTCCGACGGAACTCGATGTACTCGTCATAGTGCGATCGGCAGAACCGGCGCGGTCCCAGCGCCGTCTCGACGGGGACGGCGAGATCGTCCGACTCGCGGCAGCCCTTCCAGGCGCATTCGAGCGGCGCATCCTCGACCGGTCGTGAGCGTCGAGCGCGTTCGCGCGCTTCGCGTTCCTCCCGATCTCGCGCCGCACGCTCGCGCCTGGCCCGATCCAGTTCTTCGATTGTCTGCTTACGCATCTCCTCGACGCGTCGCCGATCTTCCGCCTCCGCCGCGGCACGTTCCCGCTCCTCGCGCTCGGCGTCGCGGCGCTCGTCTTGTTCGCGGCGCACTTCTTCCCGTTGCTTCGCCTCGAACGCCGCCCGCCGACGAGCCATCTCCTCCTGAAATGCGTTGGTCTGTTGCTGCGCCCGCCGTGCCTGACCCTGCACCGCCGACCGCCGACGAGACCTGCGTCGCTGCTCCGCATCTCGCCGCCGTCGGAAGGCGTTGAGGATGCCCTCGCGCTCGTCGTCGCTCACTTCCCGCGCCGGACGGTAGAGGTCTTCCCCGGCCTCGGGCGAAGCTGCGAGCGGATTGGTCAGCCGTTCGATCAGCAAGTCATGCGCATCCTTGAGCCGCTTGAATTGCTCGGCCGCGTCGGGCGCGTCCGACACGTCGGGATGCACGGTCTTGGCCTTGCGGCGGAACGCTCGGCGAATCTCTTCCTCGGAGGAACCGGGCTCGATTCCGAGCAGTTCGTTGGGATCGTAGGAATCAGGCATCAACTCGATACTTTACTGAGCTTCAGCGCGTATTCCGAGACTCTCGCGCCCAGCGTCCGGGCCTGCTCTCGATCGAGGTCCGAGACCTTCCTGACCGCCGTCGCGCCGTAGTAGCTGCCCGAGTGGTTCATCGTCGTGGTCCAGGGCAGCCCGACGATCAACATGCCGTGTCCGATCAGCAGATGAACGAGCTGGAGCAGTGTCGCCTCCAACCCGCCCGAAGGACTCCAGCCGGCGCTGAAGGCGGCTGCCGGCTTGCCGGCCAGCTCTCCCGACTCCCACAAGTCGCCGGTGTAGTCCCACCAGTGCTTGAGTCGACCGGTTATGCCGGTCCAGTTGGGACTGCCGAGGATCAGCGCGTCGCAGCGGACCAGCTCATCCTTGTCGGCGATGTCTAGTGTACGGTCCCAGACTTCGATCCCCTCGACCGATGCCGCGCCCTCGACAATCGATTTCGCCAACTCGGCGACCAATCCTTGCGAGTCGTAGAGCACCATCACCACCACGTCGCGGGATTCAACCGATCCGTCCGGCATTAGATGTCCGTCTCAAACCAGGCGGCTTGCCCGGGCATCTCCTCGACCCCTACGCGCAGCCGCGCTAAACCCGTTGGTCCCGAGTGCTGCAGCGACGCAATCAAGCGGCCGGCGATGTATTGCGACAGCCGTTCCGCCGTGCTGTTGTCGATCGGCAGCGCCGCTACATCGTGCTTGGGCAGGCGGTACGGATGCTCGTCCCGATATTGAATCACATAGTGCGTGTCATCGTCGGTGATTGTCAGCGCCCGCGACTCCATCTGCAGCAGGAACTTGTGGTCCAGCGTCTCGCAGACCTCGCGAGTCAGCCGCTTGAGCAGGGAGAAGTCGATCACCCACGATTCCTCGGTCAGCGGACCCACGACCTCGACGAACACGTCGTAGTTGTGCCCATGGATCGGCTCAAGTTCGTCGGCGAAGGTGGCGAAGTGTCCGGCAGCGAAACGCAGCCGCTGGCGCTCGACGGTGACGGAGTGGGAGGTCGGCTGATCCGGCATTCCCGCAGCGTACCGCGTGTCTGGAAGCTGTCGCGCAAGTCTCAGTTGCGCAGGCACGACGTAGCCTGCGTCAATGACGCTGCCGACGCTGAGCACTGTGTTCTCCTGGCTCAAGAAGTGGCAGCCCGCGATCCTGCTCGGCATCCTGACCTGCGGCGCGTACGGCCTGGTCCTCTACGGATTCGGCATCATTGCCGGACCGATCCAGGAGGACGAAGGCTGGTCGTCGGCGATGGTCAACGCCGCCTTCATGGGCTCGTACTTGCTTGGCGCGGCAGCGTCGCTCGTGTCGGGGCGCGTGCTCGACGTGCTCGGTCCGCGGCTGGTGCTCTGGACCGGACTGGTCGTCGGCACCATCTTCCTGATGGCGGCCTCGTACGTCGGCAGCGTCTGGCTGTTCATCGTCTTCTGGACCCTCGGCGGCGCGGTCACGATTGCCGGACTCTTCTACAACGTGACCATGCCGATCACGGCTCGGCTGTATCCCCGGCGTCAGACGGCGGCGATGACCGTGCTGGTCACCACCGGAGGTTTCTCCTCGGTGATTTTCATGCCGCTCACTGGTTTGATCACCGAGGAACTTGGCTGGCGCTGGGCGGTGCGCATCCTGCTCGTGCTGGCCGCCGTCTTGTCGATTCCGGCAGTGTTGACGGTACGCAGGCTGCCGACGTTGCCGCCGCCGGAGCAGTCAACTCCGGACGCGCCGTCGGTCGACCAGTTCGGCTACTCCACCGTTCGGGCAGCGCTCAGGTCCCGCGAGGTCCAGGTGACGATCGCGATGGTGGTCTGCAGCTCATTCGCGCTGGGCGCGCTGCTCAACCACTTCGTACCGGCTGCGGTCGCGGCCGGCCTGTCGCTGACAGCCAGCGCGTCACTGACCGGACTGCGAGGCTTCCTGTCCTTGCCCGGTCGCGCGTTGATTGGACCCATGGCCACGCTGCTGGGTCTACGCCCGGCCCTGGGCACGGGCTACTTCGTCATGCTGCTAGGCACGCTGGCGTTGCTTGCCGCCGGACCGGTCTGGTGGATTTATCTGTCGGCGATCATCGCCGGCCTGGTCTGGGGACAGACGATGCCGCTGCAAGGACTGATCGCCTCGGAGGTCTACGGTCTGCGGCGCCTGGGCACGCTGATGGCGATCCAGACGTCCGCCGGCAATGTCGCGCTGGCCATCGGACCGTTCGCCGCCGGCGTGCTGTTGGACTCGATGGGCGGCGATTACCAGCCGGTGCTGATCGCCATCGCCGCGATGAACGCGCTCACGTTCCTGTTGCTCGTCCTCCTCACCCGTATCCGCAGGCAGCCGTTAGTCTGATCGGCGGGACTCCTCCAACATACACAACTAGAAGGCGTGGAGAACTCACATGGGACGATTGGACGGCAAGGTTGCGCTGGTCACCGGCGCAGCGCGAGGTATCGGCAAGGGCATAGCCACGGAACTGGCCAGGGAGGGCGCAGACATCGTGATCTGCGACCTGCTGATCGACGAGGCGTTCCGCACAGCGGGGGAACTGCAGAACCGTCACGGCGTCACCGCCATTGCGCTCGAGATGGACGTCACCAGCGACGATTCGATTGCGTCGCAGGTGAGCGAGGCGCTGTCGCAGATGGGCAAGATCGACATCCTCGTCAACAACGCCGGCGTCCCACCCGACAACTTCGGCGCGGACGAGACCGAGGAAGATTGGGACCGCTGCTACGAGGTGAACCTCAAGGGCATCTGGAAGGTCACCTCTGCCGTCGCACCGCACTTCAAGGAGCGCAACGAGGGCAAGATCGTCAACATCGCTTCGATTGCCGGTCGAATCGGCGGCGGCATGGCCGCCTACTCCGCCTCGAAAGCGGGTGCGATCAGCATCACCCAGTCGCAGGCCGCCGAGTTGGGCCGCTTCAACGTCAACGTCAACGCGATCTGCCCCGGTCTACTCTGGACCGACCTCTGGCGCCAGATCGAAGGCATGTTCGCCGGAGACCACACCGAGGAGGTCGTTGATCGCCGTGAGCGCTTCGAGGCCGTCGTCGCCAGCAGCATGCCGCTGGCACGCGAACAGCACCCTTCGGACATCGGCAAAGCCGCCGTCTTCTTCGCCTCCGACGACGCCCAGAACATCACCGGGCAATCGCTCAACGTCGACGGCGGCATGAGGATGAACTGAACGCCCATCGTCCTCCCACGTCGCACAAGCCCCACAGGAGTCGCGCCATGACCGAAGAACTGCTCTACGACGTCCAGGATCACATCGCCGTAATCACCCTCAACCGGCCGGAGAAGCTGAACGCCTTCTCCAACGACATGCTCGACGCCTGGCAAGAGTCGATCACCCGCGCCTCCGTCGACCAGGACGTCCGCGTAATCATCGTGACCGGCGAGGGCCGCGGCTTCTGCTCCGGCGCCGATGTCGGACGCGAGCGCGCAGGCGCCGACGTGCTCGGCGGCGACCCGAACGCGCCGGCGGCCAACCGTAACTCGCTGCGCAACTCGGTCCAGCGAGTCCCGCGAGCCCTGTTCAATTGCGAGAAGCCATACATCGCCGCCGTCAACGGTGCTGCTGTCGGCGCGGGCATGGACATGGCCTCGATGGCCGACTTGCGTATCGCCTCCGACCGCGCCAAGTTCGGCATGGCATACGTCCGCATGGCACTCATCCCCGGCGACGGCGGGGCATACTACCTGCCCCGCATCGTCGGGATGTCCAAGGCGCTCGAACTGATGTGGACGGGCAAGATCTTCTCCGCCGACGAAGCGCTGGAGATGGGCTACGTCAGCAAGGTCGTCGAGCACGACAATCTGATGCCGGCCACACTTGCTCTGGCTGAGCAGATCGCGAAGATGCCGGCCGTTTCAGTGCAGATGATCAAGCGTCTTGCGTATCGATCGGCCGAAACAGGTCTGCATGAGTCATTGGAGATGGCCGACCACGCCATGGTCATCGCCCGCTCGACCCAGGACGCCGTCGAAGGCCCCAAGGCGTTTGCCGAGAAGCGCGAACCGAACTTCCGCGGGTTCTAGTTCTATACCCTGACCACATAGCGGACGAACGCTCCAGGGTGCGAGTCACGGGACATGACGACTACAGAAGCTACGACGGACGCAACGCGAACGCTGTTCCGCTTGCCGGATCCGCCTAAACGAGAGTATGACGAGGTGACGGCGCATCACTTTGTGTACTTGCCGGGCATTCCAGTGAACCTGGCCGTGCACTTTGGTCGGCCAGAGACGACGCTGGTGGTGGCGGACCAATGGATCGCGGCGTTCCCTGGATCGCGGCCGCTCTTGCGTCCTGATCTCTTGATCGCCTTCAATGTCGATTCGAGTCAGTACTGGGACCAGAACGGCTATGTGATCTCGGATCAGGGCAAGCCGCCCGACTTTGTGCTCGAAGTCGCGTCGCCTAGCACCGCCGAGCGCGATACGGGTTACAAGCGAGTCGAGTACGCGGCGATGGGCATTGCCGAGTATTGGCGCTTCGACGACACAGGAGAGTCCCACGGCGCGCGGCTCGCAGGCGACCGTTTGGCCGGTAGTCGCTACGAACCGATGCCAATCACCGAGGTTGCGCCGAAC
>DAOUKQ010000085.1:0-142261 GCA_034421135.1 Dehalococcoidia bacterium
GGCGTCCACCGCTCGGACAACACCACCTTCTCCGAGGACGACAACGTGCTCGTCCAGGGTGTCTCGTCCGACCGCGGCGGCATCGGCTACTTCGGCTTCAGCTACTACGCCAACAACGCGGACATTCTGAAGGCCGTGCCGGTCGTCAACGATGCGGGAAGCGCGATCACGCCCTCGAACGAGACCATCAACGACGGCTCGTACAACCCGCTCTCGCGCCCGCTGTTCATCTACGTCTCGGTCGCCTCGCTCGAACGCGAGGAAGTCGCCGCCTTTGTGCAGTACTTCCTGACCGACGGCACCTGGCTGGTCGACGCGCCTGAGGTCGGCTACGTGCAGCTGCCTGAGTCGATCTACGCCGCCGCACTGGACCGCGTCCAGCACGGCGTCGCCGGCTCGGCTATCGCCGCCGCCGAGGAAGGCTCGACGCTCGCCGAGACCTTCGGCGCCGAGTAGCTGAGCAGTCCTGAGCTACATGGGACGGGTCAGGGCGACTCGTTCCACGCAAGCAGGTTCAACCCGCGCGCCCCGATCGGTCTTCGGATCGGTCGGGGCGCGCCGTTGATGGCTCAGATTGATATCTGCGTGACACCATCCGAACGTTGGTCAGACTCCAATCGATGGCTTACGGAGTGTTAACCGCGACGAGAATGAACGCTCATAACTTGCGTGCAGGCATCCTGACCAGGAAGACATCCAGCGCCCGTCAGTCCCGCCCTTGCAGCAACCGCAGCAACCGCAGCAAGCGCAGCAACCGCAGCGAGCACTGGGACCTCGCAGAACAGGCGTAACGGACGAAACGGTAAAGGCGACAGGGATCCGCTATGACAGCACAAGCGCCTCGGCCGGATGAACCGGGACGGGACACGGTGCGGTCGCTGCTGGCCGAGCTGTGGCGCGACCGGCTGCAGCCTTCGCGATCCGGTAGTGGCCGCGAGACGCCGGCGGGACGAGTAATCCACGGCGCATTGTTCGTCACCGCGACGCTGTCCGCCTTCGTCACCATCGGCATCGTCCTGGTCCTGATCTTCGAGACCGTCGAGTTCTTCCGCGAGGTCCCCTTGCTCGACTTCTTCGGCTCGACCAAGTGGTCGGCCCTCTTCGCCGAGAAGCAGTTCGGCGTCTGGGCCCTGGTCTGGGGCACCGGCATGATCGCCCTGATCGGTCTGGCCGTCGCCATACCGCTGGGACTGATGGCAGCCGTCTTCCTCAGCGAGTACGCGCCGCATCGAGTCCGAGCGATCGTCAAGCCAGTCCTCGAAGTCCTCGCCGGCGTGCCCACGGTCGTCTTCGGATACTTCGCACTGGTCTCCGTCTCACCGGTGATTCGCGACATCTTCGGCCAGGATGTCGGCATCTACAACGCGCTCTCCGCCGGCATCGTCGTCGGACTGATGATCGTGCCGATCATCGCCTCGCTCTCCGAGGACGCCATGAGAGCGGTCCCGCGAGCCTTGCGCGAAGGCGCGTACGCGCTCGGCTCAACCCGCATGGAAGTCTCCCTCCGCGTCGTCTTGCCCGCCGCCTTCTCCGGCGTCGTCGCCTCAATCATCCTCGCCGCCTCACGCGCCGTGGGCGAGACCATGGCCGTCACCATCGCCGGCGGCGGCAACCCGCAATTCGGTGTGGGACCACTCGAAGCGGTCCAGACCATGACCGCCATGATCGTCCAGCTCTCGCTCGGCGACACGCCGACCACTTCGATCGAATTCAAGGTCCTCTTCGCCGTCGCCATGACCCTCTTCGTCCTCACACTGATGATGAACATCGTCGCCCAGTGGGTCTCGCGTCGCTTCCGGGAGGAATACGAATGACCGTCGCGACTCCGTCAGCCCAACTCAGCGCATACGCGCCGAGGGTCCGAATCCGGCGCGGCGCCTCCGTCGCCTTCATGGTCGCCGCGCTGCTGGCCATCGCCATCTCCATGATCATGCTGGGCGCCCTGATCGTCGAGATCGCCCTCGACGGCGCAGCCCGCCTGTTCACCGATGGCGGCGCAGTCGATCGCGAAGCGCGCGGCGGCGGCATCATCAGCGATCTGCCCACGCCCGACGGCATGGGCTGGATGAGTTGGGCCCTGCCCGTCGCGATCATCCTGCCCTTCATCGGCCCCCGCCTGGTCAACAGCGTCGTGCCCGGACTGCCCCAGCTCGCCGAGCGCCTGATCGGACTGATCGTCATCGCCCCGGCCGCGATCTTCGTCCACATCCTCTACGTCCGCTTCGAATCCGCCTACTTCGTCGAGTACGCCAAGGCAGTCGGCATCGACGGCGCCAGCGGCAACCTCTTCCAGCTCTTCGCCGAGGCCTCCGGATTCCAGTTCGCGCGACTGCTGCTCATGGGCATCGGGATCCCCCTGGCCGTCTTGGCGACCGGTTGGTTCTGGTCGCACAAGATGCGCAAGCCGTCGCTGATCATCCCCGCGATCATGATCCTCGGATGGATCGTCTACCTCTTCATCGACCCCTGGTTCCTCTCCTCCTATCCCTCCCGCAAGCCGACCGACGCCGGCATCTTCTCCGCCGTCACCGGCACCCTCTACATGATGGTGATCACCGCCGCCGTCGCCTTCCCACTCGGCGTCGGCGCAGCCATCTACCTCGAGGAATACGCCCGCCGCAACTGGTTCTCGCGCATGATCCAGGTCAACATCTCCAACCTCGCCGGCGTGCCCTCGATCATCTACGGACTGCTCGGGCTCCAGGTCTTCGTCCGCGTCCTCGAGTTCGAACGCTCCGTCCTCGCCGGCGCCTGCACCATGGCCCTGCTCGTCATGCCGATCATCATCGTCTCCGCCCAGGAGGCCCTGAGAACCGTCCCGCCCTCAATGCGAGAAGCCGCCTACGCCGTCGGAGCCACCCGCTGGCAGGTCATCCGATTCCATGTCCTGCCCTACGCCTTCGGAGGCATGCTCACCGGCAACATCCTCGCCATGTCCCGAGCCATCGGCGAAACCGCCCCGCTGATCGCCATCGGAGCCCTCACCTTCATCGCCTTCCTCGCCGATTCACCCACCGACGACTTCACCGTCCTGCCCATCCAGATCTTCAACTGGGTCGCCCGGCCACAGGCCGGATTCCACGAGATCGCCGCCTCCGCCATCATCGTCCTCATGGTCATCCTGCTCCTCATGAACGCCGCCGCAATCATCATGCGGCAGCGGACGCGCACCGACTGGTAGCTAGACTGACACAGGCAACGGGAGCCGCAAATGTCACGAACCTTCTTCAACCTGATGAGGTCGAGCGCGCCCAGCGCGACCGAAACAGCAGCGCCCGAACGCGCGACACCGACACCGCCACCGCCTCCCAACATGAAGCAAGACGCCGCCGCCAGCGTCCACCTCGACACCACCCTTGAGGCCGTGCGCCACGACTTCACCGAAGAAGTCGACATGGCGCTCGAACTGAAGGAAGTCTCCGCCTTTTACGGCTCCTTTCAGGCAGTCGAGAAGATCTCCATTCAGATTCCCCGCAACCGCGTCACCGCTCTGATCGGACCATCCGGCTGCGGCAAATCGACCCTGCTGCGCTGCATGAACCGGATGAACGACCTGATCCCCGGCGCCCGCATCGATGGCGACATCCAGTTCGAAGGCCGCAACCTGATCGACCCCAACGTCGACGCCGTTGAAGTCCGCCGACGGATCGGCATGGTCTTCCAGAAACCAAACCCGTTCCCCAAGTCGATCTACGAGAACGTCGCCTTCGGAGCCCGGATCAACGGTTACGCCGGAGACATGGATCGCCTGGTCGAGGACTCCCTGCGCCGAGCCGCGCTCTGGGATGAGGTCAAGGACGAACTGGACAAATCCGGTCTCGCCCTCTCCGGCGGTCAGCAGCAGCGACTCTGCATTGCCCGAGCCATCGCGGTGCAGCCCGAGATCATCCTCATGGACGAGCCCGCCTCCGCCCTCGACCCTGTCGCCACCCTCAAGATCGAGGACCTCATGCGCGAACTGGCCGAGGACTACACGATCGTCGTCGTCACCCACAACATGCAACAAGCCGGCCGCGTTTCCGACTACACCGCGTTCCTGCTCGCCGGCGAGGAACGCGTCGGACGCCTCGTCGAGTTCGGGCCGACACAGGACATCTTCACCAATCCGCTGGATCAGCGCACGGAGGACTACATTACGGGAAGGTATGGCTAACCTGCCAGATAACGACAGTCAACTACCACCCAGCCAAGCTGGGAGGATTCGATGTCTACCGTCAGGCTGACGTACTCAGCAGATCGAGCCGATGTGCTCGACCGGTTACGCCTGCAACACGCGCGGGCCGACCGCTCGATCGTCGACTCGATGCAGGCGCTGCTCAGGCGGGACCTGGTGCTCGCCCGCCGCGTCTGCGAGAGCGACCGCGACGCCAAGCACGTCCGCTACGGCATCGAGGAAGCGGTGACCAGCATTATCGCCCTGCAGCAGCCGGTGGCCGGCGACCTGCGCGAGCTCATGTCGATCGTCGCGATCACGCTCAACCTCGAGCGCATCGCCGGCCACGCCGAAGGCATCGCTCGCAACGCCATCTTCCTTGAGGACAATCCCGTCGCCGCAACCGAACCCGACCTCTGGCGCATGGCCGATGTCGTGCGCGAAATGCTGCAATCCGCCACGCGATCGTTCCTCGATCGCGATCAGCGCCTGGCCAGACTCACCGTTGAACGCGATGAAGAGGTCGACGATCTGTACGCCGACATCCATGAGCGTCTGATCGCCCGCATTGCCGACGCCGAGGGCGACGCCGAGGAATCGGACGCCATCACCCATGTGCTCTGGTGCTCGCACAACCTCGAGCGCATCGGCGACCGTGCGCTCAACATCTGCGAGCGCACCATCTTCCAGGTCACCGGCCGCTTCGAACGCCTGCGCGACGAAGACCTGAGCGTCGCCTCCTGACCGCTGTCGCGGGAACCAGATCTCAGCCCGTCAGGCGGCGGTAGAGGGCGGGGAGGCGGCGGGGGAGAGACTCGATGTCGGCGACGACCTCGTAGGCCATGTCCTGGCACATTTGCTTGAGGTAGTCATGCCCGGCTCGGTCGACGGTGAGGGCAAAGGGCACCATGCCCTCGCGCCGTGCCTCGGTCAGCGCCATCTTGGTGTCGTGGATCGCGTATTCCTTCTCGGTCCGGTCGCGGCCGTAGCCGTGGTCCTGCGGCCGGCCGTCCGAGAGCAGCATCAGGATCTTGACCTTGGCGTCGGTGTTCTGCAGCTTCCAGATGCAATGCCGGATCGCCGGGCCCATGCGGGTCGAACGGACCGGAGCGATCTTGTCGATGCGCTCCTTGATCCGGTCGCCAAAGGGCTCGTCCATGTCCTTGTAGACGAAGAACTCGACGTTGTCGCGGCCATAGCCCGAGAAGCCATAGACGCCGTACTTGTCGCCGATCGTCTCCAGCGCCTCGATCAGGAGGACGGTCGCTTCTTTCTCGAGGTCGATGATCCGCTTGCCCGGGTGCCGTGCGGCCTCGGCGCGGCGCTGAGCCCACCAGGACAGGTACTTGCGCGGGTCGTCGTCGAATTGGTCGTCCTGGCGCTGGTCGTGGTGCTTCTGGATCTCCTCGTCGGTTGAGGCGGAGACATCGAGCAGGAAGGCCACCGCGACATCGCGCTCGACCTTGTTGCGGCGGTAGAAGAGCTTGGTCTCCGACGCGCCGCCGGCGATCTTCTCCGTGTACCACTCGATCACGGCGTCGAGGTCGTAGTCCTCGCCGTCGGTGAGCCGCTTCATCTTGCGGAACATCTCGGGCCGCAACATCTCGAACTGCTTGCGCGTCTCCTGGACGAGCTGCGTGTGCTCGTGCAGGGTCTCGGCGTAGTAGTTGGCCGTGCCCGACTCGCCGCGCTGCTCCTGCACGCGGCACCAGCGAGGCTTGTAGTCGGCGGCGCGGAAATCCCACTCGTCGTAGTAGAACGACGCCGCCTCGACCGGTAGCTCCTCGCCGTCCTCTGCGCCGGTCGAGTCGTCGCCCATGGCCTGCTGGCCTTCCTGACGCTCGCCCTGAATCTGGTTGACTTCCTTGAGCAGGTTGTCGAGGAACATGCCGGAGGATTCGGCAAGATCCATGTCCATGAGTTCGTTGATCGAAATCTCGACGGACTTCTCCAGTAGCTCCTGGAGCTGTTCCTTGGTCAGCGGGATCGGCGGGGCGTCGCCGGAGCCGGTTTCGCCCTTGAGCTTCATCAGCAACTGGACGAGTTCGGGCTTGAAGTCGCCGCGGAAATCGACCGGATCGGGGCTGTCGTAGGGACGCTCCTCGGAGCCGGGCATGAAGGGCATGAAGGACTCTTCGAGTCCCGATGAACCGGAGCCGGGCATCATGTCGGAGTCTTCGCCGGCTTCGGGATCGCCGGACATCTCCTGTTCGAAGTCGGACCAGTCGTCGTGGTCGAGTTCGACGTTGGGAACGTTGGACAGCCACTCGTAGAGCAGCGCGGTCGCGGCCGCGGTGTCCTGGACGGTGGCGCCCTCCTGGCGGATGCGATTGAGGATGCGCAGGGGCGTGCGCAGCTCTTCGGCCAGTTCGCCCGGCCAGCGGATGCGACCGACCTCGTCGAGCGAGGCGCGGAGCAGATTCTCGACCATCGCCTGTCGGGCGGGCATGTCCTCGACCGGTCGGCGGCGGTCGGCGGCGGCCTGCTGGAGTCGCGAGAAGGCGCGGCGGACGCCGGCGTACTCGCGCTTGACGATGGTGTCGATCCGCGTGTCTTCGACGATCGTGAAGATGTCGTGCGCGAGCCGGCGGTCTTCGAATTGGTCGAAGAACAGCTCCATGTCGGTGTGGATCTCTTCCGCCTCGCCCTCGGCCACCGGCGCCCGGCCGTTGCCGTGACCGTTCCGGGAGCCGCCGGCGCCGTTCTGTTCGGCCGGGAAGAGATCGGAGTCGCGATCGGACTGGTACTCGAACGACCCGAATTCAAGCCGTCCGGCCTGGTGCGTGGCGAAGACCTTGTAGACGGCGAAGTTCTCGTCCTTGGTCGGGTAGCGCTCGACGTTCTCAGGCAGGTAGATCGTGGTGCCCTCGGTGGTGGGGCTGCTCTCGTCGACCCAGCCGACGCCCTTGGCGGTCAGTTCCTCGGAGGCTTTGACGCCGACATCGACGCCGGTCAGCGCCTTGCAGTACATGCGGATCAGCTCGGAGACGCGGTCGAGGTCGACGCGCGAGCTCAGCGCTTCCATGACCTCTTCGCCGCGAGCGGACTCGAGCCGGAAGAAGGCCTCGCCGCCGTCGCGCGATTGCTGCAGGATCTGCAGTCCGAACTCCTGCCAGCGGGCGATGTCGTCGATGCCGAGTCGCTGGGCGACGCGCGGCGACGACTTGAGGAACTCCATCGCCGCGTCGCCGGAGTGGCCGGTGAGCTGCTCCGAGAGTTCGAGCAGGCCCTGGTGGATGTCCTTGTCGACCTCGGAGAGCGCCTGCGCAGCCTCGATGAAGTAGGGATGGCCCAGCCGTCCGACCTGCATCGCAACCTGTCCAGCGAGCGAGAGGTAGCGAGGCCGCTGTTCCTCGGAGACCTGCCGGAGAGCGGCCGGTCCGCGCTCGAAGTAGACGCGTGCGTCGACCCAGGCGGTGTGCGCGACGATGCCGCCGAACTCGAGGAACGGCGCGCGGTCGGAGCGGTCGAGCTGCGAGAGCACGCCTGGGGCCATGCCCAGGCAGGCGGAGGCGAGCTCGTAGGAGTGCGACGCCAGCGAGTCGATCAGATCGACCAGCAGCCGCATCTGCGACAGGGGCAAGTGAGGCAGAATCTGCGGTGAGACGTCGAAGTACTGGGCCGAAAGCGAACCCGACTTCCAGGTGCCCTTGTAGAGCGATTTGCCCTGCGCGGCCCAGTCGTTGGCCTGCGGCACGGAGAGATGCGGCAGGACCGCGGGCGAAGCGCGGAAGAGCGCGCCGGTGAGCGCCGGCGAAGTCTCCATCAGGCTGATCCCGACCGAGCACCACTCGCGCATGCGGTCGTAGGTGATCTGCTCAAGGATCGGGCCGGACGCGCGGAAGTACTCGGACGACGCTTCCCAACTGCGCAGCGAGTGCCGGGCGATGTCGAGTCCGTCGCCGAGCCAGTGGCCCAGCTCATCCGGTTCAAGGACCGGCTGGACCGCTTCGAGCGCCCCTTCGAATTCCTGGCCGAGAGCGGGCGGGAACTGGCGTAGTCCCTCGCGGGCCTCTTCAATGAGCGAGTTGGAGTGGGCGTTGGTCATGGGCATTCATCCAAGCCAGCGGCCCCTGGGCGCATCCGCCACGGGCCGCTGTGAGGGGGCTCACGGTCAGTCGAACCGGATCTGCTCGATCTCGGCGTGATCGTCCGAGGTATCCAACACAGCATAGGTCAGCACCTGCTCGGTTCCGCGCATCTCGCCGGCCGATCCGGGATTGACGATCAGCGCGCGGCCGATCCGTTTGACCAGCGGCGCGTGCGTATGACCGTAGATGATGAAGTCGGCTTCCTCATCGGCCAGGCGCTGGAGCTGTGGGTCGTGGGGGAAGAGATAGTCGCGGTAGGGCGCCCACGGCGTCGCGTGGAACATGAGCAGCTTCTTCGAACCGATCTCTGTGCGGATGATGTAGGGCTGCTCGCGCGTCCATTCCAGCAACGATTTGTCAACGCTGGGCGAGGCCTGGGCGCGAGCGCCGGCCTCGGACAGCAGGATCTCTTCGTGGTTGCCGATCACGTATCGACCGCCGAGCCGCTTGATCCGTTCGGCAACGTCGTTGGAGAAGCGGTACTGGTAGCAGGCGTCGCCGGCGCAGAGCAACTCGTCAACATCGCCCATCTGCTCGACGGCGCGATCAAGCGCTGCCGCGTTGCAGTGGATGTCCGAGACGATGCCAATCCGCACAGAGCAATGGGTCCAGTTCTAATCCTCGAAGATCGAGGAGACGACTTCTTCGATCGAGCGCTGGACTTCGCCGTCGTCGGTCAGCGGCCAGACGATGGCGACCTGGCAGGCGCGCCGCGGGGAGACGCCTTCGGCGATCATCCGGCCGGCGTAGATCAGCAGACGGGTCGAGGCGCCCTCGGCGAGGCCGTGCTCGCGCAGGTTGCGAATCTTCTCGGCCATCTTGGCCAGGTTGAGCGCGACATCGTAGTCGCAGCCAGCTTCATGCTGGACGATTTCCGCCTCGGTCTCGCGTGGCGGGTAGTCGAACTCGACGGCGACGAAGCGCTGGCGGGTCGACTGCTTGAGGTCCTTGAGCGCCGACTGGTAACCCGGGTTGAAGGAGATCACCAGCAGGAATCCATCGCGAGCCTGGAGCAGCTGCGACTTCTTCTCCACGGGGAGGATGCGGCGGTGGTCGGTCAGCGGGTGGATCAGGACGGTCGTGTCCTTGCGCGCCTCGACGACCTCGTCGAGATAGCAGATCGCTCCGGCCTTGACGGCTCGGGTCAGCGGACCGTCGATCCAGACGGTCTCGTTGCCTTCGAGCAGGTAGCGGCCCACGAGGTCGGAGGCGGTCAGGTCCTCATGGCAGGCCACGGTGACGAGCGGCAGGTTGGACTCGTCCTCAATCTCCGTCTTGCCGTCGCGGACGACGGCCAGCGGACGGTTGAGGTGATAGGCCATGTACTCGACGAACCGGGTCTTGCCGCAGCCGGTCGGGCCCTTGAGCAAGACCGGAATCTTGCTGTTCCAGGCCGCCTTGAAGACCTCGATCTCGTCGGCGACGGGAACGTAGTACGGCTCCTCTTCGAGCCGGAATTCCTCGACAGCCCAGCTGCGGTATTCGGTAATCGGTTCGGTTGCAGTCGTCATCAAACGCTCTCCCGCCCGTCCGCGCATGACGCGGCGAGCCTGTGTCCGCTGGTTGCTGTGGTGCTCAGCCTATTGGTCACGTACTGGTTGGTCTCAGCCTACTGGTCGCTCGCGCCGGCCTGCATGCCCGCCCAGGCGCGAGCCACGCGACCGGCAGCGACGTCCATGCTGCAGTCGTTGGAGATCAACACGTCGGCGTGCTTGAGCCGCTCGTCGTTGGTGATTTGCGAGTCGATGCGCTTGTCGGCTTCCTCGGCCGAGAAGTTGTTGCGCTCCATCAGGCGCTCGCGCGCGGTGTCGCGGCTCACGGCGACCACCCAGACCTCGTCGACCAGGTCCTGCCAGCCGGCCTCGATCATGACTGCGGCTTCGAGCACGGCCACTTCGGTCCCGGCTGCTTCGAGGCGGGACAACTCTGCCTCGGCCAGCGCTCGAATGCCGGGCCAGACGATGTCGGTCAGCCGCTTCATGCCGTCAGGATGTCCAAAGACCTTGGGGCCCAGCTTTGAGCGATCGATGGTACCGTCTTCGGCGACCAGGTCCTCGCCGAACGCGGCGACCACCTGAGCGAAGGTCTCGGTACCGGGTTCATAGGTCTGGTGGCCAAGCAAGTCGGCGTCGATGGTGGCGGCCCCGAGGTCCCGCAGTCGATTGACGACGGTCGATTTGCCCGAGGCGATCCCGCCGGTGAGTCCGATAGAGCGCATGTTGGGTCCGCGTCCCCGCATCCTGTGGCTGTGGCGCCGTCCCCTGGCTGCACGCCAACTGCCGGACTGTCAGACGGCAACTGGACACGCGGACGCACGCTGAGCCAACAGGCTATTCCCGACCCGTAGGTCGGTCAACCGATCATCAGGCGAGGGGATGCCCGCGACCGGAGCGCGATCGAACGGCTATGTATCCCAGTCAGCAGGCGGGCGCAGACCAGATTGCTAGGTTAAATGCAAATTAGCTGGAAACGCGGGCGTCGCAGGGAACACCTGACCGCGTCCGTATCGACGTACCGTGCGGCGGACGCAGATTTGTGTCGGTCGCGCGCAACCACCGCGCACTCCGAACGACACAGTTCACTGCGCCGTTTCTGAGCCTGTGAGGAGCCCTCGATGGTTGCTGCCGACGCCAAGTCCGACACAATCGATTGCACGGACGGCCGGACCTGCCTCCTGGAGGCGGTCGACGGACTTCCGGTGGAGGCATTTGACATCCCCGATGTCATTGGCGACTGGAGCGTCCGCGATTGCCTGGCGCATCTGGTCGGTTGGGACGCTTGGGTGATCAACGCGCTGGAACGCGCAGCCGCCGACATGCCGCTGGGACCGTTCCCGACCGAGCGCGAGATCAATGACGCAGCGCCCAGCGACTGGGCGGACCGACCGATCGACGACCTACTGGAGATGCTGCGCAGCATCAGAGACACGATGGCCGAGCGCGTCAGCCAGCTCACCGACGAGGAACGCGACGAGCAGTCGATGCTCATGGACGGCCAAGCCATCTCGGTGAACGAGTTGGTCGACGGTCTCATCGAACACGACATGGAGCACGCCGGCCAAATCCGAAGCTGGCGCAAGACTCGCGGTCTGTAGCCCTTACCCCGTCATCATCGACATTGCCCCCTCTCCCCAAGGGAGAACTGCGCGTAAACCAGATCCGGTCCCCTCTCCCCGCGGGAGAGGGTTAGGGTGAGGGCCTTCGGTGGCCCCGATGAGCGACGATGACCAGATAGGCAGAGGCCGCAGGACCCTCACCCCAGCCCTCTCCCCGAGGGAGAGGGGGTAAGACCTCGGCGACTTAGGCGCATGTCTCCGGAGGGAGAGGAGACAGGACATCAGGTCCCGCTGGCGGGGCCGATTACTTCAGCGCGTCGGCGAAGGCGGATTCGAGCGCGGGGAGTACCTTCTTGTAATCGTCCACGATGCCGAAGCGGGAGAAGTTGAAGATCGCGGCGTCGGGGTCCTTGTTGATCGCGACGATGTTCTTCGAGCCGCCGCAACCGGCCATGTGCTGGCTGGCGCCGGAGATGGCGATCGCCACGTAGAGCGTCGGCGAGACGACGGTACCGGTGAGACCCACCTGCTGCGACGGCGGGTACCAGCCGAGGTCGCAGGCGGCGCGCGAGGAGCCGACAGCCGCGTTCAACACGCCGGCCAGGCGTTCCAGGTCGGCGAAGGCTTCGGGGCCGCCGAGTCCTCGGCCGCCGGAGACGACGATCTCCGCGTCCTCCAGTCGCACGCCGTCGGCCTCGGCGATTTCCTTGCCGGTGGTGCGGGCCCGCAACGTCGGCTCGACAACGTCGACGGCGACGACCTCGGCCGAGCGGGAAGCATCGGCTTCGATCGGGTCCTGCGACTTGGCGCGCACGGTGATGATCTGCGGGTCCGTCTGGACGGTCACAACCTGGCGGGCGTTACCGCCGTAGCAGCTCCGCGTGGCCTTGACGCGATCGCCGTCGACCTCGAGGCCGAGGGCGTCCATGATCGCGGCGGAGCCGAGTCGCGTGGCGAGTCGCGGCGCGAGGTCGCGTCCAATGCTGGACTGGGCGAACAACACAACCGACGGGGCGTCCTGTTCGACGATGCCTTGAACGACCGGCAGATAGCTGTCGGTCTGATAGGTGGCGAGCGAATCGGCGTCGGCGGTGTACACGGTGTCGGCGCCGGCGGGTCCGGCTGCCGATGCGGCGTCGGCGAGTCCTGAACCGATCAGGGCGAGGGAGACGCCGCCGCCCTGCTCTCCGCTGAGTCGGGACGCGCCGCCGAGCAGTTCAAGCGTGGGAGCGGTCAGGCCGCTGTCGTCTGTTTCGCCAATGACGAGGATGGAGGCCATATCTGGAAGTCCTTACAGGTAGGGCGCATGATTCCCGCCAGTGCGGGAATCACAGGGCTGGTTAGAGGATTTTCGCTTCGCGGAGGGCGTTGATCAGGCCGGCCGCCTTCTCTTCGGGCGTATCGCCTTCGATCACTTCGACCTCGACATCGCTGGTCGGCTGGTAGAGGGCGTGCATCTGCACGCGCGCGCCGGCTGCGCCGACTTCCGAGGCGTCCAGGCCAAGGTCGGCAGCCGAGAACTCGGTCACCTGCTTGCGCGCGGCCTGCATGATCTGGCGGAGCTGCGGGTAACGCGGGTCGCCGAACTCGTTGGAGATGGTCAACACGCAAGGCGTCGGCAGTTCGACCGTCTCAAAGCCGTCGGCAACGACGCGCGATACGGTGACGCCGCCATCGCTGAGTTCAACGGCGCGCAGGACGGTGGCCGAGGGGAGGTCGAGCAGTTCGGCGACGATGCTCCCTACGGTGCCCTGGTCCCAGTCGGCGGCCTGACGGCCGAAGATCAGCACGTCGGGCACGCCCAGATGCTGGATCGCCTTGGACAGCGCGAGGGCGGTGGTCCAGGCGTCGCCGCCCTCGAAGGCGTCGTCCTTGAGGTGGTAGCCCTCGTCCGCGCCCATGGCGAGTGAGTGCTTGATCGCGTCGCGCGCCGAGTCGGGACCGAGCGAGATCACGTTGACGCTGCCGTCGCCGGACGCGTCCTTGATCCGCAGGGCGGCTTCGACGGCCTGGGCGTCGAAGGGAGAGATCACGGGCGAGATGCCCTGCGCAGGCAGGACTTGCATAGCCGCCTCGTCGACCTTGAAGGCGGCGGCGGGCGTTTCGGGGTCGGGAATCTGCTTCACGCAGACGATGACATCCATCGGTTCCTCACTGACTCGACTGAAGTGCTTGGCGCGTGCGAAGCGAGACCTGTCGCAGGTCGCGCGTCCAATTGCGTAGTGTGTCGCGCCAATGCTAGTCGGGCAGTCAGATGGGATACAGATTGTCGGTAACCCGGCAAGCGAAACGGTGGCCTGATTGAGCCTACATTCACCACCTAGCGGCGAAGGAGCGCGGTACGCCCTGAACGGAAGTCACTGCGGGCGATTCCCTTAGCCGGTTCCGTTGCGCGGCGGCACACCGAGGTGGCGGGCGATGTCGTCAATGCGCCGACCGTTGTGCTTCACTTCCTGTCCGAGCTGCTCAAGCAGATCCAGCATCTGAGACTGAATGGTTGCGCTCTCGCTCAGAAACACCTTGATCTCCCCGACCTCACCCTCAGGGCGGGACAGTCGTTCGTCGAAGGCGTCGCGTTGGGTCGTCACGGCAACTCCCGCACTCGTTTCGGTTTTTTGTCATCGGCAACGACGGACCACGCTGCGCTGCGGCACATCAACAGCGTCAAGCGCATCAATGTGCACAGGTCCTAGTCAGCCTCGGCAACGGCCGCTGCCTGGAGCAACTCCGCGACATCGAGCACCTTGAGCTTGTCTTCGTCCTCGACGTCGAGCTGGACCGTGCCGATACCGGAATCGAACATCTGGATGCAGAAGGGGCAGGCGGTGCAGGCCGAGTCGGCGCCGGTGGCGACGGCTTCCTCGACGCGCACCTCGTTGACGCGGCTCTTGCCCTGCTCTTCCATCCACATGTTGCCGCCGCCGGCGCCGCAGCAGAGACCTTGCTCGCGGTTACGCGGCATTTCAATCAACGTGACGTTGGGCACCTGCTCGAGGATCCGCCGCGGCGCTTCGAAGATGTCGTTGTGGCGTCCCAGGTAGCAACTGTCGTGGTAGGTGATGGTCTGCTCGGGAACCTCGTTGTTGGGCACGAGGCGGCCCTGCTCGACCAACTGCTCCAGAAGCTGCGTGTGGTGAATCACCTGGAACTTCGCGCCCAAATCCGGGTACTCGTTGATGAACGTGTTGAAGCAGTGCGGACAGTGGGTGATGACGGTTTTCTGCTCGTCGTTGACGCCGGTCTCGTTGAACAACTCAATCAGGCCCTCGGCCAGAATCTGGTAGAGGTACTCGTGGCCCAGCCGGCGAGCCGGGTCGCCGTTGCAGGACTCCATGCCCTTGATCACGCCGAACGAAACATCCGCCTCGCGTAACAGCGAAACAACCGATCGGGTGATCTCCTGCGCCCGGTCGACGAACGCGCCGGTGCAGCCGACGAAGTAGAGGTAATCCTGCTCGCCGGTCCACTCGGGTACCTGGTCC
This sequence comes from Dehalococcoidia bacterium, assembly GCA_034421135.1. Classification (GTDB taxonomy): domain Bacteria; phylum Chloroflexota; class Dehalococcoidia; order Bin125; family Bin125; genus Bin125. The sequence goes on from DAOUKQ010000085.1 coordinate 14,782, forward strand.
TCGATGCCTTCCATCCACGAGTCGCGGGTGTAGGGCGTGCCGCGCCAGGGGTGACCCTGACGTTCGAGCGTCTCGAGCGTGCCCTGCACCGTGTCGGGCATGCGCGCTTCTTCCATCACCAGCGAGCGGCGCATGTCGACGATCGTCGGCACGTGCTCGATAAACACGGGACAGGCCTCGACGCAGGCGCCGCAGGTGCGGCAAGCCCAGAGCGACTCGTCGCGGACGACGCCGCCGACCATCGGCGTCTCGTCGTCGAGGCCGAAGTTGAGGTCGTTGCCCTGGACGAGGTTGGCGACCTTGCGCTCGCCGACAGCGGTCGCGTAGGACTTGAGGTCCTGAATGATGTGCATTGGCGAGAGCGGTTGGCCGGCGATGTCGGCCGGGCAATTGTCGGTGCAGCGGCCGCAGCGGACGCAGACGTCCAGTTCGAAGAGCTGCTTCATCGAGAAGTGCTCGAGCTGCGAGACGCCGAAGTGCTCCTGCTCCTCGATGTTCTCGATCCTGTTCAGCTTGCCCGGCGCAGCCGTGCTCTTGAGGAAGGCATTGGCCGGCGCGAGGACGAGGTGATTGAGCTTGGAGTAGCCGAGCAGCGTGATCCAGGAAAGCGCGCCGATCATGTGGATCCACCAGAAGGTGGTGTGGATATCGAGCGCGGCCGAGACCTTGACGCCGGAGAACATCAGGGCCACGACGTAGCCGACCGGCGACCAGTAGGACCACTCGGGGTTGACGTCGATCTCGGATGTGTGGATGCGCAGACCTTCGACCAGGAAGCCTGTGATCAGCAGCGCGCCGAGACCGCCGAGGATCAGCCAGTCTTCCCAGGTCGGCAGCCAGGCGGTGCGCGGTCGGACCCAACGGTGCGCGACGGCCATACCGACGCCGATGATGCCGATCAGGCCGAAGATGTCGGCGACCAGCGAGTAGCCGAGGTAGCGCGGTCCGACGAGGATCTCGACCGGGATGTAATCGTCAATGGCCAGCAGCGCCGTGACCAGGAACAGCACGATCATCGAGGACATGATGCAGAGGTGCATCACGCCCGAGTACGGGTCGCGCAGCACGCGCTCGGTGCCGCCGCCGCCCTTGACGAGCCGCCCGAGCCGGACGGGGAGGTCGCTGAAACTGTCGAGGATGGCGCGAGGACCACGTTCGCGGACCGTGCTGAGATCAACGATCGGCTGCCCCAGCCGCCAGACACGGGAGCGTCGGACAAGTCCGTAGATGATGATGCCGATCACGAACGGCAGCAGCATGTACAGGACCCAGAAGTGGTCGATGTTGAAAAAGAGCTCGCGGTGCGCACCGGTCACCCTGACGGTTTCGGCTCCTGAGACGAGCAGAATGCCGCCCAGCGGCAGCCAGGCCGGAATCGCGAGCGCCGAGACTCGCTTCCCGGTCGAGGTCGCATTGGAGCGACGGACCGATCGGTCCGATTCCGAAGTTCGAGCAGACAGTGACACCGCATCACCCCCAACCATCATGGTCGTCGCAGGGCATTATCGCACGTGGGCTCGATGGCGCTGGCGTGGGCCGGGAGCTGTCAATTCTGGGACTGAAATGCGGTCGGAAGAACAGTCTGCAACGCCGATGACAGTGTGGACAACTCCTTCTCAAAACAATTGCACAACCGATTGTGCCCATAATCTGACCCAATGCCAGTCTCTTCTCAAGACGTCGATCCAGCACCTGACCCTCTGGTGCAGCGAGAGATTGCCGCGCTCCGCGAGGCCTCTCGGCTTGTGTCGCTGGCTGAGTTTCGACTGCGCGGGACGCAGATCACCGAGGTTGACTTCCTTCCCCTGCGCAACAGGCTCTCGACCATGGAGAAATCCGTCAGCGGAAGAGGGGCCGGCAAGACTCAAGGTCGTAGGAGATATCGAGCCAAGCGAGGACGCGGGAGGCAGAGGTCTCCAGCAACCGACTTCTGCTTGTTCATCGACGAGTCAGGGAGTTGGCTGCCGCCCACCGAGATGGACGGCGACGACTGGTTTGCCCTGGGAGCCGTCGCAATGTCGAGAGATGCCGTCGACCGCTACACCGCCGCGGCTGACGAGACAAAAGTGGCCTATTTCGGCGATCAGCAGATCACGTTTCACGAACCCCAAATGCGCCGTGGCGAGCTGAAGTTCGGCTTTGGAGGCGACAAGTCACGGATGCAACGGTTTGCGACCGCGGTCGATCTGCTGGTGTCGGAGGCTGAGTTCACAGCCTTCGGTGTCGGTATCAGGAAACGCGAGTTGTGGAATCGTGCGCTTACGGGTCAACTTGATCGATACCTGCCCAAGGACCCCTATGCACTGGGACTTCACTTGCTCTTGGAACGGTTTGTCGATTTCCTCGCATACCACCCCGACAGGCCGAGGGCTTCTATCTTCATGGAGTCTCAGCAGACTCACCAGGATGCGCTGCACCAGCTGACCGTGGCTCAGACGATTGTTCAAGGAACGGAGTTCGTGGCTCCGCAAGCGTTCCAACGATTCCTGAAGCCAGGTGTCGAGTTCGTGGTCAAGCAGGGAACGCACCCGACAGAGTTGGCTGACATGCTGGCACGCGACGTTTTCGAATGGATTCGCGGCGACTGTAGTCAAGAACCGCCGCGTTGGACGCTCTTCCAGAACAAGTTCTACAAGCGAGGAGACCTCAGAAACGGCAAGTACGGCCTGAAGGTGTTTCCCGACTCCGACATTCCCGCACAGATCGAGCACAACCGGAATCGAGCGAGATACTAAAGGCGCCGACCGCCAAAACGGGGTCGGCGCCGATTGCGAGATCGCAACCAACTGCGTTGATCATACACACATTGCACCGCCAATCTGCGTAATGTCAGCTTCTCGCCTACCCGTTCTTGGCTTCGCCGTGGGTTTTGCGGAGGTCGTTCTTGAGGACCTTGCCCATGTGATTGCGGGGGAGGGAGTCGACCACGGCGAGGTAGCTGGGAGCCTTGTAGCTGGCGAGCTGGCTCTTGGTGTAGGCGACGGCCTCGTCGAGGCTGAGCGATTGGCCTTCGTGCAGGATGACGACGGCCTTCACAACCTCGCCCCACTCGAGGTCGGGCGCTCCGATGACGGCCGCCTCGGCGACGGCGGGATGCCCTTCGAGGACCTGCTCGATCTCTCCCGGAGCGATGTTCTCGCCGCCGCGGATGATCAGGTCCTTCGTCCGGCCGGTGATGAAGAGGTAGCCCTCGTCGTCGATGTAGCCGACATCGCCGGTGTAGAGGACGCCGTTGCGGATGGCCGAGGCAGTGGCCTCTTCCTGCTTCAGGTAACCGCTCATGATGCGGTCGCCGCGCACGCAGATCTCGCCCTCTTCGCCGGTTCCGACCGGGTTGTCGGACGGGTCCATGATGATCACATCGATGTCGGGCATGACTTTGCCGACCGATCGCAGGCGGTGTTCCTTGACTGCGATCTCATCCGGCGAACCGTCGAGACGGTGGTCGTCGGGGCCGAGGAAAGAGATGGTGCTGGTCGATTCCGTCTGGCCGTAGGCGTTCATGAAGCCGACATTTTCGGGGAAGACGTCGACAGCCGCGCGGATGACGTCGTAGGGCATCGGCGCGGCGCCGTAGGTCAGCACTTCCAGCGTCTCGCCCTTGAAGTTGGCGAAATGCTCGTCTTCCATGGTCCGCTTGAGCATGGTGGGGACAACCATCGAGTGGGTGATGCCATGGGTGTCGACCGCGTCGATCCAGGCGGCAGGCGAGAACTGGGGCAGAATGACCAGGGTCCGACCGCCCCAGACCGACGAGATCATGGTGGTCGCGCCGGCGATGTGGAAGAGCGGCACCGAGAGCAGCGTCTTGTTATGCACGCCGGTCGGGTCGGCCATCTCAATGGTGTTCATCGCGTAGCTGCTCAAGTCGCCATACGTGACCTGCACGCCTTTGGGCATCGCCGTGGTGCCCGATGTGTAGATGATCACGGTGGCGTCGTGGTCCTCGACTGGGGCGTAGAGGAAATCGTCGGAGCCGGAAGCCATCAGGTCGCGGTAGTGCTGCTGGCCGAGCGGTACGTCGTTCTCCATGGCGATGTAATGCTCGACGGTCGGGCACTCGTCCTTGATCGCGCGGACGAGGTCCTGGTAGCGGTCGGAGACGAAGATCGCCTTGGCCTCGACGGTGTTGATCATGTAGGTCAGCTCTTCGCGCTTGGCTCGGTAGTTGAGCGGCACGAAGGTGACGCCGAGCTTGGCGCAGGCGTAGTAGATGATCACGTACTCGGCGGAGTTGACGGACATCACGCCGACGTGGTCGCCGTGCGAGAGTCCGAGGCCCTGTAAGGCGTTGGCGAGCACGGTGACGTCGGCGGCCAGCTCGGTGAAGGTCTTGCTGGTCTCATCGCAGAGCAGGGCAACGCGGTCGGGCACGTTGGCGGCGGCGATATCGAGCATGTCGGCGGTGTTCACGTGAAAGTCTCCTTGGCTGGACCGGCAGCGGCGGACTCGCTGTCAGCGAGTGTGAATCGGTTAACGATCAGACAGTGTATTAGCCAAGCGGCGTGCGGTCAGCGCGTCCTGCCGAATCGCAGTGGACATAGGCAGATCGAGTCCGCGGCGGATACTGCGCTTGACGGCTGCGGTGATGCCGGGGTGAGCGCCGGCGAGACGCTTGGCAATCTCGAACACCGCCGTGTCCAACTCGGGTGCCGGCACGACTCGGTGGACGATGCCCCAGGTCAGCGCTTGCTGCGCGTTGATCGGATCGCCGGTCAGAATCAGGCCGCCGGCAACGCCAGGCGGAGCGATCCTGGGCATGAGCTGCGTACCGCCGGCGGACGGGATGTAGCCCAGCGTGACTTCCGGCAAAGCGATGCGCGTGTCGGCGGCGGCGATGCGCAGATCGCAGTAGAGCGGCAGCTCGATGCCCGCGCCGAAGCAGAATCCGTGCAGGGCCGCGATGGTGGGAATCGGCAGGTCCTCAAGCAGCGCCCAGAGGTCGCGCAGTCGCCGCGCCTCGCGCGACTCGTGCAACGAAGGCGCGCTGCCGAACTCGGAGATATCGGCCCCCGCTGAGAACGCGCGCGGTCCTTCGCCGCGAACGACGAGCACGTGGACATCCGGGTCCAGTTGCGCGGCCTGGACGAAGGTCCACAGCTCGTCCCGCATTGCCATGTTGATGGCGTTCAGCGCCTCGGGCCGGTTCAGCGAAATGCTGGCAACGCCGTCCATCGGTTTGTCGTAGAGGATGAGCGGATCGGTCATGGTGGATCGATCTCGTCAATTATGATGGGTGCATGACGACTCTTCGGACGGGCCACTACAGCGATCTGAGTGCAGACTACCTGCGGAGGGCGCGGTTGCATTTCGACGAGGGCGATCTGGGCCAGGCGTCGGAGAAGGGCTGGGGCGCAGCTGCGACCGCGCTGAAGGCTGTCGCTGAGGAGCGCGGCTGGGACCATCATCGCCACTGGCAGCTACTCCGAAGTCTGCGCAACCTGATGGATGAAACCGGCGACGAAGAGTTAAGTGAGCTGTTCGGGCACGCCGAGAAGCTACATGCGAACTTCTACGAGCACTTCATGCCCGCCCACGAAGTAGGGCGATACATCGGACATGTTGATCGCCTGGTCGGCAAGCTGAATCGGCTCGCCTAGCGCCAGTCGGGTTTGCGGATTTCGCTCTTGCGGCGGACGTCCCAGAGGCGCTCGATGTCGGCGTTCATCTTCTCGTGGAGGGCGTCCATTTCCTCGCGACCGGGACGCATCTCGCCAGACTTCCAGCGGCGGATCTTGGCGCGATCCGCCTTGTCGATGTCCACTTCCTCCAGCATGTGGTTGACCACCTGACTGAAGACCGCCCACGACTCTTCGATGTCGAGTTCGACTCTGACCATGTTGTTCGTCTCTCGTTGCTTGCTCGTTGATTTGCTGAACGGCTAGCGTACCGTGCGGTAGTAGTCGCGCCGTCGGATGGTTCGCGTCAGCTCTTCGTCGATCGTGTTGCCCAGCGCCTCGTTGACGGCCTGAGCCATCGCTTCCATGGCCGCGTTGCCTTCGACAATGCCGCCTCGCCAGTCGCGGATCGCCTTGACGGCCTCGTCGGAAAGTTCCACCTGGTCGAGCACCTGCGCGGTGATCAGGGTCATCAACGACCAGGTTTCTTCTTCGTCCAGAATCAGTCGCATCGTTCGAGCCTCCTGTTCGGGGCCGAGCCCCGCTGTGGTTGGTCTGTCGTGGTTCGGTTCATGTGCCTGTGAACTGGGGCGAGCGTTTCTCGACGAAGGCGCTCACGCCCTCGGCGCGGTCGGCCGTGTCCTGCAGCAGGATGGTCAGTTCAGTCTCGTAGTGCAGCGCCTGGGCCAGCGGCATGTCGAGCCCTTGCCGGATCGCGTCTTTGGCGTAGCGTGTCGCGATCGGTCCGCGCGCGGCGATGGAACGAGCCATCTCTAGCGCCGTCGCGAGCGGGTCGTCGGAAACCGCATTGAGGAGTCCCCAGTCGAGCGCGGTTGACGCATCGACTTCCCGTTCGAGCATCACGAGTTGGGTCGCGCGGGATCGGCCGATCGCTCGGGTCAGTCGCTGCAGTCCGCCGGCGCGTGGGAACTCGCCCGAGAGGGGATCGAAGTTGATGACCGTGGACGTTGCCGCGACCCGGATGTCAGCGGTGAGCGCCAGCTCGAGTCCGCCGCCACAGACGCGATCGAAAAGGACGGCGATGGTCGGTTGCGCCAGGTCTGCAAACGCGGCGAACGGGTCGCCCGGATCGACTTGATCCGAGAAACCCAGCCATACGCCGGGGTCCGGATTGAGCGCGACGCAGCGCACGTCGTCGGCCACAGCCTCGCAGGAATCCTGAAGCCGACGGATGAAACCGGCATCGAGCACCGAGCCGCCGCCAATGACGGCGATGTCGTCGATGCGCTCAAAGCTGAGTTGCGCCTGGGCGGTCATGCGGTGGACTGTTCCTGTCGCGTCTAAGTGCATCAGTGTACCGAAGCCCGGGGAACGAGCATGAGACGGTCGATGCGACGCCCGGGCGTCGCTCTGGCCGCCGCCTCGACCGACTCGCGATCGCGGTGCAATGGCAGATACCGATCCTTGAGCCAGGCGTCGGTCAGTGGGCCGTTGGCGTGGAGCGGATCGTGGACCTGCTCGCCGGCGACGGCGAAACGAGCCTCGGGCGGATCGCTCATCTTGACGATCAACCGGAGCGCCGGGATTGCGCTGGCAGTGGCGAAGTGTTGCAGTCCCAGCACGCCCGATTGGGCAATCGTGTCGGCCTCTCCTCCGAAGAGGAACGGTCCCGGCGACAGCAACGGACCGATGACCGGCGCGTCGGAGAGGCTGTGGCTGAGCACCAGTTGCCTGCATCGACCCCATGTCCAGGCGCTGCGGTCGGGTCCGAACTTGCGGTTGAGCGCTTCAATGGCGCGGCCATGAGCGTCGGCGAGACGCCGGTTCGCCAGATCTGCGTCTGCATCGATCCGCTTGAGCGCCCACGACGTCGCGTGTGCGGAGAAGATGTCGAGCGTGGGAATCGCGAGCAACGGGGCAACGAGGTCTCGGCCGTGTGGTCCGAGTAACTCCGACAGCTCGTGCTTCCGGTACTCAATCAACGATCCCGCCACGATCGCGGCTTCGACCGAGTCGGCGGTCATCCGACCATCCCAACCAGCGAAGGACTCGTCGGGCAGCCGCTTGGCGAACTCGCGCAGCGGCAGCGACACACGATCGGTCTGGATCGACTCGAAGGTGTCGAAGGAGTGCTCTTCGGTTACAGCGAGCATGCCCGAGATACGTGCGGCGCGACCGGGATCGAGGTACTCGGCGCCAAAGCAGCTCTGCTCGAGTGGCGCCAGGGGACCATTGGCGCTGACCACGACGCCGCCGGGAGGATCGACGATGTGCGGTAGGTCATCGCCGCAGATTGCTCGCGTGGGCACGCCTCCGCGATCGATGGGCGCCCATCCGGCGGATGGGAATCGCAGCGCGGACATGTCGCCAGAGGGGACGTCGCCGCTCACGCGCAGACCGACCCGGGATCGGTCAGCGTAGGCGTAGCAGAGATTGAAGTCGGCCATGTCGCCGGCGGCGGCGCTGAACTCGTCCCAGTTGCGAGCGCCGAGCATGTCGGCAATCCCGCCGCCGCCGTGTCGCGGCGCGAGGATGCGGGAGTGCAGCGAGATCGCGCGGCTGCCACTCCACCGATCACGAACGTCCGCTGGCAACACGTCGCTGACGACCGGTCCGTTGACGGTCTCCCGGAGGGTGATCCGTTCCGACGGATAGCCGCGGACCTCAATCGTCTCCTCGCGCTCGACGATGTCCGTCCAACCGTCGGGAGTGAGTGATCTCGATCGGTCATCCGAGAGCTGCTCGACGACAGCTACGTTCATCGACATCATGGCAGCGGTCGGGCCCCAGGCGATGTGGTCGTTGCATCCCCAGACAATGCCCGGCAGTCCGGGGACGCTGGCGCCTGCGGCGTTGAACTCCGGGCAGCTCAGGTGGACAAAATAGGTGTGCGGCGGCGTGACCGGGTTGAGGTGCGGGTCGCAGGCGAAGAGCGGGATGCCGTCGGCAGTGTGCCGGCCGTCGACCGCCCAGTTGTTGGACGCGCCCTGTCGCAGTCCAAGCAGATCCGAGACCTGTCGAGCAGCTTCCTGCAACGGTTGAGCGAGCTCGCCGTAGGGCGCGTCGGGCGGGACAGCGGCGACCGTGTCATCGGCAAGCGGCGGGGCGATCTGATTCAGCGCATCGATTCCGGCCGCTTCCACGATCCGTGCTCGCATCAGTTGCTGTTCCCAGGCGGGAGCGAGCAGGCAGGAGAGCAGCTTGCCCCAGGCGATGCTGTCCGCAGCCTGCCAGGGACCAATCCGATCGCCGAGCATCTGCGCCTCGAACGGCCTCGGCGCTCGCGCGACGGCTGCGTTGATGCCGGCGACGTAGGGCGAGAGCTGTTTTCGCGTAGCGGTCGGGGTCGCTTCCCAGGCAGCCTTGGAGGCGCGGTCGAAGCCGAGTGTGCGGCAGAACCGATCGACCGGCAAGGCCTGGGGTCCGGCAATCTCGGATATCCGACCGTTGGCCGCCCGACGGTTCCACTGCATCTGCCAGAGGCGGTCCTGGGCCTGGACATAGCCAAGCGCGAAGAGCGCGTCGTTGGCCGATTCGGCGAAGCAATGGGGAATCCCATAGCGGTCGCGGATGATCTCGACGGGAGCATCGAGTCCAGCCACGACAATCTTGCCGCGACGCTTCGAGGACTGCGGCATTTGCAGCGCGTTGGCGGCGGTGGTTCCAACGAACGCTCGCAGCAGCGACCCGCCCTGGCGCAGGGAAAGCGCGAGTCCTCGCCAATCGATTCCCAGCGCGTCAAGCATGTTCCTGCTGCGTTGAGCGTTGTCCGTGTCCATCTTCTGAGCCTACGCCGTCATAGACTGAGTGCCGACATTTCGGGTCAAAGACGACCATCGACGGGCAGGAGGCGGCGGACATGGACCTTGGACTTGCTGGGAAACGGGCGCTGATCACCGGTGCGTCCGAGGGAATCGGGCTGTATTGCGCGCTCTCGCTCGCGGCTGAGGGCGTTGACGTGTCGATCTGCTCGCGCCGCCCGGAGGCGCTGGAGCAGGCGGCCGCGAAGCTGGAGGCCGCCGGACCGGGTCGCGCGCACTGGACGGCGGTCGATCTCGGAGAGGCCGACGCGGGCGACCGCGCAGTCGAGTCGGCGGTCGACGCGCTGGGCGGTCTGGACATCCTGATCAACAACATGGGGGTCTCCCTACGCGGCGACGGGGACGAGGTCTGGCGGGACATGTTCGACCTGAATTTGATGGCTGCCGTGCGGACGACTCGAGCCGCGCTACCGCACCTTGCCGACGCCGCGTCGGGCGAGGACGCGGACAGCTCGTCGATCATCCACATCGGCTCGATCTTCGGGCGCGAAGCGGGCGGCTCGGCGCAGTACAACGCGATGAAGGCGGCCATACACAGCCACGCCAAATCGCTGTCGCTGGAACTGGCGCCCCGCAACATCCGCGCTAACGCGGTCGCGCCGGGATCGATCGCCTGGCCCGATTCACGCTGGCAGACTCGATACGAGGCCGATCCGGAAGGCATCCAGCGAAACGTGCTGGACACCATCGCCTTCAATCGATTCGGGCGGCCCGAGGAGGTCGCCGATGTGGTGGCGTTCCTCGCTTCACCGCGGGCAAGCTGGGTGACCGGCGCCTGCCTCAACGTCGACGGCGGCCAAACCCGCTCCAACATCTAGACTGGCATTACCAGCGGAGGGGCGTAACTCATGGACGATCACCGCTACGAACACAGCCGTACCCGGCTTGGCGCGTTGCCCTCGCGCAACTGGGACGTGATTGGCCCGCGGATGCTGCGTCCCCTGGTCGGGGGTGCGGTCGGCGCCGCGATTGTGGTGCTCTTCCTGGCGATACGCGGCGGCACGGCAGTCGAGCTGAATGAGCTCACCGGAACCGCCTGGGGCGGCTGGAGCCGTCACGCGGATGTGCATCTGCTGATTGTCGTCAACGTCGCGGTCGTGGTGGCGATCGCGGTCAACTTCGCAGCCGAGTGGATTCATAACTGGCTCTACATCGGTCTCTGCGTGACGTCCGGCGCAGTGATGATCGCGATGCGGCAGCTCGCCGACATCGGCGGCGCAGGCGGCAACGTCCTGCTCGGCCTGATTGCGTTCTTCTTGCTGCTCGGCGTCGCACTCGCAGCTTGGGACGTCCGCTCAATCGGCCGTCGCAGCGGGTACTGACTCCTCGTCCGAACGATAGGGAGCTTGCGGCTCCTGCAGTTCCCGATAGCCGGGATGCTCCATTCCCTTGTACGCGCCGAAGCGACGACTGATGCGGCGGATCTGGATGTGTCGTCCCGGCAAGACGGAGAAGATCACTCTCCAGCGCCTGCCTGCATAGGCGCGATAGCGATTGTCCGCATCCATGAGTTCAAGATCGACTCGACGATCCGGGCCATGCCTCAATCTCCTGACGACCTTGTTGACCTCAGCCTTTGGAGTAGGGCTCAGACGACCGAGTGTTTCTCTCGCTTCGTCATCGAAGCCGACGGTGTATCTCATGCCTAACCGTGAACTTCGTGGGCCTGCTCGGGATACCTGGCAGCGAAGTAGCGAAAGAACTGCTCAACCAGTCGCCCTCGATCGTTGCTTGCACGCTCTTCGGCCGTTGGCTGCAGGTCTTCCAGATCCATCTCTGGAGGAGCGTCGAGGTCAAACTGCGATTCACGAATGATCGCCTGCATTTCAGGGTCGCCTTCATGCAGGTGCAGGTGCCACTCGCGCCAGATTTCGGCTTCGTGCGCCTTGGACTCCGCGATCCGCAGTACGGCGAGCCGTTCCGGATAGTCGGCGAAGACCCGCATCCGGTGGGCGCGCCAGTCCTCGCCGGGTAGCGGACCCCACGGTTGGACGGAGTGTTCCTCGGCGACCATGACGCTGCCTCGCCTCCTCACCCGAGCGTATCGGGAGGCGAGAACGTTGTCAGTCCTCGGTGACCTCAGTGACCGAGTCGCCGTGAGTGATCGCCAGATGCGACATCGGCGAGCCAGTACCCCCGGAAACTGAAGTCCCTTCGGCGATGTAGGGAGCTTGCGGCTCCTGCAGTTCCCGATATCCGGGATGCTCTCGTCCTCGGTAAGCGATCGGGCGTCGAAGGACGCGTCGTACTACGATGCGCCGTCCCGGTTCCACCGAGAAGATCACGCGCCAGCGTCTACCTGCGCGAGCACGCCATTGGTTCTCTTCGCCCTGAAGTCGTAAGTCGAATCGGCTATCGGTACCGTTTCTCAGGCGCTTGAGGACTGCATTCACCTCCGACTTTGGCCCCGGAGCAAGCCTGCTCATCTCGGCTGCTGCGTCGTCAGTGAGCTCGACCTTATGCCTCATAGCCCGCTAAGGATGTCCTCCGCTTCATCCGGGAACTGGGCAGCGAGATCTCGCAACACATCTTCCAGAGGACGAGCATTCTGCTGTCCCGGCAGATCGGGCGAGGTTAGACGCATGTCCTCTTCGTCCATCTCTGGCGGAGCGTCGATGTCGAACCGTGCTTCCCTGATCAACTGCTGCATCTCTGGATCGCCTGCGTGCGCGGCAATTGCGCGTTCGCGCCAGATCTCGGCTTCGTGTTCTCTGGACTCTGCGATCCGCAGTACGGCGAGCATCTCCGGATAACCGGCGAAGACCCGCATCCGGTGGGCGCGCCAGTCCTCGCCGGGCAGCGGACCCCACGGTTGGACGGAGTGTTCCTCGGTGACCATGACGCTGCCTCGCCTCCTGCGATGAGAGTATCGGGAGGCGAGAACGTTGTCAGTCCTCGGTGACCTCAGTGACCGAGTCGCGGCGGGTGATAGCCAGATGAGACATCGGCGATCCGGTGTCGGCGGCGCCGTGGAAGTGATCCTCGCCGGCCGGGATGATGGCGAAGTCGCCGACTGAGATCGTGTGCTCCTCGTCGGCGGTGCCCACCTTGCCGATCCCGGAGACGACGTAGAGCATCTGCTCGGACGAATGCGTGTGCATCTTGGTCCGAGCCCCGGCGCCGAACTGCACGACGGCCAGGTTGAAGTCGGCGTCGTCGGCCGCGTTCTGTCCACCGATCGAGCCGGCCAGCGCTCGCACCCAGACATCGCCGCCGGTGAAGATCGGTGCGTTGCCCTTGTTGGTATTGCCGTCGGATGATTTCGTCACGCGCATGTGAATCGGCCTCTCTCTGGTCTGGTTGCCCCCCTCTGCCTTCGGCATCTCCCCGCGCTCTGCGGGGGGAGAGGGGAGACTTAGCTGTTGGTTGCGATGAAGGACTGGATCCGCGACCAGGCGTCGTTGCAGGCGTCGACGTGCTCGTCGTAGCTGCGGTCAAAGAAGCTGTGCGGCGCGCCGTCGTATGTGACGATCTCGCGCGCGATACCGCCGGCCTCGAGCGCCGCGTCCCACTCGGCGACTGCTTCCGCCGGGATACTCTCGTCCGCGCCGCCCATCAGGCCGAGGATCGGGCACTCGATCTCGGCGACGGTGGCCGACGGGGCCGGCGCGCCGTTGAGACCCTCGGCAGTCGGACGGCCATAGAAGCCGATCGCTCCGGCGAGTCCGTGTCCGGCCGAGGCCTGGAGCCAGCTATTGCTGCCGCCGAAGCAGAAACCGACGGTGAACACGGCGCGGTCAGGGTCGTTGGCGCGGAGCACGGCGACCGCGGCCGCGGTATCGGCGTTGATGCCTTCCGCCTCGGTAGCGCGAACGTGGGGCCAGAAGTCGAACTCGGCGTCGCGCTTGGACACACCGGCGGTGCGGCCGAAGTAGTCAATCGCGACGGCGTCGACGCCGATCTCGGCGAAGCGGATCGCCAGTTCCTCGTAGAAGCGGAACAGTCCGCGCACGTCGGGCAAGATCACCATGCCCGGCCCGGTCGGAGACTCGGCGCGGGCGTGGAACGCAGCGAACTGCGTACCGTCGGATGCGGTCAGGGTCAGGTCTTCAACGTCAACGGCAGCTCCGGCAATCGGGGTGATGGCGGGCAGCGCATCGAATCGGTGGCACATGGCGGATGTCCTCTCGGGCTGCAGGTGTTAGCGCACTCAGGATAGCCGCCGTCAACCCGGATACTTAGTGTCATGTTGACACCAACCGTCGAGATAAGAGATAGTGTCATTAGGACACTAAATGAGTCCAGTGAAGGGAATCACCCATGAGCAAGACGAAACACGAACGCGAGGATCCGGTGAAGGTCTGGATCCTCCACGATCGCTCCGGCTCGATGCAGCCGCTGCGGCAAGGAGTCATCGTCGGCACGAACGAGATCCTCGCGGAGCAGCGAGATCGGCCGGGGCGCTGCCGCATCACCATCGCGCAGTTCGATTCGGAGGAGCCGCTGCGGATCGCGGTGGACGCGCGGCGGGTCGAACGAGTGCGAGAGACGCGGTCCGGCGATTTCGAGCCGCGCGGCCTGACGCCGCTCTACGACGCAATCGCGAGGCTGATTGCGCGCGCGGATCTTCGGATCGCGGATCGCGCTGCTCGGGGTCGACCAGCAGAGGACCAGACGTTGGTGATCATGACGGACGGCCTGGAGAACGCCAGCACGGATACGACCCTGGAGCAAGTCTTTCAGTTGATCACCGAGCGGAGCCGGCGCGGCTGGACGTTCGTCTACGTCGGCGCGAACCAGGACTCGTACGAGGTGGGCGGTTCGCTCGGCATCGCGCCGGGCAACATCTCGAATTGGGAGGCCAGTGAGCAGGGAGCGGTTGAAGCGCATCGCTCGGTCAGCCGCGCGTTGACGCAGCGGCGGGCGATGACGCGCGAGCAACGCCGTGCGGCGTCGGAGGATTACTTCGGAGGCGTTCGCGAGGCCGAGGAGCGGGGCAGTTCCTAGATCACCCCGGCTTCGCGGAGCTCGGACCGCGCCGCTTCGTCAAGACCGAGCAACTCGCCGTACACGTCGTCGTCGTGTTCTCCCCGATTGGGAACGGGTCCCGAGATGGCGGCCGGCGTCCGCGAGAGTTTCCAGGGCGCGCCGGTGTAGAGCGCACCGCCCCGCAAGGGCGCGGCGATGTCCGCGCTCAGGTCCAGGCCCGCGTAGGAGAGCGCGGAGTAGTCCTCGTCGAGCAATAGCGCGGTCGGATCCATCAGCGGGAATGCGGGAACGCCGAGCGCCTGCAGCTCGATCGCCAGTTCCATCGCGGCGTGATTGCGGGTCCAGTTCGATAGCGCATCGTCCAGCGCGTCCTGGTCGGCGAGCCGGCCCCGCATGGTCGCCCACTCGGGACGCTCCAGCGACGGCGCTTGCTCGCACAGCGCCGACCATTCGGCGTCGCTGCGGATCACGACGGCGACCCAGGCGTCGTCGCCGGCGGCCGGATAGACGCCGTGCGGCGCCATGGCGGAGCCGCGATTGCCCCGCGGGCCGGCGTCGCGACCGTTGAGCAACCAATCCATCAGCGGCACGGCCGCTCGCTGCAGGGTCGCTTCGCCCTGGGCGAGATCGATGTACTGCCCGCGACCGCTGCGCTCGCGGTACTCGAGCGCCGCCAGCAGCGCGATGAACGCGTGTCCGGCAGCGGTGGGATCGAGATCGGCGGTGTCCTCGCGCGGTTGCGGGTCGTCGGGATAGCCGAGCAGCGATTTGAGGCCGTACAAGGCGGCCAGGGACGGACCGTAGGTCACGAGATTGCGCCACGGACCTTCGGTCGCCCCCGAGGCGGAGAGCGCGATCATGATCAATCGCGGATTGACCTCGGCGAGCACGTCGTAGGACAGCCCCAACGACGGCATTACCCGAGGCGAGAAGTTCTCCAGCACCACGTCGGACTGTTCGATCAGCTTGAGATACAACTCGCGTCCACGAGGGTTGCCGAGGTGGATCGCAATCGATTTCTTGCCCCGGTCGAGTCCGTGAAACGCGCGCGGATCGTCCGCCTCGGTTGAGCCGCGGTCGCCGCCGATCGAGCCAACCGGCGCCTGCTGTCCACCAATCGACACGCCCGAGCGTCGGTGGGGCGCGCCCACCTTGATCACCTCGGCCCCCAGATCGGCCAGGAACATCCCCAACAACGGCCCAGCCCAAACATGGCCATGGTCAATCACCCGGAGTCCAGAGAGCGGCGGCATGGTTTGGATGCTATTCCACTTCCTCCAGCCGCGACTCGGACAGATGCAGGAGGCGTTTGGCCTGCACGACCAGGGTGCTGCGGAGACCTGGCTTCACCTGACGGCGGCTAATCACGTCGGCCAATCGAGCGATGGTCGCCGCTCGCTGAGCGATTCGAATGTCAGGATGCACTCTCCGGCGATAGATATCCGTGGGAACGATCCGACGGCGGAATGATGGGGGCAACTCCATTGTCTCTGCTACATCTGGCGGCTTTTCGTTCAAGACAGCGCCGAACTGCGAGGCCTCCAAGACGATCTGAAAGAGCGAGAACTCCGCAGAGTTGAGCAGCAGCTTGGCCCGTTTTCGGACCTCTGCCTTGTCTTCACGAGCCTCTGCCTCATCCCAGGCATCATGCAGATCCCAAAACGGCCACATCTCGATGTCGGCCACTTCGAATGGGTCGAGGACGTTCATCGCAACTGCATCGGTACGTTGATTTGTCAGGTGTCGTCGAATCCTGACGCGCAACTGTTCGGTGGTCTGCCCCACGTAAATTGGTTCGTCGTCGTAATCGAAGAAGGCGTACACGCCGTACTTCGCATCTCCGACCTTTCTTCCATTGACAGGATCGATCACGTCGAGCGCCTTGATCAGTTCGCGCAAGATCGCAGCAACCTCGTCGGGCGGTCCGCGGCGCTTTGACATGATTAGGACCTCATGATTTCTACGCCGGGTGGGGGATAGGTCTCGAAGCGACCTTGAGCGACGTCGCCGACGAAGTCCGCGATCGTTGACACATCGCCGAGCACGGCGCGGTCGGTCACGCGTATCACAGTCCAACCGAGATCGCGCAGTTCCCGGTTGACGCGCAGATCTCGTTCCATGTTGCGGGCAATCTTGGTTCGCCAGTACTCGGTCATTTCGGCGTAGCGCTCGGCAGTGTGTTTCTTGCCGTGCCAGAACTCGCCATCAACGAAGACGGCGAGCTTGCGTCCGACCATGGCGATGTCGGGCCGTCCGGGCGCGCGGGAATAGTCAATCCGGTAGCGAAGACCGCGCCGATACAGTTCCCTGCGCAGCGATAGCTCCGGCTTGGTGTCCTTTCGGCGGACGCGGCGCATCGTCTCGGAGCGCTGCTCTGCGCTGAGCGGATCACGGCGAGTTGTCACCTGATCAACTCCCGGCGGCGACGGGGTCAATCGGATCGCCCGCGAATCGAGTACGGACCGGCTCTCGCTGGGGGAACTCGTTCAGCAGGAATCCAAGGGCGGCATCTACGAGCCAACGGACGGCCGGCACGCAGACCGCATCGCCGAAACCGCTCTGAGCTTGCCGCCGCCCGACCGTGATAGGGAAGTCGCCGGCGCCTTGAAGCCGGGCGTACTCGAGTCCGGTGAGAGGACGAATTCTCGGCTGGCCGCTGCGACAGTCCACGAGGAACTGGACACTGCTGCCGCCGTTCGCGGTTCGCAAGCATCCTGCAATGCTGTCGTTCCGGACCTCGCCGACCGTGCGACCGTGACGCACCCGGCGGTACATGGTCGCCACGCCGTCGCGCTTGCCAAGCAAGAGCTCGCCGACTCGAAAGGCGTGCCGGTCGTGCATGGCATCGCGCAGGGCCATGACCCGGTCGTTGGGCCACCACGACTCATCGTCAGGGGGGACATACTCCAGGATCTGTTTCAGACGTTGCCCTGCTGCATGGGGTGGCTCCGGCAGGCCAAACTCGACGAAAGGAATCTCTCGATAAGAGGCCTGGAACGAACGAATGGCAGCGGTTCGCAAGCGTGTGACCTCTCCGGTCGGTGGAAGAGGCTGGTCAACCAGGTCATCGCGAATCGCCACCACAAACAGACGCGGCCGACTCTGGGGTGTGAACCACTTCGCATCGACGACCACCAGATCAAGGAAGTAGCCCAGTTCCCCAATGCGAGCGCAGACTTCTGCGAGATCTCGACCTTCGTGGGACGTGACAAATCCGGTGACGTTCTCAAGCAGAAGCGCCTTTGGCGGCGTTCGTTCCTTGACCAGACCTGCGGTCAGATCAAGGAACGGCCAGATCGTTCCCGAGTGCTCGCCTGCCAGTCCTCGCCGGTTTCCTGCCAGAGACAGATCGATGCACGGAAACGACGCGGTAAGCAGATAGAGATTGTCGGGCAAGTCTGACAAGCGCAGGCGATTGATGTCCTCCACCACGAGGTGGTCGTCGCCGAACCGCGCCCGGTACATCTCCGCCTTCTCTTCGGCGATGTCGTTGGCGAAGACACAGTCCCAGCCGAGAGGCTCAATCGCCTCCCGAACCAGGCCGATTCCAGAGAAGAACTCAGCGAAGCGAGGCATGCGACGCTCTCCTAGCGACGACCGCGACGAGGGGTGTAGTCGCACTGGTTCCGATCGCAGTCGTGACCTTCGTCATGCATTCGGTCCACGTGCCGCTTGGCCTCCTTAAGCGTCCACTCGAAGGTCACTCGCTCTCCTGGCTCGTCCGGTCCACGTCCGTCGACATCACGTTCTGAGACTGCCCAAACACGGCCGTTGATGTTGGTGCCTCGTTCCGAGATTACATAGTCGCGATAGACGTAGTGGCCTGGCCAAACTCGCTTGGCTGTGTGCTTGATGGGCATGTTCCGCTCCGTAAAGCAAGTGTGTTCTCGGTACCAGCAACGCCGAATGAGGGAGAGGAACTCCCGAATCCGAGTGCATGGTAACGATACACACTGAGCACTAAAGTTCTGATGTGGACTCCGGGCTACCATGCGCCCATCCGAAGGAGTCGAGCACCATGCGCATCACGTTCTGTGGGTCGGGGGCGGGAGGGTCGGTGAACCCGCGGCGGGGGGCTGCTTCGATCCATCTGGCTCATGGCGACGCTCGCATCTTGGTGGATACGGGACCGGGATTCATGGAACGCATGGTGGACACGGGACTGGATGCCGATGCGGTGTCGGACGTGGTCTTCTCGCATCTGCACTTCGACCACGCGATGGGCGTAGTCGAGCTGTTCACCCGGCTCATCGTTCGTAGAGGAGCGCCGGTGACGGTCTTTGGGCCTCGCGACACGGACACCTACATCGAGGCGGCGCTGGGCTTTGCCCGGGTCAACTCGACCAGCGACTACATCCGGGGCTGGCTGGACGGCGTGGGCGTGGAGCTCACCCGTCCGGGAGACGAGCGGGAGATCGGCGGGATGCGCGTGCGCTCGGTCGAGGTCCCGCACGCGCCCTACCTGGAATGCCTCGCGCGGCGATTTGAGGCCGGCGGGCGCTCGCTGGTCTACACCGGCGACACCACCTACGCGCCCGACGCCCTGGTCCCACTTGCCGATGGGGCCGACGTGCTGGTGCACGAGGCGTACACGGAAGCGTGCCTGGCGCGGATGGCGGAGGGACTGCCGGAGTCGGCGCGCGCGGGACTGTATCGCGGAGTGGGAGGGACACACTCAACGGCGGAGTCTGCGGGCCGGATCGCCCGCGACGCCGGCGTGAACACGCTGGTCCTGACCCACATCATGTCGCTGGAGCGCGACTGGGAGCTGGTCGAGGAAGCGCGGCGGGCGTTCGACGGGACGATCGTGCTCGCCGCGGACGGATTGTCACTGGAAGTCTGAGGCCGTTCATGCGAGTGCGCGAACTGACGCTGATGGTCGGTACGGGCCAGATCGAGGCGATGACCCGCTTCTACGGCGACACGCTCCGTCTGGAGCGGATCGCCAGGTTCCGCGACCCCGTCTTCGCCGCGGCAGGCGGGTTTATCCGCCTGCTCGATCATTCCGACATCACAGGCCCGACGCTGGAGCCGGCGCGGATGCAGATCAACCTGTTCGTCGATGATGTCGCGGCGGAGTATGCGCGGGTGGTGTCGGCGAACCCGTCGGTGCGCGTACACCGGAAACCGGAGCGAGAGCCGTGGGGCGGGCTGGTGGCGACACTGCGCGATCCGGACGGTAACTTCGTCCAGCTACTCGAGCTGATCGGCGACTGAAGCGACATCGCGCGCAGTAGGCAGAATCCGATCAGTTGCGCACGTTTCGATCCTCTCTGCCTCTGGAGAACCGCTTTTGAATCGCCCGGGTCCAGTCCCCGATTTATTCGGAGCCTGCCCCAGACTTGTGCAGGGGGACCCGCTCCCTGTCTGCACGTCCCGGTCTCTGGCAGATACGTGACGGGGAGCCGAGCGGGTCCCCGCATGAAGCGGGGACTGGGAATCGATGTGCGTGTGCGATGAAGATTGAGCTTAATCGCAACTCTCCACATAGCCGACCAAAGAGCGCTCAGCGCGGATGGCGGATCACTGAGACGACACGGCCCTGGATCTGCATGTTGGACTCGTCGGTGAAGATCGCGTCCATGGTCGGGTTCTCCGGCTGCAGCCGGACCTGGCCGTCCTCGAAGTAGAGCCGCTTGAGCGTGCAGATGTTCTCTTCGCGCAGCCAGACCGCCGCCATCTGACCATCGGCGACGCTCGATGCCTCTTCGAGGATCACCGTGTCGTTGTCCGCGATCAGCGCATCGATCATCGAATCACCGCGCACGGTCAGCGCAAAGACGCGTTCCGGATCGCGGCCGGCGAGCATGTCGGACGTGACGCTGATCCGGCTCTCGGCGTGGTCGACGTCGACGCCGTCGGGTACGAGCGAGCGGGTACCGGCGGCGATTGAGCCGAGCAGCGGGACGCCGATGGAGGCCAGGCTGGATTCGAGCCTGGCCGGCTCAGTCGGTACGACCGGCTCGGTCAGCGAGATGGTGCGAGCGCGTTCCCGGTCGCGGCGGATGTGACCTTCGCGTTCGAGGATTTTCAGATTGTAGTCGGCGACGGAGGTTGAAGAGAGCTGGCAGCCCTCAACGATGTCGCGGACCGAAGGTGGGTAGTGATACTCGGCGAAGTAGCGGCGCAAGTAGGCGAGAATGCGCTCAGGCTTGTCGGAACGGGGACCTCGTTTCCCGCGACGGGGCGCCTCTCCGCCCTGATTGGCGCCTTGATTGGCGCCTTGATTGGCGCCCTGATTGGCGCCTTGTTCGGCATTGTTCGTCGGTTCTGACATTGTGCCTACCTCCGTTCTCTCAATGCTGCCACGCGGCGATTGGTCACTCTCGATTCAGCACGCTGACCAAGAATGATGTTCGTGACATAAGAGAAGTCTAGCATGTGCTCCGCGCAGGCGTGCGGAACCCACGTTCTGTTGCCGTTGTTGGCAGTGTGGAGGTATACGCTTGGCAAGTCAAGTCGCCTACGATTCAGGATGTTGCCTGGATCTATCGCCGTGAGCGAGCATCTGTACCAGTCGGAGAGAGCGCCCTGATGACTACTCCCCCCGAAACCGACAACAAGGTCGGCCTCGTCGTCGCCGCCCATCCTGACGATCCCGACTTCGGCGCGGGTGGCACCGCGGCGCTCTGGACCACGCTCGGCTGGGAGATGCACTACCTCGTCGTGACCAACGGCGCCAAGGGATCGGCCGACCCGGACATGACCTCCGAGCGCCTTGTGCCGAT
Source organism: Dehalococcoidia bacterium (assembly GCA_034421135.1). Classification (GTDB taxonomy): domain Bacteria; phylum Chloroflexota; class Dehalococcoidia; order Bin125; family Bin125; genus Bin125. The sequence continues at coordinate 35,839 of DAOUKQ010000085.1, forward strand.
GCGCGAGATCGAGCAGCGCAACGCGGCCGAGGAGCTGGGCGTCGTGTCCTGCACCTTCCTCGGCGGCATGGACGGCGAGCTCGAGTACACCCGCGAGTACCTGGGCGGCATCGTCAAGGCCATCCGACGCCTGCAGCCGCACGCCGTGTTCACCCACTCGACCGACTATATCCACCGCCGAGCGCTCGAAGCCGACCCCACCGATCCGCTCTCGGAATGGCGCGGCTTCATCAATCATCGCGATCACCGCTGCACCGGTGAAATGACCCTTGACGCCGTCTACCCGACCGCCCGCGACCGGCTCAACTTCCCCGAGCATCTGGACGAGGGTCTGGAGTGCCACAAGGTGGCGGAACTGTTCATCTGGGGCAGCCAGCAGGCCAACTACGACATCGACATCACCGACGTGATCCAGACCAAGATCCGCGCGCTTACCCGCCACGTCTCCCAGTTCGGCGATCGGGGCGAGGACTTCATCGCCAACGTCGAGAAGCGCTGGAGCTCGGCCGATGGCCGCTACTACGAGCACTTCGAGCGAGTTTCGCTGCCGGTCTTCTAGGTCGACCGCGCCTGCGCGTTAGTCGCTGGGGTTAACCACCCTCTCCCTTCGGAGACTTGCGCGTCAACCGGCCGGGTCCAGTCCCCGACTTGTTCGGGGACCCGATCCCTCTCGGCACTACCGGGGATCTACCAGGTACGAGACGGGGAGCCGAGCGGGTCCCCGAACAAGTCGGGGACTGGGAACAGTGCGCCATCGCAATGGAGAACGGGATTTACGCGTAGGTCTCCTCTGGGCGAGGAGACCGGAACGGACTGACACACCGGTCTCCAGAAGGAGCATCCACGCTACCGCTGATAGAGAATGCTTGCCGGGAGATTCGCGTCTCCGATACTCGGATCGTCCGCATTGAAGGCGAGAGCAGATGCCTCCACCGCCAAGATTCTGTCCTCAATGCGCTCTGCCGCTTTCGTCCGCCTCGGGCTGCGACAACTGCGACTGGGTCAACTACATCGATCCCAAAGTCGCCGTCGTCGTGCTGGTCGTGGACGACCAGGAGCGATTGCTCTACGTCCGACGCAACCACGAACCGGCGATGTACCGCTGGGCCTGGCCATCGGGCTTTGTCGATGCCGGCGAGCGGGTGCAAGATGCGGCCGTCCGGGAGGTCCGGGAGGAAACCGGGATCGAAATCGAGGTCGGAGATCTGCTCGGCGTCTGGTCGGCGACCGGAGAGCAAGTCGTGGTGATCGGCTACCGGGCGTCCGCGGTCGGCGGCTCGCTGAGGCCCGGTCCGGAAGCGCTCGCAGCCGCCTGGTTTCCGCTCCGGCCCGCTGCGCGCAGGCCGGAACCGGTGTTCAGGCACGACACGGAGATACTGCGTTCAATCCTCAGCCCAGAGCGGTAGCCGCTCGCGGCAGTGATCGCAGACGGCGGCCGCTTCGCTCTGCAACTCTCCGCCTCGGGTGACGGTCATGATCACCTGGCGCAGATGATCTTCGCAGTAGCGGCAGGTGCAGCGATCGCACAACATGGCGTGAGGTTGCCGGCAATCCGGTTGGCCGCATTGATGATTCGCGTTGCGCGCTCGCGCCTCGGCCTTGAACACCAGGTGCCGGGCTACATCCTCACGGAGCCGCTGACAGCGATCTTCGATGCAGATCTCCTGGCCGTCATCCTGGATGGCGCCGTGGCCGGCGCAGAACCCTTTGGCGCAGTACTGACACTGCCCGATCATCGGCCGGCTGCAACGGCGCAGCCGCCCGCGATGATCGCAGCGCGTCGCCTTGCGATACTCACGAATCTCCACGCGATGCGCCCGTCAACGCTGGCGTCCGAAGCGATCTTGCTGCGGACCACGCCCGGCTCAGGCTAGCGTCGGGTCGAATGCGATCGCAGCGTCGTGCGACCGGCAAGCGGCGACCGGTTGGTGTCGGTTGGAAGTGGGCTACCGAGCGGGTTACAAGCGGAGCTTGCCGTGCGACGGCTGTCGGCGGCGCTGCCGGCCTTCCTCAACGGCCTGCTCGCGTTCGAGCTCGAAGACCGAAATGATGTTGTTCTCGTAGACGTACCCGCACGACAGGCAACTGGAGTACACGCTGTGCGCGTCCGATTCGACCAGCATCATGCCTGAGCAGCGCGGGCATTTCGACGGAGGCGTGACGGGCATCGGGGCAACTCGCTTTCCAACTCAACCAGTTCGCATTGGTGACGGGGAGATTGTGAAATCCGCCACAACTGGGAGCTTGTGAAACAGTGCACATTATGGGGCTCTCGAACAGCGCTTGTCAACTTTTTCACGAACTTCCTCCCCGTATGCACCGCATTGACTCGCTCACCCGGGCCCGCCGTGCGGCTCTTCCACAGTCGCGGAGCACACAATGTCAACTGTGACACACTCCAGCCGCGACCGTTTGGGCGGATATGCTCAAACTCCAATGCGACGCACCACCGATCGAATCTCAGTGTTCGCTCTCGCCCTGGCCATTCAGGCCGGCGTGGACCGGTTCATCGGCCCGCCCCCCGACGGTCGGCCGACCTGGCTGGCGTGGGCGCTCTCCCACACACGCCAGCTCGCCTCACTACCGCCGCGGCTGCGCGTCTTCGCTCCGTTCGCGGCGTCCGCCGCGGCAATTCGCGCCGCGGCGCTGATCGAGCGGACCACGCCGGGCGGGACGTCGAGGTGGCTTTCGATCCTGATCCAGGCGGTGCTGCTGGCCGCGACGTTCGATGCCTGGCGCGGACTGCGAGCATCCGGCCCGGTCGAGAAACAGCTCGCCGACGCCCCGGTTGATGACGAGGGTCGGCCGACCGCTGCGCTGGACGCAGAACGAGTCGAGGCCGAATTGGGCCGGCTGGCCGTCGCTCCAAGTGAGACGGTGGTCGGCCCCTGGGCCGCCTACGCCGCGTTCGACCTATCGGGCGCGGTCGCCTATGCCGCCGTCGAGTCGCTCGGCGGGCCGATGGCGGGACCCGGTTCCGATGGTCCGCTGGCGGCGATGCTCGATCCGGCCCGTCGGCTGGTCTCCGTGCGCCGCGCTCGCGACGCCATCGCCGCTGCGGCGACGCTCGCGGCTCGGGGCCGTTCCGACATCCAGGCGCCCGAGATCGAAGAACTCGCGCTTGGCTCCGAGACTCCGATTCCGGTGACCGCGATGTCGGTCGCGCTCGACCGGCGGACGTCCTGGAATGGCCGCTCGGTCGGCTGGCAGCGTCCGCCGCCGCAGGTGCGGGACCTGGGACGCGCTCGACGCTTGCATCTCAAGTCATTGGGGTTGCTCGCGCTGACTGCTGCGGGCGTGATTGCGATTGGCGATCTGTTCCGTCCGCCGCGCTCGCGCAATGGCGACTGGAACAACTAAGGCGATTCAAGCGATGAGCGCCACTATTGCGAACAGCGCGGGTAGCGCGAGACGAATTGCTTGATAAACTCGCCAAGGATTCAGCAAATTACAGGCAAACGGAGACAGACGATGCCGCAGTTCCCTTCTGTTGAGTGGTTTGAGGCGCTCCGCGACACCGTGCAGGACGACCCGCACTGGCGAGACTTCGGCATGATGGATTGCGCCATGGGCGTCAACGTCGGCGAGACGACGATCAAGCTCGTCTTTGACGGCTTCGAGATTCCGGAGATCGCCGATATCTCCACCGGCGCCGATGCCGAAGATCTCGACTTCACGCTGGTCATGCCCGAGGAGCGCTGGCGCGAGATGATCGAGAACATCCAGAGCAACGGCCACGCCGACCTGCATCACACGCTCAACACGATCGACCTCGAAAGCCCGGAAGAGCTGGCCAAAGGCGAGGACTACACCCGCCGCGACCTCTTCTATCGCTTTAACCAGACACTCCAGGACTTCTTCGACGCGTCCTCAACGGTCGAGACCACGTTCGCCTAGCCAATCGTCGGTCTCCGTCGCGACAGCACCATGGTCATCGCCGAACCACGTCTCCGTGAGATTTTGCGTGCCGCCGGCTGGCCCGAGGACGAGGTGGAGAACGCGCTCACGATCGCCTTTTACGAGAGCCGTTGGAATCCTCGCGCGATCAACAAGAACGACCCGTCGGGCGGCAGCTACGGTCTCTTTCAGATCAACGCCTGGTGGAAGTACTTTGGCGAATCCGAGATCGGGGAGCGACTCGATACCGACCTCGCCACCCGACCGCTCTACAACGCCCGCTACGCGCTGCGCATCTGGCGCAAGTGCGGCTGGCGGCCGTGGAGCACCGCTCGGCATATCTGAACCGATTGTCGAGAGTGGATCGGACGACACGAGTGTCGGGGCGCCCTCCGCTATATTCGGTTGACATATTCACAGGCTTGGTGATGTCCGAAGTGAGCGAGTGGACGTGGCAATCTCCGTCAAGCTGATCGATCACACCAAGCAGCCAATCCGTGCGCTCTACATGGCGTACCGCGTCTGCTACTCGGCGCTCACGCCGGAACAGGTGCTCGAACGGATCGACGACGAACGCATCTCGCAGGAGAAGATGCTCGAGTTCGTCGAGGCCCGGCTGCTGACCGGGCACATGTCGCCGCTCGAGCAAGTCCACTTCGAGTTCGGCATCTCCGGCGTCTCTCGCGCCTTCTCGCACCAGTTCGTGCGTCACCGCATCGGAATCAGCTTCGAGCAACAGAGTCAGCGTTACGTCACCTACAAGGGCGGCGAGTTCCCCTTCAGCATTCCCAGGACGGTCGAACGGGCCGGACTCGGCGACGACATGACCGCCCTCTTCGCCCAGGCCGGGGCGCTCTACGAGAAGATGGTCGAGGCCGGCGTCCCCGCCGAAGACGCCCGCTTCCTGCTGCCCAACGCGACCAACACCAACTTCAAGATCACCGTCAACTTCGCCTCGCTGCTGCACATCTCCGACCTACGGCTCTGCACCCGCGCCCAGTGGGAATTCCGCAAGGTCGTCTCGCTGATGCGCGCCGAGGTGATCAAGGTCGCTCCTGAGCTGGGGCGGCAACTCCAACCCAAGTGCGGCGAACACCGGCTCGGCTACTGCGACGAGGACTACGAGGCCTGGGAAGCCTGCCCGATCGGTCGCAAGCGCCCGCACAAGACCGAGCTCTTCAACCTCTACGACGCCTACCGCCAGGGTGAGCTCGACGACCTTGACGCCGAGGACATGGCGATCATCGCCGCCGACGGCGACGACAGCCCAACCCACATCCGCTAGGCGCTCCCATCGCAACGCGTGGGCGCTCCCAATGGAGACCTACGCGTAAATCGTGGGGCTTTACTCCCTCTCCCTCGGGGAGAGGGCTGGGGTGAGGGTTCGGCCGCCGCTCGTTATCTGCTCGTGGGGCCTGCCTGGGTCGCGGAGGGCCCTCACCCTAACCCTCTCCCTCGGGGAGAGGGGACCGGAATGGGATTACGCGCGACTCTCCTCAGGGGGAGGGAATCGACGCAACGGTCCCCACAGGGCTTGTGCCTACACTGAAGCCGTGCCTCCAGTTCTGACCATCGACGATGTCAGCATCGAGTACAAGACGCGCGAAGGTCCGGTGCGCGCGGTGCGCGGCGCCTCGCTCAACCTCAATCGCGGCGAGATCGTCGCGTTAGTCGGCGAGAGCGGCTCGGGCAAGACCACGCTGGGACTTGCCATCCTGCGCATCCTGCCGCGCAATGCGAATCAGACGAGCGGGACGATCCGCTACGAACATCGCGACATTGGCGAAATGGACCGCAGCGAGCTCCAGCGGATTCGCGGCGACCAGATCTCGATGATCTTCCAGGACCCAATCGCCGGCCTCAATCCGATCATCTCCGTCGGTCAGCAGGTCGAGGAAGTGATCACCTCGCACCGACCGGTGAGCAAGTCAGAGGCCCGCGAGCGCGCGCTGGAAGCGCTCAACGCGATGCAGTTGCCCGACCCGATGCGGATCGCCAAGTCGTTTCCGGGCGAACTCTCCGGCGGGATGTGCCAGCGCATCATGATCGCGATTGCGACCGCGCTCGATCCGCAAGTGCTGATCGCCGACGAGCCGACCGCATCGCTTGACGTGACCGTGCAGGCTCAGATCCTCTACGAGCTGCAGCGGCTGCGCGAAGAACGCGGGACGGCAATCCTGCTGATCACGCACGACATGGGCGTCGTGGCGCAGATCGCCGAGCGGGTGGCGATCATCTACGCAGGCAAGATGATGGAAGTGGACGACGTGATCCCGCTGTACCGGCAGCCCAGGCATCCGTACACCTGGGCGCTGTTGGACACGTTGCCCCGACTGAACCGCAGACGCCGCACGAAGCTCCGACAGATTCCCGGCGGCCTGCCCGATCTGACGGATGAGGAACTGGGCGATCACTGCGCCTACATTACGCGCTGTCCCAAGGCGCTCACGATCTGCCGCAACGAGCCCGAGCCGGAGCTGGCCGAAGTAGCGGGCGGGCGAGCCGGTCAGCGGGTGGCCTGCTACAACCCGGTCGAAGAGGTCTAGCGCCGACCGGCGCCGGCCAGTTCGGCGACCAGCAACTCCACGGCGATATCATCCGGCAGCCCACCGGCGTCGCGGCGATAGTCGATGATCGCGACCTCCGCCTCCAGGATCCGCGCAAGCGCGGCGTCCGCCGTTTCCTGGCTATAGCGCTGCGCTTGCCGGCGCAGCCTCCGCGCCAACCAATCGAAGCGCACATCAGCCGCCGACCGGATGTCCTGGTCGGAACCGCCGCGATCCACCACTTCCCGGGCCACGACCACCTGTCGATAGGTCCGAGCCAACATGCGCAGGATTTGCACTTCGTCCACGCCGTCGGCGCGAACGCCGTCCAGAGCGCGCATCGCATCCGACAGGCGGCGCTCGGCGACGGCGTCGACCAGGTTGAAAATCGTGACCGAACGCACGGCCGGTACCATCGCTTCGACGATGGTCTCGTCGACATTGGCGTCTCCGGCGTAGAGCGCGAGCTTGTCGACCGCCTGGGTCAACGCGCCGCGGTCGCCGCCGGCGCGGTCGACCAGCGCCTTGGCGGCGTTGCGCGACATGCTCAGGTTGCGCCGCCGGACCTCGCTGCGCAGCCATTCGATCGCTTCCTCCGGCTTGAGCCGGGCAAACTCGCGGACATCCGCGTGCGGCTGGATCGCTTCGAGCATCGGATTGTTGCGCCGCAGTTCGTCGTCGACGAAGACGAGCACCGTCGTCGCCGGAATCTGTTGCAGCAGATCGGGCAAACCGTCCCACTCGCCGAGCTGTCGTCCGCGCCGGCCCATGCCGCCGAATCTGCCGCACAGCCCGTCGACGCGGACCCACCGCGTCCCGCCCAGGAACGGGGCCGCGGCCGCAGCGGCGCCCAGCTCGCCCAGCGACACGCGCGCGCCGTCGAATGAAGCCGAGTTGTTGGTCAACGAACCATCGGCGTCGTGCTCGCGCCGCAGCGCCGCGACCGCCTCCAGCCTGGCAAACCGATCCTCGCCGTGGAACAGATAGACCGCCATGGCCTGAGCCTAGCGAGGTCTCGACCGAATTCAGGCGGAGACCGGTATGCCCCCAGCAGTTATCAACAGGGTCGACAAGGACTGTCGCACTTCGTCAATCGCGTTGCGCAGATCGGTCACTTCGCGCTCTTCGTCCGGATGGAGGAACAGGAGCACGCAGCGCGAGACGGGGCGGTTCAAGGATTCCTCGAGCATCAGCGCGTATGAGGCGGCCTGGAGCCGGTAACGCCGCACGGCGGCGTCGACGGCCTCGCCCTCGCGCAACGCGTCGGTCTTGTAGTCGACGACGACGAGCTCGCCGGCTACGGTCTCGTAGAGCAGGTCGATGAAGCCGTCGAGCAGGACGCCTTCGACCTCGACGGCGGCGTACAGTTCGCGCCAGTAGCGGTTGGCTGTGCGAGCTTCCCGCACCGTGTTGCTCTCCAGCGCGACCCGCGCCAATCGACTCACTTCGCCGCTCTGATTGCGATTCAACGACTCGGCCGCGGCCTGAGCGTCCGACGCGGCGTGGACGTCTGATTCGGTCCAGTCCTCAAGATCGATCACCTGTAGGACGCCATGCGTCGCGCGGCCGATCGCTGTGCCCGCTCGACCTCGACGCCAAGGTGGGAGATCGTCGTCGGGCTCGTCGTTGGGATTGGTCCTGACTTCCTCGGTCTCGGCTGTGGCGCGCTTGGCGATGCCGGTGGCCGATTCTCGCGGCAGGGACGCATGTTGCGCGACAACGCTGTTGCGCCGTTGCAGCCAGACTTCGCGATCGTCGGCAGTCACCGGAGTCTCGTCGGACTCCGGCGTCCGCTCCGGTTGTGGTGGGTCGGGAATCTGATCATGGACGAGCCGGCGGAAGCTCGCGCGGTCGCCGTCTAGCACGCCGGCGATCTGGTCGGCGCTGGTCTTGCCGCTCTTCGCCTCCTTGCGGTAGAGGCTGACGATCAGGTGGTCCCGCGCGCGGGTCGCTCCGACGTAGTTGCGGCGCACTTCTTCGTGCTGGCCCAGCTCGTCTTCCATCTCCTTGAGTTCCGCATAGCCGGGCGTTTCCAGGCCCGAGCGAACGCGCACCTCTGGACGGCCGTCTTCGTGCCAGAGCAGCGGCGGCGTAGTCGCGTTGCGGTTGATGTTCAGACCGGCGAAGACGACGATCGGAAACTCCAGCCCTTTGGCCGCGTGGATCGTCATGATCCGCACGGCGTCGTGATCCTCTTCGGGCACGACCGATTCGATCACGCTGGTCTCTTCCTCGGCCTGGTGCTGGGCCCAGAGCAGGAAATCGGCCAGTGTCGCGCCGCCGCGATCGTTGAAGGCGCGGGCCTGGTCGACCATGAAGCGATAGCGCTGCCAGTGCTCGCGCGGCTGGCGCTCGACAACGGCCAGCTCCAACAGCCGCCGCTCGCGGATGACGTAGCCGACTAGCTCGCTGACCGACATCGTCCAGCGGCGCTCCGAGGTCTGTCGCAGCCAGCGCATCGAATCGGCCACCGGATCGTCCGCCGCGATCTCACGCGGCTGGGGTTCGCGAACGTCCCACCTGCCTCCGGCCTGCTTCCAGCGGTAGAGGTCGTCGTCGGCGCAGGCGAACGCGGGCGACTTGAGCGCGGCGACCAGCGCGATCTGGTCGGTAGGATCGTCGATCGCGCGGAGCAGATTGAGCAGCTCTCGGACTTCCCGATGGTTGTAGACCAGCGAGCGGCTCTCGAGTCGGTACGGAACGCCGCGCTGTTCCAGCTCCGGCAGCAGCGCGGTCAGACCGGTGCGCGTGGGCACGAGAACGGCGATGTCGGCGAATGTGGCGTCTCGGTTTGCATCAATCGACTTGTCGTAGATCTGCCAGGGCTTGGCCGAGACGTCGGTGATCATCCTGGCGAGCGCATCCGCTTCCAGGCGTCTGACGCGGGCGACATCGCCCTGGTATGCCTCGCCCACGACCGTGACCGCGGGACCGGCATCGTCCGGCGGGGGTCTAAACGCTTGCAGGTCTTCCCAATCGGCCTGCTGGCCGCGGCCTTCGAGCATCAGTGGTTCGAAGACGGCGTTGACGAACTCGGTCACGCCCGGCGCCGAGCGGAAGTTTTGCGAGAGCCGGACCAGTCCTTCCTCACGCTGCGCCTTGACCGCGTTGAACTGGCGGATGTCGGCGCGGCGGAACCGGTAGATCGATTGCTTCGGATCGCCGACGAAGAACAAGCGGCCCGGCTCGCCCCCGGCGATTGCGTCCGCAATCTGCGTCTGCAACGGATCGTTGTCCTGGAACTCGTCGATCAGCAAGCGTCGGAATCGGTTACCCACCGCCTGCGCGACCGCTGCGTCGCGCTGCAACAGCCGGCTGGCGCGGACCAGCAGGTCCTGGAACTCAAGCTCCCCGCGCAGCCGCCGCTCGTCGGCGTAATCAATCACGAACTTGCGGATGCGATTGAGGATCGGCGCGAGGAACCGGATCGCGATCCGGTGGCTCAGGTCCTCGCGCTGCTCCTCAAGCGCGGTCATGCGATCGCGAATCTCGGTCAACGCGCCGGCTTGCCAGCTCGTGGCCCTGCCGGTTCGCTTCACCTTAAGGGACGGCTGTGGGAACTGCAGCAGCCTCACCAGCAAACCCGGCTGACTCACGCGTGCCTGCAACTGCTGGACGTAGTGAATCAGGTCCGTCAGACGCTGGTACATCTTGTCGTCTTCGTCGTTGCACCATTGGCGCAGCTCGATCACTGCGGCGAGTTCGGCAATGAACGCCTCGGGATCGGCTGACTCGACCCCGAGCATCGCGGCCGGGTCTTCCGTGCGATCCCAATCCGCGTGCATTGATCGAGCCACAGCGCGTAGATCATCGAGCTGCATGCCAGCGTCGAAGGCGGCGAGCAGGTGATCGCCCAACGATTCGTCCTCGAGCATCTCGTCAAGCGCCTGCGACCATCGCTCGGCGAACTTGAGCGAGGCTTCGCTCTCGTCAATCACGGTGAATCCGGGCGGTAGGCCGGCCTCGATGGGGTGCATTCGCAGGATGCGGGCGGCGAAGGCGTGCAACGTCTCGATCGCGGCCGAGTCGAGGTCCTCGGCAGCCTGGGCGAACCGCTGCTCCAGCGCAGGATCGGTCTCCGCGTCGCGGCGCTGGTCGAGCCGCTCCAGCACTCGGTCGTACAGTTCCGCCGCGGCTTTCTCGGTAAACGTGATCGCGGCGTTCTGGTCCGCCCGCACATCGCCCGAGGCGATCAGGCTGACGATCCGGCCGACCAGCGCCTCGGTTTTACCCGTGCCTGCGCCCGCCTCGACGAACAACGTCTCATCGAGACTGTCGCGAATCCGATCGCGTTCTGCCTGGTCGGCGACGGAGGTCATGCCTGGTTCTCCTCCGCGTCTTCGCTCAAGGCGACATAGTCGGCCAGCCGCTGATCTTCCTTGATCCGATCCCAGCGCGAACGGCGGTCGGCTGGACAGACCTCGTTGAAGCTGCAGTAGGTGCAGTTGTTGTCACGGGAGCGCTCATTGTCGGCGCCGGGTCGCTGTGGGAACAGACCCTCGCGAATGTGCCGCATGATCAGGTTGACCGTGTCGCGAAACGCGCGGACGTTGTCTTCGTTCCAGGCGATCCCGTTGAAGTTGAATCCACCGCGCTCGGTGATGAACCAGTAGCCGGATTGAACTACGACATGGTCACCAGGAGCGTTGAGCTGGCGCATCGCCTCCGCGTAGACCGGTAGTTGCAGCACCCGTCCGCGAACCACCGGATCGTCTTCAAGGTCCCGCTGCTTCGGGAACTCTGTGCCGGACTTGTAGTCGATCACAACCAGGAGCTGTCCGTCGTCGGACTGATCGACGCGATCGATCTTCCCGCGTAACTGCAGCATGTCGCCATTTTCGAGCGTCAGCGCGACCAATCCCTGGCTGTCCTCCATGCGAGGACCGAAGCTGACTTCGCTGCCAACCTGCCGGACCTTCCGATTTGCCCTGTGCTGCTCGTCCTCTTCGAGGAACTGCTCCAGGTCGGCCAGCATCCTGCGCCTGTCCCGCTCCCAGAGCAACGCGCGGCCGGTAACGCCGCGCCGCTGGGCTTCGTCCAACTCATCCTCGGCGATCTCCATCAGCTCGGCTCGATCCGACTCCGACCAATACGCTCCCGGATCGGGCTGCGATTGCCTGCTCTTGAAGAACCGGTCGAGGATGTCGTGGATCAGCGATCCCTTGTCGACCGGCGCGATCTGGAGATCATCGCGCAGTTCGGCGCGTTCCTCGATGCCCAGGACTCGACCGAGGAAGTAGCGGTGCGGACAGGTCGCCCAGTCCTGCAACGCGCCGGCTGAATGCGGCCGACCGGCCGCTTCGACCGCGCCGGCATCGATCAATCCGTCCCAGCGGCTGAAGCTCCGCGATTGGCGGGCGATGCGCTGCGTGAAGCCGCGTCCCAGTGGACGAACTTCGGTCGCGAGGAAATGTGAGCGCACGTCCCTCGCCGATCGGATGCTACGCAGGTCGTACTCTTGCGCATCGCCCGGCGTAGCGGCGGAGACGATCGCCCGCTCGAACGAGGGAGTCGAGCGGACCACTCGAGGATCGGCCTCGCCGATCCTCGAGGCGTACATCCGCTCGCCCTCGTTGAGGGCGGTGGCCGACTCCAACAACCAGCGGCTGGGCAGTCGCGCCTGCTGGGCTCGTACGTCGGCGCGGGGATAGCTGATCACGCGCTGCCCAGCCGCGTGGATCGCGGCGAGGAAATCCGATCGTTCGCGGCGCATGTGATCACTACTGACGGGCAACGACGCCCGCTCGCGGAGCTGATCGGAGAGCAATGGGTCTTCGCGCCGGATCTGAGGCAGCGATCGCTCAGCCGCGCCGACGATGTAGACCTTGTCCCAGGTCATGCCGATCGCCGAGTGCAGCGGGCCGACGTAGAGGCCGTCGCCGATGCGTCCGTGGTGACCGGTCGGACGATCCAGGCCGCGTCGGACGGCCGCGGCGAATCGGGCGCGGGTGGCGACGGAGAGTTCATCGAGCGCGTTGAACTCGTTCAGCAGCGTCTCGACATCGTCCCAGCGAGCGAGCTCAAGATCGTCATCGCCGCCGACGCCCGACTGGGCGAAGCTCGTGCGATCGCCCAGCAGCCAATGGAAGCGGCCGCGGATCGCAGTGGCAAACACCGACCAGCGAGCGTCCTGAGGCAGTCGATCAACGAACGCAACCAGCTCCCCGATGAACGCCGCCAACGTGTCAATCTGCGCCAGCTCTTCCTGCAGCCAGGGGAATCGGCCCGGCTTGTCCTCATCGCCGGACCTGCGCAACCGGTTGAGGTCGTCTTCGCGGGTCGTCCGATATTGCTCGAGCCGATTCAGCCAGGTGCGGTGGTCGCGCTGCAGATTGGCCCGTCTTGCGAGATCATTCCAACGCGAGGTCGGCGCGAGGCCGCCCTCCACGTCGCGGATCGGACCGGCGGCCAGCCAGGGCGCGACATCGGTCGCCCAGTTCGGAGCGGGCGCGTCGATCAGGTTCAGCAGTCCGCCCAGGACTCGACCGGCGATGCTCTGTCCCAACGTGGCGGCGTTCGGACCGTTCCAGCGCATGCCGGCCGCGTCGAGCTGCTCGGCGCAGATGCGCGCGTAGGGTTCCGGCTGTCGATAGAGGATCGCGGTGCGATGCAGCGGCGTCGGCCCATCGGACAGCAGCGACGCGGCAATATCGCGGATGGCGGAGCGGACCTCTTCCTCAGGGTCGGGCGATTGAACGACACGCTGAGCGGTCGGTATCTCCGGAGCGTCCACGGCGCCGTCGAGCCCCCAGCGGCTCAGAGCGTGTTGGTCGACCATCTCCGCATCGCCGGTCAGACCGACGATTACCTGTGTGTCCTGTTCGTGGGCGAGTGCGCGGATGAACTCCATCTGCGCACTCGTCCACTCGCCGGGCAGATAGACGATCACGTTGCCGATGTCCTGCAGCGCGCCTGCGCCGTCGAGCGCAGCCGTAGCCGACTCCGCGAGATCGCGTCTGGTGTAGAACTCGCGCGTTTCGGACAGGTACTCGCGGTACCGGTCGACGAGATAGCCGGCGACACCGCTGTCCTCGGCAATGCTGTCGAGCTGCGCGACATCGCATTCGTCGAACTGGCGGAACGTCTGCTCCAGGGTTCGCAGCACGGAGCCCTCGATTGGTAGATCGCCGAACTGGTTCGGGCCGGCTTCGGCGACCGCGCGGATCACTTCAGTGCGATACGCCTCGGGTAGCGGGCGCCGTTCCTGGGCGGCGAGCGAGCCCGCGCCGATCAGCTCCAGCAGAGCCGCCAGCGGCTTGACCTGGACGTTGACGATCCCCCGCTCGCGACGGCCCAGCATGTGCCGGATATGGAGTCCGGCCTGGAATGACGGCGCGACGATGGTGACCGGGGCCAGCGGATCGGCGCCTGCCGAGGTCAGCTTGGCGCGTTGCAGCGCCTCGTCAAGCGCTAACTCTGCGGCAGGTCCGTAGCTGGCGGCAGTGACGATCAGCGGCATCGGTCAGATATCCCGACAACGCGGTAGCTGTTGCAGCAGGTCGTCTCCGGCGGCGGGATCGGAGCGGAGGTTCTTGCCGCGGTCCGAGATATAGATCTCGACATCAATTCTCGCGCCGGACGTCCCGCCGACGAAGTACGTGTGGCGGCCGCCTTCGATGTCATCGATCAGGTCGTGAATCCCAACCCGCCACTTGAAGGGTTCGTCGCCGCAATAGGCGAGGATGTTGCCGGAGGGATCTCGCGAGACCGCCTTGATCTGCCAATCAGCCATGACGCTGTCCGTCCTGCGCGCCTTACGCGTCCTCCCACTGGACGAACATGGGCATCAGCACGTGCACATAGTTGTCGCGGCCCACGACGCGGAAGACGCCGGGGTTGCTGGGTCCACTGGTTTCCATCGCGATCTCGCTGGCCGACGCGCCGCTGGCGATCTGAAGCACGTCCTGCAGATAGCGGACGTTGTAGGCGATGCGCGAGTTCTCGCCCTCGATCGCGGCGTCGACGCGGCCTCGGTGGTTGCCCAGCTCCTCGGCGCGAGCGGTCAGCGTGATGCTCTGGTCGGAGCCCTCACCACTGAAGATCAGGCGGATGATGCCGCTGGACTCGCGGGCGAACACGGCGGCCGAACGGACGCCGCCCTGGAGCACCGCGCCCGGCAGGATCGCCCGCGTCTGGTACTCGGAGGGGATGAGCTGATCGTAGCTGGGGTAGTTGCCCTGGATCAGTTGCGCGGTCATCTGCACGGCGCGAACGTGGAAGCGCACGTAGGTGCGGTCGGCGTGGATGTACATTTCGACCGCGGAGTCGTCGTCGGTCAGCAGCCGCTCAAGTTCATTGAGCGCTCGGGCCGGCACAGTGATTTCAAGCCGCTCGTTCAGCTCGGAGGCGACGTTCATGTCGTAGACCGCGAGGCGGAAGCCGTCGGCCGCGGCCAGCGTCATCTTGTCGCCGTCGAAGCGGAAGTGGACCCCGGTCAGCACCGGACGGCCATCGTCGGTCGCGGCCGCGAAGACGACGTGCCGCAAGGCCTCGCGCAAGTCGCGGGCGACGATCTTGATCCAGTCGCCGTCGCCGATGCCCGGGATGTTCGGGTACGTGTTCGGCGACATGCCGTTAATCGACGACTCGTTCGCGTCGGACGCGCGGACTTGCGCGACGAGCGAGTTGTCGGCTACGTCGATCGTGATCTCGGAGGACGAGAGGGCAGCGATGAGGTCGTTGATGAATCGGTGCGGGATCGTGATCGCGCCCGGCTCGGAGACGACGGCGTCGATCGAGCAGATCATCGCGATTTCGGTGTCGGTCGCCGTGAGGCGCACGCCATCGTCGTCGGCCTGGACATGGACGTGCCGCAACTGATCGAGCGAGTGTCGGGCGGCCACCGCCCGCGAGACAACGCTGAGCCCGTGCTGCAACGCCGCTTGAGAAGTCTGGATGCGCATGACGCTGCTCCTGATCGGAGGTCCTGGTTCGTTCCCAAGTATTGATCACTTGGTATATCGATATGCGCCATTGTATCGGAACAAGGGAGACTCACATATCTCTGTTGTCAGTCGGTGGACAAAATGTGGAGAAGTTGGAGCGATCACTCGTTGCCGTACCGCGCCTCCGCGCAATCCGCCGAAACGCACTTGAGGTGTTCACGCAGGCCATTGCGGAGACAACGACGGACCCAGCCACCTCAGATCGAGTGGCAGTCCGGCGACCATCAGGAGTACATCGTCGGCGGTGGACGCGACGATTCGGTTGAGGCGGCCCAGTTCGTCCCGGAATGCTCTGCCGAGCGGTGTGGCGGGTACCAGGCTGAGACCGACTTCATTGCTGACGATGATCCAGGAGGCGTCGCCCTGCTCATAGCAATGGAGCAGTCGCTCGGCCTCGGCGGGGATGTCCACCGCGGACTCGCCAGCGTCCGAGGACCGGTGCATCAGATTGCTGACCCACAACGTGAGACAGTCGAGGACCACCGTGTCGTACTCGGACAGCAACGGGCTGAGCGCGCCGACGAGATCGAGCGGTTCCTCCAGCGTGTCCCAGTCGCTCGGGCGGCTGCGTCGATGGGCGTCGATGCGGGCGACCATCTCGTCATCTCCCGCCTCTGCGGTGGCCACGAACAGCACCCTGCGTCCCGAACCCGCCAGATCTTCCGCATAGCTGCTCTTGCCCGATCGCGCGCCGCCGAGAATGAAGGTCAGCCGTTTGCGCATCGCCGATGCTCCCGTTCGTTACTCGGATGAACCCGATGACAGGTGACTGGTGTCGTTCCACAGATCGAGCACGGCGGTATCGTCGAAGTCGCGCACGATGCCCAGACTGGCCGGATCGATTCTGAAGCGCCAGAAGTGATCTATGGGCAGGTCGAGCAGGCAGACCAGCAGCGCCCGGATCGACCCGCCATGCGCCGCGACCAGCAGGCGGTCGCCCGGTCCCGAGCAGGCTCGCGTCCGCTCGACGAAGCGACGAACCCGATTGAGCACGTCGGTGGTCGTCTCTCCGCCGGGCGCAGCGAAGTCCTGCCGGCTTCGCGCGATCCGCTTGGCGAAGAGTGCTGGATCAGATGCCTCCGCCTCCTTGAGCGTCAAGCCTTCCCACTCGCCATAGGAGAACTCGCGCAGCTCGGGCGCCGCTTGCGGGCGAACGGACAGGCTGGCCAGGATCGCCGCCGTCTCCATCGTGCGCGAGAGGTCGCTGGCGTAGATAGCGCTGAACTCGACGGCGGTGAGCCGGAGATCTAGCTGGCGGATCTGTGCACGGCCCCGGTCGCTCAGCGGCACATCGGCGTGACCCTGGATACGGCCCTCGCTGTTCCACGAGGTCTGGCCGTGGCGCACGATGTACCACGAGACCGGTTGCTGGGAGTGATTGGATTGACTGGACTGACTGGTCATCGCCGGAGCCTTACCAGAGCGGCGCGTCGAAGAGGTCGGGCACCACGGGAATCAGGGCTACGCCGACCACCAGGATGCCGACCTCCGCGAGCTCATTGACCGCGCCGTAGGCGTCGCCGGTCATCCCGCCCAGCCACCTGGTCATCCAGCGACCGGCAGCGATTGCGATCACGAGCGCGGAGCCCAACAGGATCAAGCCGCCGAAGCCGAAGCAGAACGCAGTGGCGGCTGCCGCGATCAGCAATCCAATTGCGTCGATTCGCGAGTCCGAGCTCTGGTGGAATGCGGTACCCAGACCCTGCGAGCGAGCGTACGGGAACGCCGACATGGTGATCAGCATCGCCAGCCTGGACAGGCAGGGGAAGAGCAGCAGCAGACCGACTCGTCCCACGTCGGGCGAGCTGGACAGCAGACTCCACTTGACGACCAGCAACGCCGCCCCGCCGGCCACGGCGAATGCGCCCACGTGCGTGTCGCGCAGGATGCGCAACCGATCCTCGGCTGTGTAGCCGCCGAACAGCCCGTCGCAGCAGTCGAGGAATCCCTCGGTGTGCAGCGCTCGCGTGAGGACCAGCAGGGCCGCGACGAGCAACGCGCCGACCACGAGGTCGGGCAATCCTAGCCGCAGGACCCAGTCGATTCCCGCCAGCGCGCCGCCAAGGGCGAGGCCAACCAGCGGAAACCAGGCTCGGGCCGACGACATGTGCGCGGCGCCAGTCGGCGCGACCGGCAAGATGGTGAGGAAGCTGAAGGCGAGGCGGAGGCCGTTCATCTCGGATTACGACGCTCCCGCATCAGACACCCCTGCTTCGTCGAAGGTGGACATCTCCGCGAGACAGGCGGCGGCCGCCTCAATCAATCCCATTGCCAGCACGGCGCCGCTGCCCTCGCCGAGGCGCAGCTCAAGGTCGAGCAGCGGTTCCAGGTCGAGATGGTCGAGGATGAGCGCGTGGCCGCGCTCTGCCGATCGGTGACCGGCAATGCAGAAGTCGATCGCTGTTGGGCAGATGCGTTGCGCGACCAGCGCCGCCGCTCCGCAGATGAAGCCGTCCAGCACGACCACGCGACTCGCAAGCGCTCCGCCCAGGATTACACCGGCGAGCACGCCGAGTTCGTATCCGCCCACGTGTGCCAGTACATCCCAACCGTCTCCAGGCTCGGGTCGATTCACCTCCAGCGCGCGCCTCACCACATTGGCCTTGTCGTCGAGCTGCGCGTCGCTCCGCCCGGTTCCCCGACCGGTGGCGACGGCTGCCGAGTGACCCGTGATCGCCGCGGTCACGGCGGCCGCGGCGGTCGTGTTGCCGATGCCCATATCGCCAATGCCGATCAGGTCCACCCCGGAGTCGGCCGCGTCCCGCGCCAGTTCGATACCGGCCAGAATGCAGCCCTCCGCCTGTGCGCGCGTCATGGCCGGTCCCCTGGCGATGTTGCCTGTTCCGGGTCCCAAGCTGAGCCTTCTCAGTTGGGGATGATCGGGGAGTGGAGCGGCGATGCCGGCATCGACGATCGTCAGTCGGACTCCCGCCTGCCTGGCGAGCGCATTGATCGCCGCGCCGCCGGCCAGGAAGTTGCGGACCATCTGGCCGGTGACCGCTTGCGGATAGCCGCTCACGCCCTCGGCGACGACGCCGTGGTCGGCTGCGGCGATGATCAGCGCCTTGCCTCGGGGCGACGGTCGTTCGCTGCCCAGGATCGCGGCGACCTGGACCGCGACATCCTCGAGCCGTCCGAGACTGCCGGGCGGTTTGGTCAGCCGATCCTGCCGCTGTCGCGCCGCCTGCCTGATGGCCGCGTCGGGCGGTCGGATGCGTGAGACGAGCCTGTCGACTTCGGTTGACACGGTCAAAACTCGATGCCCGGCTGAGCGTTGATGCCCTGCTCGTCGTAGGGATGCTTGATCAGGTTCATCTCGGTGACCAGGTCGGCGGCGTCGATCAACTGGTGCGGCGCATAGCGTCCAGTGATGATCACATGGAGATGTTTCGGTCGGCGTTTCAGCGTCTCGACGACGTCGGTAACCGGCACCCACTCGTAGTGCATGGCGTAGGTGAACTCGTCCAGAACGATGATGTCTTCCTCGCCCTTGAGGATCGCCTCCTTGCAACGCGTCCATTGCTCAACGGCCAGCGCGGCGGTTTCGTCCATATCCTTCGAGAGCCAGGTGAAGCCGTCGCCCAGCGACTCGATCGGGATGTCCAGCCGCGCCGCAGCCCGGTGCTCGCCGAACTTCGCCGTCGAATGCTTGATGAACTGGAACATTCGCACCCGGAAATCACGTCCCCAGGCGCGAAAGATCACGCCCAGCGCCGCCGTCGTCTTGCCCTTGCCCTCGCCGGTGTTGACGATGATCAGTCCGTGCCGGCGCGCTCGCTCGCGTTCGGATCCGGTCAGGCCGGCGCTGTTCGATTCATGATCGGACGGCATTGGTCGCCTCCGCTCCCCGGATCGACTGCCGAGCCGACGCAAGTTCTGGATCGCGCCGATCGCGTTCCGCGACCGATTCCTCCAGCGGAGCGATCAGGCTGATCGCCAGCGATCCGGTCGCCGGATCGCGATACACCGAGGAGCGCACGCCGAACGTCTCCTCGATCACGTCCGGCGTGAGCACGACTTCCGACGCTCCTTCGGTGACGACCCGTCCCTCCTTGAGCAGCACCAGGCGATCGCAGAACCTGGCGGCGAGGTTGAGATCGTGGATCGCGGCGACCGCAGTGAGCCCGTCGTCCACCAGATCGCGGACCAGCGAGAGAATCTTGAGTTGATGCAAAATGTCGAGGTTGGACGTCGGCTCGTCCAGCAGCAATATGCGCGGCTGCTGGGCGAGCGCGCGGGCGAGGAAGACGCGCTGGCGTTCGCCGCCCGAGAGCGTGTCCAGCGTGCGTTCGGCAAACTCCTCGGTTTGCGTGATTCGCATCGCATTCGCCGCGATCGCGCTGTCCGCTTCGCCCTCGACCTGGAACCGCCCCAGGTGGGGATAGCGACCCATCAGGACCAGCTCGGACGCGGTGAATCCTTGCGTGTAGGGAGCGATCTGCGGGACCAGGGCGAGCTTCGCCGCTACCTCTCGGGAGCTGAGCGAGCCCAGGTCGGCGCCTTCCAGGCTGACAGCCCCTTGCTCGAACTTGAGCACGCGCGAAATGGCGCGCAACAGGGTCGACTTGCCTGCCCCGTTGGGACCGATCAGTCCGACGAACTGGCCGCGCTCGGCCTGCAGGTCGACGCTGTCGAGCAGTCGCGTTGCATCCACGCTGAACGAGATGGCCTGCGCATCGAGCGCAGGTGAGGCGTGGCCGTTGAACTGGATGACGTGGGGTTTCGGCGTACGAGTCATGAGCGATCACTCAGCCAGACTGAATGTGGGATCGGGAGGATTGGGAAAGTCGTCGGGCCAGAGGATGCGGGCGAGGTCCTCGGCGCCGCGGATGTTCCAGAAGGAAAGCGTGGTGAAGTGCTTACTTTCGACCACGTAGACCGACTGGGACTTGATTGCGGGCACTTCCGAAAGCGCTTCGTTGGCGAACAGACTCTCGCGGAACGCCTCGGCTCCGAACTCCAGTGGCTGGGCAATGACGATCACATCCGGGGCCATGGCGATCACGCCTTCGAGGCTGGTCGTCTGGTTCCCTTCGATTCCCGCCTCGGCAGCCGCGTTGATTCCGCCGCCGGCCTCGATCACTCCGCCCTCGGTCGACTTCGCGCCTGCCACCCAGAGCGTGTCGGAGTACTGGGTCAGCGCGAGCACGCGGGGCTTGGCGTCCTTCGCGTCAGTCACGCCGACCAGCGCATCGAAACGCGCACGGACCTCGTCGGCGAACGCCCAGGCCCGCTCTTCCTCGCCGTAGATGTAGCCCATCAGCAGGATCGCGTTGATCCGCGATTCGGGACCTTGCTCCAGCTCGGTCTGAATCACGGGAATCCCGGCGCGCTGCAGGGCGTCCACACCCTCGGCCGGATAGAACGGGCTGGTCACGACCACATCCGGCGATTGCGCGATGATCGTCTCCGGGTCCCGCGTGATAATCGGCTTGTTCTGGACGAGGTCGGCGACATTCGAGTAGGTCGCAAGCTGCGACACCTCGCCCACTGCCACCAGCCGTTCGCCCGGGACGAGCGCCAGCGTGATCTCGTCGTGTCCGATTGATGCCGTGATGATCCGCAACGGCTTGGCCGGAATGCTGATGATCCCGTTGAGTCCCTCGACTTCGCGCGGCCAGCTGTCGTTGGTCGGATCGACAATCCCGCGCACGCCGTCGAGCGAGCGGAGGTGTGCGTCGGTCTGCTGCGCCTGCTCGGCCTGGACCTCTTCCTCCTCCTGCTGATTCGCCTGCTGCCGCGTCTGTGACGCCGCCTGCTGTTGGTCCTGCTGGCCCTGTTGAGCCTGTTGACTCTGCTGACTTTGCTGATCTTGTTGCGGCGCTGCCTGCGCTTGAGCACTCTGCGCCTGTTGCGGCTCAGGTTCGGCGGTCTGCGCGACTGCCTGCCGGGCAGGCTGCTGTTGCGATGGACTGTCGTCGGAGCAAGCTGCGAAGAGCAGCCCAACAACCAGCAGGGCGGGGATGACGCTCAGCCACAGGCGATGGATCACGGAAGCGCTCCTTTCGATTGACTACCCGTCACAGCGAGTAGACCTGTCGCTTGTTCTTGACCAGCAGGAAGATGAAGAACGGCGCGCCGACGAACGCCGTGAGCACGCCCAGGCGGAACTCGGCCGGCTGAATGATGGTTCGCGCGACCGTGTCGGCGAGCAGGACGAAAACAGCCCCGCCGATTGCACTCATGGGAATCAGCAACCGGTTGTCGGGCCCCAGTACGAGCCGCAAGATGTGCGGAATCACCAGGCCGACAAAGGCGATCGTCCCGCTGACCGCCACCGCTGCGCCGGTCGCCAGCGCCGCCGTCGCCAGCAGCAGGATCCGGGTGCGTCCGACATGCACGCCCATCGAGCGCGCCTCGTCGTCGCCGAGCATCAGCAGGTTGAGGTCGCGCGACATCAGCAGCAGCACGGCGGCGCTGCCCAGGATCAGCGGCGAGGCGATCTTGACGTGCTCCCACGAGCGGGAGTCAAGGCCGCCGGCGAGCCAGAACAGGACCTCGCGCAGCGCTTCGTTGTCGGGCAGGAAGAGGATGATCGCCGAGACGATCGCCCCGAGAAAGGCATTGACCGCCACGCCGGCGAGCAGCAGCGTCGCCATCGAGAAGCGGCCGCCCAGTATTGCAATCGCGTAGACCAGCAGCGCAGCTGCAATCGCGCCGACGAACGCGAAGATTGGCAAGGCGAGGAAGAACAGTGCGGTCGCGCCTGTCGCAATCGCGACCACGGCGCCGAGCGCGCCGCCGGCGGAGACCCCGATGATGCCCGGATCGGCCATCGGATTGCGGAACAGCCCCTGCATCGTCGCTCCGGCGACCCCGAGCGCGATGCCGACGGAGGCGCCGACCACAATCCGCGGTAACCGGATCTGGTCGATCACGAGTTGCTCGGTGCGCCCGAACTCGGGCACGTCAATACCGACGGAGGAGAGGATGATCCAGGCGATATGGCTGACCGGGATGTCGACCGGACCGAGGCTGAGCGAGATCAGGGCGACCAGCAGGAGCAGGGTCAACAGCAGCGCCGAGCCGAATCCGAGACGCGCCGCGATCCCCATGCGGCGGAAACCGCGCAGATCGGTCTGGCGAATCAACCTGGACGCGCTCGCGAGGGCCAACAGAAACCTCCAGCGTCTCCGCTGGAGGCTGGTGGTTCGACCTGGCCGGTGCCGCCGGAAACGGAGCCCGGAGATCGAGGGACCTCTCTGATGCGGAGAGTTGTCACCTCATCGTCCAGGCAGGTCTCCTGGCTCGCGGGTGGAATCTGCGCTGGGCCCTTCCCATCGACAGTCGGTCGACAGTGGGCCTCAGCTTCCAATCAAGCTCGTTCGAGCCCCGCTCACAGTGGCGCTACCGCGGCGGATTTTCACCGCCTTCCCTATTCTCCCGGGATGGGCACCTGGACGAATCATGCTGCAAGAGAGCCTAGCAGCAACCTGTTGCCGTCACAAACCGCGAGACTTGGGTGGGCGCTGTTCGCATCATGTTGCGATGCCGCAATCGATTCCATCCGCCCTCAACCTGAACCAATCGTCCGTCGGCGGACGGGATGACGTTCGGCAATTCCAATACGGACCAATCGGACTCGACTACCAGAATGGCGCTCGCGGTTCCTGGCCCAGGAGCAGCCTCGCCGCCGCGGCGTAGTTCGACTTGCCCAGGACGACGTGTTGATTCATGGCGTGCATGTCGCGCAACCGACGGTCGAGGCTGGATCGCTCGGTGTAGAGCGCGGCCGATCCTGAGATGGCGTACAGGTCGGTCATGACCTTCAGGCATTCCTGATGCACGAAGGTGATCGCAAGCCGCAGATGCGCGCGGCGGCGATCGGAGATCTCGGCGGTTGCGCAGACCTCCTGCCAGGCCTCGTCCGCCGCCGTGAGCGCGTAGGAGCGACAGGCCTGGATGCGGGCTGCGGTCTCGCCCAGCGTAATTTGCGTGAGCGGGTCATCGCTCAACGCGCCGCGGACCGCGGTGCGTTCGCGAGCCGTGCTCATCACTTCGTCGTGCGCCGCGCCGACCAGTCCCAGCGGCACGCCGAGATGTTTCGGCAGCAACCAGACCGGGTGCCGCAACGGATCGTCCGGAACCGATAATGATGTGGGGCGCGGCGGGATGCTTCGCTCGTCGGGAATGAACAGGTCGTGGACCTCGACGTCGTGGCTGCCGGTGCCGCGCATTCCGCCGGTGTTCCAGGTATCGAGCACGGTGACCTCGTCGCGATGCGCGATCAGGCGGATGAAGCGCGGACGATCGTCCGCATCAGCGCCCTCGCCGACCAGTCGGCAACTGAACTGCACCCACTCCGAGTGCGTGACGCCGCTTAGGTATGGCCAGCGGCCGTTGGCGACATAACCGCCCTCGACCCGCGTCGCCGTGCCCGGCGGGAACGCGGCTCCGCAGGTGGCGACTTCGATGTCGGCGTACATCGAGCGCGCCACGTCCGGATCAAGTTCGCGGGAGACGAATCCGCCGTCGCAGCCGATCATCACGCACCAGGCCGCCGAGGCGTCGGCCCTGGCAATCTCCTCAATGAACATGATCTGCGTGACCGGGTCGGCGTCGTGACCACCCAGCCATCGGGGCTGAATCAGGCGGAATGCGCCGACGCTCTTGAGCAGCCCGACCACGTGATCGGGCAGCTGGCGCGCCGCCTCGATCTCGTCGGCCGCTGCGCGGATCTGCGGAGCGATCGATCGGGCCGCCTCAAGCAGCGCTTCCCGTTCCTCAAGCGTGGCGCCGAACGACTCGTTCATGAATCCGCGGATCTACCGTCAACCAGGACTGGCACGCGTCCGGCGCCGGAGACCTACAGCTCCATCGGTTCGCCCTGGGCGACCTGCTGCGGATCGGTCTTCCAGACGTCCGAGCCGTCCACGTAGAGTTCCACGCCGTTGCCGTCGGGGTCGTTGAGGTAGAGCGACTTGGAGACGACGTGGTCGATGGTGGCGAAGACCTTGACCCCGGCGGCTTCAAGCTCGTCGCGCGCGTCGCGCAGCTCATCCAGCGTGTCGCCGATGCAGAAGGCGAGATGGTAGAGGCCGGGCGCTTTCGGATCGGCGGTCTCGGGACCGTCCTCGCCGACTTCGAGCAGCGCCAGGTCGTGGTGGTTGCCCAGCGTGTAGAAGGTCATCGGCATCTGCTCGTGCCGAGCGGCCAGCTTCATGCCCAGCACCTCGCCGTAGAACTGCTCCGAGCGCTCGCGATTGCGAACCTTGATGACTGCGTGACCGAGTTCCTTGACCTGCATCGGTCTCTCCTTCGATTCCTGCGCCGCGTCTGAGCGGTTGCGTGCTGCGCTCCATTCTATGCAGCTTGCAACCAATCCCGCAGGGCAGGCGATTTCCTATCTTGAGACGCAACCACGAGGTCGCGCAGATGGCTCAGGGGGCTTGAGATGGAAGAGATTGGCTACTCGGTTGAGGGACACACGGCGTCGATCCGGCTCCTGCGGCCGGAGAAGCTCAACGCGATGACGGACGAGATGTACCAGGCGATCGGCGAGCGCCTGCGCGAGGCGGACGCCGACCCGCAGGTGCGCTGCGTCGTGATCAGCGGTTCGGGCCGGGCGTTCACCTCGGGTCACGACCTGCTCGAGTTCGGCGAGCGACAAGCCTGGAAGCCGTGGGCGGGCGAGCGCTTCGACAACGGCCTGGAGACGGCCAAGCCGACGATTGCGGCGATCACCGGCTCCTGCCTGGCCGGCGGACTCGAACTGGCGCTGTTCTGCGACATCCGCATTTGCGACACGACGGCGCAGTTCGGTTGTCCCGAGCCGCGCTGGGGCATCCTGCACGGCTACGGCGCATTGCGCACGCCGGGATTGATCGGCTCGTCTGACGCGATGCGTCTGCTGCTGACCGGCGAGTTCATCGACGCCGACGAGGCGCTGCGGATCGGTCTGGTCAGCCAGGTCGTGGACCCGTCGGAGCTGATCTCCCGAGCCAACGAAATGGCCGAGCAGATCGCCGTCAACAGTCCGCTCGCCATACGTCTGACCAAAGAGTTGGCGCGCCGCGGCCGCGACATGTCGCTGGCCGACGGTCTGCGTCTCTACCAAGAGTACTCGCGGCTCGCCTTCAGCTCGGACGACGCCCGAGAAGGTACCCGCGCCTTCGCCGAGCGCCGCGACCCGCAGTACGAGGGCTGAGCTCAGTCGTCCTGAGGCGGTTGCCAGAGGATTTGCCAGGCGATGCCGAAGCGATCGGTGCAGGAGCCAAAGTAGTCGCCCCAGAACATGTCGGCCATGGGCATGTCGATCTGCCCGCCGGCTGTGAGGCCAGCGAACTTCTCGTCGGCGTCGGCGCGACTGGCGGCGCTGAAGCTGATTGAGAAGTTGGTGCCGACGATCGGGCCGGCCCCGGCCGGATTGGCGTCGCTGCCCATCAGCACGCTCTCGCCGATCGGTAGAGAGACGTGCATGATCAGGTCCTTGGCGCTGTCCGGAACGCCCATCTCGGGCGGCCCGTCGCCGAAGGTCTGCAGCTCGGAGAACTCGCCGCCGAAGACCGAGCGGTAAAACTCGAACGCCTCGCGGCAGGCGTCCTCGAAGGTGAGATAGGTGTTGAGGGTCATGCGGGGCTCCGTCTCCATCGGCACGTTCTGGCGACACTGTATCGGCGGGATTGGTCCTGCGGAGTCGACGGAAGGCAACTACCGTAGAATTCGATGATGTGAACCGAATTGGACATGCTGATGACCGACTCTCCTGACTCTCCGATCCGCTTCGGCTGGTACATCCCGACCCACGGCGACCTGACCAACTTTGCCGACCCGGAGCAGTTCATCCCGGCCTCGATGGAGATGTTCGACCGGGTCGCGCTGGCGGCCGAGGCGGCGGGCTTCGAGTACGCACTGGTGCCGGTCACGCCGACCTGTTGGGAGGCCTGGATCTCGACGGCGATGATGTCGGCCCGCACGACGACGCTGAAGATGTTGGTGGCGGCGCGTCCGGGCTACATCCTGCCGACCCAGATGGCTCGCATGATCGCCGCCTTCGACCAGCTCTCGGAGGGTCGGGTGTACATCAACCTGATCGCCGGGGGCAACGCGAAGGATCTGGCCTCCGACGGCATCACCTACAGCCACGACGAGCGCTACGAGGTGATGGATGAGGCCGTGCAGATCATGAAGTCGCTCTGGACCTCGGACGAGCGGATCGACTGGCAGGGCAAGCACTATCAACTCGAGGGCGCGTACGCCAATCCAAAGCCGTACCAGGACCCATATCCGCGCTTCTACATCGGCGGCGAGTCCGACGCGGCTCGCGATGTCGGGGCGAAGCACGCCGATTGCTACCTGTTCTGGGGCGACACGCCCGAGCGGACCGCGCTCAAGGTCGCCGATGTCCGACGCCGATCCGAAGGGTTCGGCAAGGAGGACATCACATTCGGTATGCGGATGCAGGTCTGCGTGCGCGAGACCGAGGAGGAGGCCTGGGCGGCGGCTTACAGCCTGATTGAGGGCACCACGGATCGGCAACGCGAGGTGCGCAAGACCTGGCGCGGCGACTCGCAGGCTGACAGCCGGATGTACCAACTGACGCAGGAATCGCGCGACAACGACTACCGCATCGCGCCGCACCTGTGGAGCGGACTGAGCACCGTACGCGGCGGCGCGGGACTGTCGGTCGTAGGCAACCCCGAGCAGGTCGCCGACACGCTCCAACAATTCATCGATGTCGGTTGCACCGAGTTCTGCCTCTCCGGCTATCCGCATGATGAAGAGGCGACCCGCTTCGGCGACTGGGTCATGCCATTGGTCCACGAACGCAATAGGGTGAGCTTGACGAGCGACGAGCCAGCTCTGGCCGTCGCCGACTGAGGCAGTTGAGGAGACCGAGCATGTCACGAGTACAACTGGCGTTGAACGTCACCGAGCTCGACGCGGCGATCGAGTTCTACACGCAGATGTTCAAGACCGAGCCGCACAAGGTGCGCGCCGGCTACGCCAACTTCGAGGTCGAGGATCCGCCACTCAAGCTCGTCCTGATCGAGAACGCCGAGGCGCCTGCGCCGCTCAATCACCTCGGCGTCGAAGTCGAGACGACCGGCGAGGTGGTCGCTGAGACGCAGCGCTTCGGCGAGCTGGGACTCGACCTGGACATCGAGGACGGCGTGATCTGCTGCCACGCCGAGCAGGACAAGGTCTGGGTCTCGGATCCGTCAGGGACGCGTTGGGAGGTCTACACGATCACAGACGACTTGCCGGAGCCGTCATACGCGTCGCGGGCCGCCAATCTGATTCCCCTGACCGAAGTCCCCGCCGGCGGCGAAGCCATCGAGGACTGCTGCGCCGACGGCGGTCTCTGCGTCGGCTAAGGCGCTCACCGCTCCACTCCCGGTTCCCGACTTGTTCGGGGACCCGCTCGGCTCGGCGTAGGCCCTGTGGGCGAGCTTGGACACGGTCGGACGGACGGCAATCTGCCCGATTGACGGCGGCGCAATGCCCTGAGAGCGCGGTTCGGGGCCGATGTCTGCTAGGTCCATGCCACCGCCATACGCGGTCAGAACCATGATCAAGGTGAGCGTGACCCAGCCGAAACGGTAGACGAGGGGAGCAGATGCTCGATCAGACTTCGGCTTCTGCTTCACGATTACGCCACTCCCTGACAGATGAGCCTTGGCCAAGCGGCTGACTTCCACCCTCCAAGCACGTCTCGGCGTCTCGCCCGCAAGTCATTCCGCTCAAGCGAGCAGGCCTGTGACGAACGCAGACTGAATGATCTAGGGCGTCTTGATGGGCATTCGCGTACGAACCACGGTGCTTGAGTCATATGGCTGTCACCCGCGCCGAGCGTTCGCCTGATCGCTCGTCTGGCGCCCAGGTTCACCTGTGCGTGATGACGGGTCGGTGTACGCTGCGTTCGCAGGAATAAGGGTGACTAATGATACGTCTCGCGTCCGTATTGATTATGGCTTTGGGATTGTTCGGCGGCCTGTGGGTCTTCGGCGAGATGTCGGACGCGGCGCCGCTCGAGTGCCCGCCGACGGCGTGGACGATCTACGACGGCGAGGACGCCGGCCTGGGCGCGATCGCACAGACGAGCAAGCGCTGCCTGGCGGCGTTCGTGCTGCGTCCCGACGCGGAGACGCTGGAGTACCACTGGGATCGGGGCGGGCGGATTCAACGCGATCGCTCGTCCGAGGCGTCGCTCAGCGACGCTTTCGGCGAGGCGGACACGCTGGTGATTGCCAACCGGCCGCTGGGCGAGGCCGAGTCGCTGTGGGCCGCGCCGGAACCGTCGACGCCGCCGGAGGGCTGTCAGCCGGCCCGCTGGCGCATCTATGAGGGCGACGCGTTCGGGCATGAGCGGGTCCGGCAGGCCAGCCGGGCCTGTCTGGACGTCTACGTGCTCAGCCGGACGGCGCCGACCCTGGAGTATCACTGGGACCGCGGCGGCGCGCTGCTGTCGGAGCAGTCCTCGGAGCTCGCACTGAGCGAGTCGTTGGGCCAGGCGGACACCTTCGTGGTGACCGATCAAGCGGTCGGCGAGGGCGGGTCGCTATGGACGGCCTCGGCCGCCGACCCGATTCCCGCGCCGGTTCCCGATGCGTCGCCGGCCGCAGTCGGCAACAGCGTCGGCGGCGGTAACACCGGAGGCGGCGGCGGTAACACCGGAGGCGGCGGTAACACCGGAGGCGGCGGAGGCGGCGGTAACACCGGCGGTGGTGGAGGCGGCGGTCAAACAGGCGGCGACTCAGGCGGCAACACTGGAGGAGACGATTCCAACCAGCGCGTCATCGGCGCCGAGGGGACCCATCCCGGCTTTATCTGCATCACCGGCCATCCCAGTATCACGCCCACGCGCCCCGGCTTGCCGCGCGGGTTCGGCTGGGATTGACGACGGGCGCCGGCAGGCTGAGCTGGGCGCTCACCGACAATTGCGTTTGCCCTCTGGAATCGTCTGCGTACACTCGATTGCCGTTGTGATCTCGGAACATTGGTCAAGCTACGCGAATCCGGCAGATGGGGCACGCCCGATCATCGCATCCATGTGTGCGGATGATCTCGTAATCGTGTGAGCATCGGCATTGGAGTGGCCCATCGGGTCCTCTCCCCAGGGGACCGGGTGATGGCTATGCTCCACGCTGCGCCTGCCAAGCCGCCACCTCGACTCGCTCCTGGAGATAGAGGAAATCTGCGTCGGCAGTTTGCGCCCAGGTCTCCTGCGGGAGAGGGTTGTTGGTCGCGGAGCATGGCGTTGAGGCAGGTGAGCAGCTTGCGCATGCAGGCGATGAGGGCGACTCTCTTGGCTTTGCCGGCTGCGAGCAGGCGTTGGTAGCAGTCGCGGATCACGGGGTTATAGCGGGGCAAGATTCGGGCTCCAGGGCCCCGGCAACTGTTCTGGCTCGCGCGCGGATCGCGTGCGGCGACCCCCACTCTCCCGCGGTCTCGCGGACCCAGGGAACATCGGTCTGCCGCACCCGGTTCGCCGAGGCGCCGGAAACATACAGGGGAGTAAGACCCAGTCCCCGACTTGTTCGGGGACCCGCTCGGCGTGCGGTCCCCCCGTGTCAAGCACGGGGCAGGGATCTCCCTGAGGGAGAGCGTGAGAGCCTGCCCCCGGCGAAGACGAGGGGTGAGGACCCGCTACCGGCTCAGTTCGGCGGCGCGGTGGAAGACGTCGACTAGCATCTCCTCCGTCAGCAGGCCAGTGAAGGTGTTGCGCTGGCTGGGGTGGTAGGAACAGAGGACGGTCAGTCCGCCTGCCTGGTGTTCGAGACCATGAGCGAACCTGGGTCTGGGCCTGATGCCGACCAACCGGGCCGTATTCTCCCATGCGTATGCGCCCAGGCAGACAATCACTTTGAGCTGCGACAGCAACTCCAGCTCTCTGTGGAAGTAGGGCAGGCAGCGGTCGCGCTCGTCTGTGGATGGCTTGTTGTCGGGCGGTGCGCAGCGCACGATCGACGTGATCCGCACGCCGTTCAGCTCGAGGCCGTCATCGCTCGACACCGACTCGGGCTGACTGGCCAGCCCGGCCTGCCACATGGCCCGGTAGAGCCATTCGCCTGAGCGATCGCCGGTGAACATCCGACCCGTCCGATTCGCTCCGTGCGCAGCGGGCGCCAGGCCGACCACCAGGATGCGGGCATCGGCGGGTCCAAACGACGGCACCGCGCGACCCCAGTAGTCCTGATCGCGAAACGCGGCTCGCTTCTCGCTGGCGGCCTGTTCGCGCCATGCCACGAGCCGGGGACAGAGCCGGCAATCGGCGACCGTGCGATCGAGCTCGCTGATTTCCGTCGCGGGTTGCCGAGAGTTCACGAGGTCGGTTCCGAGTTTACGCATCCGTGGATCGGCGATTTCGCTCGACCGTCCATAGTGACGGTACAGAGACGTTGAATGCAGGCAAGGGGCCATGATCCAAATCAGACCGCAGTCATCCGGCGCCATCGCTCGAACCTTGCATCGCGGTACGCGCATCCCGATCTGGAACTACGAAGAGCGGCTCAAATCGCCGTTCGACTGGCGCAGGGCGCTGAGTCTCTACCGGCGGCTGTTGTCGGGTGATCTCAGTGTTCTGCGAGATGTCGCTCGGCGCGAAACGGACACGGCGCCGGCGCTGGCCGTGATGGCGCTGGGCGTGCTGGTCGCAAGCCTGGGCGCATGGCTCTGGATTGTGATTAACAGCCGAGGCGCGCTGATCGGCGACACGGCGCTGGATGTCCTGCTGTTTGGTTCGATTGCGACACTGGGATCGTGGGGCGTCTGGGTCGGACTGACCTGGCAGGCCTTGCGTTCGATCTTCCAGGTCAATGCGCAGTTTCTCCCGCTCATGCGCGCGCTCGCGGTGGCGGCTGGGTTCGCGATCTGGCAATTCTTCATGCTCGCCGGACCGGTCAGCTTCGCGGTGGCGCTGGTGACCACGATGGCGGGATTCCTGCTCTCGGTGCTCGCCGTTCGGGCCGCGGTCCCCGAGTCTGACGACCGCGCCGCCGTGATCAGCGTTGGTATCGGATTCGCCGTCTACGCGCTGGCGCTCTCGCTGCTCGCCGATGTGGCCGGCGTCGGCTCGGGCCTCTTCGCGCACGCGCTGGGCTAGGTTGCCGGCCTAGGTGATCGTGAGTTCCACACCGGCGACGCACAGCTCGCACTCGGACGGGTCGTAGCTGGCGACATCAATAGCCAGACACGCGAACGTCTCCAGATCGCCGAACGCGGTCGCGCCGTTGGTCCGATCGACGACCAACCCCACGCCAACCGGCGTTCCGCCTGCGGCGGCGACAGCGTCGAGCGTGTCCTGAACCGAACCGCCGGTCGTCAGGACATCGTCAACCACTAAGACCCGCTGGCCCGGATCGATTGCGAATCCCCGACCGATGTAACGGCCGCCCTCGTCCGCGCGCTCCGCAAAGTAGGCGTTGATGCCCTCGCCAAGATGTTTGGCCGTCTCGTGGGCGAGCAGGATGCCGCCCGTCGTCGGTCCGACCACGACTTCCGGTTCAAGCGACTGGAAATGGTCGGCGAGCTGGCGGCACAGGGTTTCGGTCACTCTGGGTTTCTCCAGCAGGCGAAACTTCTCGATGTAAGTATCGCCGTGGCGACCGGAGGCGTACTGGAAGTGTCCGTTGAGCACCGCGCCCGCTTCCTCAAGCAACCGCATCGCCTCGCTCTGGTCGCCGGCTTGGCCATCGCTCATGGGACGACATTCCCTTCGTAGTCGACAGTCTGCATCGAGATATCGCTGCTGATCCGGTCAAAGGGAAACCAGCGGAACATGACCTCGCCGACGATTTGGTCCTCGTGGATCGGCCCGAAGGCGTGCGAGTCCTGGCTGCTGTTGCGGTTGTCGCCGAGCACGAAGTAGTGCTCGGGCGGGATCACCGCCGGTCCCCACTGGTAACCGGGCGGTTCGAAGATGTACTCGTGCTCGTTCAGCTCGACGCCGTTAACGAATACCCGCCCGGCGGTGACTTCGACCGTGTCGCCGGGCAGACCGATCACCCGCTTCACGAAGTCGTGCGCGCTCTGATAGGGCGGATGGAAGATGATCACCGACCCTCGATGCGGTCCCGAGAGCAGGAAGTCGCCGTTGCTGCGACCGGGCAGCAGGGCGTCGAACGGACCCAGGTCGACTTCCCAGTAGCCGATCTTGTTGACCAGCACCAGTTCCGAGCTGGCCAGCGTCGGCTGCATCGAGCGGCCTTCGACCTGGAAGTTCTGCACTGCTTCGCGAGCGAGCAGGAAGACGATCAGCCCCAGAATCGCGGTCTCGATGATCTCCCGCAGGGCACCGTGTTGGAGGCTCATGTGGTCGAGCTTATCCCGCTCTAAGATGAATGCGGGAACGCCAATAGCCTGCCACGCCAAGCGTGTACGGAGCGACAGCGATGCGCGCGATCCGGTTGTCGACCGAGGGTCCGATCATCCGTCCCGACATGGACGCGCGGATGGGCGCGAACATCAATGGACCCTCGCTGATCCGCACGCCGGAGTGGCTGCCCGATCGGCTGGGCGAGTACTACCTCTACTTCGCCGATCACAAGGGCGTCTACATCCGTCTCGCCTACGCCGATCATCTGCTCGGACCCTGGCAGACCCACGAACCGGGCGCGCTCCAACTTGCGCAGACATCGTTTCCCCAGTCGGCCGAGGAGTTCGACGCCAAACTCGAGCAGGCGATGCGTCAGGGCAGGGTCTATCCCCATGTCGCCTCGCCCGATGCGGCCGTCGATCACGACGCGCGGCAGATCCGGCTCTATTTCCACGGACAACTGCGCGAGGGACCGCAAGTCTCGCGCGTCGCCACATCGAGCGACGGTATCAACTTCGTCGCCCGCGACGAGGTGCTGTCGACCAGCTACCTGCGCATGATCCGGCTCGACGATGTCGACGAGTCCGGTTGGTACGGGATGTCGATGCCCGGCATCCTCTATCGCTCCGTGGACGGGCTGTGCGGATTTGAACAAGGTCCGCAGCTCTTCCCCGACACGATGCGGCACTGCGCGCTCCTGCGTCGCGGCGACACGCTGTACGTCTTCTGGACCAACGCCGGCGATGCGCCCGAGCGCATCTACGTTGCGCCGATTGCGCTTGAGGGCGACTGGCGGTCGTGGTCGGCGGGCGAGCGTCGCGAGCTGCTGCGGCCTGTCTACGACTGGGAGGGCGCGAACCTGCCTATTGCTCCCAGCGTGCGCGGTTTTGCCCCCAGACCGGTCCACGAGCTGCGCGACCCGGCCATCTTCGAGGACGGCGACGCCGCGTACCTGCTCTACACCGTGCAGGGCGAGCGAGGCATCGCCATTGCCCAACTCGACCAATTCTCCGACATCTGAACAAGGCGCCAAGCTCGACGTGACCCGACCCTACTACCCCGTCTTCCTCGATCTCATTGGTCGTCCCGTCCTGGTCATCGGCGGCGGTCGGCTGGCGTTGGAGAAAGTGCAGGGTCTGCTCGCCGCAGAGGCCCGGGTCACCGTCGTCGCTCCGAGTTTGAACGACGAACTCAGCGCGCTGCGCGACGCAGGCCGGATCACCCAGATTGAACGCGACTATGAGTGCGGCGACATGCGGGGAATGGCCATCGTCATGGCCGCGCCCGACGATCCATCGATGAATCAGCAGTTCGTCGCCGACGCCCGCGCGATCGGCGTCCCGCTCAACGCCGCCGACGATCCGGCCAACTGCGACTTCATCCTGCCCGCGGTCGTACGCAAGCCGCCGCTGACCCTCGCCGTCTCGACCGGCGGCGGCAGCCCCGCGATCGCTCGTCGTGTGCGCGAGGAGCTGACCGAATATCTCGACGCCGACACATCCACGCTCGCCGACCTCGTCGCCGAAGTGCGAACCGATCTGCGCCGGTTGCACGTGTTCCGTCCGATCCCCGCAGATGCCTGGCAGTCGGCCATGGATGGGCCAGTGCGCATCCTGCTGGCCCAACGCCGCCGGGGACAGGCGAAGGCGCGGCTGCTCGCCCGGCTCGGCGCGCCGATCGGCGCTCCGACGAGTGCGACGGATGGGGCGTCATGAGCCCGGCAATGCGCCTGGGAGGTCGCGGCAGCGCGCTGTCAATCGTGCAGGCCGGCCTCGCCTCGGAGGCGCTCGCCGCCATCGGTATCGAGACCGAGTTCGTGCCGGTCACGACGCAAGGCGACCGGGACCGTACCTCAAGCCTGCGCGAGATCGGCGGTCAGGGCGTGTTCGTCCGCGCCGTCGAGTCCGCCTTGCTCAGCGGCGAGATAGATCTGGCGGTGCACTCGGCCAAGGACGTGCCGCCAGTCATCGCCGAAGGAACGGTGTTGGCGGCCTACCTCCCGCGCGGCGATGTGCGCGACGCACTGGTCAGCCGCGACAATGAGGGACTCCTGGATCTCCCGAGAGGTGCAACTGTCGGTACCGGCTCGCGCCGCCGAGCCTCGCAGACCCTGCGCCTGCGGCCTGACCTGGAGATCGCCGACATCCGAGGCAACGTCGATACCCGCATCGGCAAGATGGAACATGGACAGTACGACGCGGTGATCGTCGCCGCGGTCGCGCTCCAGCGCCTGGGCCGGACCGCCTCGGAGTTGCTGCCGATCGACCTGATGATGCCGTCGCCTGGACAAGGCGCGCTGGTCCTCCAATGCCGCGATGCCGACGCCGAAATCGTCGGACAGATCAACCACCCGCCTACCTCGCTCGCGGTCAGCGCCGAACGGGCCATGCTGCGGGCGCTGGGCGCGGGATGCTCGCTCCCGCTGGCCGCGCTGGGCGGCGTCCGCGGCGGCGAGGTCGTCCTCGCGGGGCGGTTGCTCAGCAGCGACGGCTCGCGCCGGATTGAGCTGCAACGCGCGGGCGACGATCCCGAAGCGGTGGGCAGAGAGGTTGCCGAGACGTTGTTGGAGCGCGGCGGCGCAGCACTGATGCAGGAATCGGATGGGGCCGCATGATGACGGACGAACCCCGGACCGTCTTCCTTGTCGGCGCAGGACCCGGCGATCCGCGACTGATCACCGTGGCCGGCGCGGAAGCGCTGCAGTCGGCCGATGTCGTCTTTCACGACCGTCTGGTCTCGCCGATGTTGCTGCAACTGGCAGGCGATGCCGAGCTCGTCGATGTCGGCAAGACGCCGGGCGGCGCGTCGGCGTCGCAGCAGGAGATTAACCGCTCGATGATTGACCGCGCACGGCGCGGACAGCGGGTCGTGCGGCTGAAGGGCGGCGATCCGTTCGTCTTCGGGCGCGGCGGCGAGGAGGCGACTACGCTCGCGGCCGCGGGTATCCCCATGCAGATTGTGCCGGGCGTCTCGAGCGCTTACGCGGCGGCCGCAGCCGTCGGCATCGCCGTCACCGACCGTCGCGCAGCCTCGGCCGTCACTATCGTCACCGGTTCAGAAGGCGACGGTGACGCGCCGCCGATCGATTGGCGGGCCGCGGCCTCCGTGGGCGGGACGATCGTCGTGATGATGGGGTTGAGGAGTTGGGCCGAGATTGCGGCACGGCTGACGGACGCCGGGCTTGCGCCGCAAACGCCCGCCGCCGCGATCGAGCAGGCTTGGACCGAGTCGCAGCGCGCGGTCTTCGCCACGCTCGACACGCTGGCCGAGCGGATTGGCGACATGACGCCGCCGGTCACGATCGTGATCGGTGAGACGACCCGGCTGGCCACCCCCGAGGTGTCGTGGAGCATCATGGGCTGGCGCGTGCTCGTGACTCGCGCCCGCGCTCAGGCCGAGCCGCTGGTCAACCGCCTCCGCGCCCTCAACGCCGAAGTGATTGAACTGCCCGCCATCGAAGTCAGACCGAGCAGTCCCGCTCCCATCGACGCCGCCGTGCGACGACTGGCTCGGGGCGATTATGACATCGTCGCCCTGACCAGCGTCAACGGCGTGCTGCATCTCTGGGACGCACTCGGCCGCAACGCTCTCGACGCTCGGGCGCTGTCCGGCGTCCGCGTCGCCGCCATTGGATCGGAAACCGCCAGGGCGCTGCGCCAGCATGGGATTAGCCCCGATGTCGTGCCGAGCGCCTTCACCTCGGCTGCGCTGGCGGATGAACTGACGCGCGATGATCTGCATGGATTACGCATCCTGCTCGCCCGAGCCGCCCAGGGCGGCAGATTGTTCAGCGATCGACTGCGCCAAGCCGGGGCCGATGTCGATGACGTCGCGTTGTACGACGTGGACACGCCTGCGCCGGACCCAGCCGCAATGCTGGAGCTGGAACGCGGCGTAGATGTGGTCACGCTGACATCTCCCTCGACGGCCGCGGGACTCGCCACACAAGCCCGCAACCGGGTCGACCTACACTCTCTACAGACCGTGTGCATCGGCCCAGTCACCGCCGAGGCGGCGCAGACGCTCGGATTCCGGGTCGTCGGCGTGGCCGAGAGACACACAATCGAGGGTCTGGCCCAGGAAGTCGGACGGTATCTCGCCGGCCAGCCTCCCGCCGAACGGGAATCCACGGAGACCACGTGACCAGCACACCTCATCGCCTGACACCCACCGCGAGCGCGATTCCGACATCTCACCGGATGCGTCGTCTGCGCCGGTCCGAGGGTCTGCGCCGAATGGTCCGAGAGACGCGGCTTTCGCCGGCCAGCTTCATCTATCCGGTGTTCGTCGCGCCGGGACGCGACGTGCGTGATCCGATCCCGTCAATGCCCGGGCAGGCGCGACTGTCCGTCGACCAGCTCGCGCAGGAGGCGGCGGAACTGCACTCGCTCGACATCCCCGCCATCCTGCTGTTCGGCCTGCCCGAGACCAAGGACGCCGTCGGCAGCGGCGCATGGATCAACGACGGCATCGTCCAGCAGGCGGTGCGCGCGCTAAAGGACGCCCAACCTGAGCTGGTCGTGATTACCGATGTCTGCCTTTGCGAATACACCGATCACGGACACTGCGGCGTGCTCGACCACGATGGCTCCGTGATCAACGACGAGTCGGTCGAACTGCTCGCGCAAACCGCCGTGTCGCAAGCCGAGGCGGGCGCCGACATCATTGCGCCGTCGGACATGATGGACGGCCGCGTCGGCGTCATCCGGCATGCGCTCGACGACTCCGGTTACGACGACCGCACCCTGCTCGCCTACTCGGCCAAGTTCGCGTCGGGCTACTACGGACCGTTCCGCGACGCGGCGGACTCGGCCCCTCAGTTCGGTGATCGTCGCGGGTACCAGATGGATCCCGCCAACGGCCGCGAGGCGATGCGCGCGATCGAGCGAGACCTTGCCGAGGGCGCTGACATGGTCATGGTCAAACCGGCGCTGGCGTACCTCGACCTGGTCCGGGAAGCGCGCCAACAATTCGACGTCCCGCTGGCCGCGTACAACGTCAGCGGCGAGTACGCGATGCTCAAGGCCGCCGCCGCCAACGGCTGGATCGATGAGGAGCGCGTCGTCCTGGAAACACTCACGGGCATCCAGCGCGCCGGCGCGGACATGATCCTCACCTATCACGCCAAAGAGGCCGCGCGTTGGCTCGCCCGACACGCCGACTGAATCAATACCGGAAGAGTGCATCACGAGGACAGAGGATGAGCGACACCACCGAGGAGAAGCCAACGAAGCCCGCCCCGCCGACCGTCGGACCGGACGACGCCGTCCGCAGCGTCCGAGCCGTCGCATTCGATTGCTACGGCACCCTGCTCAAGCTCGAAGAGCGCGAGTTCGCCTCGCTGATCCAGCAGATGCTGCACGAACACGGCGTCGACCATGCGACCGGCGAAGATGTCTGGGAGGCATGGCTCGAGGCCTCGCGCGAGATGGCCAGGCGCGAAGGCCGCAACGCCGAGCGTCCGCTGGATGGTCCCGAGCCCGTCTTCCGCCCGTTCTCCGAGACCTGGCCCTACTTCTTCGGCGAGGCCTTCAAGCATCACTCGGTCGAGACGATTCCGCCCGCAACCGCGTTCCAGCACCTCTGGGATGTGCTCTCTGTGGCTCCCCCGTACCCGGAGGTCGCGCCTGTCTTCGCCGAGCTGCAGCAGCGCGGCTATCGCGTCGCGATCGGCAGCAACGCCGACGACGATCACCTGGAGCACGCGCTCGAGCACGCCGGCATCGAGGTGGAGATGGTCCTCTCCTCGGAGGAAGCGCAGTCCTACAAGCCGCGCAAACCCTTCTTCGATCAGCTCTGCGATCGGCTCGAACTCGAACCCTGCGAGGTGCTCTACGTCGGCGACAGTCCCTGGGCCGACGTCACCGGCGCCAACAACGCCGGCCTGCCGGTCTACTGGGTCTCGCGCTATCCCGATCCCGACCGCGAGAAGATGATGCGAGCAGAACCAACCTGGAGCGGCGACGATCTGACCGGCATCCTCGACGCGCTGCCGCAACAGGCTCCGGACTGAACCAGGGCGCAACACGCAGAACGCAACGCTACTCGCTGAGAATGCCCAGCCGGAGGCCGATCAGCACGGCGTCGAGCTTGGTCTTTGCCTCCAGCTTGCGGCGGAAGTGCCGGACGTGGTTACGAACCGTGTGCACGCTAATCTCAAGCTCTTCGGCGATCCGTTCGGTGCTCCAGCCCTTCGCCACCAGCTTCAGCACTTCCAACTCGCGAGCGCTGAGCGCCTGGTATCCGGCCGAGCGTGCCACATCGGCGGCCTGATGGGCAACCAGCACAAACGGCCGATCCAGCGGCTCGGAGCGGGCCGCCGCCGAAACGCTCTGGCCGCTGCTGGAGTCGCTCGGCGCAAGTAGATGAAGCACCAACGGCGACTCGCGCTCCGGATCAGTAACGATCATCGGAGTGATGGTGACGAGCTTGCGTTTCCCGTCTGCGCTCACGACCTGCATGTCTCGCGGGACCGGAATATCTCCGGCGCGGAGGATGCGGAGGAACGGGCAGCCGTACACGCACTCGGGACCGGCGCCTCCGGGAAACATGCCTGAGACTGACTCCTGACAACGCACACCGACAATCTGCTCGGCGGAAAACCCAAGCATCTGTTGCGCTGCTTGATTCCAGTACACGATCACTTGATCCGCAGAGGTAGCGAACGCGCCAATCTCTGAAGATTCAAGCAGTCCCAGGATGTCATTACGAGTCAGGGCGCTCACGGCGGCCCTCCATAGCGATCTAGCTTGATGTCCGTTGACGCTCTCTGCCATCACCAGACGCGGCAAAGGCGCTGGCGCGATGCGCGTCAGGCTAACAGTAAATGGTCTCAAGCTGTCACATGCAGCGCCGCTCAGCCGTTAGCGCCGCAAGGCGTGCCGGTGGACGCGCCTACCGTCGCGCAGCGGAGAGCTGACGACGCACGAGGCGGGAGTAGAGGCCATCCTGCGACGCCAGCGACTCGTGCTTGCCGATCTCGACGACTTTGCCATCATCAAGAACCACGATCTGGTCAGCGTCGCGCACCGTCGAGAGCCGATGGGCGATGACCATCGTCGTGCGATCCTCCATCAGCTCATCCAGCGCGTCGCGGACGAGCCGTTCGTTGAGACCATCGAGGTGCGATGTCGCCTCGTCCAGGATCAGCACCGGCGCGTCCTTGAGCAGCGCCCGGCCGATCGCGACTCGCTGACGCTGGCCGCCGGAGAGTTGCGCGCCGCGCTCGCCGACCGTGGTGTCCAGACCATCGGGCAGCGACTCGACGAAGTCGGCGAGTCCGGCTCGTTCGATCGCCAGCACAAGCTCGTCTTCGCTTGCCTCCGGCTTGGCGACCAGCAGGTTGTTGCGGATCGAAGAGTTGAATAGATACGTGTCCTGGGCGACGAGTGCGACCTGCCCGCGCAACTCGTCCAGCCGGTATGTGCGCAGATCGGCATCCTCGAGCGTGATCCGTCCCTCCTGCGGGTCCCAGAATCGCAACATCAGGTGCGCGGCGGTTGTCTTGCCCGCGCCGGATGGACCGACGATCGCGACGGTACCGCCGGGTTTGAGGTCGAAGCTGACATCGTCAAGTGCGGCCTGAGGCGTGTCCTCGTAGGTGAAGTCGACCGAGGCGAATGCGCCCTCGGAGACGCCGCCCCGTTCGCCGTCTCGTGCGGTCCGGCCATTCTGCGCAGCGCCCGGTCCATCGACGACCGCAACGGCCTCGCTATGCACGGCCGTCAAGCGGCGAGTCGCGCCCAGCGTGTCGCCGAGGCGCCGGCCGACCTGGGCCAGCTCAGCCACGGGCATGAATGCGCCCATCGCCAGCAGCGTGAGCAAGGGGGCGAGCGACGAGTCGATGTCGCCCCTCACTGCGAGCGCCCCGCCGATCGTGAGCACCGCGAGCCCGCCGTAGCCGGTCAGCCCCTCGAGCAACGTGCGCTGCATGGAGATCTGGCGATTGAACCCGGCCCGCACCGGCACATAGTCGCTCATCAGGCCCTCGAACTCCGTTTTGCGCTCCGGCTCGCGCTGGAATGCGGTGACCTCGCGCAGACCCTGGAGCGTGTCGACCATGTGCGCGTTGAGCGCTCCCAGGTGATCGCGGGAACGTGATCCCAGCCGATCAACGATGCGCCGGGTGAACAGCGGACTCAGCGCGGCGATCAGCAGCAGCGGACCGAGGCCGATGCCGAGCCGCCAGTCGACGACGAACAGCGTGATGATCGCCGCACCCGGAACGATCACACTGACAACCGCATTGGCGATCGTGTGGGCGAAGAAGTACTCGACCGTCTCCACGTCCTGAGTCGCCATCGAGACGAGGTCGCCGGTGCGCCGACGC
Organism: Dehalococcoidia bacterium; assembly: GCA_034421135.1. Lineage (GTDB taxonomy): Bacteria > Chloroflexota > Dehalococcoidia > Bin125 > Bin125 > Bin125. The sequence goes on from DAOUKQ010000085.1 coordinate 76,813, forward strand.
AGCAGGTAAGCGGGCGCAAGTTGGTCGAGCTTGCGGAAGAGGTCGATGCGCATGTCGGCCAGCAAGCGGAAGGCCATGTCGTGCGAAACCCAATTCTCGAGGAAGCGGAACAGCCCGGTCAGCACCGCGACGACGATCAGCAGCGCGGCCAGCAGATCGATTGAGTCTCCATCGCGGACATTGGCGACCATCAATGCGCCGATCACGCCAACCGCAATCGCGCCGAAGAAGTGCGCAATCCCGGTCAGGAACGACAACGATGTCTTGAACCAGTACGGCGCCGCCAGCGACAGCAGCCTCGCCGACGTTTCGCGCCAGCCCATCCCCTCGGCGCGGATGATCGCTTCCGTCGCGCCGCCGCCGGTGTCGCGGATCGCCAGCGAGCCGGCGCCGACTCCCGCGGCGGCCGGCTCGGGAGCGGGCAGGTCCGCGGGATACTCGTCCAGGCCGGGATCGGTCATCTGACCCTGCATCAACCAGTCGTAGACGCCGCCCTCGGCGAGCAAGGTCTCGTGGTCGCCGCGTTCGACCAGACGACCTTCGTCGAGCACCAGGATGTCGTCGCAGTCGCGCACGCTCGAGAGTCGGTGCGCCATGATCAGCGTGGTCCGACCTTCCATCAGCCGATCCAGCGCCGACTGGATGGTCGCCTCGTTCTCGGCATCGACGCTCGAGAGGGCCTCGTCCAGGATCAACATCGGCGCATCGCGCAGCAGCGCGCGGGCGATGGCGATGCGCTGACGCTCGCCGCCCGAGAGCCGGTGGCCTCGCTCGCCAATCACGGTCGCGTAGCCCTCGGGCAGTGCGTTGATGAAGTCGTGCGCGTTGGCCGCCTGCGCCGCAGAGCGGATCTCGTCCTCGGAAGCGTCGGGTTTGGCGAACCGCAGGTTGGCCAGCACGCTGCCGTGGAACAGATAGGTGTCCTGCAGCACCACGGCCATTTGCGAGCGGATGTCGTCGAAGCGGAGCGAATCGATCGCTCGACCGCCAATCCGAATCGTCCCGTCCTGCGGCGTATAGAGCCGTTGCAGCAGCCAGACCAACGTCGACTTGCCCGACCCCGATCGTCCGACGACACCCACGCGTTGGCCCGGCTCGACCGTGAACGAGACATCTTGCAGGGCGGGACGCCGGCCCGAGGGATAGCTGAACGTGACGTGGTCGAATGTGATGCGCGGCTCAAGCTGCGGAGCGGGTCCCGCCTCGACATCGGGCGTGAGCGGCTTCGCCTGGTCGACGTCGAGCACGCTCTGCGCCGCGGCGACCCCGAGCAGCCCCTGGTGGAAGAGCTGGCTCAGCTCACGCAACGGACGGAAGACCTCCACGCCGAGCATCAGTACGACCAGCAACTCGGCCAGCTCCATTGCGCCGCTCTCGACGCGCAGCGCGCCGACATACAACGCGACCGCCGCGCCGACCGTGATGGCCAGAATCGTCAGTCCCTGCGCAATCGCGTTGTGGAACAGCACGCCCATCGTCGAGCGGAACACGTCCTGCGCGCGCTCGGCCAGCTCTGCGCCTCGGCGTCCGCTCTGACCAAACGCCTTGAGCGTCGCCAGCCCCTGGACCGAATCGAGGAAATCGGCGGCGAACGATCCGTATGCGTCGCGCCTCCGCAGCGAGGCTTCGGCGTTTTTCTGTTTGAGCAGGGCCGGCAGGGTCAGCGTGACCAGGGCGAAGCCGAAGTAGATCGCCGCGACCGGCAGATCGAGGAACCCCATGAAAACGAAGATGCCGATCGGCGCGAGCGTCGCCACAATCAGTTGCGGCAGGTACTGGCCGAAGAAGGTCTCAAGCTGTTCCACCCCTTCGACGACGCCAACGGTGATGTCGCCGGTCCGTTGGCGGTCGAAGTGCGACGGCCCCAGCCGCACCACCTGGTCGAACAGGCGCTGGCGGAGCTTGAACTGGACCTGCAAGGCCGTTCCGTTGGCGATCTCCTCTTTGGCGTAGAGAAACAGCGAACGAGCGGCGATCGACGCGGCCGCCGCGATGATCAGCGGCACCAGGTCGCCAAAGCCGTCGCCCTCGAAGATGCGTGCGCCAATCCAGCCCAGCAGCGCCAGCCGCGCCACGCCGGCGGCGACCGCCAGCAGTCCGACCAGCACCGAAAGGACCACGCGCCAGCGCACGCCCTCGGTGAATCGCCACAGTTCCCACGAGAAGGTCACCCGAACAGGATAGGCACGATCTGCCTCTCGCGAGTTCTGGATACGCACAATGTCTGCGATACGCTCTGCCTGAAGGTCCTGACCGGTTGGGCCGAACCGCGATGACTGCCATGGCGCCTGCAGACGGACTCCTTGAGCGATACGCCGACGACCACTCGGTCCAGCCGGCGTTGACGCCGATCCAGAACGAGTTGAGCTTCGCCTGGGACTGGGCGGCGTTGCGACTCTCGCCCGTCTACTACGGCTGCGGCGTGTCCCGCGGCCACGGCGAGCCGGTGGTCGTCGTGCCCGGCTTCATGGGCACCGATCTGTCGATGATGGAGCTTTACTTCTGGCTAGCTCGGATTGGATACCAGCCCTACTACTCGGAGCTCGGGGTCAACGTGAATTGCCCCGACGTGTCTGCCGAGACCGTGCTGAGCGTGGTCCGGCGTGCGGCCAACGAGACCGGACGCCGCGTCCACCTGATTGGTCACAGCCTGGGCGCGCTGATCGCCCGCGACGTCGCCTTCCGCCATTCGGAAGCCGTCGACCAGTTGATCTCGCTCGCCGCGCCGTTCAACGATGTCGCCCATGTCCATCCGGTGCTGATCGAGGCGATGGACGCCGTCCGCAGGCAGGCGGGCTCGCACCTGACCTGGCACATTGCGCCGGCTTGCTACAGCGGTCACTGCACCTGCAGCTTCATCGAGAACATCATGCGACCGCGCAAACCGCCCTTCCGCCGCCATGCGCTCTACTCCCGAAACGACGGCCTGGTGCGACCGCAAAGCTGCATGGAGGAGGAAGCCGAGCTCAACATCGGCATCCCCACCAGCCACTACGGGATCATCTACAACTGGCAGGCCTACCAAGCAGTCGCGCGTCTACTGGCCGAGTCGCCCGCCACAGGGACGTGACTCGTTCCTCCGGGGCTTATCCCTCTCCCTCTGGAGACTTGCGCGTAAACCGCTGGGCTCTTACTCCCTCTCCCTCTGGGAGAGGGCTGGGCTGAGGGTCCGGCACGGCGCTCGCTATCTGGTCATCGTGGTCATATGAACCTCAGAGGGCCCTCACCCTCACCCTCTCCCGCCGGGAGAGGGGACCGGAATGGGATTACGCGCGAGTCTCCAATGGGAGAGGGCAGCCGAAAGGGAGGAAGCGCAGGTCTCGCGAGGAAGAAGGGGTCAATCGCGGCTATCCCTTGGCGGTTGCTTCTTCCTTCTGCTCCGACGCGCCGTTGGTGTTGATGCCGAAGGACTCCATGCTCTTCTGCACGAACTCCGACCACGGATTGCCGGTCTGCCATTCGCGCGAGATCGCCATCGCGGCCTCGGCTGCGGTGCGGCTGCTGGTGAGCAGCGTGTCGAGCGCCTCGCGACCCTCGGCGCTGGCGGCCAGCGCTTCCTTGTAGGCCGACTGCGTGAAGTCGAGCGCGTGGCTCTGCGCGGCCACGGCCGATTCCATCACCGCCGAGTAGGCGGCCGCGGCGTCGTTCGGATTGGCCGCGACCTGACGGCCGAGCTCGATCGCGCGGCGCTGGGCCTCGGTGATGTCGGCGGCCAGTTGGCGCGAGAGGCGCAGGCCGCGCTCGTTGGCCTGCTCGACGGCGCTGTGCAACGCCTCGTAGCTGGCCAGCAAGGCGTCGAAGTAGCGCTCGGTCGCGTTTTGCTCGTTCTGCTCGGTCATGGTTGGTGCTCCTTGGCGAGAGGTATTCAATGTCGCTGACGGAGGAAATGTACGCCCGATTGCAGCTAAGTGCAACTTGCATCTTGCAACAGATGACACCTAGCGGCACAATGCGCATATGGACGAATCGACCGAGAGCGCACGCAGGACTTCCCGCAAGTCAGCCAAGTCAGCCAGGAGCGGACAGCCGCGGCTGCACGGCGAGATGCTGGCGACCAGCTTGCTCGCATTTCTCAAGGGCTGCAACGCGTACGGCTATCAGCTCAATCAGCAGCTCGGCGAGTCCGGATTGCCCCAGTCCGACAGCGGGACCGTCTACCGCGCGCTGCGCCAGCTCGAGCAGAGCGGCTTCGTCTCCTCCTTCTGGGACACCTCGGAGCAGGGACCGGCGCGTCGGATGTACTCGTTGACCGCCGCCGGCGATGTGTTCCTGCGCACCTGGATCGAGGCGCTGAATCGATACCAGGAAGTCCTGACCGGAGCGCTCGATCGCTTTGAAGAGGCAAGCCACTCCGCCGAGGCGGACGACACCAACCGGGAAGAGCACGAGGAATCACGATGACGACGCAAACCCCCAACCCCGATCTCGCAGCCGCCTGGGGCGACGCCTGGCGCGAGTGGATGACCCAGTCCGAGCGGCAGTGGAACGAATTCTTCAACCAGATGATGGGCACCGAAGAGTTCAGCCAGAACATGGGCCGCAACCTCGATGTCTTCCTGCACTTTCAGAAGACCATGAGCGAGGCGATGGGTCCCTACCTGACCGCGATGAACGTGCCGACCCGTACCGACGTGCTCGCCCTGGGCGACCGGCTGATGGCGATCGAGAATCAGCTTGCCGCGATTGAGGCGCAACTCTCGATGATCAAGGGATCGGTGGAACAGGGCGGGAAGGCGAACAGTTCGCCCAAGCCGAAGCGGACCCGCCGCCCTGCGTCGGCTGATACAAACTAACCGTCACCTTCGTCTCAACTTCATCGTTCAGTAACCGCGCTGTTACCTGCGCTGGTCGTTCTCCATAGAAGATGACTTGCAGCGCGGATCCCCGCGCGCTGCACGCGCATCCGTTGTGCCTATGAAGATTCATGGAGCGACCAGTGACACTTGCCGTTGCCGATCCAGGAAATCCCACCGCGCCGATTGAGACCGCTCAACCGGCGCCCGTTGACTCTCAGCCCGATGTCGCCGACACGGTCCAATCGACCGTCGAAACGATTCTCCGGCGCGGCCTGATCGGGCTTGAGTACTTCTCGATCGAGGACCCGCAGCCCGGCTCGACGCCCAAGGACACGATCCTCTCGCTCGGCTCGATGAAGCTCTACCACTATCGGGCGCAGACCGAAGAGATCTACCGCGTGCCGCTGCTGGTGATCACCTCGTTGGTCAGCAAGCCCTACATCCTCGACCTCACTCCAGGCCAGAGCATGATGGAGTACCTCGTCCAGGCCGGCTACGACGTGTATCTGATCGACTGGGGCGCGCCGCTGCCCGAGGAGTCCACGTTGACCCTCGACCAATACGTGATGGAGCGGCTGCAAGCCTGCGTCGAGCGGGTCGCCGAGTACTCGGGCGAGGACGAGCTGAACATGCTGGGCTACTGCCTCGGCGGCACGCTGGGCATCCTCTACCTCGCCACGCACCCCGACTCGCCGGTCCAGAACATGGTCTGCCTGACCACACCCGTCAACTTCAAGGGCATGGGCCTGTTCACCCAGTGGACCGACGAGCGCTACTTCGACGTCGACCGCATCGTCGACTCCCTCGGCAACGTCCCCGGCGAGATGCTGCTTTCGGCATTCGACATGCTCCGCCCCACCGGTCGACTCACCAGTCCGATCCAGGTCCTGGACAAGATTCGCGACGACAAGTACGTGAAGTCGTTCATGATGATCGACCGCTGGGCGTCCGACCAGATCCCGTTCGCGGGTGAGGCGTTCCGCCAGATGATCAAGCAGCTCTACTGGAAGAACGCGATGCTCGAGGGCAACCTCGAACTCGGCGGGAAGACGGTCGACCTGAAAAAGATCGACACGCCAATCATCCACGCCATGGCCGAGCACGATCACATCGTGCCCTTCGAAGCAGCCGAGCCCCTGCTTGAAGCGGTTGGCTCGGACGAGCAGGAAGCGGTCGTCCTGCGCGGCGGCCATGCCAGCCTTGTCGCAGGCGGCAACGCCAAGTACCGGCTCTGGCCCCATCTCGATCAGTGGCTCTCAGTTCGTTCGGTGTAGGTTCCATGACGCATTCCACAGACTCCCACCGCTATCCCAGGTCCATGCAGTTCGCCGGTCAGACGTACACGCTGCGACTCATGACCCGCGGCGACGCCGAGGACATGCTCGGCTTCGCCCGCTCGCTATCCGAACACGACCTACTCTTCCTCCGCCGGGACATCACCCGTCCCGGGCAGGTCGAGGTCTGGCTCGAACGGATCGAGGCCGGTCTCACGACGTCCCTACTGCTGGTCAGCCCGTCGGGCGAGATCGAAGGCTACGCCACGGTCGACCGCAACGACCTGCCCTGGTCGCCACACGTCGCCGAGCTGCGCATCCTCGTTTCGCAGTCGCTGCGGGAGCAAGGCGTCGGACGGCTGCTGACCGAGGAAGCGTTCCGCATCGCGCTGGAGATGGGCGTCGAGAAGATCATCGCCCAGATCACCATCGATCAGCAGCAGGCGATCAACGTCTTCCGCACGCTCGGCTTCAAGCCCGAGGCGGTGCTTCGCGACCATGTCAAGGACCGCGAGGGCCGCAAGCACGACCTCGTCATCCTCAGCCACGACGTCGCCGCCGCCCAGGGGCGAAAAGCCGCCACCGGCCTCCTCGAAGCCGTCGGCAACTAGCCGCCGTCCAAGAGGCAGTGGCCCGACCTGACGTGCAATCGTACTCCCCGCGTCCGATTCGTTAGCCTCGCTTGGCGCGCCAGTCATCTGCGCGCCTAGCGAGGAGCCGACGATGGAACTGCTATTCACCGGTGGACGCGTGCTGACGATTGACGCAATGGACCGGATCGCCTCGGGCGTTGCGATCCGCGATGGGCGTATCGTCGCCGTCGGCGACAGCGCAGAGGCGCGCAATGCGGTGGGACCCGACGCCACCCACGTCGACCTGAATGGTCGGGCGCTGATCCCCGGCTTCTGCGACCCGCACAATCACTTCTCGATGACGACCTTCGAACCACGCTCGGTCGACTGCCGCGTGCCGCCGCTGTCGGGCCGGCCCGCAGTCCTGGACGCGATCGCGGCGGCTGCCGCCGGCGCTCCCGAGGGCCAGTGGATCTGGGGTCTCGGGTACGCGGCTCGACTGATCGGCGAGGAAGACGGACTGCTGCGCTCAGAGCTGGACGAGATTGCGCCCAACAATCCGGTTTGCGTGATGGACTCGTCCTATCACGCCTGCTACGCCAACTCGGCGGCGATGGCGATGGTCGGCATCGACCGTCACACGCCCAACCCGCCCGGCGGCGAAATCCGCAAGGACGCCAGCGGCGAGCCGAACGGCACGCTCTGGGAACGCGCGATGGACCCGGTGCATCATGCGTCGATGCGCTCCTACATCGACCGCTTCGGCGAGGACGCGGTCGCCGGCCTGATTGAACAGAACGCCCGCCGACACCTGTCGCACGGCATCACGAGCGTCGGCGACGCGCTGGTCATGCCCGAGAGCGCCGAGATCTACCGGCTCGCCGACGAACGCGGCCGGCTGCCGATCGTGATTCACCAGATGCGCGGCGGTCCGGGCTTCTTCGCGGCACCCGAAGACGCCGCCGGCGGCGCATTCATGGAGGACGACGTCTCCGACCGTCTACGCGGCGGCATCGTCAAGATCTTCATGGATCCGGTCTGGCCGAGTCCGGCGATGGAGGTCTGCCACGAGGACGGAACCAGGGAACCGGTCGGCGAGCCGTACTACGGCCAGGAAGAGGTCGATCACCTCGTGCTCGACGCCGCCTCGCACGGCCTGCAGGTCGCCATCCATTGCATCGGCAATCGCGCCGTCGAACAGGGACTTAACGCCTTCGAACGCGCCCAGCGCGAGATTCCCCGCGACGATCCTCGCTACCGGATCGAGCACTTCAGCTTCGCCACGAGTGATCAGATTGAGCGCGCGCACTCGCTCGGCGTGATCGTCTCGCACCAACCGCCGTTCCTGCACCTGATCGGCGATTACTTCGAGTCGCGCAGCAACGAAGCCGGCATCGACGCGATCCCGATTCCCTATCGGGCGATGCTGGACGCCGGCGTCTTCGTCGCGTCAGGCTCGGATTTCCCCTGCGCGCCGGTTCCGCCGCTGCTGGGGCTGTACGGTCTGTTGTCGAGAACTTCGCACGACGGCACGGTGATTGCAGCCGACCAGGCCATCTCGCCGCTTGAGGCCATCCGGACATACACGCTCAACTCGGCCACGGCCATGTTCCGCGAGCATGAGGTCGGCTCGATCGAAATCGGCAAACGAGCCGACCTGGTCGTCCTGAGTCACGATCCAACGCTGGTCGATCCGAACAACGTCCGCGACATCGTGGTCCAACAGACCTATGTCGACGGCGACTTGGAGTACTCGGTGTAGGACGTTGGCTGCGCAGCCGGCGGCGCGTCGGGCAGGAACTGCTGATACCAGCGGCGCATCTGGTGAACAGGGCCGTCGTCGCGGCACAGCACCGGCCGCGACAGGTAGGTCTTGTTTTGCCAGATGTCGACATCCTGAGGAAGCTGCGAAGCCCAGTTGCCGATCACGTACCAGACCAGCCAGCGGGGCATGCGGCGATCGGCGAACCATCGGTAGTCGACTTGTTGCTCTAATGGCGCGATGGGTAGAAACGTCTTGTACATCGCGATCTCGCCGCGACCGGGAATGGTGAAGCGGAAGAGCAGCAGACTGCCGGGGCCGTAGTACGACACCCGCACACGCGCCCCGGCCTGAGCGAACTCGCGTCCCAGGACGCGCAGAACCACATCGTCGTCAAAGTGCATCAACCACGGCGACTCTTCGTCGAGGGTCCACTTCGCGGAATGCACGATCTCGATCTTCGGGATCGGAATCTGCGTCCAGGGCAAGCGAAACTGGCCGTGCAGCGGCTGAAAGTGTGCCGTGTCGACTGCATTCTCGGCGATCTCGATGATGTGCATGCGGATGCGGCCGACATTGTGATGCCCGCGCAGCACGAAGCGACCGTCATCCATTTCCGGTATCCGCGGAACCGGGTACGGCGGCTCGCATTCGTCCTGGGTTGAACCGTCGGCCCGATGAAACAGGAACAACTGACCGTGCACGTCTTCCAGATGATGGGTGCGGGCCAGTCCGCCCGCCGGAGGTCGCTGGCTGTACGGAATGTGATCGACATGACCGTCGCCGGTGAACTGCCATTGATGAAACGGGCACTCAATGCAATCGCCGCGAACGCGTCCCAGTCCCAGGTTGGCGCCGAGGTGCGGGCAGAAGGCGTCCATCAGGTGAATCTCGCCGCCCTCCTGCTCTCGCCAGAGGACGAACTGCTTGCCCAGGCACTCGATCCGGCGCACCTCGCCGCGGCGCAGGGAGTCGGTTGACGCCAGCCGATACCAGCCTGTCGGGTAGGGATAGGGGTAGCTGTCCAACCGTCGCGCATCAAGAACTGCCGAGTGGTCCGGACGTCGTGAGCGGAGGCTCAACATGACGGCTCCGCGTCCAACGCCGGTTTGCGAGCGTGCACCAGGAAACTCGGCGTGAATATGCCCAACTCGCCCGATTCAACCAGGGCGTCGGCGGCCACGTTGAGGAACTCGGCCGTGTCGCTCGTTCCCGCCGGAGCGATACGCAGACGTTCGAGCAGCTTCGTCACGTTCGCAGTCACCGTCCGCCCGGCGGGCGTCCGCGCCCATGACGAGAACGAGAGGTCGCGACCCTGCAGAGCCATGTACCAGGGCGTGCGCGCGTCGCCGTGTTCGGCCTGCAGGTCGACCGCCTGAATGATCTCGAAGCCGGCCTGGCGAATCGTCTCGACCTGTTGTTCGGTGGTCGGTAAGTCGGGTGTGGCGTTGTTGGTCTCAATCCTGCTGCGAATGTCCCGGTGCTGAGCGTCGCCGGCATCGAATCGATCCGTCAGGCACCACTCGACCAGCGCGATTTCGCCGCCCGGCTTCAGCAGCCGATGCATCTGCTCGAACAGCAGCAGCTTGTTCGGCGCATGACAGACGGCCTCGAACGTGTAGATCGCGTCGAACACCTCATCCTCCAGCGGCACGTCCATGTAGTCCGCGTACAGGAATCGGCAAGTCTGCTCCAGACCCGCCTGCGCGACCCGCTGCCGCCCGCGCGCGATCTGATAGGAGTTGAAGTTGATCCCGGTAACGCTTGCCCCGGTCGACTTGGCAATCGCGACCAGCGGTCCTGCGACTCCGCAACCGAAATCCGCTGCCTCCATGCCCGGCTTGAGTTGTAGGACTTCGCCGATCTCCTCGTCCAACCGCTGCTGAGAATCTTGCAGGCTCTCGCCCGGCCGGCGCGGCGCGAAGTGGAATGTCGTGCCCCAGCCGAACTCGTACAGCCGGGTCACGGCGTCGTAGAAGCGGCTCACCAACTTCGGCTGATCGGCGATGCGCGCCTCGTCCTGCGACGACTCGCTCAGATCCTGAATCTGGTAGTAGTCGCGAAGCGCCTCACGCGGGCTGCTGCTGGGTCGTTTGTCTACGTCGGTCGGCACGCCATCACCTTGCTTCTTCACTTGACTCGCGACGGCTGCGTCCGGTCCCGTCTACGCCGCGCTCCACTTGCGCTCACAACATTCAAGCGCTGCGATCATCATACCGAGCAGCACCCGCTACCCTCACCTCGGCGGCCGCGCCGCGCCGAGAGGAGCCAACATGGAACTGCTATTCACCGGCGGGCGCGTACTAACGATGGACGGGCTGGATCGGATTGCGTCCGGTGTGGCGGTACGGGACGGCAAGATCGTCGCCGTCGGAGACAGCGAGGAGGCTCGCCGAGCGATCAGCCCCAACGCCACGCATGTCGATTTGCGCGGCCGGGCGCTGATTCCCGGGTTCATCGATCCTCACAACCACTTCTCGATGACCACGTTCGAGCCGGTCTCCGTCGATTGCCGCGTGCCGCCGCTGGCCGGCAAGCCGGCCGTGCTCGACGCGATCGCGACCGCCGCAGAGGCAACGCCCGAGGGTCAGTGGGTCTGGGGACTCGGCTACAACGCCCGACATCCCAGGGGCGGCTGGCTGACTCGCGATGAACTCGACGATGTCGCGCCGAACAATCCGGTCTGCGTGATGGATTACTCCTACCACGCGAGCTACGCCAACTCGGCCGCGATGGCGATCGCCGGGATCAACTTTGAGACGCCGGACCCGCGCGGCGGTCAGATCCTGCGCGACGCCAGCGGCGAGGCGACGGGGATGCTCTATGAGCGGGCGTCGGACCTGGTCCATCACGCATCGATGCGTTCGCACATCGACACGCTCGGTCCCGAGATTGTGGCCGATCTGGTCGAGCAGAACGCGCTGCGCCATCTCTCGCACGGGGTGACCAGCGTGGGCGACGCGGTCGTCATGCCGGAGAGCGCCGAGATGTACCGGCTCGCCGACGAGCGCGGCAAGCTGCCGATCATGATGCACCAGATGCGCGGTGGCAACGGCTTCTTCGCCGCGCCCGAGGAAGCCGCCAAGGGCGGATTCCTCAAGGACGATGTCTCCGACCGCCTGCGCGGCGGGATTGTCAAGCTGTTCATGGACCCGGTCTACCCATCCAACGCGCTGCGCAGGTGTCACGCCGACGGGACGTTTGAGGATGTCGGCGAGCCGTACTACAACCAGGACGAAGTCGACCAGCTCGTGCTCAACGCCGCCTCCCACGGCCTGCAGACCGCGATCCACTGCCTCGGCAACCGCGCCATCGAGCAGGCGCTCAACACGTACGAGCGGGTCCAGCGCGAGATTCCCCGCAGCGACGCCCGTTACCGGATCGAGCACTTCTTCTTCGCCGACCCCGGGCAGATGGAACGCGCCGCCTCGCTGGGCGTGATCATCTCGCACCAGCCGGCCTTCCTCTACTCAGTCGGCCAGGGCTTCGTCGACTTCATCGCCGACGCCGGGCTGACGATCCCGCCACTGCCCTATCGCTCCTTCCTCGACGCCGGCGTCACCGTCGCCTCGGGCTCCGACTTCCCCTGCGCTCCCGTCGAGCCGCTGCTCGGCCTGTACGGCCTGACCACCCGCCGCTCGCGCGACGGCGACCTGATCGCCGAGGAGGAGACGCTCACACCGCTCGAGGCCCTGAGAACGCAGACGATCAACTCGGCGGTCGCCATGTTCCGAGACGACGAGGTCGGTTCAATCGAGGTGGGCAAGCGGGCGGACCTGGTCGTCCTCAGCCACGACCCAACGCTGGTCGATCCTGCGTTCATCCGCGAGATATCAGTGCAGCAAACCTACGTGGATGGGGAACTGCTGTACGCCGTCTGATTCGCGAACCCCCCGCCTAGGGCCGCCAGATGGTCCCCAGACGCTGCTTCCCGCGCCCGGAATCAACGGACACGACGAAACGCCACGCATCTGGCGCGGCGTACGCCACCGTCAACTCGGCTAGGCCGCTCAGGCCCTCAGTCGCAGCCCGCCGCTCGATGGTCTGAAACGACTCGAAGGAGCGCTTGGTCACTCTGCCGAACATCGGCATCGCAAAGCCCGAATTGATCTGGCAAACTCTGATCCGATCCAGGTATTCGCCGACAAATGATCGGGTGTTCAGCGTCAGCACATCGTGAGTCGCGTTCCGGTATGGCGCGGCATTGAGCATGCGCATCAGCCGCGGCTCCGAGAGCCACAGGAACGTCCGGCGGTTGAGAAACTCGTACCACTGTTGAGGCGTGATGTCGTCTAGCCCCTTGACCAGGTGTTCGGGCGGCATCGGCCATTGATCACGGATCGCAGCAGTCCCGTAGATCGGATGCTCGATCGGTACGATGTTCGGGCGCCACTGCGACTCAATCTCGCGTCGCTTCGAGCCGCTGATCTCAAACAGGTCGAGCAGCGCGGACGTGCTCAGCAACCCGCGCTCCCGCACGCTGCGCCAACTACCCGACTCGGCCATGTGGTAGAGGCGCGGGTAGCGCGCCGAGAACTGTTCGAACAGGCCGTTTGTCGCCACCCGGGTTCCGATCACTTGAGGATTCGACTACGATTGGCCGTCCCTGACCTGTGCGAATTGGAGCAGACGTAGCGACAACCGACAACCGTTCCTCAACCATCGCCAACCTTCGCAGCCTCACGCAACCCCGCAATCTCGATCCTCCCCATCCGCAGCAGAGCATCCATCACCGCGACCGGCGCCGCTTGGGTCAGCTCCGAAAGCTCCGCTGGCACGATCTGCCAGGACAACCCGTAGCGGTCCTTTAGCCAGCCGCACTGCTGGGTCTCTCCGCCCTCCGACAGCCGGTACCAGTAGTGGTCGATCTCCTCTTGTGTCTCACAGGAGACGACGAACGACACCGCTTCCGAGAAGTTGACCATCGCCCCTCCGTCAACGGCGCTCATTCGTTGACCGTCCAACTCGAACTCGACGATCGCGCCGTCCTCGCCTGGTCCGGAGGCAATCTTCACGACGCTGATCACTCGCGAGTTGGGAAACAGCGAGACATAAAACTCGGCCGCCGCTTCGGCATCGTGGTCGAACCAGAGAGAAGGGGTGATCCGCTGTATCTCGCTCATCGCTCATCCCCTTCGTCCGTCCGCTTGTCGGTTCTGGCTCGATTGTCGCTGATCGACAAATCCTGCGCATCGGCTGGCGTCGATCCATGATCGCGCCCGTCGGCATACAGTGGCTCGGTAGGCGCGGGAGGGTTGGCGGTCGCAGAGAGTTCGCGAATGGGTTTGCGCATCCTCATCATCGTGTCGACGCTGGGTCTCTGGTTTCTCGCGTCGCCGACAAACACGTACGCCTGCTCGTGCGCGCCTCCCGGCACGCCGGAAGAGGCGCTGGCCCAATCAGAGCTGGTCTTTCGCGGAACCGTCACCTCGATCGGGTCCGCCGACCAGAAGGGCTTGCTCGAAGTGAACTTTGATGTCATAACCGTCTGGAAGGGACCGGACTCTGAGGCGCTCACACTGTTCACGCCGGAGGATTCAGCGGCTTGCGGCTATCCCTTCGAGGAAGACGTCGAGTACGTGGTCTACTCCTGGGACGGGGTTGACGTGGGTCGATGCGGCCGGACCGCGCCGGTGGAGCTTGCCGGAGAAGACCTAGCGGCATTCTCGGGCGCAGCGCAGACCAGCCCGGACGCTGACTTCCCCAACACCGGAGGCGGCGGTCTCGCCGCCGACGAACCAGGGCAGGACCGTCTGGTGGCGATGCTCGTCGTCGCAGCGGCAGGAGCGATCATGCTCGGTCTCGCCGGAGCGCGCTTGTACGTCCGTCGACAGGCCGAAGCGGACGACGCCACTAACGTTGATCACACGTAACCCGATTCATCCGGAGATACCGTGGCGGACATCGACCACATCCACGCAAGCAACTCGACCTCGACCGAGCGCCTGACCGCACTGGTCGCGCGCCTCACTCCGCAAGACCTGCAGCGCTCGCTCGGAGGCGACTGGACGGTCGCCTTCGCGCTCGTCCATCTCGCCTTCTGGGACGCCCGCCAGGTCGCCGCGTTGAACCGGTTTGCCAATGGCCACGGATTTCCCGCGGAGGACTATGCGACCAACGCGACGTTGGAAGCGATCGCCGCAGCCTTCAATCCCGCAACGCTCGGCGCCGCCGCAGTCACTGCGGCGGAACAGCTTGACGCGACCGTCGAGTCGCTCACCTCGGAGCAACTCGATGAGCTGCGCAGCGCCGGCCTCGCCTACGCCGTCGAGCGAGCGCCGCATCGCGAGGAGCACATGCAGCAGATCGAAGATGTACTTGGCTGAACCAGGGCCACTTCACATTGGCGAAGACTCCCAACGAAGCTGCGTCATACCCGCGCTTGTCGCGGGTATCTCGCCGACTTCAGTACGGATGTCCGTGCGGTCCAAAGCGAGATTGCCGCGGCAAGCGCGGCAATGACGGGTTGGGTTGTGTTGCAGCAAGCGAGGATCTTGCTGCGGCAATTGTTACCTAACCACATCTCAATCACCCCGGCAACTCAAACGGGACATCGCACTCGACGAGCGGCTCCATCCGGCCGTCGACCAGGTGGAACGTGTCCTCGATTCTCGCTCCGCCGACTCCGGGCACGGAGAGCACCGAGTGGCCGACCGTGAGCACCATGCCGTTGCGCAGCTCGATGCGTGAATCGGCGGGATGAATCGTCGGCCGCGGCATCTCCTCAAAGTCGAGGCCGATGCTGTGGCTGATGCCGTGTACGTAGCTGTCGCCGAATCCGGCGTCGGCGAAGACCTGCTGAGCGGCGGCGTCGAGCTCTCGATTGCGCACGCCTTGCCCGGCTGCGGCGATCGCTGCGGCCTGGGCTCGGCGGTACGTCTCGTGGATCTCACGCTGCTGGCCGCTGGGAGGTCCGATCACGAAGGTTCGCGTCAAGTTGGCGCAGTAGCCCTGATATCGCGGCACGACATCGATCACGACGAGGTCGCCGCGTTCGACCACCTTGTGCGTCGCGTTGCCGTGCAGCCAACCCGAGCGGATCCCGGAGTTGACGAACACGGGCGTCGCCACGCCTTGACCGCCCGCCTTGCGCATCGCGTATTCGATCTCCGCGCCGACCTCGTTCTCGGTGATGCCCGGACGCAGCGTCGCCGCGGCGGTCTTCAGGCCGATTCCGGCAATCTTTGCTGCTTCACGCATCAGCTCGACCTCGGAGTCGTCTTTGATCATCCGCAGCTCGTCCATCACCGGGGCGATGTCGACCACGTTCACGTTGGGATTCGCCCGCTGGAACATGTTGAGCAGGAACGCGGGCGTGGCGAACCACATCTGCACGCCGACGGTCATCGACTCCATCCCGCCCGGCATGCCGCCCGACATCTCGCGCATGATGCCGACCACGTCCTTGATTTGCTGGCCTACGGTGCCGAAGACCTTGACGTCGTCCACACCGAGCGATTGCCGTACCTCTTCTTCCTCGCCGAAGAAGGTGATCACGATGGGCGGACCCATCGCAGGGATCAGCGCTCGAGGTTGATGCCGGTCCTCGCCGAAGAAGTAGATGTAGTCGTCGTGGGTGAGGATCATGTAGGCGTGGATGCCTTGTTCCCTCATCCGCTGCTGAGCTCGCTCGATGCGTCCGCTGTTGAGCATGACGGCCTCCAGATGGGACCAACGGTTCATGCTTCAACGTACTCCTCGGCGGGCGTGGCGAGCCGTCGTACGATGCAGATCGATCAATCTGTGGGAGGGCGTCATGGAGGAACTGGCCATAGGCGAATGGCATATCAGAAGCTACCGGCCCGCCGATGCCGAGTCGCTCGCCAGACACGCCGACAATCGCAAGATCGCCCGCAACATGCGCGACACCTTTCCCCATCCCTACACGCTGCGCGACGCTCACCATTGGATTCAGCTCGTCCAGAACCAGCGCCCCGAGGCGAACTTCGCCATCGCCTCCGAGACCGAGGTGATCGGCGGAATCGGCCTCGTCTTCCGCACCGATGTCCACCGTCGCACGGCCGAAATCGGCTACTGGCTCGGCGAGCCGTTCTGGGGCCGAGGTATCGCAACCGCCGCCCTCCGAGCGATGACCGAGTACGCCTTCGCCCATCACGACCTCGTCAGGCTCGAAGCCTACGTCTACGAGTGGAACCCCGCCTCGATGCGAGTCCTGGAGAAGGTCGGCTACGTCCGAGAGGGCCGGCTACGCAAGAGCGTGACCAAAGACGGAGAGACCATCGATCAGGTCCTCTTTGCGCGCGTCGTCGAGTGAATCAACGTGGCCCAGTCCTCGCTTCACGCGGGGACTGGGAGACCAGGCGCGGCCCCCGATACCAACGAAGCTCTAGCCTTGAAGCCCGGCCAGACGGAGTGGATGGAGCGCGCGTGACTACCCAGGAATCCCAGCCCAAGCCGCTGTTGAAGGGACTCAAAGTCGTCGAGATGGCTACCTGGCTGTTCGGCCCGATGAGCGCCTGCGTCCTGGGTGAACTTGGCGCCGACGTCATCAAGATCGAGCCGCACGAAGGCGACCCCATGCGCGGTCTGATCCACCGCGTCCGTGACAACGTGGACTGGGTCTTCGAGATCGCCAATCGCAACAAACGCAGCATCGCGCTCAACGTCCGCAGCCCCGAGGGCAACAAGGCATTGCGCAAGCTGTTGGCCGACGCCGACGTGTTCATCGTCAACCTGCGTCGCGGCGCGCTCGAGCGGCTGGGCATCGACTACGACTCGATCCGAGCCGAACACCCCCGCCTGATCTACGCCCACGCCACTGGCTACGGCACCGAAGGACCCGACATCAACCGGCCCGCATTCGACGAGTTGGCCTATTGGGCGCGCGGCGGGTTCATGGAGACCCTGGGAACCGCCGACAGCGAGCCGGTTCGACTCGTCGGCGCGATGGGCGACTTGCCCAGCGCGATGAACATCTCCGCCGCAATCTTCGCCGCCCTCTACCAGCGCGAGCTGACCGGCGAGGGTCAGTTCGTCACCTGCTCGCTCTATGGCGGCGGCATCTGGGCCAACGGATTCGCAATCCAGGGTGCGCTCGCGACTGGCGAGAACTTCCCCCGCACCGACCGCTACAGCGCCTTCAATCCGCTCTACAACTCCTACCAGGCCGCCGACGGCAAGTGGATGCAGCTCGCCATGATCCAGGAGGAGCGCTTCTGGGAACCCTTCGCCGCGGCCATCGACGAACCGCTGCTGACCGAGGACGAACGGTTCGCCGATGTCGCCAACCGTCGTAAGCACATCCGCGAAGCGGTCGAGGTGATCGAGCGGCGCATCGGTCGGCAACCCCGCGACTACTGGGCTGCAATCTTCGACGCCAACGATTTCCCCTGGGCCCCGGCGGCCGACACGGTCGAGATCGCCGACGATCCACAGGCGGCCGCCAACGGCTACGTACGCACCATGCAACATAAGACCGCAGGCGATTTCAAGGTGCTCGGCGTACCCTTCCAACTCGAACAGGCGCCGACGAACAACTACTCGAGCGCTCCCGAATTGGGCGAGCACACTGAACTCGTCCTGGAAGAGCTGGGTTACGACTGGGACGCCATCGCCGCGATGAAGTCGGCCGGCGTCATTCCCTAGCAGACAACAATCCCCTCTCCCCGAGGGAGAGGGTTAGGGTGAGGGCCCGCTCAAGTCCAACTCCCAGTCCGGAACCCTCACCCCGGCCCCCCTGCCTTCGCAGGGGCAGGCTTCTCCCAGAGGGAGACGCCTCATCATCGCGTTGAGCGAAAGGCTGACACCATGCCAGAAATCATCGACTTCCGAGTCACGTTGCCGGCTCGGGAATGGGTCGACCCAGCCGGGGACGGCGACGAGCGATTCAGCGACCGCGACTACCTGGCCAACTACAACCGCATCTACACGCGTGAGCGGGGCGGCGGTCCAGACGCCGCGGAGATGCTTGCGGCGATGGCCGAAGCGGGCGTCGACCGCGCCGTGCTCCAGGCCGAGTGGGCGGCGGGCGACTATCGCTCGATGAATGACGCCGTCCACCGCATCGTCGCCGGATATCCCGACGTGCTGACCGGCTACGTGACTGTCAATCCCGCGGCCGGCGACAACATGGCCGCCGTCGTCGAGCACGAGGTCCGCGAACGCGGCGCAACGGGCGTCAACCTCCAGCCCTTCTCTTACCGCGTCATGGCCAACGACAAGCGCTTCTATCCGCTCTACGCCAAGTGCCAGGAACTGGGCGTGCCGGTCACGATCCACTCCTCGATCAACTTCTCCAACGACCGCTCAATCGCCTACGGCCGCCCAATCGTCCTGGACGAGATCGCCTGCGACTTCCCCGACCTGACCATCGTCGCCAATCACGGCGGTTGGCCCTGGGTCAACGAACTGGTCGCCGTCGCCTGGAAGCATCAGAACGTCTACATCGAGATCGGCGCCGTCGCCCCCAAGTACATCGGTACCCCCGGAACCGGCTGGGAGACGCTGATGCACTACGGCAACACATCCCTGCTCAGCGATCGCGTCCTCTTCGCCACCGACAGCATGATCCCCTTCGGCCGAGCCGTCCGGGAACTCCAGGACCTGCCGCTCAAGGATCACGTCAAAGAAGGCTGGCTCGGCGAGAACGCGGCGCGGTTGCTGTCGGAGGTGGAGGATCGGCTGGCGTCACGCTGAACGACCCTGCCAGTCCTCCTTGGTTCGGGTGACAACGGTCGTTGACTGCGGTGTGCGCCTCGAAGGATCGATATGCAGCTTGCTCGACATTCCGGTAATGCCGCAATCCTGTTGCTGGCGATCGTCAATCTGATTCTGTGGGTGCTGTTCCCTCCGGGCAACGAGGACCTCGAACCCGAATACACCCGTCAGCTCGCGGCCGAGATGATCAGCACCACCGCGATGACGCTGATGGCGATGTCGCTCTACCTCTCGACCAGGCCCCGCTACCTGGAGTCGCTGTTCGGCGGACTCGATCGCATGTATCTGACGCACAAGAACGCTGGCCTGGCGGCGATGTTGCTGCTGGTCGCCCACTTCATGGTGATGCCGCTCGATGTCAGCACGGACTCCTCGGGCAACCCGCTCGGCATCGCCGCCTTCGTCGGCATCCTGCTGCTGATCCTGCTGAGCGTGTCGCCCCGCCTGCCCTTAATCAGTGCCGTCGTGCGGATGCCTTACAGCCGATGGCTGAAGACGCACCGGTTCATCGGCATCTTCTTCATCGTCGGCTATCTGCATTCCATCTCGGTGAACTCGCTGATTCTGTCGGAGTCGGTCTTGCTGGTCTTCCTCTCGATCATCTTCGCTATCGGCGCAGCCTCCTATCTCTACGCGGAGCTGCTCTCTCGGTTCATCAAGAGGCCGTTGGCGTACACCGTAGAGTCCGTTCAGCGGTTGAACGGCACGACGATCGAGATTGCGCTCAAGCCCGACGCAGGTCGCAAGCTTGCCTTTCATGCTGGGCAGTTTGCGTTTGTCTCGTTTCCGGAGGACAAGTCGCTCAGGGAGCC
The DNA here is from genome assembly GCA_034421135.1 of Dehalococcoidia bacterium. Lineage (GTDB taxonomy): Bacteria > Chloroflexota > Dehalococcoidia > Bin125 > Bin125 > Bin125. The sequence continues at coordinate 96,706 of DAOUKQ010000085.1, forward strand.
GCATCCGTTCACGATCAGTTCCTCGCCCGGCGACGATGAGTTGAGGTTTGCGATCAAGGCGTCCGGAGATTGGACCCGGCTCTTGAACGAGCACCTGGAGACGGGAACACCGGCGACAGTCGACGGGAGCTACGGCCGCTTCAACCACAGGCACGGAGGCGGCAAACAGATATGGATCGCCGGCGGGATCGGCATCACGCCGTTCATGAGTTGGATCAGGAGCTTCGACGACGCGCCGCGAGCCGAGCAAGCCGAGATCGCGCTGTTCTACACCGCGCGAAGCGAGCACGATTTGCTCTTTGCGCAGGAGATCGCTTCAGCCGATCAGCGCTTCGATCACTTCAGCGCTCAGATACGAATCTCCGGCTCTGACGGCCCGCTCACGGTAGAACAGATCGCCGCGACCGTCGGCAACGACCTGTCCGACAGCCACATCTACATGTGCGGCCCGATTGGGATGATCGACGCCATGCGAGACCAGTTCAAACGTCGAGGCGTATCCCGCGGCCGCATCCACTACGAGGAGTTCAACTTCCGCTAGGCGGTCCTCGACATCGAGTCGCTCCCAGGGAAAGTCCGTTGAGACCGCGCCGACGGCCAGATATCCTGATCGCCAAGCGGCGGTTGAATCGAGAGCCTCGGGATGTCGCAGATGTTGCGCTTTCGGGCGCTTGGCGTAAGCGTGGTTGTTCTCGCCATCCTCTTGATCGCGTGCGCCGGAGGCGAGGAACAACATGCAGCCTCCGATATTCACGAGTCGCAGGATTACCAGCAGGTCACTGTCGTTGAGGGCGAGCTGTCCGAGGCGGCGCTCGCCGGCGAGAAGCTGTTTATCGCCAACTGCTCGATGTGCCATGGAGACCGGGCTGGCGGCACCAACCAGGGACCGCCGCTCGTGCATCAGATCTACGAGCCGGGACACCACAGCAACGCCAGCTTCGTCATCGCCGTCGCCCGAGGCGTCCGAGCCCACCACTGGGACTTCGGCAACATGCCCGCCGTGGAGAGCCTGGAAATCGAAGAGATTCACCAGATCATCTGTTACATCCGAGAACTGCAGCTCGCGAGTGGTCTAATCGACGAGGTCCCAACGTCCACTCCGTGCTGAGGCACGCCTAGCCGACCACGCCCGCTTCCCGCAGTTGCGCAATCGCTTCCGGCGCGCAGCCGATCTCCTCCAGCAACGCGTCGGTGTCCTGGCCGAGCTCCGGGCCCAGTGATTTGACCTGGCCCTGGACACCGTTGGCTCGGATGGGCGAGCCGACGGTGCGGAGGGTGCCGTAGCGCTCGTCCTCGAAATCGACGATGTACTCGTTCGCGGCGGCCTGTTCGTCGTGGGCGATCATCGGGTAGTCCTGGATCAGGGTGCTGGGCACTTCCTCGGCGTCGAAGCGGGCAGGCCACTCGGCGGCGGGACGCGTGGCAATGACTGCGGCGACCTCCTCGCGTAGCTCATCGATGTTGGCGTTGCGATCGGCGAGCGTGGCGAAGCGGTCGTCGGTGACGAAATCTTCCCGTTCGAGCGCGCGGCACATGGGTACCCAGCGGTCGGTGATGTAGCCAACGAAGAGCCACTCGCCGTCGGAGCCCTGAGCCTGCAGCGTGAACATGTTGGAGATCGGCATGTTGCGCGCGGTCGGCACGATGCTGCCGTTGGCGAGCGCGTTGATCGCCGGCGCTCGACCCCAGATCTGGCTGCCGTAGAGCGAAGTCTGAACGTGCTGACCCTCGCCCGTTCGCTCGCGCGCGACCAGCGCGCTGGCAATCGCGAAGGCGAAGATCATCCCGCCGGTCTGGTCGGGATCGGGCGCGGCCACATTGCCGTAGGGCTTGTCGCCCTTGACGCCGTTGGCCCACATCCCGCCGCCGGCCGCTCCGGCGACCGAGGCCCAGGAGGTCGATTTGGCCCGCGGCCCCATCGGTCCAAAACCGCTGGCGCTGGCGTAGACCAGGTTGGGGTTGAGCGCTCGCAGGTCGTCCCAGCCGAGACCAAGCCGCTCCATCACCCCCGGCTTGAAGTTCTCCGTGACGACATCGACCCGCTTGACCAGCTCGTAGATCAGGTCGCGGCCCTCTGCCGTGCGCAGGTCGACGGCGATGCTGCGCTTGCCTCGATGATGGGTGTGGAAGTACTGGCAGAATCCGTCGGCGCGTTTGCCCACGTGCCGCGACGGATCGCCGACCTCGAGCCGTTCCACCTTGATCACCTCGGCCCCAAGGTCGGACATCAGCACGGTCGCCGAGGGTCCTTGCTGGAACTGGGTGAAGTCGAGCACGCGAATGCCGTCGAGTAGTTGTCCGCTCATGGTTGAATCCCTCGATCCCCGTTCAGGTCGAACACGTAGATCATGTAGATCAGATAGTGCGAATATACGCGCCCATTCGCGCCGGGGTAGCGCAGACCATGCGTCAGGCGAACGCCTCGTCCCAGGGGTTGACCATGTCGACGCCCAACCCCTCGAAGTCGCGGACGTTGCGCGTCACAAGTGTTAGGTCGTTCGCCATCGCCGTTCCGGCAATCAGCGCGTCGCTCACGCTTATTGGCCGCCCTCGTTGCCGCCCGTCCGTGTGGAATCGAGCGGCCCACTCTGCGCCTGCCCTGTCGAGCGGCAGAATCCGCCCCCTGAATGCTGAGACAATGCGCGTGTTCGCTAAAGCGATTCGATCACGGCGTCTCCCCGGAGGGAGCAGCATCATGCCAACTTCAAGCTCGTAGATCACAAGCGACGCGAGCCATAGGTCGTCACGTTGCGAGATGAACGCGGTCACCAGGGGATTCGGAATCGCTCGTGTCAGTTCCGAGACGACGTTGGTGTCCAGGAGCAGGCCGTTCATTTGCGTTCCGGATCACCAGGATCAGTGGCATCAAACGCTGCCCATTCCGCTTCTGTCCAGTCGGCGTACGGGATAGGCCGTTCGAGGTCTGATTCCTTACGATCCGGCAACTCAAGCGGACCCAGCCCCCGCAGATTCTCGAGGAGCCACTGGCCCATCGGCATTTGCTCTTCCTCGTGTCCAGACACTTCCCGATTCAGCCAGACGTCTTCGGTCACGACGACAAAGCTCTTGCGCGCGCCGATTCGTTGCGGACCCTCGCTCTCCGCGAGACGCAGGATCTCGGAGAGTTTGGCTTTCGCTTCGGCGATGGTCCAGACCTTGCCCTGGTTGGCCTCTGGTGAATGTCGCGCGACCACGCTTACCCCCTGAACTAGTCCAGACTAGTCCTTGTTGAGGCCGGTTGGCCGAAGACCGCGCAGGTTTTCCGCCGCAGCGGGACGGCTAGTCGGCCAGCGCCGGTTCCCGCGACTCGCTCATCGTGAAGCCGGTGTAGCCCTCGGATGCGATCTCGTCGCAGCGCTCGCGATAGACGCCCACGCCGCCGGCGTAGGGCATAAAGACTCGCGGCTTGCCGGGGATGTTGGCGCCCAGGTACCAGGAGTCGGCGAGCATGTACATCGTCTGCTCGGCGATCTCGTTGACGTGGTCAACCCACTCGTCTTCGGCCTGTTGCTCGGCATTGACGACATCGACGCCGTGCTCGCGCAGGTACTCAAGGAAGTCGGAGATCCACTCCACATGCTGCTCAATCGAGACCGGCATGTTACTCAGCACCGAGGGTGACCCCGGTCCGGTGATCATGAACATGTTGGGGAAATCGGCAGCGGCGACACCGAGGTAGGTCCGTGGGCCTTCGCTCCACTTGTCGCGCAGTTCGACGCCGTTGCGGCCGCGGATGTCCATCTTCAGGAAGGTCCCGGTCATCGCGTCGTAGCCGGTGGCGAAGACAATGATGTCGACCTCATACTCTTTGCCGTCCGAGGTGCGCAGGCCGGTCGGCGTGATCTCCTCAATCGGGAAGTGACGGATGTCGACGAGGTCGACGTCGTCGCGGTTGTAGGTCTCGAAGTAGTTGGTGTCGATCAGCGCCCGCTTGGAGGCGAAGGGGTGGTCGCGGGGGAGCAGCTTCTCGGCGGTCTCGGGGTCGTTGACGATTTCGCGGATCTTGCCGCGAATGAACTCCGAGGCGGTGTCATTGGCACGGCGATCAATGGCGATGTCCCCATAGGAGCCGAGCATGAAGTGGAATCCGCCCTTTTCCCAGAGCCGCTCGTAGGTCTCCAGGCGTTCCTCGTCGCTGACCTCGAGCGCCGAGGTTTCGGAGGCGTCGTAGGGGAATCCTGCTGCGGATCGCTTCGCCTCTTGCAGGATTTCGCGGTAGTTGGCCTTGACCTCCTTGAGGAAGGCCTGGTCGACCGTCCCGTGCTGCGCCGGAATGGTGTACTGCGGCGTGCGCTGGAACACGGTCAGATGCTCGGACTCGCGGGCGATCACAGGAATCGACTGGATGCCGCTCGATCCGGTGCCGATCACGGCGACGCGCTTGCCCTCGAACTCGACGCCCTCATGCGGCCAGGCGCCGGTGTGATGCCATTCGCCCTCGAACGAGTCCAGTCCCGGAATGTTCGGAATCTGGCCGGTCGAGATGCAGCCGATGGCGGTGATCACGTACTTGGCTTCGACGCGGTCGCCCTGGTCGGTCTCGACCGTCCAAACGCCGCTGTCGTCGTCGAAGTGAGCGGAGGTGACGCTGGTGTTGAACTGGATGCCGCTGCGCAGATCGAATCGGTCTGCAACGTGGTTGAGGTACTCGAGGATCTCAGGCTGTTCGGGGTACTTGCCGCTCCAGTTCCATTCCTGCAGCAGGTCGTCGTCAAAGGAGAAGCAGTAGACGTAGCTCTCGGAGTCGCAGCGCGCGCCCGGATAGCGGTTCCAGTACCAGGTCCCGCCGACTCCGTCGCCGCGCTCGAAGACCTGGGCGGACATGCCCAGTTCATCGCGGAGCCGCTTGTACATGTACATCCCGGCGAAGCCGGCTCCGATCACTACGGCATCGACTTGCTTGGTTGCGGTAAGTTCCGGCATCTTCCTGCTTCTCTCCTGCCCGAACGGGATTGGCGTCCGAGGCTCTTGCATATTTCGCACGTGCGAAACGACCGATCAGCGCGAGTCTACTACCTCGCAGCCGCCCGTTGCTTGACGACCACCTCGCGGACCGCCTTGACGACGTGCTGGAAGCCGCGCTCGCTGCCGGGCAGCATCAACATGGTGAAGAACCCGTGCATCTGGCCCTTGTGGCGCTGGAAGTTGACCGGCACGCCGGCTGCTTCGAGACGCTTCGCATACTCCTCGCCCTCGTCGCGCAGCACATCGTGCTCGGCGGTCAGCACGACGGCGGGCGCCAGGCCCGACAAGTCCTCGGCTTGGAGCGGGGAGGCGTCCGGCTCGGAGCGCCGGGCGGCGTCGGGCACGTAGTGGTCCCAGAACCAGACCATCGCTTCCCTGGTCAGCAGCAACTCGTTCTCCGGGTCGACATAAGAGGACCGGTCGAAGTCGGCGTCGGTAACCGGGTAGATCAGGATCTGCAGCGCGATCTCGGGCCCGCCTCGATCGCGGGCGCGTCGCGCGACCACGGCTGAGAGGTTGCCGCCGGCGCTGTCGCCGCCGACGAAGACCGGTACCTCGGCGCCTGCGATGTCCTGCAGGTGCTCTGCCGTCCATTCAAGCGCGGCGTAACAGTCGTCGGCGGCCGTCGGATAGCGGTGCTCGGGGGCGAGTCGATAGTCGACGTTGACGACGGCGCAGGAAGTGCGCTCGGCGAGCTTGCGCGCCATCGTGTCGGTCTCGTCGACCGAACCGATCACCCAGCCGCCGCCGTGGTAGTAGACGATCACGCCGGGCGGATGGTCGTTCGGGACGAGGACGCGGAGGCTGAACGAGCCGTCGTCCACGTCGATGGTGTGGTTCTCGACACGGGCCATGGGCGGCGCCGGACCGGCCAACTCGGCCATCGCGGCGCCGAAGCCTCGGGCCTCCTCGGGCGTCATCTCGTGGAGTGGCTTGGCGTCGGGGTCGGCCCCCTCCGCCATCGACTGAATCAACATGGTGGTCTGAGGATCGAGTGCCATTCGTTGCTCCCGCGTTCTACGGCGTTTCTGCGTTCGCTCAACGCTGAAAGGGTACTGGCAGACCGGCGGCTACGATCCAGTAGCGGGTTCATTCGTTTCCTGGAAGGGGCTTACCCTTGCGGGTTGGACGTGTTGGGGCAGCAGTTTGAAGGCGATGAATCCCAACGGTCCGGCGATGGCGAAGGCGGCGAGGATGCCGATTTTGCTGTGCTTGAGCAACTCGGGGTCGGCAAACGCGAGGTCCGCGACGAAGAGCGCGACAGTGAAACCGATGCCGGCGACCAGACCAATCGCCCAGATGCCCTGCCACGTCACGCCGGCGGGTCGGCCCGCGCCCAGCTTGACGGCAATCCAGGTCGCGCCGACCAATCCCAAGGGTTTGCCGACCACGAGCCCAACGATCACGCCCCAGGTGACGCTGCTGGAGAACGCCTCGCTGACGCCCTGCGGGTCGAAGTGCACGCCCGCGTTCGCCAGCGCAAACGCGGGCACGACCAGGAATGCAACCCAGGGGTGAAGCTGATGCTCAAGCCGGTCGACGTGCGGCACCGCCTTGCTACTCAGATCGCTGAGGCCCAATAAGGCGTCGACCACCTGGTCGTGCCCCAACTGGCTTTCGGGAGCGCGATCGCCAGTGCTGAACCGATCGAGCAGTCGGCGCGCCAGTTGGACAAACCCGTCGAGTGGAATCGGCGGCTTCCAGGGTGTGAGGAAACCGAGCACCGCGCCGAGCGTGGTCGGATGAATGCCCGACTCCAGGATCGCGCCCCAGGCGACCAGCCCGATTGTCGCGAAGACGATCATGTTGCGCACGCCGAGCCGGTAGAACAGCATCATCGAGACAACCAGGGCGCAGGTCAGCAACACTTCCATGAGTTGAACCTGACCCGAGTAGAAGACGGCGACCACGAAGACCGTCCCGATGTCGTCAACGATGACAAAAGTCAGCAGCATGGCCCGCAGACCGATCGGCACGCGCGAAGCGAACAGGGTCGCGATGCCGAGCGCGAACGCCACGTCCGTCGCCATCGGGATCGCCCAGCCCTCCCGAGCTTCGGGTCCCTGGGCGATCAGGAGGAACAGGGCCAGGGGCAGCAACATTCCGCCGAGCGCACCGGCGATCGGCGCGGCCATGACCCGTGGATCGGAGAGTTCCCCAATCGTGATTTCACGTTTGATTTCCAGCCCGATCACGAAGAAGAACAGCACCATGGCCACTTCGTTGACCCAGAAGTGGAGGCTGCCCTCGACGGCCCAGATGGCCAGGTCGATGCTGATGTTGGCGTTCAGCAGCCGTTCGTACTCGTGATTCCAGGGCGAGTTCGCCCAGACCAGGGCAACCGCCGCAGCGACGATAAGCAGCACCGCGCTGGCGCTCTCGGTCTGGATAAACTCCTGGACCGGCCGCACGAACAGGATCATCCGCGCGCGGCCGAAGGTGCGGCGAGGATCAAGGTGATGCAGCGTGCGACGAATCATGCCCGCAGTATGCAGGCATCGGTGAACTGGTGAGGGTGGTTGGTTCAGCGGCTGAGCAGCTCTTGCATCATCAGCGGCCCCATCTCCCTCCGCGCATCAACCATCATCTGGATGTCCACTTTGTCGCCATCGACTAGGTAGATGACTCTGAAGGGGCGCACGGACACTTCGCGATATCTCAGACTCCGCAACTCGCGTGGTTCAACGATGGAACGCCCTCGATACGGGAACGCGTCGAGGCTGAGGATGCGTTCCATGAGCCGAGCGGCAACCAGTTGCGCCCTCAATGGCGATTCATGCTGAGCGATGTACTCGGTGATGTTGCGTAGGTCCGCCTGTGCGCCATCGCCTATCTCGACGCCATAGGACATCACTCGACGCGAAGCTCTGCGCGCAACTCCTCAAACACCTCTTTGGCCGATCTCGATTTGCCTCGCCGAGAGTCTTCCCTTCGCATCTCCAGAATCTTGGCCAATGCGAGACCTTCTTGATACTGAAAGTGCTCGTACTCAATCATCACCGCCATCCGCTTGCCGTCCACGGACAACACCAGCGGGCCGATCCGTTTCCCCAGCGTCGCGAGGATCTCCTCCGCGTTCTCGCGGAACTCTTCCAACGAGATGGTCTCCTTCATGTCAGTCATCGCACAACTCCCGAGTTCGTTCTTCGAGTCTACGCGTGCAGCGCCTCTCCCCGATGGAGGCGAGCGGCGGTCTCGTAGGTCTGACCCATCGATCGAACCGTGGGCGCGTGGGCGGTGAGGAATCGGCTTGCGCCGATCAGCACATCGTCGGCCTCGGGACGACCCTCGAAGCGCTCGACCAGGCGCAGGGCCGCGTCGTAGATCTGGAACGAGTGGAAGCCTGCGTCCTCGCGCAGCAGCGCCGTACCTAGTGATCGGACCACTTCGTCCTGTTCACCGGCGGCGAGCAAGTCGGCGACCGATTGGGCGGTTTCATCCACCTGTTGCTGCCGGTCGAAATGGCCGAGCAGATCGTCGGTCGAGTTCGATCCGCCGTTCGGCTCCGGACGCGGCTGGCGCGGCATGTTGAGGAAGCGCTCCAGGTAGACGGATGCCGCGCCGTCGAGGATGCCGCGAGCCAACTCGCGCGAGGGCGCGCGCTGCATCGCGCGGTCAACGGCGTTGGTGTACGTAAAGGTGTGGTGCACCGTGTTCCAGTCGCCGAACTCGTTCGAGATGTGGAAGTGCATCGGGCGCCGCGCCGCCGCGTAGGCGACCGTCGCGCTCAGTTCACCGAGCGGCGCGCCGGCGCGAGCGGCATCGACAATCTTGCGCAGCGATCGGTCGGGCGGCTCGTCGAGGATCGATTCGGCTACCGAGCGGTGCTCGTCCCATGACGCGTTGCGCTCCCCTCCGACGGCCAGCGCTTCATCCAACGCCTCGCCCGCTTCGTCGAGCAGCCTTGGCAGATCGACCGGGTGCTGCCAGGAGGATGTCTCCTCCATCCGCTGCGCGTTGGTGATCGTCGGGATCACTGAGCTGAGCACATCGGGCGCCGTCTCCCAACCCACCACATCGAGCAACTCGCAAGCCTTGTTGGCGAAATCGAGCGTGTGGCCGACATCCATGAAGGTGTGATCGGTCGAGGCTGCGAAGAGGAGATCAGCGAGCTGCGCCTCGTCGAGTCCGGCGACCGCCGCCGTGCGCAGGCAACGCTCGGCGGCGTTGCGCGAGCGCACCTCGGCGAATCGGCGGAACCAGGTTCGGAACTGCTCGGGACGGCGCTCGTCGGTGTTGAGCGGCGCGATGTCGAAATCGGGTGGTTGTCCCTGCACGCTGCGGGCGACGTGGACGACGCCGTGGTAGAGCGCTCGCGGCCGATCGGCGGGATCCAGATGCGGCTGCACATTGGCCATCGCGGTCAGGATCGAGAGTCCGCTCGACCATCCCGCCGCTCGATTCTTGACGCCGAAGCGGGCCGCCTCGGCCAACACCAGGTCTTCCCGTCCCGCGTCGCACAATCCAATCACCGATTTCGCGATCACGAGCGAGAGATTCTGCTCAAGCCCCTCGGACAGCTTGCGCGTGTGATGCGCGATCGCCTCTTCCTCCTGCGGCTCCGGATCGAGCCAGACGACGCCGTCGCGCACCTCGGCGCGGAAGGCGGCGACATCGTCGGCGAAGAGGTCGAAGGCGCAGCCGCCGGCAAGGTCGAACTTGGCGTGATGCCAGTGACAGGTCAGTATGCCGTCGGCGACCGTGCCCTGGCTCAGCGGAAAGCCCATGTGCGGACAGCGATTGTCGACCGCGAACACCCGCTCTCGGTGCCAGAACACCGCAACCGTGCGCTGGCCGGTCGAGACGACGCGCACACCCTCGCGCTGCAGTTCATCAAGTTCGCAGACTCGTACGTTGGCATTCATGCCGGCCCTCCAGTCGTTGCCTGCAGGCTATCGACGGCCGAATGGAGATGACGGGCCGCCGGATCCTCTGCTACGCAACCGGGCTTGTCTTGTCCAGGTCGGGGAAGTAGGCGTCGAAGAAGCCGCGATCGCGAGTCAGCAAGGAATCGACGGCAGCCAGGGCGTGCGCGCCAATCAGGAAGTCGGCCAGGATTCGAGTCCGCGGTCCGCCCGCCTGCCGATATCGCATCCAGCGCAGACCGGCCTCCCATGCGATGTCGGAGTCGATGGGAGAGAGCTGAACGTTCAACTCACGCAAGGCTCGGTCGAGGTCGACTCGCCTGTGGAATCGCGGAACCAGCTCGGCGTACACAACGTGCGACACGACGACCGTTCCCTGCTGAGACGCAACCTCGATTGCGCGCAAGGCTGCGGGTCCAAAGTCACGGCTACCGAGAAAGATGTCTAACAGGACATTGGTGTCTGCAGCGGTGTTCACCTGCCGCGTATCTCCTCAATGTACTCATCAACGCTGTCAAACTTGAGGCCTGAGCTGACGCCAGGGCGACTGAGAATACCGTAAGCCGCGTTTTTCTCACGGCTGAGGATTCCGCTCACTTGCTTGACTGGATGCTGCTCTGCTTCGCATTTCCGGACAAGCAATCCGTCTGCTGTCGGGGTGACTTCAACCTCGACATCGGGATCGAAGCCGAACTGCTCGCGCAGGCGTTTGGGAATGGTGATCTGGCCTCGCTGCGACACCCGCATGATGTTCTCCCTTGAAGTCGGTGACTCGCTCAATCGTACCGAGTTTGGGGCCTTGCCGGACTACGAGGGCGCCACCTCTCGTAGACTCGCAACGATCGCGCCGACGCGAGGGGAAAGGGAATCCGCCATGGCCAACGACACGCCGGTGATTGACTGTCAGGTGCATGCCTACGACCGCAACGACGAATCGAACTACCGGGCCGTGCTTGCCGGTCCGTCGACCGTGACCGGGGAGGAAATGGTCGCGGCGATGGATGCGGTCGGCGTCGACGGCGCGCTGTTGATCTCGCCCTTCACGATCTACGGCTACGATTCCAGCTACTGCGAAGGCGTCGCCGAGCAGTATCCCGACCGGTTTGGGCTGATCGCGCCGTTCGATCCCAACTCGCCGACCGTCGGGGCGGATGTCGCGGCATGGGCCGAACGCCCCGGCGTGGTCGGAGCTCGAGTGGTGCTGAACTTCGAGTCGGTCGGCGGCGACCACGCCGGCGTCGACGCGATTATGTCGGCCGGCAGCGCGGCAGGCATCCCAATCAATGTGCTCTGCTGGCAGAATCTGCCCGAGCTGCGCGCCTATGCCCAGCGCCATCCCGATACCCAGATCGTGATCGATCACGTCGGCCTGCAGCAGCCGTTCCAACCGCCGCCGCCCGACGATCCGTGGGCGGACATCGACCAGGTCATGGACTTGGCTCAGTTCGACCACGTGGCGATCAAGATCTCCGGCGCCTGTACGCTCTCGCACCAGCCGTTTCCCTACCCGGATATCTGGGCGCCGCTGAGCCGGATCTTCGAGGCGTTCGGCTTCAACCGCTGCATGTGGGGTACCGACTGGACAAGGGCGACCAACCTGCTCACCTTTGAGCAGGGCGTCGAGGCGTTCCGCGTGACCGACACGCTCTCGGATGACGAGCGATCGGCGCTGATGGGCGGGACGCTTCAGCAGATCTACGGTTGGTCTCCCGGTGGCGCTGAGTAAGGAATCGGACAACGATGGCGACCCTTCAGGACGTTCTCGCGGAACTTGAGGCGGCCGGTACCGCTCAGAATCGCAAGGTCTATGCGAGACACGGCGCGGCACAGCCGATGTTCGGCGTCAGCTACAAGGAGCTGGGACGGATTGGCAAGCCGCTGAAGATTGATCAACAGCTCGCGATCGAGCTGTGGAACAGCGGCAACCATGATGCGCGGGTGCTCGCCTTGCGCATCGCCGATCCGGCTGCGATGACGGAGCCGCTGGCGCTCGCGTGGCTCGGCGATGTGAGCAACTACATCCTGGTTGAAGGATTGGGCAAGCTGGTTGCCCAATCGCCCATCGCGAGAAGCCTCAGCGATCAGTTGAGGGACGCACCCGAGGAATGGCCGGCCTCGCTGGGTTGGTTCATCGTTGCTTGCAGCGCTGAGCGGCCGGATACGTGGACCACCGACGATCTGCAAGCGCTGGTGCAGCAGATCGAGCGGGAGATCGCCGACCGGCCGAATCGCGTGCGTCACGAGATGAACGGCGCATTGATTGCGATCGGTCTGCGTGACGATGACCTGCGGAGAACCGTAGTCGGAGCCGCGCATCTGGTGTGCCCGGTCGAAGTCGATCACGGCGAAACTGGCTGCAAGACGCCTGATGTCGTGCCCTACATCAATCGCACGCTCGCGCGCAGAGCCGCTCAGGCAGCCCGCAAAGCTGAGCGATCGAGGGCCAAGGCCGGGGCTCGGTCGTAAGCGCACTGTCAACTGAACGTCCCTGCGAATCTGTATCGGACCTTGCTGCGACATCGAACTTTTCTATCGAAATCGATACGTGCGTCCTATTGCTCAATTCCGCGCGTCAGCTCTGGCTACAGTGGGCGCGATGTCCGTTGGGACGGCAACGTAGCGGGGATCCGTGATGTTGACAGAGCTGACGTTGCGCGAACGCCACCTTCAATCCGGTGCGCGGTTTGCCCCATTCGCCGGCTGGGAAATGCCGCTCCAGTACGAGGGCATCGTGGCCGAGCATCGCGCGGTTCGCGAACGGGTTGGCGTCTTTGACGTCTCCCATCTGGCGCGTGCCTGGGTCGAGGGACCTGGCGCCGCCGAGCTTCTACGCTCGGTTACCACATTCGATGTCACCGCTCTGCCCGAAGGCAAGGCTCACTATTCGCTCTACTGCAACGACGCGGGCGGGATCGAGGACGATGTCTTCATCTACCACCTGCCCGGTGATCGTTGGCTCGTGATTCACAACGCCGCCAACGCCGATGCCGACTTCGAACGCCTCCGCCGAGTTGCCGGTAGCGCGGCGTCGGAAGTGACTTCCGGCACCGCCATGCTCGCCGTACAGGGTCCAGAGGCGGTGGGATTGTTGGGCACTGTGTTCGGCGATGGGTTCACTCGGTTGGAACCGCGCGACTGCGCCGAGCTGTCCTGGCAGGGCGCATCGGTGCTGGTCGCGCGGACCGGTTATACGGGTGAAGACGGCGGCGAGTGCATTGTGCCAACCAGTCATGCGGAGGCTGTGTGGGATGCCTTCATTGCCGGAGGCGCGACGCCAGCAGGTCTCGGGGCGAGGGACTCGCTCCGGCTCGAGGCGGCACTGCCGCTGCACGGCAGCGATATCGACGCGACCACGAATCCGTACGAGGCGGGACTCGGCTTCGCCGTCAGCCTCGATGACGGCGCTCCGTTCACCGGCCGCGAGGCCCTGGTCGCGGCCAAGGCCCAACCGCGCGCGCGGCGACTGGCGCACCTGGCCTCGCGAGGTCGCGGCGTGCCCAGGACGGGATTCGAAGTGCGCGAGCCCGGCGGCGACCGCGCGGTCGCCGTGCTGACCAGTGGCGGTCACAGTCCCAGCCTCAAGATCGGAATCGGCATGGCGTATCTGCCCACAGAGCTGGCAACAGCAGGAACCATGCTGGAAGTCGACGTGCGCGGTCGCGCGCTGCCGGTCGAGGTCGTGCGGCGACCGTTCTATCGCAAGCCGAAGGGATGATGACGATGGAGTACCAGACGCCCGAAGACCTGCTATACACGGAAGATCACGAGTGGCTGCGCCGCAGCGCCGACGCCGAGGACGAAGTCACGATCGGCATTACCGACTTCGCCCAGGAACAGGTCGGCGATGTGGTTTACCTGGAACTGCCCGCCGATGGCGCCGCATTGACCGCGGGCGAACCGTTCGGCGAGATCGAGTCGGCCAAGACCGTCGCCGAACTCTTCGCCCCGATCAGCGGCGAGCTGATCGCATCGAACACTGAACTCGAGGACCGGCCGGAACTGGTCAACGAGTCCCCCTACGACGAGGGCTGGATCGTCCGGGTCCGGTTCTCCGACGCCGCCCAACTTGACACACTGATGGATGCCGAAGCGTATCGGGCGCAACTTCCCGAGGACTAACGCACCCGAGTTCTAACGTGCCGGAGGGCTAGCGTGTCGTCACTGCACCCGTACATCCCAGCCACGGAATCCGATCGGTCCCGGATGCTGCGGCGCATCGGCGTTGCGGACATTGACGCCCTGTTCGCCGATTTGCCCGACGCGCTGCGCGACCCGCAGATCGAGCTTCCGCCGGCGCTCACCGAACCTGAGTTGATTTCGCTGCTCGCCGATCGCAGCCACGACAACGCGCTCGTCTCCCGACCTCATTTCCTGGGCGCTGGCGCGTATCGACGCTCGGTGCCATCGATCGTGTCGCATCTCATCAGCCGCTCGGAGTTCGTGACCGCCTACACGCCGTACCAACCGGAGATTAGCCAGGGCACGCTGCAATCGGGATTCGAGTTCCAGTCGGTCGTCTGCGAGCTGACTGGTATGGATGTCGCCAACGTCGGCCTCTACGACGTCGCCAGCGCCACAGCCGAAGCCTGCCTGATGGCCGCGCGCGCAACCAAGCGCAATAGCGTGGCGCTGCTTGAACCGATTCATCCGGGGACGGTCGATGTCGTCCGCACCTACAGTCGCGGACCCGGCCTTGAACTCGAACTGATCGATTCGGTGCAGGCCGTGACGGACGATCACGCGTGCCTCGTGGTCCAACAACCGGACTTTCTCGGAACCATTCTGGATCTCGAACCGCTCGCACAGGCCGCACACGACCAGGGGGCGCTACTGGTGACTGTCGCCGATCCCTTCGCCCTCGGCCTGCTGCGCTCCCCCGGCGACGCCGGCGCCGACATCGTCACCGGCGAAGGTCGCGACCTCGCGGGCTCGACGGCGTACGGCGGACCATCGGTGGGATTGTTTGCAGCGCGTTCGCAGTTCCTGCGCCAGATGCCCGGTCGGATTGTGGGTCGGACACAGGAGCTGGACGCCGCCGGCAGCGGCGATCCTCGGACCGGATACGTGCTGACACTGCAGGCCCGCGAGCAGTTCATCCGCCGCGAGCGGGCCACTTCCAACGTCTCAACAGCGCAAGCGTTGATCGCTCTGGCATTCACTATCGCTGTGCAAGCATTGGGACCGCACGGACTGCGCGAATCGGCGGAGCTCTGTTACCAACGAGCCCACGATGCAGCCCGCCGGATCGCAGAGATTCCCGGCTTCCAGATTCCCGAGCGCGGTCCCTGGTTCCAGGAATTCCTCGTGCGCGGTCCGCTCGACGCTTCGAGCCTTGCCGCTGAATTGTCTGCCCGCGGGATCACGCCCGGACTCGATGTCTCGCATAGACCCGAGCCAGCAGCGCGCGATGCCTTACTCTTCGCGGTCACCGAAGCGACGCCGGAGGCGCATGTCGACGCCTTGATCGACGCCCTGACCGAGATCGGGGCAGAGGCATGACGTCGTTCCAACCCGCCAGAGAGGACTTTGGCGCGCGCCTCAGTTTCGATCGCGGCGAGGCGGGCCGACGAGCGGTCGATGTGCCGGCATGGAACGGAACGGAGTCCCCGTTGCCCGAACCCCACCTGCTGCGCGACTCGCTGCGACTGCCGGAGATGAGCCAGGGCGAACTGGTCCGTTACTACACCGCGCTCGCGGCGCGGAACTACGGGATCGACTCGGGCACCTATCCGCTCGGCTCCTGCACGATGAAGTACAACCCCAAGGTCAACGATCTGATCGCCTCCCTGCCGGGCTTCGCCGAGGCGCATCCGCAGGCGCCCGAGGCGGAGGTCCAGGGCACGCTGCGGACGCTGATGGAACTGCGCGACGGACTGGCCGAGATCACCGGGCTGCCCGCCGTCAGCCTCGCGCCGGCCGCAGGCGCGCAAGGCGAGCTCGCCGGCGTACTAATGATCACGGCGGCGCTTGCGGATCGTGGAGAACTCGAACAGCGCCGACGCATTCTCGTGCCCGACTCCGCACACGGCACCAATCCGGCGACCGCAGCGATGGCCGGATTCACGGTCACCCAGATTCCGACCGCTGCCGACGGATCGCTCGACCGCGAGACCGTCGAGCGCGAACTGGACGAAACAGTCGCCGGCGTGATGGTCACCGTGCCCAACACGCTGGGTCTGTGGGAACGTGGGATCGAAGAGATCGCCGCGCTGATCCATGACGCCGGCGCATACCTCTACGCCGACGGCGCCAATCTGAACGCGATCGTGGGCCGCATCCGCTACGGCGACCTCGGATTCGATGTCGCGCACCTGAATCTGCACAAGAGCTTCAGCACGCCGCACGGCGGCGGCGGACCCGGCGCGGGACCGGTCTGCTGCTCGGAGGAGCTGGCGCCGTACCTTCCGACCCCGATCTTGCATGAGTGCGACGACGGAGTTGTCCGGTTGGCCGCGCCCGAACGCAGCATTGGCAAGTTGCAGCAGTTTCACGGCAATGTCGGCGTGCTGCTTCGCGCCTACGCCTACATGCGTGCGCTCGGACTGGATGGCCTGCGCGCGGTCTCCGGCCAGGCCGTGCTCAACGCCAACTACCTGCGCGAGCTGCTGCACAGACACTACGAACTGCCCTACGACCGGCCCGTATTGCACGAGGTCGTCTTCTCCGGTTCGCGGCAGCGTCGCGAACACGGCGTGCGCACCTACGACATCGCCAAGCGCCTGATCGACCACGGCTTCCACCCGCCAACCGTCTACTTCCCGCTCATCGTCGAGGAAGCGCTGATGATCGAGCCAACCGAAACGGAACCGCCCGAGGCGATCGAAGCCCTCGCCGATGCGCTGATCGCCATCGCCGAGGAGTCGGCCGTCGATCCCGATGCGCTTCACGCCGCCCCGTCAACCGCCCCCATCGGGCGTCTCGACGAGACATCGGCCGCTCGCCGGCCGGTGCTCCGCTGGCAGCCGTAACGAGTCTCTCCCGGGAAATCCACGCAATGCTCGCCAGGGGTGACCCACGCTCCCACGGTAGGCCTGCGAGTAGATCGTCGGGTTCTACTCCCTCTCCCCCTGGAGACCTGTGCCTAAACCCGAGCTTCAATGCGATGGCGCACTGTTCCCAGTCCCCGACTTGTTCGGGGACCCGCTCGGCTCCCCGTCTCGTACCTGGTAGATCCCTGGTAGTGCCGAATGGGAACGGGTCCCCGAACAAGTCGGGGACTGGACCGGGGCGGTTTACGCGCAGGTCTCCTCTGGGAGAAGCCTGCCCCGTGCTTTACACGGGGGGGCTTGGGTGAGGGTCCGGCCGCGGTTCGGTATCTGGTCGTAGGGCCTGGCTGGATCGCAGAGGGCCCTCACCCTAACCCTCTCCCGCCGGGAGAGGGGACCGGAATGGGATTACGCGCAAGTCTCCGCCGGGAGAGGGGACCGGAGTGGGGTTACGAGCAGGTCTCCTCAGGGATCCCTCGGAGTCTGGTCGCGGCACCGGATTGGAGCGATTCAGCGTTCTCGTATGGCGCCGACTGAAGCGAGTGTTCTGCTCATGCGCTCGGTCGCCCGCCCGCGTCGATCCGGCGCTGGATGAACCAGGAGAAGTAGCCGTCGTAGCGGGACTGAATCTCCAGGTCTTTCCAGTCGAAGCCGGTAATCACCTGGCGGCAGGTGTCGGCGCCGCACTCGCAGACCATCTCGTAGGGCTCGTCGTCGGTCATGGCGTAGTCGATGTTCAGTTCCTCGCCGACGGCGATCTCACGCATCGCGACGAAGACGATCTGCCCCTGCAGACCCAGGTTTGGGTCACACGAGTGATTGAGGTGCATCATCCCACCCTCGCGCTCGGCCCGCGTGGTCGGACCAATGAACAGGTCTTCGGTGATCTGGATCTCGGCCGGACCCAACGCCAGTGAGATGTCGTCTCGCTGATCCTCGGTCAGCACGTAGCCGCCCTTGACGATCACGATCTCGTCTGTCCCAATCGGCTCGCGAGCGAACAGGCCGCGGCCATGAATCCCGCTCGCGCGTTTCTCGATCTTGGGCGAGAACCAGGTCAGATCCATGAGACGCCAACAGGTGCGGTCAGGCGGTGTCCTTGTGTGGATTAATCAGGTACTTCTCGCCGGTCGCTCGACGGTTGTAGACCGCGATGTTCTCCGGATCGAGCGCCTCGGCCAACGAGATTTCCTTCGCGTACTCGCTGGCGAACGTGGTCGTGATCTCGTCGGCGACGCGCTGACGCATCCGCTCGGCGACGTCGCGGCCGACGCGCTCCAGGAACGGCGTCAGCAGCCAACCGCCGAGCCCCCAGGCCAGCCCGTAGCTGCGATGCAGGACGGTCGGCGAGGTGTCCAGGCCGCCGTAGATGTAGACCTGCTTGTGCACATTCGACCCGTAGCGATTGAAACCCGGACTCTTGATCTTGGCGGCCGACTCCATGCAGCTCAGGAGCTGGTTGGCGAGCGGCCCGCCGCCGGTCGCGTCAAAGGCGATCGTGGCGCCGGTCTCGATCAGCGCCGCTGTCAAGTCATCCTCGAAGCTCGGCAGGCTCGTGTTGCAGACGTGCGTCGCGCCGATGCTCTTGAGCAGCTCGACGTGCTCCTGACGGCGGACCACGTTGACCAGTGGGATCTGCTCGTCGGTGCAGACCTTCTGCAGCATCTGTCCCAGGTTCGACGCGGCTGCCGTGTGGACCATCGCCGTGTGTCCTTCGAGCCGCATCGTCTCGACCATGCCCAGCACGGTCAGCGGATTGACGAAGCAGGACGCACCCTCGGCCGGCGTCGTGCCCTCGTGCAGGACGAGGCACTGGGCGACATGGGCGACGCGGTACTGCGAGTACATCTCCCTGGCGATGACCGCGACCGTCTTGCCGAGCAACGCCTGCGCCGCCTCGCTCGAGCCGGCATCGACGACCACCCCGGCGCCCTCGTTACCCACGGGCATCGGCTCGTCGAAGCGATCCGCCTGCGAGGCCAAGAGCTTCTCCGGCACCGGCGCGGTCACAACCGGGTTCCCGGCGCTGCCCGAGACGACCGCCCGGCTCATGTCGGCCGGACCGATCAGCAGGCCGAGGTCGGACGGGTTGATCGGCGCCGCTTCGACGCGGATGACGACCTCATCCGGTCCGGGCGCGGGCGTCTCAACCTCGGCGAGTTCGAGCCGGAGCTGTCCGTCGCTGGTAATCGTGGAGTGAATCTGCTTGGGCATGTCTGTCCTGCGTTTCTCGGCTCGTTCGCCGCCGCTCCGGGCGTCGCAGGCCAGCCTATCCGACGCGCGTAGCATCCCATTCCCAGTCCCCGACTTGTTCGGGGACCCGCTCGGTTCTGCTCCCAGGTCCGGCCCCCGGTCTAGCCGCGGCCGAACAGCGGCATCTTGGTCGCCATCACAGTGATGAAGGGCACGTTGGCGTCGAGCGGCAGCCGAGCCATGTAGAGGATGGCTTCGGCGACATGCTCAACGTCGAACGTCGGCTCGGGCATCCGCTCGCCGCTCGGCTGCGGCACGCCGCGAGCCATGCCCGCCGTCATCTCGGTCGCCGCGTTGCCGATATCGATCTGCCCGCAGGCAATGTCGTACTTGCGACCGTCCAGCGCGGTCGACTTGGTCAGACCGGTCAGCGCGTGCTTGGTCGCGGTGTACGGCGCGGAGTTCGGTCGCGGTCGGTCGGCGGAGATCGATCCGTTGTTGATGATCCGGCCGCCGCGCGGGTCCTGATCCTTCATGATCCGGAACGCCTCTTGCGTGCAGAGGAAGCAGCCGGTCAGGTTGAGGTCGACGACGTTCTGCCACTGCTCCAGCGACAGATCCTCAAGTGGCAGCGGCGGCGAGCCGCCGCCGGCATTGTTGAACAGCAAATCGAGCCGGCCATACTCCTCTCGCACGCGAGCGAACAGCGCCGACACCGAATCGGGCATCGTCACGTCGGAGACGATCGCGAGCGACCGATCTGCATCCTCGCCGGCCATTTGCTGCGTCTGTTCCAGTCGTTCCATCCGTCTGCCCGTCAGCGCCACCGACCAACCGTCGCGTAGCAGCGCCAGCGCCGAGGCCCGGCCCACGCCCGATCCGGCGCCGGTGATCACCGCCACCGGATGCTTCACATCGCTTGTCATATCTCGTCCCCGCTCTCCAGTTTTGCCAGTTTTGTTCCGATGCCGTACGGCCGCGCCCAGCCGAGACCCTCAAGCGTGCCTCCGCGAGGCCGGTACTCGCAGCCGACCCAGCCTTCGTAACCGAGTTCGTCGATCAGCGAAAGCAGATATGGATAGTTGATCTCCTGCTCGCTATCCGGCTCGTACCGTCCCGGGACGCCGCTGATCTGGTAATGGCCGATCACGTCGAATCGCGAGCGGATCGTCTCGGCCAGATTCCCTTCCATGATCTGCATGTGGTAGCAGTCGTACTGCACCCGTACGTTGTCGCGGTCGACGCGTTCGATGATGCGCTCAGCCTGAGCGCTGCTCGTCAGGAAGTAGCCCGGATTGTCGATCGTGTTGAGCGGTTCGAGCATGATCAGCGCGCCCTGCCGCGCAGCTCGATCGGCCGCCCAGCGCAGGTTGTCGATGAACGTGGTCTCGGCTTCGGGGTGGTCGGTCCGACCGGCCAGACAATGGATCTGCTTGCATTCCAGGGCTTCTGCGTACTGGAGCGCCTTTGCCATTCCGGCCTGGACCTCGCTCTGTTCTCCCGGAACGGCGGCCAGCGCGATCGGCGTGTTGATCAGCGCGACGGTCAGGCCGGCATCCTGCGCTCGCTCGGCGAGCGCCGACGCCGGCTCCGAGTACGGCGCCTGGATCTCGACCGCTCGAAACCCCGCCTCGGCCGCGAGCGCAAACCGATCCAACAGCCCCGCTTCCTGAAACATCCACGACAGGCTCGCTGCGAGATTCGGCATGTCGGCATGCTAGGACCTGACCACGTCGGCACTGCCTGAACGCGGCAATACACTGACCGCCAACAGCGAGGAGCCGATCATGAAGACGGAAGTTCACCCACTCAGCGGCGCGACCTACACCGAGCTCGGCGAGGGCAACATCCGTGTCGACAAGGGACAAAAGTACGGCATCTTCGACTGGGAGGGTCGGCACCTCGAAGGGGATCTGAAGCACGCCGATCCGCACCTGCTGCAGTGGGTCGGCGGACCGGAGATTGCGCGTCGTCGCAACGGCGGGAACGGCCGCGGCGAGCAGGAGGCGCGCACCAGCACGCTCCGCGCCCAGCAGAGCGCCGAGGCGGCCGAAGCGCAGTACGCCGGCGGCACCGCGCTGTCCGGTGAGATCGACGACAGCTACACCCGCTACACCGGTGATCCGGGCCGCGACACGCTGGATGGCGTGCGGTCAACCGGCATCTCGTTCCTCGAACTGCTGGAGATGGACCAGTATCCCGAGCGTATTCCCGACACGCTGCGCATGGAACGTTCGCAACCGGGCGGCGTGCGCAAAGTCCCGACCGAGCGGTACTTCAGCCAGGAGTGGCACGACCTCGAGGTCGAGCGGCTCTGGAAACGCGTCTGGCAGATGGCCTGCCACGTGGACGACATCCCCGAGGTCGGGGACTACATCGTCTACGACGTGGCGCATCTCTCCTGGATCGTCGTGCGCACCGGCGCGCACGAGTTCAAGGCCTACAACAACGCCTGCCTGCACCGCGGCCGTCAGCTCCGGGAGTTTGACGGCAAGCAGGCGACCGAGTTCCGCTGTCCGTTCCACGGTTGGTGCTGGGAGCTGGACGGATCGCTGCGCGAGATTCCCTCGGAGTGGGATTTCCCCGAGGTCCGCGAAGATGCCGGGCACCTGCCCGAGGCGAACGTCGGGACATGGGGCGGCTTCGTCTTCATCAATCCCGATCCCGACTGCGAGCCGTTCGAGGACTTCCTCGGCTCGCTGCCGTCGCACTATGAGAAGTACGACTACGAGACCAAGTACAAGCAGATGCACGTGGCCAAGATCGTGCGGGCCAACTGGAAGGTGAACCAGGAAGCCTTCATGGAGGGTTATCACATCATCGCCACGCATCCGCAGTTGATGATCTACGGCGGCGACGGCGCCAACCACCAATACGACTCATTCGATAACTGGTCGCGCGCGATCACGCTGGCCGTGCGCACCAGCCCGCACCGCGATATCCACCCGCCCCGCGACGAGCTGTCCGAGTCGCGCAACAAGATGGCCAACATGATGCGCGAGAGCCTGCGCGACGTGATCGGCGATCGGGTCGACATCTACTGCGACGCCGAACTGATCGACGGGCAGTACAACAACTTGTTTCCCAACTTCCATCCCTGGGGATCGTTCAGCCGGATCGTGTACCGCTTCCGTCCCTACGGCGACGACCCCGAGATGTCGATCATGGAGGTCATGTACCTCTCGCCCTGGCCGGAAGACCAGCCGAAGCCGCCGGCCGCGCCGATCCACTGGCTGGGTCCGGACGAGCACTGGACCGAGGCGCCGGAGATGGGCGGACTCGCCCGGGTGCTGAATCAGGACAGCTACAACCTGCCCAAGATTCAGAAGGGGCTCAGGGCCAAGGTCAAACCTTACATCTACCTCGCCGCCTACGAAGAGGGCAAAATCCGCCACTTCCACGACCTTTACGACCAATGGGTCGCCGAAGGCGACGATTAGCGCCGTCATGCTTGCGCGCAAAGCAAATGAGCCCAGTCCCCGCGTAAAGCGGGGACTGGGAAACGGAGTGCACGTGCGGCGGCAATCGGGAGTTCGCCCAGATTGTTCCAGCAACAATCGGGATACCCGCGGCAAGCGCGGGCATGACGATTGATTCTTGGAGCTACTCCGATTGGTACAGCGGCGAGGCCGGCCCGACCTCCGCCGCCGCCTCGGCGAGTGCCAGCATTTGCCGGATCCGCTCCGCCTCGCGTTCTCGCTCCTCGACGCTCAAGGAGTAGGCGTGCGTGGTGATGCCGCCTATGCCGTGCGATCCCCAGGCGACGACCAGGTCCTCGATCTCACGCAAGGTCTCGGTGGGGACGGCCTTGCGCGGCAAGCGGAGCTCGGCAATCCGCGTCCACGCCGACGCCAGGGCCTGCGGCGTGACGGGCGACGCCGACAGGTCGGCGACCGCACGTTGCAGACGCTCGATGGTCGGCTCAAGCTGCGACGACGTGTAGGTCGCGTCCTCATGCTCCCGGAACATCTGCGGCAGGTCGAACTCGTCGGGCATCGCGGGGTCAAACCGGGTCGATCAGGTTGTGATTGCTGAGCGCCATACGCCATTGCCTTGCGTCGCCGCGATGGACGCCGATGGCGGCAGTCTAGGTCGCTCTCCCGCGCCCGGCAGGTTCAGGCAGGTTCAGCCCTGGAGTCCCACAGCCCCGCCGCTCTGCCGCCCCGTCGAGCCTGTGACATCACGGACGACATTCAGTACACAACTCCTGCAATCTGTATCTCCGATAATGCGGCCAACTCCGATGGATTGGAGACGGCCATGTTTGATGCGCTCGGTATTGGGCACCTGTTCGATCTCACCGCCACGGAGAAGATCCTCGCGTTCTTCACACCGCTCGTGATCTTCGCCGTGTTCTTCGTGGTGCAACTCATCCTGCCGGGGCGGCGCGTGACCGGCTACGTGGTCAACGAAGAGACCGGGCAGCCGCGCAACTACAAGCTGAACGGGATTCTGGTCTTTGCGATCGCGCTGATCGTCTGGGCCACCGAGGTCACCGGGATGCCGCGCGACTGGTTCTACCGTGCCTCGATCTGGTCCGTGTTCGGCGGCACCGTCTTTGCCGTCATCTTTTCGTTGATAGCGATGTTCACCTCGCCGCATCGCGAGGTCAAGAATCCGATCATCGCCTTCTACCTGGGGCGCTCGAAGGAGTACTCGTTCTTCGACGAGCGGATCGACGTGAAGATGTGGTTCTACGTCGTCGGCGGGACGATGTTGTCGCTCAATGCCCTCTCGGGCGCCGTCTGGCACGGGACGGAGCACGCCGGCGAGGTCAACCTGGGCGTCTACCTGTACGCAGCGATCTACACCTTCTACATCCTCGACTACTTCATCTTCGAGCGCGTGCAGCTCTACACCTACGACCTGATCCACGAGAACACGGGTTTCAAGCTCTTCTGGGGCGGACTCGTGATCTACGGCTGGTTGTTCATCCTGCCGCTCTGGGGCATGGCGGCGCTGCCCGATCCCGGCTACTCAACCGCCGCCTCGTACGCGCTGGTCGCGGGATCCGGCGCGCTGTTCCTGATCGGCTGGACGATCTCGCGCGGCGCCAACCTGCAGAAGTACACGTTCAAGCGCTGGCCCGATCGCAAGTTCCTTGGATTGATCGAGCCCGAGTACATTCAGGCCGGCGAGCGCAAGATTCTCTGCAGCGGCTTCTGGGGCAGGGCTCGACACTTCAACTACTTCGGCGAGGGCCTGTTCGGTCTGGCGATTGCGCTCAGCTTCGGTCACTTCGGCAATCCCTGGGCCTGGACCTACATGGCATTCGTCGTGACCATGTTCACCTGGCGTCAGATCGAGGACGACCGCGCCTGCGCCGAGAAGTACGGACCGGAGAAATGGGCGGAGTATCAGGAACGAGTGCCCTGGCGCATTCTGCCCAGGGTGTACTGAGCCCGGCGCACAGGCCGCCTATCGCAAACGGCAAAGGCTAGACTCGGCCCATGCTTGAGGGAATCAACGTCTGCCTGACGTTCGACTTCGACGCAATCGCCGTCTGGATCGGACCGCGCGGCTCGAAGTCGCCCAATCTGATCGCTCGCGGCGAGTTCGCCGTGGTCGGCGCCGAGCGGCTGCTCGCGTTGCTCGACGAGCACGAGATACCGTCGACGTGGTTTACTCCCGGACACACGATTGACACGTACCCCGACATCTGCCGGCAGGTCGCCGATGCCGGTCATGAGATCGGTTATCACGGCTATTGCCACGAAGCGCCGTCATCGCGCCGC
Organism: Dehalococcoidia bacterium; assembly: GCA_034421135.1. GTDB lineage: Bacteria > Chloroflexota > Dehalococcoidia > Bin125 > Bin125 > Bin125. Next base: position 121,450 of record DAOUKQ010000085.1, read on the forward strand.
GACGAGGCGGACGAACGTGCGATCCTCGAACGCTCCATCGAGTGCATCGAGCGGATCGCCGGTCGCCCGCCGGTTGGTCAACGGCTTCCGGGCGGCAACCTGGGCCAGCGCTGGCTCAGCCTGCTGCTCGAACACGGCTTCTCCTACGACAGTTCAATGGCGCCCAACGACTTCCAGCCCACCTGGTGCCGCATGGGAGACGTGGTCCGTACCGATGGACCCTTCGAGTTCGGCCGCGAGGTCGATCTGGTCGAGCTGCCGTTCGACTGGAATCTCGACGACTGGCCGCACTTTAGCCACGAGCCTCGCACCGGCGTGGAAGGCCTGCGCTCGCCGAACGAGGTTTACGACATCTGGTCGGCCGAGTTCGACTACTGCCATCGCAAGGTCGGTTCGGGTGTCTTTGTGCTGACGATGCATCCCCAGTGCATCGGCAAGGGCAGCCGGATGCTGATGCTGGAGCGCCTGATCGAACACATGAAGAGCCACGAAGGCGTCCGCTTCCGAACCATGGCAGACGTCGCCGCCGAGTTCCGCGCATCTTCACAGGGACCCGCTCGCTCGGCACTCACCACGTAGTCCAGTCCCGGCCCCCGAGCCGGGACCTGCTCGGTTCCCCGCACCATGTCTGTTGATCCCGGGTTGCGCAGAAGGCCCTCACCCCCGCCTTCGCGGAGGCAGGCTTCTCCCAGAGGAGACTTGCACGTAATCCCATTCCGGTCCCCTCTCCCAGAGGAGACCTGCGCGTAAACCGCTGGGACCTTACTCCCTCTCCCTCGGGGAGAGGGCTGGGGTGAGGGTCCGGCGCGGCGATCGTATCTGGCACGGACCGCATCCATCGGCACAGAGGGACCTCACCCTAACCCCCCGTGTCAAGCACGGGGCAGGCTTCTCCCAGAGGGAGAGGGGACCAGAAAGGGATTGACGCGCAGGTCTCCACAGGGAGAGGGAGTGGAACCCGATGGTGTTGATCTGCTTGCCCCTGCGACAATGTGTTCCGAGCCCAGCGCCCACACTGGAAACCGGCACAGATCATGACCAACGACGCCTACGATCCCAACACCGTTCAGCCGCTCACCTTCCACGACGCTGTCGAGCGCTTCCGCAGCGGCGAGGATTCGCCGAGCGACTACCTGGAACGCTGCCTGGTGACGATTGCGGAGCGCGAGCCGATTGTCCAGGCGTTTGCTCACATCAACCCCGATCTCGCCCGCGAGTCGGCGGAAGCGAGCACCGAACGTTGGCACGCCGGCCAGCCGCGTTCGCCGATCGACGGCATGCCAATCGGGATCAAGGACTTGCTTGAAACCAGGGACATGCCGACCGAGTTCGGCTGCGAGGCCTGGCGCGGCAACTTCCCCAGGCGCGACAACGCCGCCGTCTGGGCGCTGCGACAAGCCGGCGCGGTCATCCTGGGCAAGACGGTCACCGCCGAGCTCGGCGGTTCGCATCCCGGTCCGACCACGAACCCCTTCGATCCGACTCGCTCGCCCGGCGGTTCATCGTCCGGATCGGCTGCGGCCGTCGGCGCGCGGATGCTGCCGGCCGCCATCGGATCGCAAGTCGGCGGGTCGATCATCCGTCCGGCGGCGTACTGCGGCAATGTCGCGCTCAAGCCGACCCAGGGCGGGATCAACCGGGGCGAGCGACAGGCGACCAGCATGAGCACCCACGGCGTCCACGCCGGATGCATTGAGGACATGTGGCAGGTCGCCGTCGAAATCGTCAAGCGGGCCGGCGGCGACCGCGGCTGGCCCGGCATCCAGGGACCGGACACGACGCCCGCCCCGAGCAAGCCCGCCCGCCTGATCGTCCTCGAGACCCAGGGCTGGGGCGATCTGGACGACGCCAGCAAGCGCGGCTTTGCTCAGGTGCTCGAACAGTTGCGAGCAGAGGGAATCGAGACCGTCACAAGGCGCGACCACCGGCTCGTCGAGGCGCTTGAGTGCGCCGTCGGCGACGCGCGAGACGTGTGCAACGCCATCACGAACTGGGAGAATCGTTGGGCGACGCGCAACCTCGTCGATCTGCATCCCGATGGCGTCAGTCAGCGGGCGCAGGAGGCCCTGGCGCACGCCGAGTCGATGTCGGTCGATGACTACCGTGCCGCACTGCTGGCTCGCGACATCGCTCAGCAGTCGCACGCGGCTGCGGCCGGTGTCGGCGACGCCATCATCACGCTCTCGTGTCCCGGCCCCGCTCATGTCTGGCTCGGCGACCAACCGGGCCAACCGCTCGATCCGCGCCCGACCGGCGATCCGGTCTTCAACTTCCCCAGCTCGATGCTGTTCGCTCCCGCCGTCACGATGCCGCTGATGAGCGTCGCCGGGATGCCGGTCGGCGTGCAGGTCTTCGGGCAGCAGGGCCAGGACGCGGCGATGACGTCGATTGCACGCTGGATGCTGGATTCGGTGTCGCCGGTCGTCTGCTAGTGCATGATTAGACCGCCGTCGACGTTGAAGGCCTGGCCGGTGATGTTGCGCGCGCCCGGACCGGCGAGGAAGCGGGCCATGTCGGCGATGTCCTCCGGTTCATTCGCCCGTCCGATCGGGATGCGGCGATCACGCGCGGCGGCGAGCTCGTCGATGCTCAGTCCGGTGGTCTGGGAGCGTTGTTCCATGTTGGTGATCGACAGGTCGGTCACCGTCACGCCGGGACAGATCGCATTGACATTGATGTCGTAGCGGCCAAGCTGATGCGCGGCGATCATCGTCATCGAGATCACCGCCCCTTTGCTCGCCGCATACGCCGCATTAGACGTGCCCGAGTAACCCTTGCCGGCGATCGAGGCGATGTTGATGATCCGTCCGCCATCGCCCTGGTCAATCAATTCCCGCGCGGCCCGCTGCATCGAGAAGAACACACCCTTGGCGTTGACCCGGTGAATCCGATCCCAGTCCGATTCCTCGATCTCCATCACGTCGAGAAAGCGAGTCACACCTGCGTTGTTGACCATGATGTCGAGCCGTCCGAAGGCGTTCTTCGCCTCGCCGATCATCCGGTCGATCTGGCTGAGATCGCCCACGTCGGCGTGGATCGACAGCGCTTCCGGTCCCAGCGCCTTGACGTGCTCGCTCGTGTCCATCGCGTACTCGGCATCGATGTCGGCCACGGCGACATTCGCGCCAGCCTCGGCGAGACGGAGCGCGATCGCCCGGCCGATGCCTCTGCCGCCGCCGGTCACGATGGCGTTTCGGTCCTTGAGTTCCATGCTCGACCGCCCTTCTGCTTCCGATGTGCCCGGCTTCGATGTCTGCTGAGCCTAGATTCGGCCTGGATCAAATTCAATGTCGATCCCGCATCCAGCCCACCGCGCCGCCTGGATCACTATCCTCTAGCAGACTTCGACATCGACAGGAGCGCCAATCATGACCACCGCCAGCCAATCCGCTTCCGCCTCCGTGCGGGCGAAGCTCGACCATCCAATCATCGACGGCGATTCGCACATCGTCGAGTTCATGCCGACCTTCTTCGACTACCTCAAGGACGTCGGCGGCTCGGACATCGTCAAGCGCTACCGCGACTCGAGCGTCAGCCGTCGCTGGGCGGCCATGAGCTGGGACGAGCGCCGGGCCGAGCGAGTCACCGTCCCGCCCTGGTGGGCGCTGCCAACCGAGAACACGCTGGACCGCGCGACCGCGATGATGCCTGCCTTGCTGCACGAGCGCATGGACGAGGTCGGCATGGACTACGTCGTGCTCTATCCCACGATCGGACTCGGCTTCCCGCACATGCAGGACGATGAAGTGCGCCAGGCGGTCTGCCGCGCCTTCAACCAGTTCACCGCTGAACAGTACGGCGAGTTCTCCGACCGGATGACCGTCGCCGCCGTGATCCCGCTGCACACCCCCGAAGAGGGCATCGCCGAGCTCGAGTACGCCCACTCGCTGGGCCTGAAGGTGGCGCAGATGCCGGCCTACATCCGACGACCGGTACCCGCGGTGGCAGAGAAGTACCCAGAACTCGCAAACCAGGTGACCTGGCTGGACGCATACGGGATCGACAGCGAGTACGACTACGACCCGTTCTGGCAGCGCTGCCTCGATCTCGGTTTCGCCGTCGCCTCGCATTCTTCTGGGATGGGCTTCATCGACCGCGCTTCGATTTCTAACTACATGTACAACCACATCGGCCACTTCGCGGCCGCCGGCGAGGTGCTCTGCAAGTCGCTGCTGATGGGTGGAGTCACGACCCGGTTCCCCGAGTTGCGGGTGGCGCTGCTCGAAGGCGGCGTGGCGCACGGCGCGCGCATCTACGCCGACATCATCGCGCGCTGGGAGAAGCGCGGCCCCGAGCAACTCAATCATCTCGACCCGGCCAACCTCGACATCGAACTCGCCCAGGATCTGTTCAGCCGCTACGGCGGCTCGCTGACCGAGGGCCGGCTCGACGATCTGCCCAGGACGTTGGGCATGACCGCGCCGGATGTCGAAGAAGGTCTCAAGGACAACTTCGCCGCCATGAACATCGAGAAGGCCGAGGACTTCTACGACCGCTTCGTGCCCTCCTTCTACTTCGGCTGCGAGGCGGACGATCCAGTCACGGCCTGGGCGTTCGATGACCGGGTCAACCCCTTCGGCGCCAAGATCCGCGCGTTCATGAGCACCGACCTCGGTCACTGGGACGTTCCCGACATGTCGGAAGCCGTCGCCGAGGCCTACGAGCCGGTCGAGAACGGCCTGATCAGCCCCGAGGACTTCCGAGACTTCGCCTTCACCAACCAACTCCGGCTTTACGCGCACAGCAATCCCAACTTCTTCAAAGGCACCATCGTCGAAGACGCCGCCGCCGAAGAACTAGCCCTAGAGTCGGCGAACGGCGCGTAGTCGCGCCGTTCCCCTGGAGACCAACGCACGTCTCAATCTCCGCTCCCCTCTCCCGAGGGCGCCCGACGCGCAAACCCGTTCCGGTCCCCTCTCCCAGAGGAGACTTGCGCGTAAACCCAATCTTCATTGCTTGGGCATACATTTCCCAGTCCCCGCTTCATGCGGGGACCCGCTCGGCTCACTGTCTCTGTCCTGGTAGCGCCACCGCGGTGCAGGCAGGGAGCGGGTCCCGAATAAATCGGGGACTGGCCCCAGACGATTCACGCGCAGGTCTCCAGGGTGAGAGGGAGTAAGACCCAGCGACGCAGCGGCCACTGTGGTCATTGGCGCGCCTGATGCGAGGGCAAGCCCGGCTGGGACGGCGTGGTTGGTTGCAGGGTCCTGCGACCGCCTTCCTTGCCAAGCAAGCGTCAAGCGGGCCGTCGGTGGTAGATTGCCGCCACGAGCAGTGGATTCAGCAGAAGGCAGGCACGATATGCGCATCGCAGTTCTTGGCGGCAGTGGATTCATTGGACCGCGCGTGATGCGGCGACTGGTGGAGCATGGGCACGAGGTCCATTGCATGGACATCAATCCCAACGCGACGGTGCTGGATCCGCTGCGCGACCGGATTGCGATCAGCCATGGCGACATCACCGTGATGGACGACGTGGTCGAAGCACTGGCCGACGCGAAGCCGGACCGCGTGCTCAACCTGGCCTACGTGCTGGGCGCGTCCGAGGCCGACCCGCATCCGCAGGTGCGGATCAACATCATGGGCATGGACAACTGCTTCGAGGCGGCGCGCATCCTCGATATCCGGCGCGTGATCTATGCCAGCTCGCTCGCGGTCTACGGACAGCAGCGGCTGCACGGCGAGGAGATGGTGACCGAGGACGACCTCTGCCTGGGTACGGGCATCTACGCGGTGTCCAAGCGATTCAACGAGCACCAGGCCGACTGGTACAACCGCGCCTACGACATGGCGATCACCGGCATCCGACCAGCCAACATCACCGGTCCGGACAAAGTCCGAGGGTCGATGAACCATGTCCAGTGCCAGGTGCTGCCCGCGCGCGAGGAAGCGGTCCACTTCCCTTACCGCGACACGATGACCCTGCCGCTGCACGTCGAAGACATCTCCGAGGTCTTCGTCCGCGTGACGCTTGCCGAAGAGACCGCCTACCCGATCTACAACTCCGGCGGTCACTCGACCAGCATCAGCGACCTCGCCGACCAGGTGCGCGAGTTCTTGCCCGATGCAGAGATCACCTTCGGCGCGGACGAGGGCGGGCGCGACGCCTCGGGGCTCTTCCTGATGGACAACTCGCGACTCGTGGAAGAGTTCGAAGTCGAGTACGCGCCGTTTGCCCAGCGTGTGCTGGAAACGATCAACGAGGTCCGACGCTCGGAGGGACTCTCCGAGGTCGGCTGATTTCCGCGAACCGCACTGAAGGAGAGATGACATGGCGACGTTTGTCTTGATCCACGGCGCATACCAGGGCGGTTGGATCTGGTCGCCGGTGGCGACTCGGCTGCGAGCGCAAGGTCACGAGGTCTTTGCGAACTCGATGGACGGCTGCGCCGAGCGCTCGGCGCAGGTGCGACCGGGGATCACCACCGAATCCCACGCCGACGAACTCGTCGAGCTGATGCGCTACGAAGACCTGAATGACGTGATTCTGGTCGGCACATCTTCTGGCGGCATGGTGCTCGCCAGGACAGCCGAGTTGGCCCGCGAGCGGGTTCAGCGCATCGTCTTCGTCGACGCGCTCGCCCTGTATCCGGGTGAGATGATCCGCGACATTGTCTCGGGAGCGGCGATCGATGCCTCGGTCGTAGCGACCGGTCCCAGGCCCGAAGGGATCTTCGAGGCGCTCAATGCGCACATGGACGCCGATCTGGCTCGGTGGTCCGCCGACCGCTTCGGACAGCATCCGGCGGCGGTGTTCAACCAACCGGTCGAGCTCGACTCGTTCTGGGATCAGTCCTGGGACGCCAGTGTGACCTGGTGCAAACAGGCCCCGAATCCGGGTCACGCGCACCAGCGTCGCTGCGCCGAGCGGCTCGGCGCGCGCTGGCACGAGCTCGACACCGGCCACTACCCGATGCTCAGCGAACCGGACGCGCTCACGCGGCTGATCCTCGAGGGTTGATCCCGAAGGAGTGATTCACATGCAGGAACTGGAACTCGTCCCCTATCTGCTCTACGAGAAAGAGGACAACGGCATCCTCTGGATCCGGTTCAACCGGCCCGAAAAGCTCAACGCCGCCGTCGGCGGCAACGAGCGCACCGGCACGCTGGCTAAAGTCGGCGAGTACATGCGCGCCGCCGACGATGATCCCGATGTCAAGGTGATCGTGCTGACCGGCGTCGGCCGCGGGTTCTGCGCGGGCGTCGATGTGCGCGGCTCCGACCTCGGCGAGTTCCAGCCGGACGACAACTATCTCGGCAATGCTCCTTACGAGCCGGGCGGACTCGATGCGACGCGGCAGCGATTCTTCTACGGCCTGACCAAGCTGATGCGAGACATCTCATATGTGCGCAAGCCGACCGTTGCGATGGTCAACGGCGTCGCAGCCGGATTCGGGATGGACATGGCTCTGCAATGCGACATTCGCTACGGCTGTGAGCACACTCGATTCATCGCCTATCAGCAGGTGGGGCAGATCATCGAAAACGGCGGGGCCTACTACTTGACCAGGCTGGCGGGCCTGGGCCGCGCGCTGGAGTTCTCCTTCACCGGACACCTCGACGCGCAGACCGCCGCCGAGTGGGGCGTCCTCAACCGGCTCGTCCCGGCGGACGAACTGGAGGACGAGGTCCGCGCCCTCTGCGCGCGGATCATGCGCAACCCGCCGCTGGTCACCTGGATCAACAAGCGAGTCATCCGCGCCGCAATGGACAGCACGCTGGAGACGACCGCCGTGCTGACCTCGAACGCCTCGCCCATCCTCGCCACATCGGCAGACGCCGACGAAGCCCGCGCTGCGCTCCGAGAGCGGCGCGATCCGAACTTCCAGGGACGCTGAGGCCGGAGAGGAACACGACATGACCGAAGACTCATTCGCGCGATTCCGAGGCAAGGTTGCGCTGATATCCGGCGCTGCCGCCGGCATCTGCCGAGCCAGCGCCGAGATCATCGCGGCCGAGGGCGGGACCGTCGCCGCCGTCGACATCAACCAGGAACTGCTCGACGGCGCAATGGCATCGCTGGCGGCTGTCGGAGGCGGAGAACACCTCGCCTACTGCGCCAACGCGCTTGAGCAGGAAGACGTGGATGCCGTCGTCGCCGACCTGATCGACCGCTACGGGCGGATCGACATTCTGATCAACGGCGTCGGCGGCTCGACGATCATCGATAACTCGGCCGCCAGGGCCGACGAGTTGACGATGGACGAGTGGCAACGGATTCTCGACTTCAACCTCAGCGGCACGTTCCTCTTCTGTCACGCCGTGATTCCCCACATGACCCGTCAGGGCGGCGGCAAGATCGTCAACTTTGCCTCGATCGCCGGTCGCGGCAGGAGCGCCAGCAGCTCGTCGGCCTACGCGGCTGCCAAGGGTGGGATCATTGCCTTCACCAAGAAGCTCTCGCTGGAGGTCGGTCCGGCCGGCATCAACGTCAACGCGATCGCACCCTCGGCCACGCTCACCGAGCGCATCCGCCGCCACTGGGAGGGCCGCCCCGCCGAACTGCGCGAACGAGCCGTCGAGGGCACGCCATTGGGCCGCCTCGCCGAGCCAATCGATCAGGCCAAAGTTGTCTGCTTCCTCGCCTCGTCCCACGCCGACTTCGTCACCGGAGTCACCATCGACGTCACCGGCGGCGCTTGATCGCCAATGTCACTTCCCCACTGATCCCCTCTCCCTCTGGGGACCTGCGCGTAAACCCGAGCTTCAATGCGATGGCGCACTCCTCCCAGTCCCCGACTTGTTCGGGGACCCGCTCGGCTCCCCGTCTCGTACCTGGTAGATCCCCGGTGGTGCCGAACGGGAACGGGTCCCCGAACAAGTCGGGGACTGGACCGGGGCGGTTTACGCGCAGGTTCCTGGAGGGAGTGATGCTCAAGGTTCCGCAAGAAGCGTTGACCGCAAGCTGGGGACGGTCCCTGCTAGAACTCCCCTGACTTCAGCACCGGCAGGACTTCGTCTGCGAAGAGTTGCATCGAGCCCAAAAGCTGCTGCTGCGAGAGATCGCCGAACCAGAAGTTGGCGTTGAAGTGGTCGATCCCCATGACCTCGCGTAGTTGCTTGATCTTCTCGATGCATGTGTCGGGCGTGCCCATCACGAAGTAGCGGTCGAGCAGCGCCTCGGCGCTCGGTTCGGTTTCCATCGGGATCGCGACCGCGCGGCCGTGATCGACGCGCGCCAGACCCTGACGCAGACTCAGGGTCACGCGCATGTTCCAGCGCGCCTGCTCGACGATCTCCGGCAGCTCCGACTCGTCGTGCGTCACATAGACCGGTCGCTGCGTGCTGACGCGGATGGCGTCCCGCGTCGCCTGGTCTGGAATCGCCTCGTCGAACGTCTTGCGGAACTCGGCCAGCCGCTCAATCGGGATGCCGAACCCGCCCGAGATCAAGTTGAAGCCTCGCTCGGCGGTCGTGACAATCGACTCGGGGCTCTGACCGACCATCCAGAACGGCGGATGCGGCTGTTGCACCGGCATCGGGAAGATGCTGGTTTCGTCGAAGCGGTAGTGCTTGCCCTCGTGCGCGAACGGCTCGCCCGAGAACGCCTTGAGCAGGATGTCGACCGATTCGTCGAAGCGCTCTCGGCTCTCGTCCAGCGTGTGACCCAGCCGGTCGAATTCGTAGCGCTGGTAACCGCGTCCCAGGCCGACATCAAGCCGACCGCCGCTGAGCAGATCGGCGGTGGCGATCTCCTCGGCCACGACCAGCGGATGATGCAGCGGCAGCACGACCACGGCCGAGCCGACGCGGATGCGCTCGGTGTTCGCGGCCAGATGCATGGCGAACATCAGCGGCCGCGAGAGATATCCGTAGGTCGAGAAGTGATGCTCGGCGCACCAGATGCTGTCGAAGCCCAGGCGATCGGCGGTCTGGGCCATCTCCGTCGCGCGCGCGAACACGTCGGCGTGATCTTGACCGCTCGGCGACTGGAGCAGCAGGAAGGTTCCACAATCCATAAGGCCTGTTCCCCTTTCAGCGGGAAGCGTTCGTGGCACGCCGATGCAGGTTAACGTGAGCGACTGAGCATCCGAACCGGCTGCGGGAGGGCTTGATGTACGAGCAGGTTGTGGAGCTGATTTGCCGCTTTCAGCGCGCGTTCGATCAACATGATTGGGCCGCGTTGCGCGACTGCCTGGATGATGAAGTCTTCACCGACTATTCGTCGTTCCGCGGCACGGACCCAGCAACGGTGCAGGCGGACGAGTACGTCCGGCTCAGGCAACAAGCGCTGAGCGACCTGTTGATGCAACACAATCACAGCAACCTCCTGGTCACATCCCACTCCCATGACCGCGCCACGGTGTCGTGCAACTATCAGATCTACCGGTTCGAACGCGCCGGGGACCGGCGCTTTCACTCATTCGGGACCTATGACTTCGGCCTCGTGCAACGCTCGGACGGATGGCGAATCAGCGCGATCACTCAGCGACTCCTGAAGAACGAAGGCAGCCCCTTGATTCACGGGGCTCTCGGACCGGCGTCGGAGAACGGTCCGGACTAGCGCGGGCCGTTGAGCGCTCGGTTAAGAGCCGACAGCTCATCGCGGCGCCAGCGCTTGGAGATATCGGCGTTCGGCGCCATTGACGGCGAGCCGTGGAACGCGCCCGGGTAGACGTGCAACTCGACCGGCACGTTGGCGGCCAACAGCGCAAGCGCGTAGCTGATGTCCTCGTCGACGAACAGATCGAGCGTGCCGACGTTGATGTATGCGGGTGGCAGCCCGGCCAGGTCGGTCGAACGCGCCGGCGCGGCGTAGGGCGAGACATCCTCACCGCCGGCGTTGCCCGACAGGTACGCGTTCCAGCCGGCGAGGTTTGACGCCCGGTTCCAGACGCGAGGATCGACGATGGCCTGGCTGCTGCGGGTCGTGTTGCGATCGTCGAGCATCGGGTAGACCAGCAGTTGGAAGCAGACATCGACCTCGCCGCGGTCGCGAGCGAGCAGCGCCAGCCCGGCGGCAAGACCTCCGCCTGCGCTGCCGCCGCCAATCGCGATGCGGCTGCGGTCCAGTCCCAGTTCGTCGGCGGCGGTAGCGAACCAACGCAAGCCCGCGTAACAGTCCTCGATCGGCGCGGGGAACGGGTGCTCGGGCGCCAGCCGGTACTCGACCGACGCGACCATGACGTTGAGCGCATCGGCGAGGCCGGCGCAGTAGGGGTCGTTCATGTCGACGTTGCCGACGACCATGCCGCCGCCGTGAATCCAGTAGAGCGCCGGGGCGTTCTCCGGTAGCGACGGCGGTCGGTAGAGGCGCACCATGACGTCCGGCGCGCCATCCGGACCCGGCGCCATGCGATCCTCGATCGCGATGCCCACCGGCAGCTCGACAGCGGGCATCGCGGCGCGCAATGCCGCCATCGCCTCGCGCCTGGCCGCGAAGTCGCCGGGATCCTGTCGCACGGGCAGCGCATTGAGCGCCGCACGGTGGTCGTCGTCGAGCTGAGCTTCGATATCAAGTGCGGGCACGGCCATCGGTTCTTCTCCTCATGGGTCAAGTGCCGGCGTCGCCGCGCGAGGGAACGCGCCCTGCGCGGCGGCGACCTCGGATCGCTGTCGTCTAGAAGGCTGCGCGCGCGGCGGTGAGGTCGCTGTGGATCGGGATGATCTCGGCGAATCCCGAGTGCTTGAACACATCGTGCACCGGTTCGCGGACGGCGCACAGCACCAGCTTGCCGGCTGCGTTGCCGGCTCGCCGCGAGGTCATCAGCAGCACCCGCAGGCCGGCCGACGAGATGTACTCGATCGATTCGCAGTTCATCAGGATCTTGGAGTGTCCCTTGGCGATCCGGTCCATCAACGTCTCTTCGTAGTCCTTGGCGTTGGCGCCGTCGATTCGTCCGGACGGTTTCAGCACCAGGACGCCGTCATCAAGCTCGGCGTGCAGATCGATCATGGCAAACCCGCCTTTCTGGCTACAAGTCGGCAACAAGCTGTTGCTGCATCATAGGCAAGTGGCAATCGCGTTCAAACTCCCGCAGCGGGCGGTCGCTGGAGCAGCATCCCTTTCGCAGAGGAGACCTGGGCGTCAATGAGTGGGACCAGGAGTGCGCAATCCCCGACGAGTGGGCGGCGTCAACTTGAACGCCCTCGGGGTGCGGAGGCTGCGGTACAATCTTCGCCCATAGGATCGACCCATGAGCGACGACCTCCTGCATCAGTATCAGGCGATCGGCCAGTCGGACGACGAGATGTTCGACGAAGCGGGTGGATTCCGCAGCGACTACCGCGATCTCGGTGAGATCCTGCAATCCTGGTCGCTAGACGAGCATCTGCAGCGCGAGGAGCGCGCGGACCTCGCGCTGCTCAGTGCGGGCATCACGTTCAATGTCTACTCAGAGGAAGAGGGCGCCGAACGCATCTTTCCGTTCTCGTTGATTCCGCGGATCATCGGCGCCAACGAGTGGTCGAACGTTGAGGCGGGGCTCAAACAACGCCTGAAAGCGTTGAATCTCTTCCTGCTCGACATTTACGGCCGGCAACAGATCATCAGGGACAAGGTCGTACCGGAAGAGATCGTTCTCAGCTCGCCCGGCTACAAGCCCGAGATGAAGGGATTCCGCCCTCCGCTTGGCATCTACGCGCACATCGCCGGTTGCGACCTGGTGCGCGACAACCAGCGCGGGATGGTCGTGCTGGAGGACAACCTGCGCACGCCCTCGGGCGTGTCCTACGTACTCGAGAATCGCACCGTCATGCTGCGAGTGGTACCCGATCTGTTTCCGCGCTCGGGCGTCCGCGCCGTCGCCGACTATCCCAACCAACTGCTGGCTACGTTGCTTTCGGTCCGCCCGGCGACCAGCGCCGACTCGCCGCGGGCGGTGCTGCTCACTCCAGGCATCTACAACTCGGCCTACTTCGAGCATTCCTTCCTCAGCAATCAGATGGGCATTCCGCTGGTCGAAGGTTCCGATCTGATTGTCGGCGACGACGACTTCGTCTACCTCCGATCGACCAGCGGTCTCGAACGCATCGACGTGATCTACCGCAGAATCGACGACGATTTCCTCGATCCCGAGGTCTACCGCGCCGACTCCATGTTGGGCGTGCCGGGTCTGATGCGTTCGTACCTCAAGGGCTTCGTCAACCTTGTCAACGCGCCCGGCGCAGGCGTCGCCGACGACAAGGTGGTGTACCGCTGGGTCCCCGACATCATCCGCTTCTACCTCGACGAGGACCCGATCGTGTCCAATGTCGAGACGTTTTCGCCGCTGGTGCCAAGCGAGTTGGACCATATTGTCAAGCACGCGCGCGAGCTGGTGCTCAAGCCGGCCAATGCCTCGGGCGGATACGGCGTGTTGATTGGCGAGCAGGCCTCGGACGCCGAGCTCGATGCGACCCTGGCCCAGCTCAAGGCGGAACCGCGCAACTGGATTGCGCAGCCGCTGCTCAACTTCAGTTCGATTCCGACCTTCGACCACGACCGGCTCAAGCCGCGCCGCGCCGACCTGCGTCCGTTTGTACTCTCAGGACAGGACGCCTGGGTGATTCCGGGAGGCCTGACTCGCGTCGCGTTGCGAGAGGGCTCGTACATCGTCAACTCTTCGCAGGGCGGGGGCAGCAAGGACACCTGGGTCTTGAACGAGGAGCCGGCCTAATGCTCAGCCGCGTGGCCGAGAATCTCTACTGGCTGGGGCGCTACCTGGAGCGCGCCGAGAACATCGCCCGCATGGCGCGGGTCGAGCACGAGGTGTCGCTCGAGAGCGGTCAGGAAATCTGGCACAGCCTCGTGAGCACCACCGCATCCAATCAGCTCTTCTGGGACACGCTGGTCGACTCGCCCGATCTGACGCACTCCGAGTTCCTGATCTACTCAATGAACAACCCCGCCTCGCTGCGCGCGACCCTGGTTCGTGCGCGGGAACTGGCTCGCGGTCTGCGCGAGCACATTTCGCGCGAAGTCTGGGAGGAGATCAACGCGCTGTACCTCTTCCTCGCGCTGCGCAAGGAGTATGTGGCTCGGGACATCCACGACTTCTGCACCGAGACCCAACGCCGGACGCAGACCATCCTCGGTCTCTACGACAACACCGTGTTGCGGGATGAAGGCCGCGAGTGGTTCCGCTGCGGGATGTATCTCGAACGGGCGGACATGACCAGCCGGATCATCGACGCGAAGTACCACATCCTGCTGCCTGGCGACGACTCCGTCGGCGGTCCCTTCGACCGCTTTCAGTGGATGGCCGTGCTGCGCTCGGCGTCGGCCCGCGAGGCGTATCGGCGGATGGGGGCCAACGAGGTGGACGGCATCCAGGTGGCGCAGTTGCTGATCTTCTCGCAAGAGTTTCCACGCAGCCTGGCGTTCTGCGTCCAGGCGCTGCTGCGTCACTACCAGCAAGGCGCAGCCGAGACGCCCAAGCGCCGCCGAGCTTCGGCCGAGCGCGGAATCGCCCTGTTGCACCTCGACCTCGGCGCGATGGACATGGAACACCTGATCAGCAGCGGATTGCACGAGTTCCTCGATCAGTTCCAGCAGCGGCTGAACGAGATCGACCGCGCCATCACCGAGGACATCTTCCAGGCGGAACCCGTCGTGAGCCTGGCGCAGAGCCAACTCCCCGGTCAGAGCCAACGCTCGGCGACGGTTGAACTGAGTTGACATGACCTTCTGCCTTGGAATCAAGTGCCGGGACGGTTTGGTGGCGATCGCCGATACGCGGATCACCAGCGGATCTGAAGTCTCGACCGCCAGGAAGATCGCGGTGCACGAAGGTGAACGCCACTCGTTGTTCGTGCTCACCAGCGGCTTGCGGTCGCTGCGCGACAAGTCGCTCACCTACTTCGAGGAACGCTTGCGACAGCATGGCATGGAGTTCGCCCGCTCGTACCAGGCTGTGAACGCCCTCGCGGAGGAGATTCGCCGGGTCTACACCGAGGACATCGACTGGCTAAACAAAGGCGGCATGCACTTCGACCTGCACTGCATCGTCGGCAGCCAGTTGCCCGAAGACGACGATCCGCACCTGTATCTGCTCTATCCGCAGGGCAACTGGGTCGAAGTCTCGCGCGGCACTCCCTACCTGATCATCGGCGAGACGCGATTCGGCAAGCCGATCCTCGATCGTGCGCTGCGCTACGAGGCCACGCTCGAGCAGGCGCTGCGCCTGGGCATCCTCTCCTTTGACGCGACGGAGGCGAGCTCGGCCGACGTTGGTCCGCCCGTGGATGCGATCGTCTATCCGACCGATTCATTCGCCATTCGCGAGCATCGATTCAACGCCGATGATCTGGAGCCGGTCGCGCAGTTCTGGGACCAGGCAATCGAACGCGCCGTCGAACAGGCCGCCGTCCCCGTGGCTCCGCTGGCCCGGTCGCTTGGTATCGACGCCGACGAGAGCTAAGCCCGCACCGTCGCGAGGGAACGAGATTCCGGCTCGGGGGCCGGAATGACGCGCATGATTCTCCTCGGGGAGGGGAAAGGGTGCGACTAGTCGCTGTCGGCCTGGGCATCGATGGCGGCGAAGACCTCCTGGGCTACCTGGAGCGCAGACAGGCCCATAGGGAATCCTCCGTAAGCGAGCTGGTGCACGAAGATGCTCTGAATCTCTTCGCGGGAGAAGCCCTGCGCCAGCGCGCCGGCGATATGACCGCGCAACTGACGCTCCCGACCTAGCGCCGAGATCGTCGCCAGCGTGATCACGCGCTTGGTCCGCAGGTCGAGCGGGCCATGGGTCCAGACGTCGCCGAAGCAGAACTCACCCAACATTCGCGCGACTTCCGGGCCCACCTCTCCGTTTGCGGCGGCGATGGCATCCATCCCCGCCGGATTCATGCTGATGCTCTCCATCAGCTCCACGCCCTGTTGGTAGCGGTCGCCGGTCTTGTAATCGCTCACGTTGACACCTGCTCGTTCCAGTCCATACCTGTTCAATCGTTGTCGCTAGCCCAGGCTTCGTGCCGGGAAGCTAGCGTGGCCGCCGCGTCAAGCAATTCCTCGTCGCTCAATGCGCGATCCAGTTCGCTGATGGAGGAGTCGAGATCCGGACTTCGGGTTGGCATCGGAGCTGTCCTGGCACTTCTGATGACAATGTAATGCCGTGACGAACGTCACAGCGACTGGCAGTGCAGCACTTCCCTACCCAACTGATCCTGCAAATGCCCCATCATGTCCCTCGACTGGCGTCGCCTCGTCTACTCCCACTCCTCCTTCCAGCCCGACTATGCCGTAGCTCAGCTCGACCAGCTTCTTAGCGGTCGCCATATCCGTTGCGTTGGGGTTGGGGGACTCCATCGGCCAGCCGCCCCTCCGGCATTCCCGGTGCCGATAGAGGATGCTGTGCTGGCTGAGGTACGCTCCGGAGTGCTTCGGCGCATCGTTCGAGAGTAGACAGTGCAGGGTCGTCTGAGCGGATTCCTCGCTGCTGTCGTTGACGAGTCGCGCGATCGGGCGCAGCAGTCACATAAGGACCCTCAACCCCAATCCCGCGCCCGCCCCGAAGTTCGACGAGCCCAGCCAGGGTGGATGGAGGCGGTCGCGACCCCGTGCCCTCCAACCGCTCTGCGAGCTCCGTCGCGTAGAGGACGTTGGCGACCTTGGCTCTGCGTAGATCGCCAGGTTGCTCGGCTGTCGCGTCTCGTACCGGAGGTCGTCCAGATGGATCCTGGGCCGGTTGCCGGAACTCCCGGCGTGAACAAGGGAGGACACGAGCGCGATCCTCCATGGCGCGCTCTGCTTCAAGAGATCAAGCAGCAACTCGGTGAGCAGGAAGTGACCGAAGTAGCTGATGGCAGTCGTCAGCTCCAGACCGTCCTTCGTGCGCCCGAACTCCCCGGTCATGTTGGCTATCCCCGCGTTACAGGCCAGACCGTTGAGGCGGTCGTGCTTGCCGGCGAAGCTCCGGGCTGCCTCCTCGCCGGCGTCGGGCCGTCGGCAAGCCATGACGACGTGGCCACCCTGCCTCACAAGCTGCGTCGTCGTTTCGAGGCCGATGCCTGAGTTCGCGCCGGTCACGATGTAGACCTTGCCGCCCAGGTCCTTGGAGAGCGTCTCCTGATCGACTCTCAGGACGTTTCTTCCCGGAATCGTTGTCCCCCTCGCACCACCGTACGTGCCCCAAACGTGGTCACCCCACGCGGTCGCTGGCAACGATCGTACCGCGGGTCATCGTCGGCATGGACTGAGAGAGGCCGGACGGGCAGGATGCCGTCTGTGACGGGCAAGCAGCGACGCCCGGATGCGGTGGAGGTGGCGGTGTCGCGCCGGTTGGTAGGCCTAGAGGGACTGTACTGCGAACTTTCGTTTGGGAAGTGGCGCTTTAGGGAGCAACTCCACGCCGACGGATCGTTACGATAGCCGGCCGGTTCGAATCCTAGGGAGCGGGCGAGTAGATCGCTCAAGAATCCACCGTCAGCGGATTCCAGACGCCTGATCAACCGGACAGCACTTGCAGATTCCGATCTGTCACCCGGAACATCACAACTTGCTCAATGGCCACTTGTGGGGACGAAGATGCTTAGGCAAGTCGGACGTGCCAGATGACGCTCACAGATTCTGACTCAGGCGGGCAGGAGATAGGCGGGCGCGTACCCAGGACTCGTGTCAGCGTAAAGCTGGGTCGCGGGCACCCGATTCCAGAAATGTCCGAGGAGGAAGGCTGCCCCACCTGGAGTTGCAACGAACAGATGCACCTTGGTAGCGCCGGTTGAGCGCACCAGCTCCCGAACCTTTCTCCTGACGGCCAATGCCCAACCTGCAGCAGCTGATGCATCCGCGATCGCCCGATCACTCGGACCGTCAATCGGCGTCAAGTCCAAGTAGGCGTGCACAGGCAAGTCCGCGCGACGCACATAGTCCAACGCATCCGCAGCGATGCTTGTCGTGACGCCAAGGCCAACCGCCAACTCGCTGCCGTTTCCCAGTTCCGCGACATCTTCGCCTAGAGCGAAAGGTGAAGGATCGCAGTCGCTGGTCCAGATGTGGCCCCGTTGGTTACATGACACACGGAATCCTGCAACTTCAGCCAGTTCAGCGCCGCAGGCGAACCAGCTCGGAAGACGGAGGGCTCCACGCACCATCACATCGGTGTAGCCCTGCTGACGAATCACGGCGACCGCCTGTTTGAGGTCCGGCCGCATCTGTTGATCCCAAGCCCCAGGGTCTGTTGGGTACCGACGAACCCGAGGTTCGTCGCCGTCGAACAGGTCGACCCAATCAACCATCGCTGTGGCGGACTCGGGCCAAGGATCATGATTGATCTCCTGAACGAGCAGGGTCGCCTGGCGGGTTCCAGCTTGCAGATCGAGGCGGGAGAGTTCCGCCATGAGCGCCAAGCGATCGATTTCTCGCCGACCCTCGGCCACCCATGTCCTAGCCGCTCCCGCGCCTGCCAAAGTTGCGTTGTCGTCATGCGCGAGCCCAAGTGCCCTATGTCGCTCCGAAGTCATTTCTAGCAAGTGAGTGAAGGGGCCCTGGCCCGCGAGGATCTTCACGTCCGCAAGCATGGCTAACAACTGCTCCTCGGTGATCTGCAGGTGGTCGGCCCAAGACTTCCGACCGCGCCCTCTGTTCGAGTTTGCACCGCCCTGGGACAGCCGGGGCATGAGCCGGCCATCTCGTCCGGAGGCGCAAGCAAGCACGGGATCGGTCGGATCGAGAAATCGATTCGTGAGCAGCGTCATGACCGGCCGACGATCGGCAAGTAGGTTCCAGGAGGACCAGAACTTTTCGAGTGGGCTCTGTGCGCGTCCCTTTGGTTTCTCAGTCCACCACGCGCTGTTGATCGGTGTGCGGCCATCGACCGAGTACTTCACCTGAAAGTACTCGTCACGTCCCCCGCGATAGACGACGACATCATCCACAAAGCCAGCATCGTTCACTTCGACAGCGACCGACGTCGCATCGCTATCAGGAAACGCCAACTCCAGCGCTTGGTACCAGCTGAAGAGGTGCTGGTAGTCGTCTCCTTGAATTCGAGCTCCGCTCGCGCTCGTGACCATAACTCAGGAACCGGTGCCAGCTTCTATCGGAGGGTTCTGTTCCCAATCTGCGGGTTGGCTTTGTTCGTCGAACGGGCGCGTTGGTTCGAACCCGGTCGCAATCTCCAACACACGGGCGAACTCGATCTTCCGGTCGGGCATGGCGTCCAGGAGCACGCTGGGAAGCAGTCTCTGCACCAAGTCCGAGTACGTTGCTCCGAAGGAGCGCCGGTTGTTGCTTCCAGTCACACTGGCGAGCTCCTTGAGTTCAGGAGCGGTCAGGCCAAGATCGCTCAGATGAGCTGCGAGCACGGCCATGCGCTGCTCGACGGTTGGGCGCTGAAAGCGAAAAATCTCGGCAGCGCGGCGGCGCACGGCAGGATCGATTGCCTCGGGCCGGTTCGTGCAGAGCACTGCCGCGATCGGAAGACGGCGACCAACCAACTCGTCAATCCCACGAATCATCGCGTTTACCCCGGCACGATCTTCGTGGTGCATCTGCGCCATCTCGCGCGACTGCGCGAGCGCGTCAGCTTCATCAATCACGAGCACTACGGCCCCTCGCGCCCGGCCATTGTTGGTCGAAGCCCGCTCAGCGGCCTCGCGGACGACTGTGAACGCCGATGAGATCAGCTTCGTCATCTCACCAACCGCGCCCGAACCTCGAGAGTTCAGGCTCAGTCGGTAGACACTCACCGCAAGGTTCTCGCTCCGGGCGATCTCGTTGCCGAAACTCTCGGCTAGAGCAGTCTTGCCGCAGCCCACGTCGCCGGCGAAGACGAAGAGAGGCGGGCGGTCGCGATGTACATCGACAAGCGACACGTGCCGGCCGTACGCTGCTTGGCTCCAATCATCCAGAGCGGTGGGATTCAGAAGCACCCTCGACTCGGCTACGAGCCGATTCTTGATGCCGTCGAGGCCAACGAGCGCGGAGTATGCACGCGCCAGGCGGGGGTCTGGGAGTTCGAGGACTTCGTCAAAAAGGTCGTCTAGCGATAGAGGGTTCATTGTCCGATGGTCCCTCGGTTCAGGGATACGCCATCCCTTGAGTACGTCCTATCCCCGTGATTCCAGGCTCCACCTGGCTCGTTGCCGTGGGTTCGGCTGAAGGGCAGGCCTCGCTCAACCTGCCTTCTCTGATCGGCGGTCATAAACCCCCACGTCCAGCTGTAAGTCAAGAACGATCCGAATGTGGCGCCCCGTGTGTCGCCCAACGGGGCGCGGCCGGGCCGGTCATCGGACGCCGAAGCGGTGCCGTCGAGATTCACCACGTAACGGAGTGCCACAACCCATACACCGGCGCATTTGAATCCGTATGTCACGGAGCCCAGGTAGCCCCCGGCCAGCAGCGTGGTTAGCTCTTCCACATAGGCATCGATCCACGCGTCGGAAGGCTCCCCGTGAAGCCGCTGCATCTGTCGCAGGTCGGCCGCAACCTTGGAAACCAAGTACCTCGCGCTCGTGCGCGTGAAGGTCTCGCTGCTGCTTCTGGTGTAGGTCGTAGTCATGCAGACCCCCTAAAGGACGGCCCCAGAACGTCGCGCCATGCTTCGACAGCGCGACCCTTCGTGTCGGAGTAGTGGGCTTCGGTCAGCGCATCGAGCGCGTCGCGGGCGGCGGATACGAGGAGATTGCGTTCAGCGAGCCCGTACTGGCTCGCCACGTTGTTCTCAGGATTGACGGGGTCGAAAATCTCGATCGGCATCCCGCTCGCGGCGGGTAGATCGGACGGACGGTAGTAGTCGGAGAACGAGATCCGTTCCTGCAGGCCTGACCTTGCGACATAGGCAAAGAACTCTTCGAGCGCCCGCGGGTAGTCAGAGAAGTCGACGCCGTCGTCAACTAGCTTGGCGCAGATCAGTTCGACCAGGAACGATTTGCATTTGAAGCCGTCGCG
>DAOUKQ010000086.1:0-22987 GCA_034421135.1 Dehalococcoidia bacterium
GTTCGGCACTACCGGGGATCTACCAGGTACGAGACGGGGAGCCGAGCGGGTCCCCGAACAAGTCGGGGACTGGGAGGAGTGCGCCATCGCATTGAAGCTCGGGTTTACGCGCAGGTCTCCAAGGGGAGAGTGGGCTAACTTCGGTGGATGACGTTCAGGTCATCGGACGGACAGAGGATCCTTCCGGTTGTGGTACTGAACCTACTCCGCGTACAGCGCAGCCAGCTCAGGATCCTTGGCCGCGAGCATCTCGGCGAGGTCGAGGAGGACTTGACATTGTTTGTAGGTCGCGTCGTCCTGCATCTTGCCGTCGACGACGGCGACTCCGCCCGCGCCTCCCGCTTCCTGCATTGCCGCGACCACGCGTCGCGCGAACGAGACTTCGTCGGGATTGGGCCGGAAGACCGACTTGGCGATCGGGATCTGGTTCGGATGCAGCGTCCATGCGCCGACGCAACCGAGGATGAACGCGGCGCGGAACTGATCCTCGCAACCGACCGGATCGGAGAAGTCGCCGAAGGGTCCGTAGAAGGGGTAGATCTCGTTGGCCGCGCAGGCGTCGACCATGCGCGCCAGCGTGTAGTGCCACGGGTCCTGGATGTACGAGGTGCGCGGAGCGGAGTCGTCATCCGGATCGGCGTCGGTGCGCACGACGTAACCGGGATGCGGTCCGCCGACCCGCGTCGTCTTCATCCGGCGCGACGCGGCGAGATCGGAGGGGCCGAGGCTCATGCCTTGCAGTCGCGGGCTGGACTGCGCGATGGCCTCGACGTTGGATACGCCTTCGGCCGTTTCCAGGATGGCGTGGATCAGGATGGGCCGGGTCAGTCCGTTGCGAGCCTCAAGCTGGGCCAGCAGCAGGTCGAGGAAGCGAATCTCCTCGGGTCCGTTGACCTTGGGCAGCATCACCGTGTCGAGCACGCCGCCGATCTCGGCGGTCAACTCCAGCATGTCATCGAGGAACCACGGACTATCGACCGCGTTGACCCGGGTCCACAGCTTGGTCGCGCCCAGGTCAAGCGTTTGGCCAACCTTGATCAACCCCGCCCTCGCTGCTTCTTTTGCGTTCGGCGGAATCGCGTCCTCGAGATTACCCAGCAGGATGTCCAGAGTCGGGGCGAGCTGCGGCAGGCGGTTGAGGATCCGTTCGTTGGACGGATCGAAGAAGTGAATCATCCGCGACGGGTAGGTGGGTATCTCGGTCGGAGGCGCCGGCGCGCCGAGCACCAGCGGGCGGAAGAACTGTCGAGGCGTAGCCATTGGTCAAACTCCTGGGTACAGCAGTGAGGGTATGGCCGTGCGCGGATAAGCGCAGGTCAGCTTCCATTGACTCAGGGTTGGACGAGGGCGGAGATATCGCCGATCTGTCCGCCCTCCCAGAGCACGGATCCGATGTCGGCGATGTCGTCGTCCTCGGTGAACTGCCAGATCTTGATGTAGGCGCGACGTGGATCGCCGTGTTCATCCCAGGCCATCGAACTCGACGCGCCCTCCAGGTCGATGTCGGCGCCCGCGGCGGCCAGCTCGAGCGCGCGAGCGACGCCCTCGGCGGTGAGCGGAACCTGTTCGCCGGGCGCATCCGAGATCGGCCGTAACTGGTCGCGGATCGCTTCTCCGTCGACGCGGCCATCGACGCTGCCGGCGCGTTGCGCGGCCACGGCGAGTGCAATCGTTGCGTCGTAGGTCTCCCGCACGTACGGCATCAACGGCGCTTCACCGAAATGCGACTCGAACTCGCGAAGCCAGTCCGCCGCGTGCGCCAGGCTAGGGTCGGCGGCCGGCGCGGTGCCGTACATCCCGGCGATCCAGGGGCCGATCGCTTCCGCCAGGTCGCGGCTCTCGGCGCCGGCGGTGAAGACGAAATGCTCGAACACTCCCCACTCGATCGACTCGCGGATCATCACTTCGGCGTCGGTCGGAAATGCGAGCAGGACCAGCGCGTCCGGTTCGCCCCGTGCGGCCTGGCGTACCTCGGCCAGGTAGCTGCCTTGCAGCGCGTCGAAGTCGACACGCACGGCCTCGCCGGTCCAATTCTCCAGGAATGCGCCGGCGAAGCTCTGTCCCCAGGCGTCGTTGCGAGCCATCAGGCCAACGCTGTCGTAGCCCAGCGCATGGAGCAGTTGGATCAATACATCGGCTTCGGGTCCGCTGGGCGGGGACATGCGGAAGAGGAAATCGTCGTCGTTGGCGATCGTGATCTGTCGCGACTGAGCCGAGGGGCTGATGATCGGCGTGCGCAACGGACCCGCGATGCTCTCGGCCAGGGGTAGCGTCACCGCGCTGGACAGCGCGCCGACGATGGCGTGTACTCGCTCGACCTCGATCAACCGGCGAGCCTCTTCGACGGCGAATGTGGGATCGAGGGTGGTGTCGGAGATCACGAACTCCACAGGTCGACCAAAGACGCCACCTGCATCGTTGATGTGCTCGATCGCCAACTCAAACCCGCGGCGCATATCGATGCCGAACTCCGCCAGGGATGCGGAAAAGTCCAGCATTAGACCGAGCTTGAGCGCCCTGGCGCTCGGATCGCCGCTGGTCGCAGAAGTCTGGATCTGCTGGTCTTCGACAGTTCCTGCGGTATCCAGTTGCGGGACCTGTTCGCCTGCGGCGCAACCGAACAGCACTGCGGCCAGCAGCGCGAGCAGGACTATGCCACACAGCGTTGACATTGGTCGGAGCAGGATCATGGGTCAGATGGCTCTACGGCGGTTGTTTCTCCAGCCTATCTGCGTCGAGGGCTCGCAGGTCAGTGTGCGCGGGACGCGGCGATATGATCGACTCGTGCGCGGCACGCTGCCGCCGCCGATGTCCGAGAAGTCCTACGAAAGAAGAACGCAATGGCGATTGACCTGAAGATGGGCGCCGTCCTGCCGACCAATGAGATCGGCGCAGACCCGTCCGCAATCCGCGATTACGCCCAGGCCGTCGAAGGCATGGGGTTCGATCATCTCCTGATCTACGATCACGTGCTCGGCGCGGATCCTGCGGTCCACAAGATGACCGGTCCCTACACCGACGAGCACCCGTTCCACGAGGTGTTTGTGACGCTCGGCTTTATCGCCGCGTCGACGCGAAATCTTGGCCTGGCGACGGCCGTGCTGGTCCTGCCCCAGCGGCAGACGGCGCTGGTCGCCAAGCAGGCGGCGCAGCTTGCCGTGCTCTCCGACAATCGCTTCCGGCTGGGCGTCGGCAGCGGTTGGAACCACGTCGAGTACGAGGCGCTGGGCGAGAACTTCCGCAATCGCGGCCGCCGCCAGGAAGAGCAGATCGAGCTGATGCGGCGGCTCTGGAACGAGCACCTGGTCGACTTCGACGGCGAGTTTCACAAAGTCACCGCAGCCGGGATCGAGCCACGTCCGAGCGAGCCGATCGAGGTCTGGTTCGGCGGCGCGCACGACCGACAGCTCCGGCGCACGGCCAAGGTCGGCGACGGCTGGTTCCCGATCGGAGCGCCGAACGCCGACTCGGCCGCGATGGTCGACACGCTCAAGGGCTACCTGCGCGACAACGGCCGCGATGCCGACAACTTCGGCATCGAGCCGCAGGCGCAGATTCGCGGCGGCAACCCGGATCTCTGGGTCTCGCACGCGGAGCGTTGGGTCGATCTGGGAGCAACGGCCATCTCGATCGCCACGATGAACGCCGGCCTGCCCGACATCGACGCGCACATCGAAGCGATCCGTCAGTACCGCGAAGCGGTCACGGCGTAACCGGCTAGCCGCTTAGCCGGATTAGCCGGACGAGGCCGCCTGGCCTTGCGCGGCGACCGCGGCGGCGGCCTCGGCTGCCGCCTCGTCGCCGGCGAGATAGCGGCGATCGAGGACGTTGATCTCGTCGTCAAGCGTGTAGGCCAGCGGCATTCCCGTGGGAATGTTGACCTGAGGAATCTCGGAGTCCGGGATCGACTCCAGGTGCTTGACGATGGCGCGGATGCTGTTGCCGTGGGCGGCGACCAGCACGCGTTGGCCGTCCTGGAGCGCCGGGACCATCTCCGACTCCCACCAGGGCAGCACCCGCTCCAGCGTCAGCTTGAGCGACTCGGCGGACGGCAGCAGGTCAGCGGGAATGTCGCGGTAGCGACGGTCGAATCGTGGATGATCTCGGTGCGCGGCGTCGAGCGGCGGCGGCGGAATGTCGTACGAGCGCCGCCAGATGTGCACCTGATCCTCGCCGTACTGCGCCGCCGTCTCCGCCTTGTTCAGACCCTGTAACGCGCCGTAGTGGCGTTCGTTCAACCGCCAGTCGCGAGTCACTGGCAGCCACGGCGTTGCAGTCTCATCGAGGATGATCCACAGCGTGTGGATCGCACGCTGCAACACCGAGGTCCAGGCGGCGTCGAACTCGATCCCGGCCTCGCGAATCTGTTGTCCGGCGCTGTGCGCTTCCTCGATGCCCTGCTCGGTCAGATCGACGTCGATCCAGCCCGTGAAGCGGTTCTCGAGATTCCATTGGCTCTGGCCGTGACGCACGAGTACCAGATTGGCCGAACTGAGATCGTGTCGCATGAGCACAGGCTACCCTGCGGTCAGCAATCGGCGGCATGAGTCCATGAATGGGCAAGACACGGAGGATGTCGGTTGAGTGAATCAAAGCAATCGTCCGACACCATCTTCGGCGCGATCGTGCGCGGCGAGATACCGGCCGATGTCGTCTACGAGGACGAGCATTGTCTCGCGTTCCGCGACATCAACCCGCAAGCCCCGACGCATGTCCTGGTGATTCCGCGGATGAGCATCAGCGGCTTGCAGGAGGCCGATCGGGCTGATCCGGCGCTGCTGGGTCACCTCATGCAGGCCGCGCAGACGGTTGCGCGACAGGAGGGACTGGAGGAGAGCGGCTGGCGCGTCGTGGTCAACGTCGGGGAAGCGGCGGGGCAGACGGTCGCCCATCTGCATCTGCACGTCCTGGGCGGACGCACGCTGTTGTGGCCGCCGGGCTGATGGATTGTTGATTGCATCACCATGGACGCGTTGCTCCAGGTCAGCGAGTTGGACAAGCACTTTGGCGGACTGCGCGCCTGCGATCAGGCCTCATTCGACATCGAACAGGGCAAGATTGCGGGCATGATCGGGCCCAACGGCGCGGGTAAGACGACTGCCTTCAACTGTGTCGCCGGATTCCTCAAGCCCGACGGCGGCAGCGTCCGCTTCGATGGCGACGACGTTACCGGTCTGCCGCCGCACCGGATGTTCGACCTGGGTCTGGTGCGGACCTTCCAGATTCCCCAGGAACTCGACACGATGACCGTGCTGGAGAACCTGATGCTGGCCGGCGAGCATCAGTCGGGCGAAGCAGTCTGGCGCAACTGGGTGCTGCCCTGGCGGGTCCGCGCAGAAGAGGAGCGGCTGGAAGCTCGCGCGCACGATGTGCTGGAGCAGACCCAGCTTGGACACCAGGCCTACATCCGCGCCGGCGCGCTTTCGGGAGGTCAGCGCAAGTTGCTTGAGCTGGCCCGGGCGCTGATGGCGGAACCGAAGATGATCCTGCTCGACGAGCCCGGAGCGGGCGTGAATCCGGCGTTGGTCCGTCGGTTGGCCGAGCACATTCGCGAGCTGAGCCAGCGGCTGGGCCTGACCTTCCTGATCATTGAGCACAACCTCGATTTCGTCCGCCAACTCTGCGATCCCGTGATCGTCATGGCCCAGGGCCGCGTCCTTGACATCGGCTCGGCGGACGATGTACTCGCCAATCCCGAGGTGCAGGCCGCCTACCTGAGCGGACAACGCACATGACCGATCGGCAGCCGCTGTTCCGGGTCGAGGCCTTCACCGGCGGATACGTCGAAGGCATCGAGATCATTCACGATGTCGAACTCGATCTGTACCAGGACGAGATCCTGACGATCATCGGTCCCAACGGCGCGGGCAAATCGACGCTGCTCAAGGCGATCGTCGGGGCGCTGCCGTTCGAGCGCGGGCGTCGCGTGTTCCAGGGACAGGACGTGAGCGGCTGGTCGACCCCGCGCATGATTGCGGCCGGGATCGGCTATGTGCCGCAAGTCAACAACGTGTTCACGACGATGTCGATCCGCGAGAACCTCGAAATGGGCGGATACATGCGCAAGGAGGGCTTGCGCGAACGGATCGCCGAAGTCCTGGCCATGTTCCCCGACCTTGAGAGCCGGCCCGGCGAGCGGGCCAGCCGTCTTTCCGGCGGTCAGCGGCAGATGCTGGCGATGGCGCGGGCGCTGATGCTCGATCCGGTCATGCTTTGCCTCGACGAGCCGACCGCTGCGCTGTCGCCCGCCGCGCGCGGCGAACTGCTGAGCCGCATCTACAACATCCATCTGTCCGGGGTCGGCATTCTGATGGTCGAGCAGAACGCGACCGAAGCGCTGGTCTGGTCGGATCGAGGCGTGGTCATGGTCGACGGCGAGAAGGCGCTGGAGGGATCGGGCCTCGAGATGCTGACCAGCCACGAGGTTGGCCGCGCCTTCCTCGGACAGACCGATGGCGAAGGCTTCACGATTGAGGAAGGGAGCCGATCATAGATATCGCGCAACTCGTCGTGGTTGGCATCATCGTCGGCTCGATCATCGCGCTGGGCGCGATGGGGCTGACGCTGGTCTACGGCGTACTCGGCATCGGCGACTTCGCCCATGGCGACAAGATGGGTTGGGGGATGTTTCTCGCCTTCTTCGTCGTCTCGTCCGAGGGCGCCAACCTCGGCTTTGCCGGCGGTCGCTTCGATCCACTGACCTTCGGCTGGGGATTGGTGGTCGGCTTGCTGGTCGCGATGATTGGGGTCGCGGCGATCTCGGTGATCCTGGAGCGGTTCGTCTTTCGGCGCTTACGCGCGTTTGGCGGCACGTTCTTCGTCTTCGCGATCGCCTCGCTGGGCATCTCGATCGGCCTGCGGGCGATCATTCAGTTGATCTGGGGACCGTCGAACTTTCGCTACACGCCCGGCATCTTTCCCGCTACCGAGATTTTCGAAGGCGTGCGGGTGAAGCCCGACCAGTTCTTCATCGTCGGCATCACGATCCTGGCTGCTGTGCTGCTCTATTGGCTGCTCTACCGGACCCGCTTCGGCAAGGCGATGCGCGCCACGGCCGACAATCCCGGCCTGGCCGAGGCGTCGGGGATCGATACCGACCGCATCCGCTACGGCACCTGGATCGTCGGCGGAATGATGGCCGCGCTCGCCGGAGTGATGTTGGGACTGCAGGCGGAGGTTCGCTTCGACGCCGGATTCCGGCTGCTCTTGCCGCTGTTCGCGGCGGTGATCCTGGGCGGCATTGGGAATCCCTGGGGCGCGCTGCTGGGAGGTCTGACGGTCGGCATCGCCCAGGAAGTCTCGACCCAGTGGATCAACACCGGTCTGAAACCCGGCGTGCCATTTGTCATCGTGATCGCGGTGCTGTTGCTGCGTCCACGCGGACTGTTCGGCCAAGCGCGGTGAGGAGGCGTTGACATGGAACAACTCATCGTCACCCTGGTCACCTTCGACGGCGCGGTCAACTGGACGGTGGGCTTCCTCACGACCGTCAGCATCTTCGCGATCCTCGCGCTGGCGCTCAACGTCCAGTGGAGTGTGGGCATTCTCAACTTCGGCGTGGCGGCGTTCTTCATGGTCGGCGCCTATGTGTCCGCTGTGCTGACGATGCCCATGCCCGAGGGCCTGGAAGCCTATGTCGCCGGATGGGGCCTGCCGATTCCGGTCGGCTGGATCTTCGCGGCCATCGCCGGCGCCGTGCTCGCGCTGCTGCTAGGGATTCCCACGCTGCGTCTGCGCGACGACTTCCTCGCGATTGCGACCATCGGCGTCGCCGCCATCTTGCGCAGCATCGCGAACTCGGTCGAGGGGCTGGTCAATCGCAGCCGTGGACTGAACGGCATCGACGGACTGCTCGAGGACGAGGTCACGGGCGGCGGCTATCGCTGGGTCGAGCTGGCGATTGCATTGGTCGTGCTCGCCGCGGTGTACTGGTTGGTCGCGCAGGCGTCGGCATCGCCCTGGGGCCGGACGCTGCGGGCGATTCGCGACAACGAGGACACGGCCAAAGCGTCGGGCAAGAACACGGTCCGCTTCCGCATGGGGGCGTTCATGTTCGGGGCGATGCTGATGGGCCTGGCGGGGGCGATCTACGCCCATCGCAACGGGACGATTTCGCCGCTCACCTTTACCGATCTGTTGGGCACCTTCTTCATCTGGACGATGCTGATCGTCGGCGGTAGCGGTAACCATCGCGGGGTAATCGTCGGGGCGCTGGTGGTTGGGTTCTTCTGGTTCGGAACGCCGTTGATCCAGGAGAGCCTGCCCGATTGGTTGGGCAGCCGCGTCTTCCAGGTCCGCCAACTGTTAATCGGCATCCTGATCGTCGTCTTCCTGCTCTGGCGGCCGCAGGGTCTGCTGGCCGAACGCGACCGGGTCAGTCGATTCGTCTCCCGGGGTTCCGACGAACCTCCCGGATCCGCGGGCGGCTCCGTCTGGGATCGCATCCGCGGGGCAGTCTCGCGTTGACCGCGGCGCGCCGATTCACTTCGCTTCGTAGCTGACAATCTCGATGTCCTCGAAGCTGCCGTCCTCCGTGTACCGCCAGATGCTGGAGTAGCCGGATGACAGGTCGCCGTGCTCGTCCCAATCCATCGAGGTGGCCGAGCCGACGAAATCGATGTCGCCGCCTTCGCCGAGAATCTCAATCCCCCGGGCGACGGATTCCGGGCTGGCGATCACTTCCTCGCCCGGGGCGGCGGCGATGCGGCGCAACTGATCGCGGATTGACGAACCGTCGCCAGATCCAGCGGCTTGCGCGGCGAGCGCCAGCGCGATGGTCGCGTCATAGGTCTCCTTGACGTATGGGATCGACGGCGGCTCGCCGTACTCGTCGATAAAGGCATCCAGCCAGGCGACGGCCGATTCGCTGTCGCTATCCGAGGCCGGACCTGCGCCGTACATGCCGGCCAGATGCTCGACGCCGATGGTCTCGATCAGTTGCAGGCTCTGCGCGCCGTTGCTGAACACAAACTGGTCGTAGAAGCCCTGCTCGATCGCCTCGCGAATCATGACCTCCGCCTCGGGCACGAAGGTCACCACCATGAGCGCCTGCGCGCCGTTGGCGACGCTCTGTTGCAGCTCGGCGATGAACGTCGTCTGCGCCGGGTCGATCGCGATGCTGACGATTTCGCCATCCCAGGCGCCTTCGAACGCGGTCGCGTAGCCCTGCCCCCAGGCATCGTTGCGGTAGATCAGCCCCACGTTGTCGAAGCCGCGCTCGGCGGCGATGTCGGCGAGGATTGGCCCCTGGGCAGCGTCGGAGAGCGTGGAGCGGAAGAGGAAGTCGTCGTCCTCGGCCAGTGTCAGTTGCGGCGAGGTCGCCGAGGGACTCACGGTCGGTACTTGCGCGGCCGATGTGATGTCGGTCACGGCCAGGGTGATACTGCTCGCCGTGCAGCAGACAAAGGCGTGAATGCCCTCGACTTCCACGAGCCGCCGCGCTTCCTCGACCGCGACCGTCGGGTCGAGCGTCGAGTCGGTCACGTACGCCTCAACCGGCTGTCCCCAGACGCCGCCGGCCGCGTTGATCTGCTTGATCGCCAGATCGAAGCCCTTGCGCATCTCGTTGCCGTACTCGGCCAGACCGCCGGTGAAGTCGAGCATCAGACCGAGCTTGAGCGGCTCCGACGGCTCGTCCTGCGCCTGCGGTTGCGCGTCCTGTTGGACCTGTTGCGCTGCGGGGCTCGCCGACTCGTCCGGCTGTTCGTCATCCGAGCAGGCGGCCAGCGCCGCGCCGAACACGCAGAGCGCTGCGATTGCTATCAGTAGTTTGATCGCCCCGGTCATGATGCCTCCCTTAGCAGTGATCGCTCCGTCGGTGAGCCGAAGCTATCAAGTCTTGATTGCGTCTTGCGGAGTGAGAGCGAATGAGTTCGCAGGGCGATCACTCGCATGGCGGTCACATGCTGCACAGGCACGACCCGGCAGCGATGAGCCAATCAGTCTCCGTATGGAATGACGCCCGTGTCTTCGATCGCTCCCTCGGCGCTGAAGCGCCAGATGCCGACGAAGCCGCTGGCCAGATCGCCCGATTCGTCCCACTCCAACGTTTGCGCCGCGCCTTCGTAGTCGACGTCGTCGCCGCGAGCAGCGGCTTCCAGGCCCAGGCGGATGCTGCCGACATCGGCGAACACCTGCTGTCCGGGCGCGCCGCCAATCCGGCGCAATTGATCGCGAATCGCCGCGCCGTCGTTCGATTGCGCCGCCTCTGCGGCCAGGGCGAAGGCGATCACCGCGTCGTACACCTGCTTCGTGTAGGGAAAACCGTAGGGCTGTTCGTACTCGTCGACATAAGCCGCTTCCCACAAGAGCGCCGACTCCGTGCCGGGGGCCGTCCCGGGCGCGGTGCCGTACATGCCGCCGAGGTGCTCGGCGCCGATCGCGTCCAGCAACGATGGATTGCGGCTGGTCGGTCCGAAGACGAAATCGCTATACAGATCGTTCTCAATCGCCTCGCGGAGGATGACGGTTCCCTCGGGCACGTAAGCGAGCATGACCAGCGCCTCGGGATCGTTCGATAGCGACTGCTGCAGTTCGCTCAGATAGCTCGTCTGTTGCGGCGCCACTGCGACCTTGACGACCTGTCCGCCCCAGGTCTCGGTGAACGCCGCTTCAAATGCGTCGGCGATGCCCTGTCCCCAAGCGTCGTCGCGGAAGATCACGCCGACGTTGGAGAATCCCCGCTCGCGCACCAACTGGGCCAGCGCAGGACCCTGGACCTTGTCGTTGAGCGTGGCGCGGAAGAGAAAGTCGTCGTCGTTGGCGACGGCCAACTGCGGCGACGAGGAGGCGGGCGAGATTTGCGGGATACCCGCGGGGCCCGCGACGCTCTCGGCGATCGCCAGCGTGTTCGCGCTGGCATGGGCGCCGACGATCACGTGGACGCCCTCGATCTCGATCATGCGTCGCGCTTCCTCGACGGCAATCGTCGGGTCGGTGTTGGTGTCGCCGATCACGAACTCAACCGGTTGACCGAACACGCCTCCGGCCTCGTTGACGTGCTCGATCGCGAGCAGGAATCCATCCCGCATCTCAACGCCGATCTCGGCCAATCCCCCGGTCAGGTCGCCGATGAAGCCGATCTTCAGGGGATCGAGCGAGTCGTCCGGCTTGGTCTCCTGCGCCTGAGTCTGTGCCTGAGGCTGATCGGCCGTGGTCGCCGGTTCCGGCTGGGCTTGGTCGCTGTCGCCGGAACATCCGACGGCGAGAGCCAGCGCGACGATGGCGAACACGCCGAGTATGCCGAACATCCGATGGATCGTCATCATGTCCTGTCCATTGTGCATTGCGGCGGGATTGCTATCCCGCAGCCTATGCGCCGGCGTTGGCGCGACGACGGCGGGCAGCGCCAGACCGCCCGCCGTCGATCAGGAGCGGCGCCTCGATGCTCACGTGAAGCTCAGTCAAGACTGAACGGGGTCACGCTGATCTCGACGATCTGGCCGCCCTGGTAAGCCCAGACGCCGATGTAGCCGGAAGTAATGTCGCCGTTGGCGTTCCAGTCGAGCGAGGTCGCCGCGCCTTCAAGGTCGACGTCCCAGCCCTGGGCAACCGCCTCCAACGCCGCGCCGACGCCTTCTCCGCCGATGGCGTACGGATCGCCGGGAGGTCCGGCAACGGAACGCAGGCTATCGCGGATTGCCGCCGGATCGACCGAGCCGGCAGCTTGGGCGGCAATGCCGATCGCCACGGCTGCGTCGTACGCCTCGGCGACGAACGGCAGCGGCGACAGCGCTCCGTACTCGTCGATGAAGGACTGGTTGAACAGCAGCAGCGCCGGCGACTCCGGGCCGGGAGCGGGAGCCGTGCCCTTCATCCCTTCCAGATACTCGCCGCCGATGGCATCGACCAGATCCTGGCTCTTGGTGCCGTCGACGAAGAGGAATTGCGAGAAGATGCCCTGTTCGAGCGACTCGCGGATGAAGATCGCCGCCTCCTGCGGGAAGGCGATTGCGATCAGTACCTCGGCGCCGGTGTTGGCGGCCTGTTGCAGCTCGGCCAGATAGGTCGCCTGGCTCGGCTCGAACGAGACGATGCTCGCGTCGCCGTCCCAGGCCGCGTCGAAGGCCTCGGCCAGGCCCTGACCATACGGGTCGTTCAGGTACATCACGCCGACGTTGCTAAAGCCCTCGTCACGCGCCAACTGCGCCAGCACCGGACCCTGCGCGGCGTCCGAGACCGTGCTGCGGAAGAGGAAATCGTTGTCCTCGGCGATCGTCAACTGGGGAGATGTGGCCGACGGCGAGATCACCAGAACACCTGCGTCGGCGGCGATCGATTCGACCACAGCCAGCGTGATCGAAGAGGCCAGCGGTCCCACGATGGCGTGCACGCCCTCGACTTCAATCAGTCGGCGCGCTTCTTCGGTCGCCTGGGTCGGATCGAGCGCCGTGTCGCCGGTCACCAGTTCGACCGGATGTCCCAGCACGCCGCCGCCCTCGTTGAGTTGCTTGACCGCCAGTTCCACCCCCTGCAGGATGCTGGGGCCGAACTCGGCCAGCGGTCCGGAGAAGTCGGCCAGGAAGCCGATCTTGAGCGGCTCGTCCGAGACGGCCGCGGGCGCGTCCTGGGCGGACTGGCTGGGCATCGCGACCGTCGGCCCGCCGCTCAGGTCGAAGGCCGTGACGCTGACCTCCTCGATCGCGCCGTCGGTGTACTGCCAGACGCCGATGTAGCCGGATGTGACGTCTCCGTTGCCGTCCCAATCGAGCGAGGTTGCCGAGCCGGCGAAGTCGACCTGGTCGCCGCTCTGGATCGCGTCGAGCGCTGCGGCGACGCCGTCGGCGCCGGCTGCGAACGTGTCGCCGGGAGGCGCAGCCACGTCGCGCAGGCTGTCGCGAATCGCTCCGGAGTCGGCCGAGCCGGCTGCGGCTGCTGCGAGACCGATCGCCACGGCGGCGTCATACGCCTCGCGGATGAACGGTAAGGGCGACAGTTCGCCGTACTCGGCGACATAGGAGTCGTTGAACAGGCGCAGCGAGTCGGACTCGGGTCCGGCCGCCGGAGCGGTGCCCTGCATGCCGTCGAGATACTCGGCTCCGATCGCGTCGATCAGGTCCTGACTCTTGGTGCCGTCGACGAACAGGAAGTGACTGAACAGGTTCTGTTCCAGCGCTTCGCGGAGGAAGACCTGCGCCTGCTGCGGGAAGGCGATCGCAATCAAGGCTTGCGCGCCGTTCGAGGCGACCTGCTGAAGCTCGGAGAGATACGAGGCTTGACCATCTTCAATCGAGACCAATGTGGCCTCGCCGCCCCAGGCGCCCTCGAACGCCTCAGCCAGACCCTGACCATAGGGATCGTTGAGGTAGAGCACGCCGACGTTGCTCAGTCCCTGGTCGGCGGCGAGTTGCGCGAGTACCGGTCCCTGCGCGGCGTCGGACGTGGTGCTGCGGAAGAGGAAGTCGTTGTCCTCGGCGATCGTGAGCTGCGGCGATGTCGCCGAGGGCGAGATCACCGGCACGCCAGCCGGTGTCGCAACCGACTCGGCGACCGCGAGCGTGATGGACGATGCCAGCGGGCCGACGATCGCGTGGACGCCTTCGACTTCAATCAGCCGCCGCGCTTCCTCGGTCGCCTGGGTTGGATTAAGCGCCGTGTCTCCGGTCACGAGCACGACATCGTGTCCCAGGACTCCGCCGGCGTCGTTCAGGTGCTTGATGGCCAGGTCGACGCCGGTCTGAATGGCGGGGCCGAACTCGGCGAGCGCTCCGCTGTAATCGGCCAGGAACCCGATCTTGAGCGGCCCGGCGGCGACGGCTGGCTCGGGCTGGTCCTGCTGTTGGCTCGGTTGCGCCTGCTGGCCTTGCTCCTGCGCCGCCGGCTGCGCTTGATCCTGCTGTTGCCCGGCCGCCGGTTGCTCCTGTTGCTGTTGTTCGTCGTCTCCGCAGGCGGCGAACAGTCCCAACGCCAGCGCCGCAAGCAATGCGACTGCCCAGACTCGTACATTGTTGGCCATCGGCGATACCATCACTGCCCCACTTTCATCATGCGGTCGACTGGTGACCAGTAGCGATACGCAGTTTATCGATCTGCGGGAGCTATGACCGTCCATCGCACCCGTTCGGGAGCGCATTTGGACACGGTTTGTGTGTACCGACGCACAACGCCTCGGTCACGCTCAGTCGTCGAAGGCGCTCAACACTTCGGCGTCGAACTGCTCGTAGAGACGCGGATTGTTGGGGATCGACTCAAACACGAAGCCGGTAATGCCAACCGCCTCGTACTCCTGGAACAGGTTGACGAGATGCTCGGCAGGGCCGATCGGCAATCGCGCGTGCTGGTCCTCCGGCATTCCCGCGCCGTGAATCTGCCGCAGGCGGTCGATCTTGTGCTGCTCGGTCACCAGCGCCGGGCGCATCACCGTCGTCAGAACCATCTCCGACGGATCGCGACCGGCGTCCTCGCAATGCCGGTGGATCACGCTGATCTTGTGCGCCACTTCCTCCGGCGTGCCCCGCACGTTGGCGATGTCGCCGTAACGGGCCAGCGTGCGCAGCGTCCGCCGCTCGCCGTTGCCGCCGATCATGATCTGGATGAAGCCGCCGGGATGGTCGGGATGCACGCGCGGCGCGAACGGCGCGTTGCCCAGCTTGTAGTACTTGCCGTCGTGATTGACCGTGCCATCGGTGTGAAACAGGGCGCGGATCAGCTCCGTCGCCTCCTCGAGCCGGTCTGAGCGCTCGCGCAGCTCGGGGAAGTCCCAGCCGTAGGCCTCATGCTCGCGCTCGTGCCAGGCTGCGCCCAGGCCGAGAATCGCCCGGCCGCCGGTGTTGTGGTCCAGCGTCGCCGTCATCTTGGCCAACAGCCCTGGATTGCGGTAGGTCACGCCCGAGACCAGCGTGCCCAGCATCAGATTCGAGGTCGCCTCGCCGATCGCGGCCAGCGACATCCAGCCCTCCAGCGAGTCCTGCGTCTCGTCCATGAACGCCAGCGGCGGCACGAAGTGGTCATACGTCCAGGCCGAGTGCCAGCGCGTCGCATCCATCGTCTGCGCGACATCGCGCATGAGCGAGAAATCGGTCGAGTTGCCGGGAATCTGAGCGCCGAATGTGAGTCGCGTGGTCATGGGGATCCGTTCCTGCGTGGGTTGCTCCGATCAGGTTAAGGCTTGCTCACGAGAAGCGGTGATCGGCTGTGGAACAGGTATCGTGGTGTTCGAGTTGGTGAAGCGGAAGATCGGAGAACAACGTGGCGACTCAGTATCGGCTGGCCTACACCATGCGGCCGCCCTCTTACGACACCGAGGACAAGTATCTGGCGGAAATCCCCGCCTTGCCAGGCTGTAAAGCCTGGGGCGACACCCCAGAGGAAGCACTCTGGATCCTGGAAAGCGTCGCGGAAGCGTTCATTGACTCTTGCAAGGAGCATGGCGATCCGCTTCCCGAGTCGATCTGCCAGGTGGGCGAGATTGTGATTGCCGCTTGAATCACCGGGAAGTGACGCGAAAGCTGCGCCGGCTCGGATGCGAGTTCGACCGCCAGGCAAAAGGATCTCACGAAACCTGGCGGAATCCGAAGACCCGCAGACGCGCCACGATTCCGGATTGGGGACCGAAGGACCTCAAGCTCGGCACCGTTCGCGCCGCCGTGCGCGAGCTTGGGCTTGACTGGAATGAGTTTCGACGCTCATAAGGAGCTGCTCAGTTCCCCCGAAACACCGGCGGGCGCTTCTCCGCGAACGCCTTTGGGCCTTCCTTGAAGTCGTCCGTCTTGCGGATGTGCGCCGAGAGCAACTCCTCCAGCCGGATCCCCTCGTCGATCGGCAACGACAACCCGCGCACCGCCGACTCCTTGATCGCTCGCTGCGTCAACGGCGCGCCGGCCGTCAGCTTCTCCGCCCAGGCGCGAGCCGTCGGCATGACCTCCTCGGCCGGCACGACCCGGTTGACCAATCCCACCGACAGCGCACGCTGCGCGTCGATGTGCTCGCCCATCAGCAGCAGTTCCATCGCCACCGACCAGGGCAACTGCCGCGTCAGCCGCTGCGTCGCCCCCAGCGTCGGGACGATGCCGCGTATCACCTCGGGCAGGCCGAACTGTGCGTGCTCGGCGGCTATTCGTAGGTCGCAGGCCGAGAGCAGCGTCAAGCCCGCCGCCAGGCAGTAGCCGTTGACCGCCGCGATCATCGGCTTCCAGATCTGCATCCCGCCGTCAATCGTGTTGCGCAAGGACGGCTGGAAGACCGGCCAGTTGACGTTCTCAGCGCCAGGCCGCGTCGGAATCGTCTTCTTCAGATCGGCCCCGGCGCAGAAGGCGCGGTTACCCGCCCCGGTCACGATTCCAACCCAGATGTCGGGATTGTCGCGAATCTCAATCCAGATGTCGGCCAGCGACGAGATCAGGTCCGGGTCCAGGGCATTCATCGCCTCCGGTCGGTTGAGCGTCACCGTCGCGATATGGTCCGACAGTTCAAATAGGGCAGTATCAGTGGTCAGGTCAGCCATAATGCGCGCAGGCTAACCGGAGGTTGGGATGAAGATCGTCAGCTGGAACATGAAGTGGAACGGAAAGACGGAAGAGAACTGGCACGTTCTTCGAGACATGGATGCGGATGTGGCGCTGCTGCAGGAGTGCGTGAAGCCGCCGAGTGGAGTTTCTGACTGGGCAGGACTCAGTGACGCTGATTGGCAGACAGCTGGCGGAACCAGCCGATCGTGGCGAACGGCCGTAGTGCAGCTCTCCGATCGGGTCGAAGTCGAGTGGATCGACTCCGGCCCGGTTGGATCCGGAGCGCCGCTTGAGGTCAGCCGCGCTGGAACTCTTGAGGCGGCGGTGATCCGAGGCGCAGGTTGTAGTGCCAGTTACACCGTCGCGTCGATGTACGCCGCTTGGGAACAATACGCGGAGCTCTCACGGAGGCCCAAGAAAGTGACGGCCGTTGCCTCTGCGCATCGCGTCATCTCAGACTTGACGCGTCTTGTCGGAGGAAGGGTCCGAATGATCGCGGCGGGAGATATGAATGTGATTCGGTGCTATGGCACCAAACCAAATCCATTCAGATTCTTGGACGCGGGCTGCTACAACTACGGACCTGTGTTTCGGCGAATGGAGGCAATCGGAGTTCCATGCGTAGGTCCGTTTGCGCCTGAGGGAGGGCGCGCTCCAACAGAGGGGACGTGGAAGGATCGAGATATGCCCGTCACCTACTACACGCCGCGAGAGGGAAAACCGGCGAACGCCACACAGCAGCTCGATTACGTGTTCGCCACCGAGAATCTTCACAGTCGACTGCATGTCACCGCGCTCAACGCAGTGGATGAATGGGGACCATCCGACCACTGCCGTATCCGGATCGAGGTGCGATAGCCTCAGCAGTGCATCTGATCGGAGTTTGCTCATGACCTACGACAACATCCTCTACGACACCGACGGTCGTGTCGCCACGGTGACGCTGAACCGGCCTGAGAAGCTGAATGCGCTCTCCAACGAGTTGCGCGGCGAGATGTTCCACGCGCTCAAGGCGGCCGAGGCCGATGCCGGCATTGGCGTGATCATCATCAAGGGCGCGGGTCGCGCCTTCTCGGCCGGCTACGACCTGCAGCCGTCGCCCGACCTGGCCAATCCGCACACCAACGAGTGGACCGGTCTGCCCGATACCGGCACGACCCATCCGCAGCACTACGATTGGTCGCGTCACGCCGTGATGGGCAACTTCATCATCTGGGAGTTGGCCAAGCCGGTGATCGGTCAGATCCACGGCTACTGCCTCGCCGGCGCGACCGAGCTCGCCTCGGCCTGCGACCTGCGGATCATCGCCGACGATTGCCAGGTCGGCTACCCGCCGGTCCGCGCGATGGGCACCATGGACGCCATGTGGGCCCCGTGGCACCTGCCCCAGGCCAAGGCGCGTGAGTTCGCCTACCTGGGCGACCCGCACTCCGGCGCGGACATGTACCGCTGGGGCTGGGCCAACTACGCGCTCCAGGCTGACGAACTGGACGAGTTCACGATGGACTTCGCGCAGCGCATGGGCCACATCGACAACCACTTGCTGATGTACTCCAAGCGCTCGGTCAACCGCGCCTACGAAATCCAGGGCTACAAGACCGCCATGATCTCGGGCACCGACGTCGAGGCGATGTCCAAGCACCGCCCCGAAGCCGGCGAGTGGGGCGAGCGCGTCCAGCGCGACGGCCTCAAGTCCGCCCTCGAGTGGCGCGACGGCCCGTTCCGCGACTTCCGCGGCGCCCGCGCCAACGCGCCTCACGACCGCGAGCTGATGCGCGGCGCCTCGGCCCCCTCCAAGCCGAGCTGGGACTGACATTTCCTCTCCCCCTCGCAGGGGGAGATGCCGCAGGCAGAGGGGGTCGCCACCCAACCGCCAGAAGCTCGCGGCATACAGAGGGACCCCCTCAGTCGCTTCGCGACAGCTCCCCCTGCGAGGGGGAGCAAACTGGTGCAATAGAGTCTCAACGAGGCAGGACCGACGCCGATGGCATTGCTGTGGCTTCAGTTCGTCGCGTCCGCCGTCTTCATCCTGTTCGCCGCGCATTTCCTGGCCAACTCCGCCGACACCGTCGCCGAGCGGACCGGGCTGGGCCGATCGTTCATCGGCGTGGTCATGCTCGCCACGGCCACGTCGCTGCCCGAACTGGCCACCGGCGTCAGCTCGATCGCCTGGCTCGACGCGCCCGACCTGGCGATCGGCGACGCCTTCGGCAGCAATCTGTTCAACCTCCTGATCATCGGCCTGGCCGACCTTTACTGGCAGAACGGTCCGGTCCTCAACGCCGTCACCAGAACCTCGGTCATGGTCGGCGCACTGGGAGCCGGCTTGATCGGCCTCGCGACGCTGGCGATCTTCGTCTACACCGCGACCGACGTCACCGCCGACTGGTACCTCAGTCCGTTCACGATCATGCTCATCCTCGGCTTCGTCGCGGCGATGTATCTGATCTACCGGCATGACCGGCAGATGCGGGAAACACCGGAAGCGGCCCAGTCGAGCGACGAGGCGGAGCCGGGCCGAACCCACCAAACCTTGTCCCGCGCCCTGGTGATCTACGCTCTCTCGGCCGCCGTCGTCGTGGCGGCCGCGGTCTGGCTCTCGAACACCGGCGAACAGATCGCCGAGACGATGCACTGGGAGGAAAGTTTCGTCGGCACCCAGTTCCTCGCGATCAGCACCTCGCTGCCGGAGATTGGCACCTCGTTCGCCGCGCTCCGGATCAACGCACCCGACCTGGCGATCACCAACGTCCTGGGCAGCAACGTCTTCAACATGGGCATCGTGCTGTTCTTCGACGACATCGCCTTCACCGACGGCGCAATCTGGTCGGCTGTATCGACGGTGCACGTCATTTCCGGTCTGATCGCTCTGATGATGACGATGGTCGTGATCGTCGGGATCATGACCAGACCGAGACAACGAATCAGAAATGTGTGGACGCCCGAAGGAGCTCTGCTCGTCGGCGGCTATGGAGGGGCCAGCGCCCTGCTCTTCCTGCTGGCCTAGCGCCCTCCTGGCGCTCTCTTCGGTGACTGTCGATGAATCGCTAACTCTCAGGTCCCGGGGCAATCGCGGCGCTTCTGGGCCGACTCTTCGCCGAATAGCGCCCCGTCTTCATGTAGAAGTCGAGCAGCGACACGGCAATCGCGGTCAGTGGCACCGCAACGAACGCGCCCATGATTCCCCACAGCGCGCCGCCCGTGGAGACGGCGAGGATGACCAGCATCGGATGCAATGAGATCGAGCGCCCCAGGATGAACGGCGCCATCACATTGCCCTCGATCTGCTGAACGGCGAGCACCAGCGCGCCCACGATCAAGGCGGCCGTAACGCCCTCCGTGGCCAGCGCGATCAGGAATGCGGCAAGCCCCGCCAGCACCGCACCAAGCACGGGAATGAACGCGCCGAAGAAGGTCAATACGGCCAGCGGCAAGGCAAACGGGATGCCGATGATCACCAGCCCGATCCCGATCAGCACGGCGTCCATGAAAGCCACGATCGTCACGCCCCGGAAGTACTTACCCAACGTGTCGAACAGGCCGGTGGAGAGCTGGAGGAAGTTGCGGCGCTGAGCTCTGCCCAGGCGTCTCGCGATGCCCCGCTGCATCGACTCGGCGTCTTTGACCAGCAGGAACGTCAACACAGCCAGCAGGATGATCCCGGCCAGCACCTCCGCCGCTAGGCGGACGCCGGAGAACACGCCGCCGGCAATGGTGTCGGCATTGCCGCGCGCGCTCTCCAGCACCTCATCGATCGCATCATCGATCTGTTCGTCCGAGATCCCCGCCCAATCGCCGATCGACTGCAGCACCTCGGTGAATCCGGCTTCGATATCGACCTCGAGATCAGCAAACTCCGAAGTCAGCGTGTCGATCGTGAAATAGCCAATCGCGCCGAGTACCGCCAGGCCGGCAATCACGACGGTGATCGCCGAGAGCACATTGTTGAGGCCCCTCCGCATCAACATGTGTTTGGCCGGCAACAGAGCTGAAGAGAGGATCAGCGCGGCCAGCAGCGGCAGGAAGATCAGCCGCAGCCGATCGATCGCCAGGCCGAGCAGGATCAGGAACCCGACAATGACGATCAGCCTCAGCCCGAGTTCGGAGACGGTCTGCAGCCAGCGGGGGGCGAGCGAGCTCATGTCATGTGCAAACGAATGTGGGAACGTTCGCCAATCATACGACTGGCCGATCGCCGGCCTCGTGATTGATCGCAGTGAATCCCTCGCAGCGGCGCACCGGCAAGGGCGGGTACTTGGGGAAGCGCGGGTCTTCGCTCGATCGCCCGCAGCGGAGGAAACTCGAGCCGCGCTTGGTCTGCACCAGCCGCGCCCAACGACAGTCCGCGCAAAGACCCTGGCTGGTTCGCGATAGTGTCACAGGCAGCGGTTTCTGACGCGGGGTTGGTTGAAGCTGCACGAGCGCCGTGCGTAGCATTGTTGGAACGTCCGGTAAGCGCGCGCACCACTGCTGCGGCTGAAGGTGTGCCGGGGATCTGAATCTGGGGCTGGATGCGGCTGACAGTTTTGGGCTCTGGTGCGGCGTGTGCCGGTGCGGGCGGCAATAGCTCCGGCTATCTGGTGGAAGACGCTGGACTCCGAATTCTGCTCGACTGCGGCCACGGCGTGGCCAGCACGTTCGTCGCTACGATGGCGCCCGACTCGCTTGATCACATCTTCATTTCGCACATGCACGCCGATCACTTTATCGATTTGCTGCCCTTGCGCTTTGCCGTCACCAGGGATATGAACGGTCTGCCCGAACCACGCGGCTGCCTGCATCTGCCGCCCGACGGCAAGGCCTCGTTGGCGCAACTCCTGTCGGCCGTCTGCTTCCCACCCGATTTCTTCGAATCGGTCTGGCACGTCCGTGAGTACGAACCCGGCGCGCAGCACGACCTGGCGACCGGCCTCCGAGTCCTGCTCGCGGGCGGCGTCCACTACATCCCGGGCTGGGCCATCCGCCTGGATGGTTCCTCCAGCCTGACCTACACCGGAGACACCGCGCCGTCAG
Organism: Dehalococcoidia bacterium; assembly: GCA_034421135.1. GTDB lineage: Bacteria > Chloroflexota > Dehalococcoidia > Bin125 > Bin125 > Bin125. The sequence continues at coordinate 21,459 of DAOUKQ010000086.1, forward strand.
AGGCTGTCTGCGATCTGGCCAGGGACAGCGATCTGCTGCTCGCCGAGGCTACCCTGGACGAACCCGAGCAGGGACCGGTCCGCGGACATCTGACCGCCACCCAGGCGGCTGAACTCGCCACAGCGGCGAATGTCAGACGGCTGATGTTGACTCATTTCTGGTTCGACGCCGACCGTGAAGCGGTCGTTGCCCAGGCGGCCGAGCGTTTCCCGGGCGATGTGCTCTCCGCCAACGACGGTCTGGTGCTGGACCTGTAGGCGCCTCGCATATTCGCCACCTCACTTTGGCCGCTCGGTCACCTGTCGGCCGCAGATCCTGTAGTCGAGTCATCTCAGCAGGCAAAGCCGACTGACCGTAAAGCGAAGTCGGCAGGTAAGCTATACCTGTGAATCCGACCGATCCCGTCCTTCGCGGTGAAGCGCTGACCGTCCGGGTCGACGACAAAACGCTGATCAACGATGTCAGTCTCGGCGTCCACGGCGGCGAGTTGGTCGGCGTGGTCGGACCTAACGGGGCAGGCAAGACGACACTCTTGCGGGCGCTGTCCGGCGATCTCGAAGTCTCGGCTGGAACCGTCTTCATCGACGATCGCCCCCTGGGTGAGTTCGACGCCCGAGAGTTGGCGCGCCGCCGCGCGGTGATGCCGCAGAGTTCCTATCTCCCCTTCCTGTTCACCGCCCGCGAGGTGGTACGCATGGGTCGCGCGCCCTGGGAGGGCGAACACGGCGAGCGCGAACATGGAGCCAAGCTCACCGATTACGCGATGGGTCTGACCGACACGCAGGATTACGCGATCCGCGCGTACCCAACCCTGTCAGGGGGCGAACAGTCGCGCGTCACCCTCGCCCGCGTGCTGGCGCAGGAAACCCCCATCCTGCTGATTGACGAGCCGACGGCGCATCTCGACCTCCGTCATCAACACCTCGTACTGCAATTGGCCCGCGAGCTGGCATCGGAAGGCGCGGCCGTCGTCGCCGTGCTGCACGATCTCAACCTGGCCGCGATGTACGCCGACACTGCCCTGGTCCTGCACCGCGGCGAGCTGGTCGCCTCCGGACCGACCGAGGATTCCCTGCATCCCGAGACGCTCGGCCCCGTGTTCGGGATGGACTTCGTGCTGCAGTCGCATCCCGACCTCGAGCGGCCGATGCTGGTCCCGCTGCCACAGTCGGTTTCGCACGAGCGCGGTCGCTGATCGACGCCAACGTCGGGTTGCATCGCAGGTCACAGACGGTAGGTTCGCAATACCGATGTGGGATGGTTTTCCTGCGATTTGTGCATAATTGCGATCCGTTAGCGATAAACTCAGAAACACCACTCCACAGACAGCGCACCATGGCAAGTTCCGCTGTTCACCAGGGGTAGGGACAGGAGGCTCAGATGCGGCCACGAGAAACTCGGACGAGTCTGCTCGAACGCGTTGTTGAGCTTGGCGGGGCGACCGTTGCGCAACTGTCCGACGAACTGGATATCTCCGACGCGACCGTGAGGCGGCACCTCGATCGCCTGGAAGCCGAAGGGCTGCTTCA
>DAOUKQ010000087.1:0-4848 GCA_034421135.1 Dehalococcoidia bacterium
AGGTCAGCCATACTGCGGTGAATACGTTCTCGGGCCTTGTACACACCGCCCGTCACGTCATGGGAGTGAGTAACACTTGAAGTCGGTGCGCGAACCTTCGGGACGCAGCCGCCGAAAGTGGGACTCGCAACTGGGACGAAGTCGTAACAAGGTAGCCGTAGCGGAAGCTGCGGCTGGATCACCTCCTTTCTAGGGAGACATCCCCGCACCAGATGCGGGGAATGCCAATCGGCGACCCAGTCGCCGATTGAGCTCCCAGGTCGATCCGCCAGTCCCCGTTCACTCGGGGACGCTTCAAGGCCAACACCCCTAACCCGGGTCGCGGCCGCGAAGTCAACGGCGTGTCCGGCTCCTCGATTGCACTGGCTTTCGCTCTCCAACGGTTAAGGCCGCCCGTCGCCCCCCTGGGCCGCAGCGAAGCCGTTAGCCATCCCGGGCCATTAGCTCAGCAGGTTAGAGCGCAGTCCTGATAAGACTGAGGTCCCTGGTTCGAGTCCAGGATGGCCCACCACCTTCCCCAACTCTCCAGTTCTCCTCTCGTTCGGTTCCCGCTGCGGCGCTGTGCGCCGACACACGCGTGCGCGTGCCCATGTTCGGCGCTGCGGGGCGGCGATCCCGGGCGGAGTCGGTCGAGCTGATATGCGCAGCGCCTCAGTAGTACCCTATGCACGGCCTCCGCGATCTCCGCGATCTCCACGATTGTGGAGGCGAGGGTCGGAGTGACAGCTTGAGTCGACAGCATTGAGTCAGCGAAATCGAGAGACGCAATGAATGACTTGCTGGGCCGCTTGAGCGCATTAGTCACGGCGCGTCCGTATCTGACCCTGGGCGTGTTGCTCGTCGTGACCGTGGTGATGGCCGCCGGCGCGGGCCAACGGGCACCGATCGTCGACGGCACGGACGTGGCGCTGCTGCCGGAAGACGGTCCGCTCGCGACGGCGATTCATGAAATCAACGATCAGTTCGAAGAAAGCGGCGATGTCCGTCTGGTCACGCTCATCTTCAGGGGAGCGGCTATCACTCCCGATGGCCTGGCGCAGATGCAGGACGTGCTCGGCGCAATCCTCAATGCGCCCGAAGTCAATGATCTGCTGACACCGACCGATGCGGTCGTCGCTCCCCACTTGATCCTCCAGGCGGTTCTGGGCGTCGCCACGTTCGACGATCTGACCCAGGCGGAGATCGACGCTGCCGCCGGCGCCCCGGAGATTGCGCCCATCATCGGAGCGCTCACGGGCGAAGATTCCGACGGGAATCCTGTGGCTATCGCGACGGTCCGCTTGCGCAACACGCAGGACGAAGAGGTCATCGAGGCGGAACGATTCATCAACCAACTGGCCGCGGACCACAGCGGCCCGTTGAGTGTTAGCAGCATTTCCCCGGCAATCGTCGAGGACGAGTACAAACAGGCGACCGAGGACGGCATGGCGCCGCTGATCGGCATTGCGCTGCTGTTGATCGCCGCGTTGATCCTGCTCTTCCTGCGAACGCTTTCGGATCTTGCGCTTGCCCTGGTCGGGTTGTTGTTGTCGCTGATCTGGGTGGTTGGCGTGGAGGGCTGGCTGGGACCGGGCGCGCTTGGCGTGATCGGCCCGCCGAACGCGTTGACGGCGATGGTGCCGATCATCGTGATCAGTCTCACGGTCGACTACGCCATCCAGGTCGTTTCGCATTACCGCGAGCAGCGGTCCGCGGGCGCGTCGGTGCTGGACGCGGTCCGCACCGGGCTTCGGCACGTGGTCATCCCGCTCTTGCTGGCCGCAGTGACGACGATGGTGAGTTTGCTGGCCAATCTCTTCTCGCCGGTCGCAATCGTGCAGGACTTTGGCGCGGTCGCCGCGCTCGGCGTGGGCATGAGCCTGATCGTGATGTTGACGCTGATTCCGGCGGGACGAACGATCATCGATCGCCGGCGCGAGGCGAAAGGCTCGCTGCCCACGCCGCGACTGGTCTCGCAGGCCCTCCCGGGCGTGCGCCGCGCGGCCGAGTGGCTGGGTACGAACGTTGCGCTCAGGCCGGCGCCGTTCTTCGCGATCGTCCTGGCGCTCACGATCGGCCTCGGGTTCGCCGCGACCAACCTGGAGTCCGAGTTCAGCATTCGCGATATCCTGCCTCGCGGCGGAACCGTCCTGGAGGATTGGGAAACGCTCGATGAAGCCGTCGGCGGTTCGACCGAGTTGACCTCGGTCCTGATCGAGGCTGAAGCGACGGAGACGCGAACCCTGCTCAACCTGCGCGAACTCGCGAGCGCGTTCGAGGACGACCAACGCAGGCCGATGTTCGCAGCCGGACCGATCCAGACGTCGTATGAGTTGCTGATTCAAGACTGGGTGACCGACAGCGGCGAGGATGGCGACAAGTACGACCCCGAGCTGGCAGCGCAGTATCAAGCCGCTACCGCCGGGCTCAAGATCGACTCGACGCTCATGCAGGGGATTCTCGACCGGATCGAGTCGATCGACCCAGCCTTCTCGCACAGCGTGCGCAACAATCCGGATGGGATCGACGCGATCCTGGTCCAGTTCCCGACGCTCTCCGGCGACTCGATTGGGGCGAGGCAAGTACAGGAGCGGCTTGAGGAACTCTGGCTCAGCGACGATCAGACGGTGACCGCGACATCGGACGGCATCATCGGCGTGGCGATCACCGATTCGATCACGGACCGGCAGACCGAGTCGATCAGCATCACCATCGCGGTCGCGCTGGGCATTCTCGCCATCTTCTTCTGGGTGACCCAGCGCCAACCCGTGCTGGCGCTGGTTGCCGTCGTCCCGATCGTGTTCGTCCTCATCTGGGTGCTGGGCACGATGTCCCTGCTCGGCATCCCCTACTCGCTGATCACCTCGATCATCACCGCGCTCTCGATCGGCATCGGTGTCGACTACACGATCCACCTGATACATCGGTATCGCGAGGAGTTCTCGCGGCTGCGCGATCCCGAGCGAGCCGCGATCCGAACGCTCGCCACGACCGGATCGGCGCTGCTGGGCTCCGCCATGACGACCGCGCTGGGCCTCGGCGTGCTGATTGCGTCGCCGCTGCTGGCCTCACAGCAGTTCGGGATCACCGCGGCGATCACAATCGCCTATTCGCTGATTGTCTCGATCCTGGTCGTGCCGCCGGCGATGACCGTCTGGGGCGCGTTCCAGAACATGCGCCTGCGTTCGTCGATGCAGCGCATGTGGGACGAGTTGGATGACACGATCGACGAGATCCAGGAACGTCACGAGCGGGAATCAAACCCGTCCTGAGGCGGTGATTGCCTGGTGATTCCCTCTAGTGGGCGACCGGGCAGCCCATAGGCATCGCTGCGCCATTCGACGCCTCGACACGAGGGATCTCTCGCCGCTGCCCGGCGATGTGGAACTTCAGCTTCTTACTGATCGATAGCGAAGGGAATGGGCTGATGGTCATTTTGGCGTTGGTAGGCCGGACCTCGATGTCGAAGTAGTACGCGATCATGAGTAGATCGATCGCCATCTGTAGTTCCACCCATCGCTGCCCGAGACAGGTGTGCGTTCCGAGGCCGAACGGCGCGTAGGCGGTGCTGCGATGTTCTTCGCGGCCCGGCAGGTAGCGATCGATGTCGAACTGGTAGGGATCCGGGAAGACGTCGCTTAGATAGTGCGATGCCGTTTGCATGATCAGGACGCGGGATCCCAAGGGCAGCTCGTAGTCCTCGACGACGCAGCTATTCATCACGTCGCGCATGGAACCCGGAACTACGGGATACATCCGCAGACTCTCCATCACGAAGCGGCGGGTGACGTCAATGGCCTCACCTTTGAAGACGTCACTATCGGGATCTCCATCCGCGAAGATCGCCTCGGCCTCGGCTCGAATCCGCTCGTACAGCTCGGGTTGCGTGGCCATCGCGTAGATGGCGAAGCCGAGCCCGTCGCCGAGATACATGCTGGCCAGCAGCGGCGCGGAGAGCGAGAATTTGAGGCTCGATTCAGGCAACAACTGCGGGTCGTTGGCGTGCAGGCTGAGGAAGTCGTCGATAATGTCTCGTGGGGCGTCGGCCCGCTGCGCCGCCGTGTGCGACTGCTGAATCCGCTCCAGCATGATGTCAATGCTCTTCGCGGCGCGTTTCATGGCCGGTGTGTGCAGCAGGAACTTGGGCAGGATGTTCGCCACGCGAGTGTTCAGCGCGCGTTCCTTGTATTCGATCAGGTCTTCGACGATGTCCTGCGAGTCGATGCTGACCACGATCGGCGAAATCTGGGCGTTGGTCAGCAGGCGCGACATGCGTCTCGCCGGCATGGTGTCGCCCACGTTCCATTCCGCCATGTGCCCCCGCACATGCGCGTAGACCGCGTCGATTCGCTCCTCTAGCCGCGCTCGCGAGTAGCTCGGCTGCATCGCTTTGCGCATGCGGAAGTGATCCGAACTGTCAAGCGCCGGGATGATCCCGTGGGCGCCGTACACCTTCTCCAGGCCTTCCAGATACTTGGTTGAGGTGAGGTGCAGGCGGCCTTCGCGCTGGGCCCAGCGATTGACCTCCGGCCCCGCCAGGATGACCATCGGGTCCTGCAACGGCGGCCGCATTTCGAACACCGGGCCGTACTCTTGATACAGGTCTGCAAACAACGCCGGCAGGTTTCCGTCGCGCACGTGCGGATTACGCACCATCTTCAACATCTTGATCGCGGGGATTTGCCTGGTCAGACCGCTCCGGCGAACGAGCGGACTGGTGAGGTTCTGAGCGACGGCCTCGGCGATGGCCCGCCCTATCAGATCCATCTTGCAGACCAGTTCGATTCGCTGTTCCGATTCGGGCTCGAGCTGGAAGATGAAGCGCAGCACATCGCAGGTGCTGAGCAACGAGATCAGGATCGCGTCGCG
>DAOUKQ010000088.1:0-126482 GCA_034421135.1 Dehalococcoidia bacterium
AGCCACGGACTCGCCGTGACCCCGGTGACCGGCGTCATCGGGCGCGATCATCTGTCGGAGCTGGCCAAGCTCGCTGCCGAGTTCGTCACGCCGAGCCGCACCTATGTAGTCGCGTACCGTGGCGCGCCGCTCACATCCATCTGCGAAGCCGAGGGATTGGAGGACGGCTGGTCGGGAGTCGTCGTCGTGAACACTGCGCGGTCTGATCCACTGGAGCAATGCGCTGGGCTGCCCATCTTTGCGATCGAGGATCAAGACGACTCAGCCGCCCGTATCGTGCAGTGGATGCTGGAGCGCGAATGACGATGTCCGATGCTCTGCGGGAACTGTCGGTTGACCATCGTGACGACGTGGCGATTGCCGTGTCGGATCGACTGAATGTGGATGAGGCGAGGAAGCTGGCGGAGTCGATCACGGCTCGGCTGAGTGAATCGGCGATTCCGCGCAGTCAGCGAGTTTGGATCGTGGCGACGCGAGGTAACGACACGGCAGCGGCGTCGACCGTTGCAGCGATCTCGGAACTGATCGATGGGGCGCGGCTGATCATCCACGATGCTCGGGAGCCGGATGATCTGACATTCCAGCGCCGTATCCCTGGTCAACGGCGCGGCGGTATCTATCTGAACCACGTCTGGCAGTCCGCGAGCGTGCGGATCGCCTGCGGCGAGCCGCGACGGGTGCTGTTTGGTCTGTGCGCGTGGTTCAATCCTCCGGCTCAACTGGAGTCGGAGGACTTGAACGCGGACCTGGTCCTTCGGGGCTAGCCGCGAGGCAGGCCGAGGCCTCGGGTGGCGATGATGTTGCGCTGAATCTCCGAAGTGCCGCCCTCGATCGTGTTGGCGATCGAGCGAATGAAGGCGTATGAGTGCCGGCCTCGGCGCGGCGCTTCCTTGCCCTGGAGCTGGCCGTGTAGACCCAGCACCTTGACCGCTGTGCTCTGGATGCGCTGGTTGAGCTCCATCGCGAACAGCTTCGCCATCGACGCCTCGTGGTTGGGAATCAGGCCCTGGTTCTGCATCGAGACGATGCGGTAGGAGATCATCCGCGCGGTCTGGGTCTCGATGTAGCGGTCGGTCAGGGCGAGCTGGGTTTCGCGCTTGTCGACCGAGGAGAGTCCGCTGCCGCGGTTCTCTTTCGCGTAGCGGATGATGTCCTCGACCGACTGCTGCATACCGACGGCTGAGCCGATGCTGGAGCGCTCGAAGTCGAGCGTCGTCACCGCGCCGTACCAGCCTCGGTTGACCTCGCCCAGAACGTTGCGCTGCGGGATACGGACATCCTCGAAGAAGACTTCATTGAACTCGTGCGTGCCGGCCATGTTGACCAGCGGTCGCGTTGAGACCCCTGGCGAGTGCATGTCGAGCACGAAGTAGGTGATGCCCCGATGCTTGGGCGCGTCGGGGTCGGTGCGAGCCAGCAGGATCATCCAGTCGGAGCGGTGCGCGCCGGAGGTCCAGATCTTCTGCCCATTGACGACGAAGTCGTCGCCGTCCTTGATCGCGCGGGTCTGCAGCGAAGCCAGGTCGGAACCGGAGCCCGGCTCGGAGTAGCCCTGACACCAGATCGCCTCGCCGCTCAGGATTGGCGGCAGGTGCTCTTGTTGCTGCTCCTCGGTGCCGATCGTGATGATCGTCGGGCCGGCCATGCCGATGGCAATGCCGCCGGGACGCGGCGCGCGCGCTTCGGCCATCTCCTCGTTGAAGATGAACTGCTGCATCACCGAGAGTCCGGCGCCGCCGTATTGCTTGGGCCAGGCCGGAGCGATCCAGCCGCGGTCGGCGAGTTCCTTCTCCCAATCGCGCTGGGTCGGCGGGCGGTCGAATGGCTGCGCCGATCGCGACTCCTCGCGCATCTGGTTGCGGCGCGGCAGGAACTCGTCCTGGATGAACGACTTGACCTCGCTGCGGAAGGCGGCTTCCTCGTTGTTGTCGTGAAAATCAACCATCTGGGTACTCCATCCCGGAATCTCTAGCGCAGCGTATCTCAAGTGGGAGATACACTTTGCAAATGGTCCGCAAACGAATGCTTGAAGATGACGCGCGACGGCTGCTGGGCGGCGCTCCGGCGGCCATCGTGAGCACGAATTGGCGCGGCGTCGGCAATGCCGCGCCGATCGCCTGGTCGATGCCGGTCTCGGTCAATCCGCCGCTGGTCGCGATTGCCGTGCATCCGTCGCGGCGCACGCACGACATGATCAAGTTCGGCGAAGAGTTCGCCATCAACATCCCATCCAAGGTGTTGCTCAATCACACGCAGTGGCTGGGCATGGTCTCGAACACGATCGGCGACAAACTCGAAGCTTCCGGGGTGCCGTCGTTCAAGGGCAAGGAAATCGACTCGCCGCTGCTGGAGGGCTGCATCGGCTGGATCGAATGCACGCTGCACGATTTCTACACGATGGGCGACCACACGCTGTTCATTGGCAAGGTCGTGTCCGCTCAGGCGGATACGGACGGCTTCGATTTCAACACCGGCATGTGGTCGTTGGACGACGATGAGTACAAGCCCTTGATGTATCTGGGCGGTCGCAGCTACAGCGTGCTCGACGACCGGTTCGACGCGACAGTCGAACAGCGTCCCGTGGAGCAGATGCTGGAAGAGGGCATCGGTCGCGAGCTCGAGGAGGCAGAGGCCGAACGCCGCATCAAGCGCGAAGAAGAAGCCGAGCGACGCGAGGAGGAGGAGCGCCGAGGTGAGGTCGAGCCGAACACCTCCAGCCTGCCGCGCGAACTGCCGGAGGCGTAATGTCCGCCGCGACCGGACGAATCGTTGAGGGAGACAATCTCTCAATCCTGAGAACGTTGGACAGCGAGACCGTCCAGCTTGTCTACACCGATCCGCCGTTCAACACCGGAACCGTGCGCACGTATCAGCGTGTCCGGACCAGCCGCGACGAGTCCGGCGACCGGACAGGATTCGGAGGCCGCCGTTACCGGACGGAAGCGGGTGCGGCGAGTTCGTACGGCGACGCGTTCGAGGAGTACATCGACTTCCTCTCGCCGCGGCTCGCCGAGATCTGGCGCGTGCTTCGGCCCGACGGCTCGCTCTATCTGCACCTCGACGCGCGCGAGGTGCACCATGTGAAGGTGCTGCTGGACAGCATTTTCGGTCGCCACTGCTTCCTCAATGAGATCATCTGGGCCTATGACTACGGCGGACGCCCGAAGCGCCGTTGGCCGGCCAAGCACGACAACATCCTGGTCTACGTGAAGGATCGAGAGCGGTACGTCTTCAACCGGGATGACATCGATCGGGTGCCGTACCTGGCTCCCGGTCTCGTGGGTGAAGAGAAAGCGAAACGAGGCAAGCTGCCGACGGATGTCTGGTGGCAGACCATCGTCGGCACGAATGCGCGGGAGCGGACCGGCTACCCGACGCAAAAGCCGATCGCTCTGGCCGAACGGATCATTCGCGCATCCAGCGACCGCAAGCAACTGGTGATGGATCCGTTTGCCGGCAGTGGCACGGTCGGCGCTGCTGCTGCGTCGTTAGATCGCAGCTATCTCTTGATCGACAGCAACCCCGAAGCCATTGATGTCATGCGCAAGCGACTGCCCGATGCCCAGGTCGATACGTCGGTCAAACCGTGACGTTGGGCGCGCATTCCTGCATGAACAGACTCATGGACCTGATCACTTGCTCGTGCGGGATCATGCCGCCGGCGTTGCACCAGGTGATGAAGTGCCCCACGCCGTATCGCTGTCCGACCGCGTTGAGCTTGGCCGTGACTTCATCGGGATCGCCGATCGCGCACATCGTTTCCAGCACTTCGTCATAGCTGGCGTTGCGATTGCGAGAGAGCAGCGGCGGCAAGTCGTCAACATCGCCGCCGCGACGCGCCCAGCTTCTGATGCCGGTGTCGGTGACCACCTTGAGGTAGCTCTGCAGGCTCGCGCGAGCCTCCTCTTTCGCAGTATCCGAGGACTCGTGCACATGGACCGGGAGCAGGATGCCGGCGTCCGTTGCCGGAGCGTCGGGACGCGCCTGGTGGTACATCGCGAATCGCTTGTCGAGGTCTTCCTCGAATGCAGTAATCGGGCTGGCGAACACGCGCCAGTCGTCATTGGCGGCTCGCACGAACGACTCGTCGCTATTGGCGGCGATACGAATCGGCGGTCCAGGCCGCTGTATCGGCTTGGGCACGACCTGCACATTGCGATAGCGGAAGTGGTCGCCCTCGAAGTTGACGGGTCCGTCCAGCCAGGCCTGCTGGATCACGGTGAGCGCCTCGTCGAATCGCGAGGCTCGGTCGGACATGCTGACGTTGAATCCGGCGAAGTGCTCGGCGATGCTGCCGCGTCCGACGCCGAACTCGAGGCGACCGTTAGAGATGATGTCGAGGGTCGCGGCGTCTTCGGCCGTGCGGATCGGGTCGGCCAGTGGGAGCAATGCGACACCGGTGCCGAGGCGGATGCGCTCGGTCTGTCCGGCAATCGCCGCCATCGCGAGCATCGGCGACGGCAGCACGGAGAACTCGCGGACGAAGTGCATCTCTGCCAGCCAGGCGGCGTCCCAGCCGATCCGGTCGCCGTGTACGACCTGGGCGATGGTGTCGCGGTAGCGCTGCGGAACATCCTGACCGTCGGCCTGGGGCAACTGGTAGAACAGCCCGAATTCTGCTCGTCGACCGGCCATTGGCGCTCTCCGCGTGTTCGCCTCGCTCGTCAGCGCAGGCTAACGCAGGGTGTCTACCTAGTCGGGAAGCGAGAGGTAGACCTCGCCCCGAGCCCCGGACATGTGCAGGTCGAAGTGGAGCAGGAGGTCGCGACCGAGGAGCGATGGCGTGTTCATGTTGCCGGGGCGGGCGTCGGGATCGTCAGGCGCGGGAACACGCGGCTCGGCAACCAGGATCGATGAGTCGAGCCTGTAAGGAGTCAAGTCTTCGTCGTAGAAGCTCATCTCCAGGGGAAGCCGAAACGCACGATGTAATGGCGCTTCAATGCCACCGATGTACTCCCTACCAGTGTGGTGAAGTCTGACGATCTGTTCGTACTCGACTCCAAGTAGGTTGCCCGCTTGCTCCGGGTAGAGAACGCTGACTTCGGCCCCGGTATCTATGAGCAAGTCGATCTTCTCTGACCTGTCTTCCCATCGAAGCAACACCTCGATTGCGGGAGCGTAGCTTTCCATTGACGCAGCCGTCAACGGAGCGTCGAAGTCCACGAACGCGCCGGGAAAGATCCTCATGCACGTATCACTCGCAGATACCCAGTGGGGTAGACGTGCTGATTGCGCCAGATGATGTGGGGCAGGTACGCACTCTTCTGCTTGCGGTCGTCGAGCGATTCCTTGAACGCGAGCATCTCCGAATGAGTGTCGTAGCCGCGCACCTCCGACTCGCCGAAGATGATGATGTACTGGCCAGGGTGCTCGTCCAAGATTCGCTCTCGTTGCTCCAGAAAGAAATCCTTGTTCCGCCTGAACGCCTGCTGGGACTCACGCTCTTCCTCGGTCAGCTCGCGGGGAGGGAGGACCTTGATGTTGGGTCGCTGGCCCGTTCGTTGTTCGACAATCTCACATGACATTGGTGCTTCCCTCCGGTCCATCGATGTTATCAGGATGGCCGCGTGACATGAATCGGCGACCGGCCGCAGACTACCTATACTCGACGCCAGACCGATCACATTGGGAAAGGGTCGAACGATGACGACCGCCACGTACACACTGATGGACTTTGTCACGGACGCGCAACGGATTGCCGACCGGGGAGACTCGGCCGAGCAGCAGATTGCGCAGATCTCCGGCCCCCTGGAGCGGATCATCCAGCGCAAGGACGTCCTGCTCGACCTGCCCGAGAACGATGACCCCAGTCCGGACAAGGGCTTCGTGATCCACCGCTCCGACAACCTGACTGTGATGGCCGTGGTCTGGCAGCCCGACGCAGGCGCTCCGGTCCACAATCACAACGGCTGGGCGATGGAAGGCGTGATCTCCGGGGTCGAGTACAACCGCAATTATCAGCGAGTCGACGACGGTATGACTCCCTGGATCGCCGAACTTGAGGAACTGGAGCCGACCCGTGTTCCGACCGGCACGACAACGGTGATCTCTGAACCACCGGCCGACATTCACGCGGTGGAGATCAACGAGGGCAAGACTCTGGCGATCCACGTCTATGGGCTGGATCTGCTTCGGCAGTGGCGCTACCGTTTCGACCTCGAGACCGGCCGCGTCGAACCATTCGCCATGCGTACCCGCCGCGACTTGAGCGGCAAGTAGTCTCCGTTCTGAAGCACTAGAAACAGAGGAGCAGGATTATGGGCAAGCTGGACGGAAGGGTCGCGCTGATTTCCGGCGGCGCGCGTGGACAAGGTGAAGCGGAGGCGCGGCTGTTCGCCCGCGAGGGCGCAGCCGTCGTGCTCGGCGATGTCCTCGAGGAAGAAGGCAGGCGGGTCGCCGAGAGCATCATCGACGCCGGTGGACAGGCGACGTTCGCCAAGCTCGATGTGTCGGACCAGTCCAACTGGGCCGAACTGGTCGACCAGACGGTCGAGACGTACGGCAGCCTGGACATCCTGATCAACAACGCCGGCATCGCGCGCGTCAAGTTGATTGAGGAGTCTTCGCTCCAGGAGTACCTGGAGGTCATTCGCATCAACCAGGTTGGCGTCTGGCTGGGTATGCGAGCGGCGGTGAAGCCGATGCGCGAGGCAGGCGGCGGCTGCATCATTAACACCTCCTCGACCGCAGGGCTCGAAGGGTACGCCGGGCTCAGCGCCTACGTCTCCTCGAAATTCGCCGTGCGCGGGATGACCAAGTCGGCAGCCGTCGAGTTTGGCCCCTACAACATCCGCGTCAATTCGGTGCATCCCGGCCCGATCGATACGCCGATGATCCGCGACCCGGAGCTCACCCAGCGTTCCCAGCGCGCGGACGACGACTTCAGCTTCGCCGGTCCGATCCCACGCATCGGCACGGCCGATGAGGTGGCGAAGATGATGCTGTTCATCGCGTCCGACGCCTCTTACAGCACGGGCGCGGAGTTCGTGATCGACGGCGGGCTGACCATCGGCGGCAACATCGGGCAACTGATTGAGTAGTCCGGCAGCAACTCGCAGCTCAACTGACTAGACACGGAGAACCACATGGGACAGCTCGACGGCAAGGTCGCCATCATCTCGGGCGGCGCGCGCGGGCAGGGTGAGGAAGAGGCCCGCCTGTTCGCCCGCGAGGGCGCAACGGTGGTGCTCGGCGACATCCTCGACGAAGACGGTCAGCGCGTCGCCAACAGCATCGTCGACACGGGAGGCGAGGCCCTCTACGCGCATCTCGACGTGACCAGCGAGACGGACTGGAGCGACATCGTCGACAAGACCGTGGCCGAGTTCGGTCGCGTGGACCTTCTGCTCAACAACGCCGGAATCTTGCCGGTGGCTCCGATCGAGCAGGCCACGCTCGAGCACTTCCGCCAGGTCATCGATGTGAACCTGGTTGGCGTGTTCCTTGGCATGCGCGCGGTGATTCCTGCGATGCGCGAGGCGGGCGGCGGCTGCATCATCAACACCTCGTCGACGGCCGGCATTCAGGGCTACCCCGGTCTGGGCGCATACGTATCGAGCAAGTTCGGCGTGCGCGGACTGACCAAGGTCGCCGCGGTGGAGCTGGGCGGAGACAACATCCGCGTCAACTCGGTCCATCCTGGTCCTGTCGACACGGAGATGCTGGCTAACCCCGACGCGAAGCGCAACGAGCAGGGCGACCGCCCGATGCGGATCCCGATCAGCCGCATGGGCCGTGCCGATGAGATCGCCAAGATGATGCTCTTCATCGCCGCGGATGCCACCTACAGCACGGGAGCCGAGTTCATCATCGACGGCGGCCTGACCGCGGCCAGCCACGTCACCCGCTAGCGGGCGAGCGCTCCAGGGGCTTCGCGAACGAGAGTTCGTGGCCGTCGGGGTCCACGATGTGAAAGTAGCGCTCTCGCCAGGGGGCGTCGCGCGGCTCGAACTCGGGCGTGAGGCCGGCGGCGACGGCGTTGGCATGGAAGGCGTCGACGTCGTCGACGTAGAAGATCGGGCGACCCCAGAATCCGGTAGCCGGATCGGCTGCAATCAGATTGAGATAGCTCTCTCCGGCTCGGTACGACGTGAAGCCGGCCTGCGGTCCGCCGTAGAGCTTTGCGAAGCCGAGTGCCTCGTAGAACTCGGTTGCCGCTGACATGTCGGCGGTGGCGAGCGTGACGGCGCTCAGCGCCGTGACCTCCGGCATGATCACGTCAGATCCGTGAAGGGGTTGTAGGCGAGCTCCCAGAGGTAGCCGTCGGGATCGCTGAAGTACCCGCTGTAGCCGCCCCAGAAGACCTCCTCGGGTTGCTTGACCAGCGTGGCCCCGGCGGCGACGGCTTCGGCCATTGCGGCATCGACTTCTTCCTGTGAGCCGAGGTTGTGGGCGAGAGTGACGGTCGGAGTTCCGGCCGAACTGTCGGCGAACTCAACGTCTGCTTCGTCGGGGAACTTGTCTCGTCGATAGAGCGAGAGCCATGTGCCCTCAAGCTCGAGGAAGCAGATGTTGTCGCCCTCGCTGTAGTTTGGCGCGGGCAGGCCTAGGCCGTCGCGGTAGAAGCGGACGGAAGTGTCGAGGTCCGAGACTCCAAGCGTGATGATGCCGATCTTGGGCTTCATGGACTCAGCGTCTCTCCGGATTAGGGTGTCGCGGCTTCGACCTGTGTGCGAATGCTCTGGAACGTGGTGCCGGCGTTGACTCCGTTGACATGAACCACCGGGCCGTATCTGATGTTGTTCGCCGCGGCGTCACGGACGATCTTGTCATGGGCCCGGCGCGTAGCGGGATCGTCGTAGCAACGCTCGAAGCGGTCAGCGTCGAGGCCGATCTCGCCTGCGTAGTCGATGAGCTGCGCGCGAGTGGCGGCTCGGCTGCGGTCGACCAGGAAGCGATCATGGAACTCCCAGAAGGCTGCGCCGCTCTGCTGCGTGGCGCAGACCATCGCATAGCCGACCCGCTCGGACGCTGCGCCCAGGTAGGCGATGTTCACGAACCGGTAGCGAGCGATGCCGGTGCGGACGAACTCTTCGATCAGTCGCGGCTCAACCTGAGTCGCGATTCTTGCGCAGTTTGGTCAAAACGGATCGCCGTACTCGGTGATCAGGATCGGCGCGTCGGGGTCTCCTAGCACGCCGTTTTCCACGATTAGCCCGTCGCGAGGTCCGCCGGAGATGCGCTCGACGCTCTCGGTCGACTGGTCTGTGTCGTCCGCGTCGGGAGTCGATGTTTCGGGCTCAGGATCGGGTTCGGATGGCTGGGATTGCGAGGACTGCTCTTCTTGTTCGGCCGGAGGATCGGGCGCCGGAATGCTCACGGGCGTGCTGATTAGCCAACGTCCCACCGTGGCGTTGGCGGGGAAGAATCGACCTCGGGGCAGGAACACTTGCCGCGGGGCGACCGTGCGAACGGCGAATTCAACCGCGCGGCTCTGGTGACGCCGAGCGATGATCTGCACCTCGGCGCCGTTGGCCAGGTCCAACGAGCTGCTGACCAGCCAACCCGTGGCCCGATCGCCGGCCGGGAAGAATCGCGCCCCTGGGGTCAGGTCCTCTCCGCTTGCGCGCAGACCGAACTCGATCGAGCCGCTGCCGACCAGTCTGGCCCGAACCTGGACGGACGTTGCGTCCTGTGCGGCGGAAGACGAACCGTCGCTAAACAGCGCCAGCGTGAGCAACGCGAGTACGGCGCTTACGCCGAGAGCGACGGCCAGGAGCGTCCGAATCATGATCCCAATCATACGGCGAAAGGGCGGCGCATTCGCGCCGCCCTTTCGCGTTGGCTCAGTTCTTTGCCTCCGGCGTGTCCCCCTCGCGAGACGGGGAGGACGCAGGAGCGGCGTTTAGAAGGTGAGCGCGGCCGGTTCGGCCTGGCCGTTCTCCATGCCCTGCGGCCACCAGTGGTCTTCCCAACCTTCGTCGTCCCAGATGTGCTTGAGGTTGGGCAGCACCTGCTGGGCGGTCATCTCGATGTTGGGGATGGCCAGTTCCTTGGGAATCGAGCCGAACTGATTGAGGATCATCAGGTGCCCGACATGGAGCGTGCGGATCACTTCCTCGAGCTGCTCGGTGACCTGGCTCGGCGTACCGGCGACGATGTTGCCTTCGCGGATCAGGTCGGCCCAGGTGATCTCCGAGTTGGCCTTGGATTCGACCATCTTCTCGGCAGTCTTCTCACCCTCGAACTTCTTGGACTCCTCGAAGACGGGCTTGAGGCCCTGGCTGCGGGTGAAGCCCTGTTCGATGGTGCGAACGGTGCGGTAGCCGGGCGGGTCGGCGTAGCGCGGGTCGATGTGGAGCATCTTGTTGTAGAAGTACTCCGCGTGCGGCCCGAACTTGTCGGCGACTTCCTGCTCGGTTTCGCCGACGGCGACGAGCTGGAGGAATCCGGCGTGGTAGGGGTTGAGCGGCTTCTCGCGCTGCTGCATCGTGCGCCAGAATCCGTCCACGTTCTTCTGCCCGGCCTTGTAGCCGCCGTAGGAGAGGTAGCAGTAGACGTAGTTGTGGTCGGCGCACCATTCCCAGGTCTCGATCGAGCCGCCGCCGGGGATCCAGACCGGCGGGTGCGGCTGCTGGATCGGGCGCGGCCAGATGTTGATGTAGCGGAGCTGGTTGTAGCGGCCGTTGTAGGAGAAGACCTCGGGCCGCGTCCAGGCCTGGGTGATGACGTCGGCGGCCTCGTAGTACTTGTCCCGCAGGTGCGACGGGTTGGCCCCGTAGCAGAAGCAGTCGTCCATCGGCGTGCCCACGGGGAATCCGGCGACGAGGCGACCGCCGGAGATGCAGTCGAGCATCGCGAATTCCTCGGCGACGCGGGTTGGCGGGTTGTACAGGGCAATCGAGTTGCCGAGCACGACGATTGCGACATCCTTGGTTCGGCGGCAGAGGTTGGCGGCCATCAGGTTCGGCGACGGCATCAGGCCGTAGGCGTTCTGATGGTGCTCGTTGATGCAGATGCCGTCGTAGCCGGCTGCAGCGGCGGCCTCGAGCTCGTCCAGGCCGTCGTTGTACATCTGGTGCGCCTTGGCCGGATCGAACAGTTTCGAATCGACATCGACCCAGACCGAGTTGTTGGTCTCGGCAAAGTCGGGCGGCAGGTCCCGATAAGGCATCAGGTGGAAGAACTCAAACTTCACGGTCAACTCCGTTCGTGTACGTCGTCACGGCCCGTCGCGCGGGCGGTCTCTGTGGCAAGGTATTGAACGTCCGGCGTCGGTGTCAATCACCCCCTCCTACGTGGATCCCCAACAGGAGAGTGCTAGGGCGAGACTCGGTCATCGCGCCCGGTCCTTCCTCACCGTCACTCGACTCGGCAAGTTCCAAGACCGCTGCCCCGCCGTCACCAGTGACTCAGTTGGCAGCGACGAGGTTGCGAAAGCACTTCGTGGACCCTTCCGTCGCGCCGCTGCCTGTTGCGTGCGCGAGCCTGGCTAACGGGCCGGCCAGCCAAGCCAACCCAGCATCCCTCCAAAGTTCTGGTCTGCGCTAGGACTTAGTGCCCCGTGGAGCTGCCGATGAGCGCGTCTCGGGTGGCTCGGAGTCTTCCTCGAGAACGGCACCTCCCCGGTGCCAAAGCGGGTGAGCGACTCGGGCTAGACTCGACTCCGACACATTGCCAGCCGGGGAGGACCGTACGAGTGGCGAAGAAACGCGGACACAGAGGATTGACGGCGAAGGATGTTGCCCGCTCAATGGCTTCGGCTAGTGCGAAGGCCATTCGCGAACGACTCCAGGAGAAGGAGTTGGAGGTCGAGTCGAAACGTCTCAGCGGTCCGGGTGACGAAAACCAGGTGCTATCGCCTTCGGCCGGATCCGGAATGCACTCGTTGAAAACGAGTATGCCTGATCTTGTAGAAGGCAGTGCGCCACTTGCGGGGCGGACAGATTGGCGACGGTCAGGTTCATCTGGGGCAACCACCAAGGCGCGGCGCAGGCGAAGCTCTCGATCTGCAGGTCCGTTGCTTCATTACTTGTCAGTAGGAGACGTGCTGTTGATTCACGATTCGTTGGTGGATGCTTATGAATCCAGCGATGATCCTATAGAACCTGGCATTCGTGGTGAAGGAGAGCTGCTCGCGTCAGCTATAACTCGCCCCAAGACATCGTGGGAGGGAGTGAGGAAGTACAAGCAGGTGCATGAAGCAGCGGCCGCTCTCACCCATTCCCTCGTACACAATCACCCCTTTGTGGATGGGAACAAGCGAGCTGCCACGGTAAGCCTGTTGGCTTTCCTCAACAAGAACAAGAAAACGCTGCTCGTGTCCACAAATGATGAGTTGTTCGACAAGATTACCGCCTTGGCGCGTCATGAACTGGCCCGTCAAGGTGGATCGACGGAATGGACTGCCCAGCCGGACGCCGAGGTCAGTGCGTTAGCCAAATGGTTGAAGGGAACAACGGATAGCAAATATCGCCCAATGGTGGCACGAAAGTTCTTTAGTATCCTTGACAGGCGAGGTTGCGTGATAGACAAGTCCAGACAGGGAAACCAAGTCAAAATCGAGAGAATGAGGCAGCGTGCTGGCAATAGGTTGGTGACCTACATTAGCGTTAGAAGTGAGGGTCAAGAGCTGACAAAGAAGACCATCCGAAAGGCATGCCTAGAGCTGGGCCTCGGGCATAGCGATGGGTTCGACATATACTCAGAACAGGGAGCCGCCGACTTCATACTGGAGTGGCGTGACATTCTCGACAAGCTCGGTGAGCTTGATCGCGTCGGTTCAGGGATGCGTTGAAGGCTATGGCGGTCTAACTTGACGAGAGTGAGCTTCAGTTCATGCGGTTAGGGGTAATCGCCTCGAGGTGCGACGGCCACTAAGCCAACGGAGTGGTTGTCAATCGTTCAGCTACGTTCGATAACTGGCCTGCCGTGCCGAAGTTCATGGGAGCGGGGCCCGGACACTGTGTATTGGCCGTGCGCTGGCCGTCACCAATCGCAGTCGCGTTAGCCAGTGACGTGTGCTGATGCCAGGGTCAAATCTCCCGAATCCGAAGATGCGGATCATCGCCTCTTCGAGTGCCGAAAAACTCTCGCAGCTTCTTCGCGCGGAAGCGGAAGATGTGGCGGAGCTGGGGGATGACGGCGAGTTGGGCTATTGGCGCCGAGAGCGGGTCGAGGGGCAGTGACCAATGCACCTGGTCGGTGGCGAGGACGCCGCCCTCGACCTCCTGGAAGTGGTGCTCGTGACGCCAGAGCGCGTAGGGTCCGGCGATCTGATCGTCGGCGAAGAAGTGCGGGGCGTCGACCTGGGTGATCTCGGTAGCCCAGGAGACGCGCAGCGGCAGGATCGGCAAGGGGGTGAGCCGGTAGGTGATGATCAGGCCGGGATGCACGGCCCTGGGCGGGTCGCCGGTGATCTGAAAGCGCATCTCCGGCGGTGTAATCAGGGCCAGGTTGTGGGGGTCGGAGAAGAACGTCCAGGCAGCTTCGATGTCGGTCGCCAGGGTCTGGGCGGCTTCGAGTTTGTAGATCGGCATGCTTCGCCCCTCGCACTATCCTGAGACCACGGTATCGGGCAAGCGAGCGACGGTAAGTGGCGAAATCAATCGGCTGAGATTCGTGGACCTATTGAGTCCTCGCATTGGCGATCAGCCGCGAGAGATTTCGCCGAGGCGTTCCAGGACGACATGCGAGACGTAGTGCTGTCAACAGAGCTGCAAGCAATTGTGGACCAGTTCAACACGCGCATCGATGCGCGTATTGCGGAGCTCGAGGTGCGGCTGCAGCGGTTCATCCTGGGGGCGCTCGGCATAGGTCTGACGGCGCTTGGAATCGTCACTGCGATCCTGCTGACACAGGGATAGCTTGTTCAGAGCGTCGCCAGAATCCCTCCCAGTCCGATCATTGCGCCTACCAGGAGGTGTAGCTGCGCAGTGCGCTTGAGCATCGGGTTGAGCGCAGCTCCAGAGCGTCCCTTGACGATTTCGCGCGTGAGCCACATTGCCGGTGGCAGGCCGATCCAGGCGAGGTAGCAGAAATAGGGCAATAGCTCGACCGACGCAAACACGGCGATGCTGACAAACGCGCCAATCGTCAACAGCGCGTACTCGATCCGCGTGTTGCGTTCTCCAATGAGGACTGCGAGGGTCCGCTTGTCGCTGTCGCGATCGGTGTGGATGTCGCGCAGGTTGTTGACCACCAGGATCGCCGTGACCAGGCATCCGACCGGCACGGACGCAGCCGCCAACTCCCAGGTCAGTTCCTCGATCTGGACATAACCCGCGCCCATCACGGCGACGAAGCCGAAGAAGAGGAAACAGATCACGTCGCCGAGTCCTCGGTAGCCGTAAGGCAGCGGTCCGCCGGTGTACGTGACGGCTGCGATCAGCGAAAGCGCGCCGATCAGCAGGATTGGCCAGCCGACAATCAGGGTCAGGACGATCCCCACGATCATGGCCGCAGCGGTCGTGAGCGTGATTCCGATCGTCATCTCGCGCTGGGAGAGCCAGCCTTGCGCGACCGCGCGTGGCGGACCGAGCCGGTCGGGCGTATCTGCGCCTCGGCGGAAGTCGGAGAGGTCGTTGGCGAAGTTGACGACGATCTGGATCAGCACCGCGCCGATCAGCGCCAGGAAGAAGCGTCCGGCTTCGAAATCGCCGTCGACGGCGGCGATGCCAGTCCCGGCGAGCACCGGCGCGACCGCCGCCGGCAGCGTCGGCGGGCGGACGGCGAGCAGCCAGGCTCGACGCTTGCTGGGCGCAGGGGGCGCGGATTTCATGGGAGACCCGTGCTGTCTACCGTTTCCTGTCCCCGACGTGATCGGGGACCTGTTCTATTCCACCCGAGGAACCGAGCGGGTCCCCGAACGAGTCGGGGACTGGGATGTCACGGGAAGCGCGGGTACTTGGAAAAGTCGGGCTTGCGCTTCTCGAGGAACGCGTTCTTGCCCTCCTTGGCTTCCTCGGAGAGGTAGTACAGCAGGGTTGAATCGCCCGCGAACATCTGCATGCCGGAAAGGCCGTCGGTGTCGGCGACCAGAGCCCGCTTGATGAAGCGCAGCGCGGTTGGCGACATGCAGAGAATCTCGCGGCATCGATTAACGACCTCGAGCTCGAGGTCGTCAACGGGGAAGACATCGCAGGCGAGGCCCATCGCGACCGCTTCCGCGCCTGAGTACTGGCGGCACTGCATCCAGATTTCGGCGGCCTTCTTGTGACCCACGAGGCGGGCCAGCAGCATGGTCCCGTAGCCGGCGTCGAACGAGCCGACCTTGGGTCCGGTCTGGCCGAACCAGGCGTTGTCGGCGGCGTAGGTCAGATCGCAGACAGTGGCGAGCACATTGCCGCCGCCGATGGCGTAGCCCGCGACCATGGCGATCACCGGCTTGGGGATCGAGCGCATGTAGCGGTGCAGATCGAGCACGTTGAGCCGAGGCACGCCGTCGTCGCCGACATAACCGCCGTCGCCGCGTATGCGCTGGTCTCCGCCCGAGCAGAAGGCTTCTTTGCCCTCGCCGGTGAGGATGATCACGCCGACCGACATGTCCTCGTGCGCGCGCTTGAAGGCGTCCAGCAGTTCGAAGAGCGTCTTGGGCCGAAAGGCGTTGCGGACTTCCGGGCGGGCGATGGTGATCTTGGCGATGCCTTCGGCGACGTCGTAGTGGATATCGCCGTAGTCGCCCTGGCGTTCCCAGTCGGGAAGGCCGGTGCGATCGACGGTGACCGTTGGTCGGGACATGGTTCGCTACTCCTTTGCTGCGGATGTACGTGTGCGATGAGTGGGATCATGGGGAACGCCGGCGCTACGCAGCAGCAATCGGCGAAGTTCGGGGTAGATGCGATGGATCGGCGTCGACACTCGACCAGCCGCCCAGGCCGTGAGCGTGGACTGCACCAGGCCGACCCATGCGCGGGCGGTGAGGTCGGGGTCCAGCGGCGCATCGAGATTGCTCAGCCGCCCGCTGTCCAGCGCGATCCGGAGTTCACGGGCGATCAGCGCGACGAACTCGTCCTCGATCTGCGCGACCCGCTCCCTGGCGGCCGGCGAGCCGACGACCGTCTCGTTGGCCAGCACGCGAGCGAGGGAACGGTGGGCCGAGAGTGTCTCGATCAGCGTGGCGAGCGCAGCATCGGCGCGTGCGACCGGGTCGTCCCCGGCCTTGTGCATCGCTCGCTCCACTCGGTTGCGAAGGATTTCCCCTGCGCGGCCGACCACGGCGGCGACCAGCGTGTCTTTGCTGGGAAAATGAAAATAAAGGCCGCCCTTGGAGGTATCGGCCGCGGCGGCGATCTCATCCATCTGAGCGTCTGCGAACCCGCGCTGCGCGAAGACGCGAGCGGCGGCATCGAGCAGGAGTTCGCGACGCTCCACGGCGCGAGCTTGTCGAGGCTGAGTGGTCGTCGTCTCAGGCATGGCGCATTCTGCTCGGACGCAAGAAAAATCCGACGCATCGGTCGGTTTCTGTACCGTATCACGAGGACCAGACTGGCCCAACCGGAGTGGCGACCGATGTCCAAGGCGCAGTCGACCGAAGATCGCACCCGCACGATTGGGCAGATGTTCACGCGCCTGGTGCCGCACTACGACCGGATGAATCGGCTGATGACGGCTGGTCGCGACGGTCGTTGGCGGCGACTCGCGGTGCAGTCGTCGGAGCCGAGAGGCGCAGCGGTGCTCGACCTGGGGGCGGGCACGGGCGATCTCAGCGAGGAGTTTCGTCGGGCGGGCGCAAGCGCGATCACCTCGGTTGACGTCTCAGCGCAGATGCTCGTGCGAGCGCGGGAGAAGTACGGCAGCGAGCGGTTCGCCTGGCTGGTCGGCGATGCGCAGCAACTGCCCTTTCCCGACGAGTCGTTTGACGTGGTCGCGTCGGCCTTCGTGCTCCGAAACCTGCCTAATCTGGCGGGTTCATTGGAGGAGATGGCCAGGGTGCTCAAGCCCGGCGGTCGGCTGGTCGGCCTCGACATCACGCACCCGCCCGACACGCTCTGGGGCAACGTGCTGCGCCTGG
Source organism: Dehalococcoidia bacterium (assembly GCA_034421135.1). Lineage (GTDB taxonomy): Bacteria > Chloroflexota > Dehalococcoidia > Bin125 > Bin125 > Bin125. Next base: position 16,952 of record DAOUKQ010000088.1, read on the forward strand.
GATTCGAGCAGGGCGTGACCCGCGTCGCCGGCCTGGTCTCAGGCGATCGCTCGGCCTATCGCTACCTGCCCAACTCGTTGGACGGCTATCCCACGGCGGACGAGCTGTCTGAGATGATCACAGCGGCCGGTCTTCAAGATGTGTCCTACCGGCGGCTGTCGATGGGAGTGGTCGCGCTGCATGTCGCGCGTCGTTGATGAAGTTGCAAGGTCGTGGGTGTGGGATCGCCATACTGGGTTTCGCTTGCCAGATCACCGCTCAATCTGCGTATCGCTACGTTCCAGCATTCGGCGGATGTCGGGCACCGTGTCGTATCTCACGCGAAAGTCGTTCATAATCGTGGCGCGTCGTAGGTCGGGATTCTCTTCGAATGCGTCTTCGACCTCGTCAAGGCGACGTTCCAGGGCCTGCTCCTGACGCGACAGACCCTTCGCGGTGACCCGGACAATCCTCGCGCCATTTGTCATGGCCGATAGCGCGTCACGACGATCCGGGCCTTTCTTGAACTTGTTGAGAGAAAGTAGCGTGAAGTTCTCTGCAAGTGCGAATGCAAGTACTTCATTGTCGCTCTGCCCACGCAGACCACACTGGTGGACGTGCTCGACGTGGTGACCAAGCTGGTCGAGCAACGCCAACCAGCCCATGGGCGCATTCTCATCCAGCAGTAGCCGCATGGGCTTCCAGCTCTTGTTCGAAGTTGAGTACCCGTTCCACAGTCGATTGGGCAAGCTGGTAGGCCTCAGCGATGGCTGCAACCGTGTCCCCCGCTGCATGGAGTGCTGCCAGCGCGGCAGTCTCCAGGCGTGTTCCCTTAATCGTCGGAGCACCACCATGAACGTCGGGACGTACCTCTACCAGGTCCGCAAACTCCTGCAATCGACCTAAGGGCCAGCTAACGCTGAGTTCTCGGAGGACTTCGATGGTGGCAACGCCGTCAGGAAGCTGTTTGCCGAGACGACTGACAATCATCTCTTCGTCCAGGTCGGCGGATGTGACGAAATCGAAGGCCACGCCCTGGCGCCACCGCTCTGCGGTGTGAGCTTGCCCATCGGCTTGCTTGACGATCGCTCGTTGACCGGCGACCGATGTCGGCAGCTCCTCGTGCGGACTTATGACATTGCAGTACTCGTCAAGCACGCTGCGCAATCGTCGTTCCTCGAGCCCATGCATCAGCAGGAGCGACGCCAGACGAGCTCTCCGGAACTCATCCCAGCTATACGCGCTTGGCAGACCCTGTCGAGGGGGCAGAGCGCTCGCACCAACGGCGCCCGACCGTCGCCAGCGCCGCAGTTGATCCAGGGACACGCCGGCAAGCGCGGCCACGAGCCTTGCGGGCATCGTGCCTACGGCGGAACCATCAGCCAAAGCTGCTTCACTCATATTCGCCCCTACGAGGCTCAGCATATGCAATGCGGCCTCATCGAGAAGCATCCAACCCGACCATGCTGCGGCCGCTGCCCTTGACCAGGCGACCGCCCCAGGTAGTGGCTGGCGCCTGGGCTGCATCGAGCCACTCGGAGCGGGTGACCCGAAAGCCTGCGGTGTCCAGTGTGGACTTGAGCGTCTTGCTCACCGACTCCGGGTTCGGCTTGTCGAAGCCGTCCGGGACGGCCTCGGCGTTGAGCACGATGCTCAGCCTGGCTCGCGGCGCACAGAGGTCGGTGAGCAGGGCGGCAATGGCTTCGTCCCCGCTGAGAATCAGCTTGAGCAATGCGGCCCAGGGAAAGTAGATCGTGACCCAGTCGGCGACGTGATGCAGTTCCTTGGGGATGTCCTCGATCCGACCGGCCACGTACAGCGCGTTGGGCGCGCCGCCGCGAGCGGGCTTGCGCTCGGCCATCTTGGCCGCTTCCTTGAGAGCGCTACGGTCCGAGTCGATGCCGATTGCCAGGACGTTGCCGTAGTCGCGAGCGAAACGGCGCGGCCAGGCTCCGTCGCCGGTGCCGAGATCGACGAGCGTCGACGAGTATCGAGCCCGCAAGGCGTCGAATTCAGCCTGCTCCAAGGCCCACGGACCTCGACGCGTGACGATCTCCATCGGTCTTCTCCCGAGTTCAGACTAGAATCCCCCTAGCACTTCGTTCAGCACACGTTAGGAACATCTCATGCCGACTCCCGCGCGCGTGGTCTTTCTCCCCGAAGCAGACGAGCCGCTGGCTGTGGAACACGTCGAGCTGCCCGATCCCACCGACTTTCAGGTCGTCGTGCGGCAGTTTGCCTCGGGCATCTGCCATTCGCAGTTGCACCAGATGCACAATCCGCGCAACGGCGACCAGATCCTGGGTCACGAGGCCACCGGCGAGGTGATCAAGATCGGCTCGCAGGTGACCAACGTGCAGGTTGGCGACGTCGTCTTCGTGACCTGGGTCCCCCGCAATCCCGATACGGCGAAGCGCGAAGTCGACGCGATCGTGGTCGAGCGGCCCAACGGTCGCACTGCGACCACGCGCAACGTCTTCACCTGGGCTGACACGACGATTGCCGACGAGAAGTACATCGTCAAGGTCCCCCAGGACACACGCCGCGACGTGACATCGATCATCGGCTGCGCCGTGCTGACCGGCTCGGGCGCGGTCTACAACACCGCGGGTGTGCGCGAGGGCCAGAGCGTGGTGATCTTCGGTGTCGGCGGTGTGGGCCTGTCGGCGGTCGTGGCGGCTTCGGTGGTCAATGCCGATCCGATCATCGCGGTCGATCTCGATGACGAAAAGCTGGACTTCGCCAAGCGCTTCGGTGCGACGCACGGCGTCAACGCCTCGGGCGGCGACGCCATCGAACAGATCCACGCGCTGACCCAGGGCGACGGCATGACCAGCTTTGGCGAGCCGATCTCGGGCGCCGATTTCGCCTTCGACTGCATCGGTCGCGAGGTGACGATGGGCCAGATCCTGCGCGCCGTGCGTCCCGGCATCCTCGGCGCAGAGACCGGCGGAACGGCAGTGTTGGTCGGCGTGCCGCAGTCGGGCGTGAGCTTCAGCGAGGCCGACATGCGCGGCATGTTGATCAACGAGAAGAAGTACATCGGCTCGATCGGCGGTAGCTGTCATCCGGACCGCGACTTCCCGATGTTCCTCGCCTGGGCCGAGGACGGCGCACTTGACCTCGACGCCATGGTCACGGAGCGCTTCACGATCAGTCAGATCAATGAGGCCACAACCGCGCTCGAGCACGGCGAAATCTTCGGTCGCGCGATCATGGAGTTCGACGACTAGGACGTGTTCACACAGCAATGTTGGCGGCCTGGAGCAAGGCCGTGCTCGTGCTTGCCCCGCATCATTTGCGGGGCAAGCTGCGGGTATTGCGCCGAACACAGTCCTGATGTCAGCGACCAACATCGAGAAACTGCCGTGGAATAGTTGGCTCCGACGGGTTCGTCGCGGCCCGCTGCATGGCGATGTGAACAGGCCCTAGATAGTGGAGAGCAACCGGCTAATTCTTCGCCGCTGATTGGGCGCGAGCCTATTGCAGCTGCGCCGGGCATCCAGCGTGTCTGAGATCGCAGCAAACACGGCTGCATCGGGATCCCGTGGATGCTCGCCAAGTTCATTGATGAACCACTCCGCTACTTGCCTCCACTCCCACTCTTGCGGGTCCTCGTTCTCCCATGTCAGAGGCGGAGGGAACGCAGCGCCGGCCCGTTGTCCAGCGATCAAGACGCTGATCTCTTCGAAGCTCTTGCCGGTTCGCTTTGAGATCTCCGTGGCAGTCACTAGCGACTCGTCGCTGATCGCCGAGACTCTGATCCCATCGACGCTCTCGAGATCCGCGATTGCGCTCAAGACTGCTTCTTCAAGGGTCGGAGCATTGCGAGCGAAGGTGACGAACTCCTGTTGGTCGCGAGAGCTAAACAGCGCGTCATCGCAGCCAGCGTCATGCAGTTGGTCGAAGATGTCGTCAATATTGACGAGGGTGGGTTCCAGGGTGAAGCGAAAGTTCCAAGTGTTCATCTCAGGTCGACCGCCCATCCGTGTACACAGGAAGCTAGCTCTCTCTTGATGTCCTTCGCGTGATTTCCTGCATTCTGCGGAGTCGATGCAATCCGAATTCTACAGCCTGAACGGTTTCGCTCGTTGCAGAGGAGATGTCCCCAGAGATGCCCGCGACGACTCAATTCTACTCGCCATCCAGCGCCTTCGACAGCGCGGATGACTCGTTCGATCTCCTTCTTCGAATGGCGTTCTCTCACTTGCTAACGCTATCCGATTCAGGCCAGAAGCAGCGGGATCTCCATCTCCTCGGCTCGGAGGCCGGCGTGGTAGCCGTTGAGGGCCGAGACCTTGTTGCCGGCCTCTCCGTAGACGAGCACGTTCTTGTTCGCCGAGAGGGCGAGATGACTGCCGATGCGTTCGGCTGCGGTGGGAGACATCGGCTCGGGACCGAAGAGCCGCATGTCTTCCGCTTCTGCTCGAGTGATCAGCGCCCAGTCCTTGCCCCAGCGCTCGCGGAACTCACCCTCGAACGCATCCTCACGGCCGCGCTGGACGCAGAACATCGGCACGCGCGGTTCTCCGTGCGGCGGGGTGTGCAGATCATCGATCAACGGATCATCTGGCAGGAACAGCGACTTTTCCGCGGCTGAGACATATAGCTCGCCATGGTCGGCGCTGATTGCGATCCGGGCTCGGCCGTCCAGCTGCTCGGCGATCACGCCGAGCGCCTGGTCGACTGCCTCCAGGGCCCTCAGCGTGGCCGAGGCGTTCGGTCCATCGCGGTGCGATGCCGAATCGACCATCGGCAGGTAGAGATAGTGAATGCCGACCTCATCCTGCTCCACGATCCGCGAGACCACGGTCGCGGCGGCGTCGCGCAGGTGGTCGTAGGGGTCTGTCGGCGCAGAGCCGCGCTGGTAGCTGGTGAACTCGCTGTTTGAAATCGCCCGCGGGTGATAGGTGCGGAACCGCCCCTCGATCGCGGCCATCCGCGAGGGATAGGCGAACGCTTCACTGGGGCGAATGCCGAACTCCTGCAGCTTGCGTTCGGAGTCGCGTTCCACGAATGGCAGGATCGTCGCCGTCAGGTCGCGGTTGTGGAGATGCGTGTACCAGGCCGGCACACCGTGCTGCGACGGCCAGGCCCCGGTCGCGAGCGTCGTGAGCGCCGCCGCGGTCGTTGACGGAAAGACCGAGCGTAGCTGAATCCCCTCGGCGCCGGCGATCAGGCCTTCCGGCGTGGCGAGTTCGTCAAAGACGCACCCAAGCCCGTCAACCAGGACAAAGAGCAGCGGACGATCGTGACCGATCCGATCGGCAAGCTCGGCCGCCCGGTCGTCCGAGTCGGAGAGCGGGACGCCCCCGATTGAGGCGATGGCGCGGCCGAGATCCACCGTCGACGGCGGCGCATCGCCCTCGATGGGGTGCAACAGATCACCGTCGCGGAACCAGCGCTCGACCCGCTCGACATCTGCGGAGGTCACGGCAACGCCTGACTAGAGCACCGCGGGCTGATTTGGTCGGACTTGCGGCGTTTAGATCTGAGAGTAGCCCGATCCCGGAGTCGTCACGCCGGTTCCGGCCGGCGTCTTGCCGCCCATGTCCCAGCCGAACTCCTTAAGGATCTCCTGGGAATAGGTGACTCGACCCGAGACCTTATCCAGCGGCTCGGTCGCCAGCAGCAACGCCGCCTGGGCCATGATCTCGACGCCTTCGGCGTCGTTGGGGTCGCGGCCCTCCATCAGTCGGTGGTGGACGACGCCCGGCGTCGGGACGATCTGCGAGGGGCTGTAGCAGGTCACCGAGACGCCGTACTGGTGGACCTCGGATGCGAGTCCCTGGGTGAACCGCTCAAGCGCGGCCTTTTCCGCTCCGTACAGGGTGCCGCCGCCGCCGTCGCCGTCGTATGGGCCGCGGCCCGGGCCGATGGCCGCAGCGGAGGACACGTTGACGATCGAGCCGGAGCCGCGTTCGATCATCCCGCCCTCGTTGAGGCAGAGCTGACTCATGTAGAAGGGGCCGTGGAAGTTGACGGCCGTCGAGCGCAGCCAGCGGCGAACGGGGAAGTCCTTGACCGGGATGAAGTAGGTCAGGGCGGCGTTGTTGACCAGCACGTCGGGCTGGCCGTAGGTGTCGATCGTCTGCTGAACGATCCCGGCGCACTCTTCGTACTCCGAGACGTTGCCCGCCACAGCGGTGGCTTCCCCGCCTGCGTCGCGGATGTTCTTGATCGTCATTTCCAGCGAACCGGGCAGCGGGTGCGTCCCTTCCTGCACGGTGCGCGCAGTGGCGATCACTTTGGCGCCCTCGGCCGCGAAACACTCGGCGATCGCCGCGCCGATGCCGCGGCTCGCGCCCGTCACGATGGCGACCTTGCCGTCCAACTTGCCCATAGCTCTCTCCAATACTTCGTCGGTGTGTGAGTTGGTATCGGGAGCATGATAGCGAAGGATTTCACAATCGATGCCGTCGGGTGGCGGTAGCCTCTGCCACAGGAGCGGAACATGGATCGTGTCGTTGTCGTCGGAGCGTCACTCGCCGGTCTCAACGCGGTGGAAACGCTCCGCGCTGAGGGGTTTGAGGGACGAATCACGCTGATCGGCGACGAACCGGCCGAACCGTACGATCGTCCGCCGCTGTCCAAGCAACTGCTGACCGGCGAGTGGGATGAGGATCGGTTGCCGCTGCGTTCTGGCGAAGAACTCGCCGAGCTTGACCTGGAGTTTCTCAGCGGTCGTACAGCGACGGCGCTCGACCGCGATACAGGATCGATTCGGCTCGACGATGGTGAGCGCGTCCCATTCGACAGCCTGGTGATCGCCACCGGGGCTCGAGCGCTGAAGCTGCCGTTTGGCGGCGATCTCGCCGGTGTGTACACCTTGCGCAACCAGCAGGACGCGCTACAGATTCGTTCGCGGTTTGAGTCGGGCGGCAAGGTCGTCGTGATCGGGGCCGGCTTCATCGGCTCGGAAATCGCATCCTCGGCGCGGACACGTGGACTCGATGTGGCCATGGTCGAGGCGCTGTCGCAACCAATGCTGGGACCGCTCGGCGAGACGCTGGGCGCCTGGGCTGCGGACCTGCACCGAGCGGCGGGTGTCGAGGTACATCTCGATGCAGCGGTTGAGGAGTTGCTCGGCGATCGACAGGTCGAGGCGGTCAAGTTGCAGGACGGCTCAGTTATAGAAGCGGACACGGTGGTGGTTGGGATCGGCGTGCGGCCCAACATCGAATGGTTGGAGACCTCGGGTCTCACGCTGGGCGACGGCGTCATCTGCGATCAGTACTGTCGAGCCGCTCCGATGATCTATGCGGCCGGCGATGTCGCGCGCTGGCCGAACGGGCTGTTCGGCCCGTTCGCCTATTCCGAGCCGCAGCGCAACATGCGGATCGAACATTGGACCAACGCTGTCGAACAAGGCATGGCGGCAGCGCAGAATCTGTTGCGCGAAAGTCGCAACGAGGAGCTCGTTCCCTTTGCCCCGGTTCCGTACTTCTGGTCGGATCAGCACGGACTGAGCATCATGGCGTCGGGGATCACGTCGCCGCGCGACCAGTTCCAGGTCGTTCATGGGACGCTGGAGTCGAACCGATTCGCCGCCATCTACGGTCTGCGCGGCTACCTGAGCGGCGTCGTCGCCGTGGGCTGGCCAAGGATGCTGCGCCGCTACCAGACCATGATCCGCGATCGGACAACGTGGGAGGAAGCGTTGGAGTCGGCGCAGGGGTAGCAGGGACCGAGCTAGGCACCGCCAAGGTCCATTCGAGGATTGAACGGACTAGGCGGAGCAATGCCGAATTCAACCTGGCTCTCGAATGGTCGAAAGTCGCGATCGTAAGCAAAGAACATCTCAGCGCTCGACGCCGCTGCAGACGACAGGTGAATCGCGTCGAGCACTGTCAATTGCGCATTTCGTCCCGGTACGGACCTCACGAACTCTCTGGCTCGCACCGCGATCGCCGGTGTGAACTGCACAAGCGTGGTGATTCGCGAGTTGCGGAGCAAGCTATCGATCTGTGCGTCGATCAGAGCGAAATCTTGCCCAACTCCACTGCCTCTGAGATAAACGACTTCAGCGAGCGAGATCGTGGAGGTGACGATTTCAATCCGGTCCTGTTCCGAGTCCTCCAGGAGAGTGGCGACCACATCGGCGCGCCCTGGCTCATTGTTGAGATACGCGAGAAACACAGAGGAATCGAAGTACACACGTGAGGGATCAACCACGACCGCGTAGCTCTCGAATCAACATCTCAGCAGGCGGGTCGCCAGGTCGCCAAGGAAAAGCTCCTCGAGCTGAGCGCCATGCCCCCTTCGAGTACCGGCTAGCCGGCTCGACTTTGGTAATGTTGCGGACTTCGGTGGGGTGACCAGTGTCGGCATCCTCCGTAATGGTTCCATGGACGGTCGCGTGCGTGTCCCAAGCGTTTCGTGCAAGCTCTTCCTGACCCTTGCGCAAATGTAGCGCGACACGTGAATGAAACACATCGTCGACCATCGTGAGATGAAGATCCCCTCGTCGGCTGAGCGACTCAACATGTCCGGATACCACGCCGATCGACTTCACACCCGTTGAAGAACGGCCTGCATTGGGGCCGAGCCGAGAGATTTGCACCCGCCTAGTCGCGACGCTGCATTTGAGCCCCGTGACTCGCTCCCTCCGGGTCAATGCGGCCAGCCTGCGGGCGCTGTCTCGCACTTCGCGAGGGCAGTCCAGTTCTCTGTCCTCAGCGATGGCTTCCCAAACATCCAGGTACGCGCCAGTCAACGTCGCTAGAGCTGAGGGAGAGTCGGACTCCGCCCTGAGCGTGATCGATGCGCTTCCATATGCGAGCTGTTCAAGTTCCCATGTCACCGGAGCATCGGGAGTGAGATTCGTGGCTAACGCGGTCGCCAGGTCGCGCAGACCAGCGACAGCGGCCGCAAACGTATCCACATCGAGCCGTCCCTGGACGAGGAGGCTGATGGTTCCGTGGTCATCATCCATGACGCAAGTGTATGCGACTGGATCACCAACCCGCGATCTTGCGGCTGCGACGCTCGGCGATTGCGGCGGCGGTGTCCACGAGCACTTTGGCCGGTCCTAACCGCGACTGGAACTGGGTGTAGCTCGACTCTCCACGCACGATCCGACAGAAAGCGGTCCAGAAGCGATCGGAGCGTCGCAGGAGTTGGACGTACGGCCAGGGCCACTGGTGAAACAAGGCCTGAAGCTGGCTGGCGACCGTCAACTCCGGGACAATCTCCGAAATGATCGCGCGCTCGTAGGGCGACATGTCGGCGTAGTCGCCGCGGAGCAGGCTGAGCGTCGATTGCGCTGCGAGTTGGCCGCTGCGGATCGCATTGCCGATGCCTTCTCCCGACAGCGGATCAACCAGACCGGCCGCGTCGCCGATGAACGCGACTCTGTCGGCGCAGAGAGCGGTGTTGGAATCACGCAATGGCAGATGGTGACCGCGAAGCTGGGTCAGGCCGTCGCCGTCGAACGCCTCGACCGACGCATAGGCCGCCAGCTCGTCGCGCAGCGCCGGCCCGACTGCCGGGAATCCGCCAACGCCGACGTTGCAGTGGTCGTCCTTGGGAAACACCCAGCCGTATCCACCGGGCATTGACCCGAGTTCAAGACCGACGGCGTCGTCCCATCGAGCGCCCGACGGTTGGGCCGCACGATCCGCGTTGCCTTCCAATGCGACCGCCCCACGCAGTCGAGGCAGACCAAGCGCCCGCCGCACGACACTGTTTGCGCCGTCGGCGGCGATGATCGCTTCGGCCTCGTGCGTGTCGCCGTTCGAGAGTGTGATCGTCGTTCCGTCGATGTCGCGGACAGCGGAGTGATCGCGGAAATCTACGCCCGCCGACGTAGATTGCTCGGCGAGGAAGGCGTCGAGCCGCGAGCGCTGGGTCATCAGAGCGAGCGGCTTCGGGTAGCGGTGTTCGAACTCCAGGTTGCGCCGATAGCGCACGCGGAAGGCATGGATGGTGCGCTCGGTGACCGGATCGAGAGAAAAGGGAAGCAGCTTGACGGCGGAGATCAGTACGCCGCCGCCACAGGGTTTGTCGCGGGGAAATCGCGCGCGATCAAGCAAAAGGACGCTCGCGCCGGCTGACGCGAGATCGTAGGCGGCGGTTGAACCGCCCGGGCCCGCTCCGACGACTATGGCGTCCCAGCGTCTTGCCATCGGTCCCACGCCCTGTCGAATACTGTCTTGAGTCCTGCCGCGATCGGCGCCGCGAAGCAGAAGATGATCGACTCGATGGGTTCGCCGAACGCAATCGCCAGGAACGGCAGCGGCGCGGCGACCAGCAAGATGCCAAGTTCGGCAATCCTGGTGACGAGATAGGTCAGGCCGCCGACCACGAACGTGATCCCGAACTGCCAGGGCAGGAACGCGCCCGCTGCTCCGAGGCCGGTCGCGGCGGCGCGGCCTCCATTGAAGCGCAGGAACAGCGGCCACATGTGGCCGACCATTACCAGCCCGCCGGCCGCCATCCACCAGCCCAACTCGAGTCCCCACCAGCGCGCAATCGAGACTGCCAGCAGCCCTTTGCCGATGTCGATCACGATGATCACGGCGCCGAAGAAGTGCCCGGCGCCCATCCGCGCTGCGTTGGCCGCGCCGACGTTGCCGTCGCCGACGACACGCAAGTCCTGGCCGGTCCGCCAGCGGAAGACGAGCCACGACACCGGAACAGAGCCCAGGAGATAGGCGAGGACGAGCGTGATCGCCTCTGCCATGGCGAGCTCCCGGATCAGTCGTTGGTGTAGACCGGCGTCAGCCAGTGCGAGTAGGCGTCGCGGTTGCCGATGATCGCGTCGAAGTAGAGCCGTTCGAGTTGCGCCGTGATCGGTCCGGTTTCGCCGCCGTTGATCATGCGCCGGTCGACCGAGGCGATCGGCGTGACATGAGCTGCCGTGCCTGTCATGAACACTTCATCGGCCAACCAGAGTTCGGAGCGGTCCAGCGTGCGCTCGACCGTGGGGATGCCGAGTTCCTGCTCGGCGAGCTCCATCACCGTGTTGCGCGTGATGCCGACCAGGATGTTGTCGGAACTGGGCGGCGTGTAGATCACGCCGTCGTTGACGATGAAGATGTTCTCGCCCGAGCCCTCCGAGACGTGACCGTCCTCGTTGAGCATGATCGCCTCGTCGAAGCCTGCGGTCTCCGCCTCGGTCTTGGCCAGGGCCGAGTTGATGTATGCGCCGGTGACCTTGGCCCGCACGGGGATCGACTGGTCTTCAGTGCGCCGCCACGATGACGTGACCACATGCACGCCGCCGGTGGTGTCGAGGTACGCGCCCCAGGGAATGAGGAAGCAGAGGAAGTCATCGGCGATGCCGTGCAGCCGGACGCCCAGCACTTCCGCGGACTTGTAGACCAGCGGGCGGATGTAGACGTCCTGCTTGAATCCGCTGCGGCGCACGAGGTCGACGGTGATCTCGCAGAGTTCGTCGTCGGAGAGCGGCAGGTCCATCATCAGCGCATGAGCCGACTTGCGCAGCCGCTCGTAGTGCTCGCGCATGCGAAAGACGTAGATCTCTTCGTGCTCGGCGTTCCAGTTGGCGCGGATGCCCTCGAATACGGCGGTGCCGTAATGCAGGGCATGGGTCATGATGCTGATCTTGGCGTCGGCCAGGGGCATCACCTGTCCCCGGAGGTAGGCCATCTCAGTGCCGGACATCGCGCGCTCCCAGATTGCTCGGTGCAGGTGTCGTCTCAATGCTCGTCGCCGAAGCATTACCCGTCACGATACACGCGAGTCGCAGATCGGGAAGATATTCAGCGGAGCAGTTCGAGCGCTTGAGCGGGGGATGCCGCGGCCACAGGAGAGTTGAGGAAGTCTCGCTGATTCCGTGTCACGATGAGGTGAGCGTCACAAGCTTGCGCCGCAGCGACCTGCATGGCGTCTTCAAAGTCGCGCATCGGCAGCGCCAGCGCAAAGGCGAGGTCGTCGCTCCCCGTGCGAGGCACTACCAACGCTCTCCTCACGCGCTCTATGAATGCGCGTGCAGCGGCGTCGGTCTGGTGTTGCCGAATGACGTAGAACATGTTAGCGACGGAGTGCCAGGACATTGCCGCTGATTCAACGCCAGCCTCCACAGCCAGAAGGATCCGCTCGGAATCGGCGAAGTGCGGCGAGCGCGCTAATGCGACATCAAGCAAGACATCCGAGTCGACGAGGAGCATTACGAATACTTGTTCTTCAGGTATTCGTAGTACGACTCACGGTCTTCTGCCTTGTATGCCGCTGATATGTCGGCCATGGTCGGCGGACGCTTGAGGGCATTCTTCTGTCGCCACGAGTCGAGCCACTCTCGGCGGCCTGGCTCAGCGAGAAACTCATCAATTCGGCGCTGCTCCTCCGGCAAGGGATTCCGTTCCATCTGGGCTGAGATCGCATTGCCGATGTACCGCTCCAACGACAGGCCCAATGCCTGGGCCCGGGCTTCCGCGTTCTTGACGAGGTACGCCTCGATCTCCACCAACCTGGTCGGCAACGAGCCGAGTTTGGAGCGTCTTGTCGGCGTTTCGCGTAGCTCGCCCATGGGGTCAGTGTACGCGGATTCTCCGCGACTGTAATCAACATTGGAGCATGAGCGCGAGACATCAGCGCATGGCGACCGCCGGGTCGGTTGGACGGGGAATCTGGTACCAGGCCTGATCACAGAACTCGAGGTCCTCGGGCGTCAACTCGACTTCGGCGTAGCGCAGCGAGTCTTCGATCTGCTCCGCACGCGACGCACCGACGATGGCCGAGGTGATGCCCTCTTGCGCGAGCACCCATGAGATGGCCGCATGCGTGATGCTCTGATCGCGCTCGGCGAAGTAGTCCTGCAGTCGCGCCACCTGTTCGCGCTGGATGTCGTCCCAATAGCGGCCCTGGTAGAGCTGCGAGGTCATGCGGTTGGTGAACCAATTCTCTCCTTGCAGCTCGTCGGTGTTTCGGTAGCGGCCGGTCAGGAATCCTCCGGCGAGCGGGTTGAAGCAGATCACGCCGACGCCTTGGTCGCGGCAGAGCGGCAGCAGGTCGTCCTCGATATCGCGCCAGAGGATGTTATAGCGCGGCTGGTCGCAGACGAATCGCGTGATCCCTGCAACGTCGGACGCTCGCAGCCCCATCGCCAGTTGCCAGGCGCGGAAGTTAGACGCGCCGACGTAGCGCACCTTGCCCCAGCGCACAAGGTCGTCCAGAGCCTGCATCGTCTCCTCGATCGGAGTTGAGCCGTCGGGACCGTGCAGTTGGTAGAGGTCGATGTAGTCGGTACCCAGACGCCGCAGTGAGTCGTCGACTGCCGAGATGATGTGCTGGCGCGAGTTGCCGCGCTGATGCGGCAAGGGGCCCGTGGGTACGAAACACTTGGTGGCGACGATAACCTGGTCGCGAGGTCGGCCGGCAAGCCAGCGACCGATGATCTCCTCGGTCCCGCCGATGTCGCGCTTGCCTGCGGGATAGGCGTCGGACGTGTCGAGGAAGGTGACCCCGGCATCGAACGCAGCGTCCAGGATTCGATGCGCTTCATCCTGCTCGGTGCGTGAGCCGAATGTCATCGTGCCCAGGCAAATCTCCGACACCCGTAGTCCCGTGCTTCCTAGTCGTCGGTAGCGCATACGCCTCTTCCTTGCGATTGTCGTAGATGCGACAAGCCTAAGTTGAATCGCGGCTAGTCAAGCGTTACAGCACCATCTGCGTTTGCGTGACCTGGGCGACCAGCTTGCCCTCGGGATTGAGAATCGTCGTCTGCCAGACCTGGGTACGACGGCCTCGATGCATGGGGCGGCACTCGCCTCGCAAGGTTGTTCCTTCGACGCCGCCGCGGAAGAAGTTGGTCTTCGATTCAATCGTCGTGGTGCCCGCGCCGGGCGGTAGATTGGCGCTCGTGCCGACCGCGCCGAGGGTGTCGGCGAAGGCCATGATCGCGCCGCCGTGCATTAGCCCGGGCGCCGTGCAGAGTTCCCGCGTGACATCGATCTCGGCGACCACCAGGTCGGGCTCCACCGACACCAGCCGCACGCCAATGTGCTCGGGCAGCAGGCCCGCGAAGCCGGCTTGCGAGTGATTCGTCGAGTCGTGCGTTGCGTCGCTCATCCGGCAAGTCCTCCGCTCGTTGCTACGGCGCTGATTCAACTCGCGCGTGGTGATAACGTCACGCCATGGACGCTACGCCAATCTATCGGGTCGGATCGCGAGAGATCCGCGTGCTCTCCGACGGTGTGGTCTGGCTCGACGCCGGCGCCGTCTTCGGGCTCGTGCCCAAGATCATGTGGCAGCGCGTCACCGGCGAAACCAACGACCTCAACCAGATCCCGTTGGCCCTCAACTGCCTGTTGCTCGAATCCGACGGCAAGACGGTGCTGATCGAGACGGGTCAGGGCAACAAGGACTTTGAGCAGACGCGGCGTCGGGGTTGGGAACCGGATCACGGCATACTGATCGACGACCTCGCCCGCAACGGCGTCAGGCCGGCCGACGTCGACATCGTGATCAACACGCACCTGCACAACGACCACACCGGTTGGAACACTATCCAGCAGGGCGACGAGCTTGCCGTCACCTTCCCCAATGCCCGCTACTACATCCAGCGCGGCGAGTGGGAGGAGGCGATGCACCCCAACGAGCGGACCCGCGCGACCTATCTGCCCGAAAACCTGCTGCCGGTCGAGGCGGCGGGCCAGATCGAGTTCATCGACGGCGAGACGCAGGTCACCTCCGACATCACCGTGATCGAGACGCCCGGCCACACGGCCGAGCACGCCTCGGTCGTGATCGCCAACGGCGGCGAGTCGGCGGTTTACCTGGGCGACATGATCCAGCACCAGGTGCAACTGGAGCGCGTGGCCTGGCTGTCGGCGTTTGACGTGCTGCCGCTGGTCAACCTGGAGACGAAGAAGCGAGTGATCGCCGAGGCGATCAAGAACCGCTCGCTGTTGGTCGCGGTACACAATCCGTTCCCCGGCGTGGGACGGATGAGCGCCGGCGAGCGCGGCCGCAACGTGTGGACCTCCGAAGCGCCGCACGCAACCGCGCCGACGCGCGAGTCAGCGGCGGCGGACTGAACAACAGGCTGAGAGAGCGAAACCATGGTCTTTGGCGAACATCCAATGGGCGATCCGATGGCGATGGATCCCGCCGAGGTAGCGCGGAGCCTGCCCAAGCCTCGACGCAAGATCTGGCGTCAGGAGAAGCTGGTCGACGAGGCATATCTGCAATACCGCGACCGAACCGAGGAGCTGCCCGAGCCCGACCTGGTCGAGCGCATCTTCCTGATCGTCATGCGCGGCGACCGCTGCCTGGTCGTCCGGCACGGCGACCGGCATGAGCCGTGGGTGTTGCCGATCCTGGAGTTCGAGATTGAACCTCGTCCGGAGCCGCTGGATCCGGAGTTGGACCAGGACGCGCGGCGTGCCGCTCTGTCGCAGACGATCGAGTCGGTCGTGCTTGATACCTGGCAAGTGCCGCTGGCCGAGTGGTCGCAGCACACGCGCATTCAGATGACCGCCAAGGAACTGCAGGACAAGGCCGAACCGGGCGCTCGGCGCTACGAGATGATCGTGATGGCCGAAGCCGGTGATCTGATCGACCTGGCCGAAGACGCCGAGTGGGCGCGGCGGTTCTTCCCCTCGCGCGAGATCAACAAGTTGTTGCGCGAGCGCTACTTCGACTACCCCGAACTCGAGCAGGCGTACGAGCTGATGGTGATTGAGGCGCTGAAGGCACGTGTGTGAGGTGTGATCGGACAGCGTGATCGGCCAGTGTGATCACTGCGGTTACAGACTGGTACAGACTGCGGATGCTCGACATAGTAGGCTCAGCTTCAACCATGACAAACGTGACCGACCGTGGGCCGCACACGTCTCTCGAATCCCGGCGTTTGCTCGCCTCGGGGATGTCGTCGCAGCGTGCCCGATGGGTACTTGTCGCTGTAGCAGGCGGCTACGCGCTCCACGCTTGAGCTGACGGCGCTCAGGGCACGGGTACGGAGCCAGCGCCGCCGACATCGCCAGCACACACGCGCCGGACGATCCGATCCACATACACACCAGACTCAGTCGACACTGTGAGTAGACAACGCTCGGAGATCGCGCCGAGCCACGGTTGAGGAGACCGCCATGCGTCTGACCGGCGCCCGAATCCTGATGGAATGCCTGCGTGCGGAAGGAGTCGAAGTCTTCTTCGGCTACCCGGGCGGCGTCGTTCTGCCGCTCTACAACACCCTGGGCGAGTACCCCGACATCAAGCACGTCCTTGTTCGGCACGAACAGGCTGCCGCGCACGCCGCCGACGGCTATGCCCGCGTCGCCGGCAGGACCGGCGTCTGCCTGGCCACCTCCGGTCCCGGCGCGACCAACCTGGTCACCGGGATCACGACGGCCTACATGGACTCGGTACCGATGGTCGTGCTGACCGGCAACGTCGCGCGCGACCTGATCGGGCGCGACGGCTTCCAGGAAGCGGACATCACCGGCATCACTCTGCCGATCACGAAGCACAACTACTTGCTCATGCGCGCCTCGGAGATCGCGCCGGCGGTTAAGGAGGCCTTCCACATCGCCTCAACCGGCCGCAAGGGTCCGGTACTGGTTGACATCCCCAAGGATGTCTTTGTCGAAGAGGCGGAGTGGGACGGCTATCCGCAAGGCGTCTCCCTGCGCGGGTATCCGATCATGGATGTACCGCGCGAGGAAGAAGTCGACAAGGCGGCCGAGATCATCAATGCAGCGCAGAAACCCATCGTCATCGCTGGACATGGCGTGGTGCAATCGGAAGCCCAGGAGGAGCTGGTCAAGTTCGCCGAGCTCTCAGACACTCCGGTGCTGACCACGTTGCTGGGCATCTCCGGGATGCCCGAGGACCATGAACTCTCCTACGGCTTCCTCGGTATGCACGGTCACTTCTACGCCAACATGGCCGCCGACCGGGCCGATGTCGTGATCGGTATCGGCATGCGCTTCGACGACCGCGCGATGGGTCGATTCAGCGACTTCAACCCCGGCGCGAAGATCGTGCACATCGACATCGACCCGGCCGAGATCGGCAAGAACTTCGAGACCCACGCGCCCGTCAACGGCGATGTGAAAGAGACGCTGACTCGGCTGCTGCCTCAGATCCAGCCCAACGCGCATCCCGCCTGGCGAGCGGAGATCGACCAGATCATGGAGCAGCATCCAACCGACTACATCGAAGAAGGCACGGCGTTGGGCGGACCCTGGCTGATCCAGGCGTTGGCCGAAGCGACGCAGGGCCAATCGACGATCGTCACGGGTGTCGGACAGCACCAGATGTGGGCCGCGCAGTATTACCCGTACAACAAGCAGCGGCAATGGGTGACCTCGGGCGGTCTGGGCACCATGGGCTATGAGATTCCCGCCGCGATGGGCGCCCAGTTCGCGCAATCCGATCCGATCTGGTCGATCTGCGGCGACGGCGGCTTCCAGATGACCTCGCAGGAACTGCAAACGGTCAAAGACCACAACCTGCCGGTCCGCTTCGCAATCTTCAACAACGGATTTCTCGGCATGGTGCGACAGTGGCAGGAGCTGTTCTACGAGCACAACTACCACTCGGTCGATCTGGGTCAGCCCGACTTCGTCAAGCTGGCCGAGGCCTATGGCATCCGCGGGATGCGCGCGACCACGCGAGCCGAGGCGATGGCGTTGTTCCGCGAACTGGAAGATTACGACGGCCCGGTGGTGATCGACTTCCAGCTTGAGCGGGAAGAGAACGTCTGGCCCATGGTGCCGGCCGGCGCGGCGCTGTCGGAAACCATTGAGTCCGAAGCCGAGGTCTAGGCACTGGAATCGTGTTCGTCATTCCCGCGCAGGCGGGAATCTCGATTGCGACTCCGCAGGAGACGAGATGCCAAGGCCCAGTCAGCCACGACGAACCTGAAACGAGACAGAGGAGATTCAGCAGATGGCAACCCGCAACACCATCGTCGCCCACGTGGAGGATCGTCCCGGCGTCCTGGCGCGCGTCGCTTCGCTGTTTCGCCGCCGCGGCTTCAATATCGAATCGCTGACCGTCGGTCACTGCGAGGAGCCAGGGCTGAGCCGGATGACCATCGTGGTCGACGGCGACGACCACCAGGTCGACCAGGTCTGCCGGCAGTTGTTCAAGCTGATCGACGTCGTCTCGGTGCAGGACATCACCTACGCGCCGATGGTCGACCGCGAGCTGGCGCTGATCAAGGTGTCGGCAAGTAACTTCAATCGGCGCGAGGTGCTCGACGTGGTCGAGGTGTTCCGCGCCGATGTGGTCGACGTGCATGCGGAAGCGCTGATCATCCAGGTCCTCGGCGACGAAGGCAAGGTCGATGCGGCGGTCAAGATGTTCGAGCAGTTCGGCATCCTCGAAATGGTCCGCACCGGTCGCGTCGCCATGCGCCGCGGCACCGAGACGACCAAGCCGCCGGCCATCTCCGACTCGCAGCAGGCCGCAGCCGCGATCCGCGCCATGCTCGGCCGTCGGCCCGAAGGCGCGCTGCCCTTCGCCAGCGACTGATTGACTGCCCGACACCCGAACCACGCCTACACTCAGGCGAGAACCGCAAACACCCAACCTGCAGGAGACCTGTATGCCCGCCGAGATGTACTACGACCAGGACGCCGACCTTGATCTGCTCAAGGACAAGAAGATTGCCGTGATCGGCTTCGGTTCGCAGGGTCACGCGCACGCGCTGAATCTGCGCGACTCGGGCTGCGATGTGGTCGTCGGTCTCTACCCCGGCTCGCGAAGCTGGAACAAGGTCCAGGACTCGGGCTTGCAGGTCGATCTGGTCGCCGATGCCGCCGCCGCCGCCGACATCGTGATGATGCTCACGCCCGACCACGTGCAGAAGTCGATCTACGACCAGCACATCGCCCCGTCGATGACCGAGGGCAAGACGCTGATGTTCGCTCACGGCTTCGCCATCCACTTCAACCAGGTCATGCCCCCGCCCGAGGTCGACGTGACGATGATCGCGCCCAAGGGCCCCGGCCACCTCGTGCGCCGCGTCTTCGAAGAGGGCGGCGGCGTGCCGGCGCTGCTGGCCATCCATCAGGACGCCTCGGAAACCGCCAGAGAGGTGGCGCTGGCCTACGCCAAGGGCATCGGCGGGACCCGCGCCGGCGTGCTTGAGACGACCTTCCTCGAGGAAACCGAGACCGACCTGTTCGGCGAGCAGTCCGTCCTCTGCGGCGGCATCACGGCGCTGATGCAGGCCGGATTCGAGACGCTGGTCGAAGCGGGCTACCAGCCCGAGTCGGCCTACTTCGAGACGATCCACGAGGTCAAGCTAATCGTCGACCTGATCTACGAAGGCGGCTTCGCCAACATGCGCTACTCGGTCTCGGACACGGCGGAGTACGGTGACCTGACCCGCGGCCCGAAGATCATCGACGACTCGGTCAAGCAGCGGATGAAGCAGATTCTCTCCGACATCCAGGACGGTACCTTCGCCCGCGAGTGGATCATGGAGAACCAGACCGGCCGCCCCGGCTTCGACAAGCTCCGAGCCCGAGCCGCCCGTCACGAGAGCGAAGAGGTCGGCGCCGAGCTGCGCGGGATGATGTCCTGGCTCAACGAACAAGCCGACTAGCCGCTGGCGCGTTCCAGCTCCGTCATTCCCGCGCTCCGTCGCGGGAATCCCGTCGAGCCGAAGCCAATGCCTCCTCGCGTTGGCTGAAGGTTTCGGGTACCTGCAAGAAAGGGCAAAGCTGTTGTCATTTGTTGAAGTTGTATGAACCAGGCGACACGTATTGAGTATTCCCCGGGACATGGCAATAGAACGACGGCCTGTTCAGATCCATAACCTCGTGCCCATGTCACGACTCAACTCCCTCTTCCGACTTCGACGCGATTCTGGGGCTGCGACCGCCGATTTCCCGCCTGAAGGCGGCTTGGAACCAGTGATCGTCGCCAAGAACCTGACCATGCACTACGGCGCGGTCCAAGCTGTCAACGGAATCGACTTGTGCGTTTGTAGCAGACAGATCTTCGGTTTCCTCGGTGAGAACGGATCCGGCAAGACCACCACCGTGAGGATGCTGACTACTCTCCTCAAGCCGACCGCCGGTACAGCCGCAGTGGGAGGGCTTGATGTGGTTCGCCATGCAGACTCGGTTCGCCAGTCGATAGGCGTCGCCCTGCAGGAGGTAGGTCTCGATCCCTTCCAAACCGGGCGGGAGCTATTGCGCCTCTCTGCTCAGCTATACAACGTGCGTGAAGAACTCATTGAAGACCGAGTCTCCCATCTGCTCGACGTGATTAACCTGTCGAGCGACGCTGATCGTTGCGTGTTCGAATACTCCGGTGGGATGCAGCGTCGCCTCGACCTTGCAGCCGCCCTTGTCCATGGTCCCTCAATCGTCTTCCTGGACGAACCCACCACAGGTCTCGACCCTTTGAGCAGACAGCGCCTATGGGACTACATCCGCAACCTGAATGAAGAGTTCGGGGTCACGTTCTTCCTGACCACGCAGTACCTCGAGGAAGCCGATCAGCTGTGCGATGAGATAGCCATCCTTGACGCCGGGAGGATTGTGCTTCAGGACGCTCCCAAGGCTCTGAAAGACAGGGTCTCTGACGACGTCATCTCCTTTCAAGTCACGGCCGGCGATCGTGAGAGCGCGATCGACCGCGTTAGCGCGTTGCCCATAGTTGAGCGTGCTCGGCGTGACGGCGTCTCCGGTGTCTCGGTGTATACGAAAAGCGGTGCAGACGCCTTTCCAATGATCGTGCGCATTCTTGACGACGTCGGGGTCAGCTTCGACCAACTCACGCTTGCACACGCGACGCTCGATGACGTGTTTCTCGAAGCAACCGGCCACCGGATGGACGACCCAACCAACGCCGAAGACTCGGAAGGTGATCGCTAATGGCACTGGCAACTCAAGCCGCACCGACCGCTAGCCTCGTCCACCCGAGACGGCTACAAGTGTTTGCCCATTCCCGCCGTCTGGCTGGGAGGACGGTCCGCTCATGGTTCAGACAGCCATGGGTAGAGGTCACTAATGTCTTCATCCCGCACTTCTTCCTGGCAGTCGGAATCGCAGGATTTGGGCTCCTCGCCGATCGCGGCTTCGGCGTAACAAACTATCTTGGCTTCCTTGTTCCAATGGCTTTGTTACAGATCGTTGCGGGACCCGCCAGTGCGTCGGGATTTGCAATCGTCTCCGATTTGCAGCGCGGGTACTTTGACAAGTTGCTTCTCACACCTGCATCGAGATGGTCGATCATTCTCGGTCGAGTTGCGGCCGACGGTGTACGTGCCGTCCTGTACAGCTCGATCGTAGTTGCAGTCGCGCTCATCTTTGGGGCGGGCGTCGTTGCAGGGTTTGGCGGAGTGTTGGTGATTCTCCTGATGGCTGGGCTCTTTGGCGTCGCTTACTCGGGGATTGGCATCTTCATCGCATTGCGTACAGCAAGCGCCGAGGCCGCGCAGGCCAGCTTCATGATCTTCTACCCGCTGATCTTCATGGCTCCGGCATACGTCCCGAGGGAGGTGTTCGCCGATTGGCTACGTTGGATCGCAACGGTCAATCCGGTGACGTACCTCATGGAGGGCATTCGCGAACTCGTGATCGGTGACTTCGCCGCAGCCGCAGCGGTTCAGGAGGCCGGCGGAAGCGCGGCAGCAGTTGCTGCTGCAGCAGGGAGCGGTTGGGACTTCGAGCGTGTGGGACTGGCGTTCGTTGCAGTGATTGGCTTTGGAGCTCTGACGCTTTCGGCGGCGGCGTTGGCATTGAAGAAGCGCGCCGGGTAAGTTCGGTTCTCCCGACTTAGCTCAAGGAATCGTCCAGCTGGATTCGTGGGGGAGCGGAGAACCGACTTCCCGTCCCGCCAGTGGTTTCGTGATTAGGGAGGTCGGCGCCGAGCTCCGAGGCATGATGTCCTGGCTCAACGAAGAGGCCGACTAGCGGCAGCGACGCTAGTCGGAGACCACGCTGGGGGTATCAGCCGTTCGCGGGCCGGGTCGATCAGGAGGCCCAGGGACTCCAGCACGGTCACGCCGAGGATCGGCTCGACATCGTCGTCGACGAAGAAGACCGTGGTGTAGTCCGTCTGATCGAGAACCGTGAATCCGGCGAAACTGACCAGACGTCGAGTGCGGCGATTGTCGGCCAGCCAGACATCGCGCATGCCCGTCGGCTGAATGCCGATCGATTCCAGGATCGGGGTCGGTACGTGCGAGTTCGTCGCCCCGCTGTCGACGAGGAATGTGCCCTCCCAGAAGCGAGTCGGCTCGTATGGATTGGTCACTCGGACCGGCACGCGCACCTCGCCCATTGGCATCTCCTCCACTAGACGCAACCAGCGCGCCTGTACGTCCGGCTCGGCCCTGGTCAACAACATCAGATTGGCGTCCTCTGAATCGCTCGTTGGCTGAAAGCCATCGTAGTCCTCCACCCTGCTGAAATCGCCCACAAGCGACTTCGTCCGTCGAGTGAAATTCGTTGACTACTCGCTCAGAGCCAGCTCATACGGCAGCGGGGAGCCGAGGTCTCCGTTGCGCCAGCGGGTGAGGGAGTGGGCGAGGTCGGCCAACTCGGAGGCGGACTGACCCTCGGTGGCTCGCAAAATCTGCTCGGTCGTCGCAATCTCCGCTCCGTTGAAGCCGAACAGGTCGGCGCTGGTTAGCGCCATGGGGCGGTATTGCGTGTAGCCGCCCAGGTCCGAGGGCTGGATCACGATGCTGCCGTCGTCGATCAGCGGGTCCAGGTAGAGCTCGAACTTGACCAGCCACGGACCGTGCTCGGCGACGACATAGTCCGCGCCGGTGATCGACTCGCCGTGGCGGCGGAAGTGGAGGAAGTCGCTCAGGCAGAGCAGCGTGTTCAACTGGCTCGTCCCGAACGAACGAGCCGTGATTCGACGTTCGCACAGATAGATGATCAACTCACGCAGTTTGGCCTCTGCCAGTTCCGAGGTAAATGTTGTCAGCGTGGTCATGGGCTGCCCCGTTCAGCCGGCCCCCGCCGGTGTCTTGATCTCGAACGGTACTCCGCGAGCGGCGAAGAGGTCGGCCCACTCTCGCTGCGTCCGATTGCGCAGCGCCTCGGTGATGACCGTCGATAACTCAGCCGCGTGCTCAAGCCGCAGCTCCGGCGTGGCAAATCGCGGATCGTCCTCGATCTGAAGCTGGAACTCGGGCAGGTAGGCCTCTCCGTCTGCAGGGTGACGCTCGTGGTGGTCCCACATGTGATCGGCGAGCGCCGCCTCGCCCAGCGTGTCGCGCAGACGGCGCCATTCTTCATCGGTCGTGATGGTCAGATGCACCCAACCGTCGGTTGCGCGGTAGGCCCGCTGGAGCGCGTCGAAGTCGGCCATGGTCGTCCTCCTCTCCCAGACCTCGGCTTGAGGTCAGGCTAGCGGTTAGCCTTCAGCTACAAGCGGAGCGCTGAACCTGGAGAGGAACCGGAAATGCGAGCAGTCGCGGCACGTAGTGGACAACTTCGGATGGTCGACATTCCCCAGCCCGAGCCGGCCGAGGGTGAAGTGCTGGTCAAGAACCTGGCCTGCGGCATCTGCGGGTCGGACCTGCACTTCATGCTCTTCGGCGAGGAGATGATGCGCGGCTCGTCGCAGTCGGGCAACGCGCAGTTCGCCCCCGATTTCTCCAGGGACATCGTGATGGGCCACGAATTTTGCTGCGAAATCGTGGGCTACGGACCGAACACGCCCGAGCGCCTGCCGGTCGGATCACGGATCACCTCGGTGCCGAGCAAGGGCGCATACAGCAACGTCTATCCCGGCGCGTACAGCGAGTACATGGTGCTGGACGCCGGCATGGTCCTGCCCGTGCCCGACCACGTCCCGACGGAGGAAGCGGCCACCACCGAACCGATGGCGGTGGGTCTGCACGCGGTCCGCGCGGGACAGTTCACCGGCGGCGAGCCCGCCGTGGTCTACGGCTGCGGACCGGTCGGACTGGCGACCATCGCCAGCCTGCGCAACGAGGGCGCGGGCACGATCATCGCTTCCGATTTCTCCCCCGCTCGGCGCGAACTGGCCGGCGTGATGGGCGCCGACATCGTCGTCGACCCGCGCGAGACGCCGCCGGTTGACGCGCTGCGCGGACAGGGATATCAGGACGGCGGCGATGTCGTGATCTTTGACGCGATCGGCGTCCGAGGCACCATCGCGTTGGCGATGCGCGAGGCGCCCCAACGCGGAGCCAGGATTGTCGTCGTCGGCGTCTGTATGCAGGAGGACACGATCACGCCGATGGCCGGGATCGAGAAGGAGCTCTCGCTCAAGTTCGTGCTCGGCTACACCCCCCAGGAGTTCGCCGAGACGCTCGACAACATCGCCGGCGGAGCCGTCAATCCCACGCCGATCATCACCGGCAAGGTCAGCCTCGACGGAGTCGAAGCCGCCTTCCAAACCCTCGGCAACCCCGAGGAACACTGCAAGATCATCGTCACCCCGCACGAGGAGAACTCGATTTGACGCCGGTCGAGATCGAGTTGGTCAATGGTCGAGACTGCATTTCCGCTGAGTGCGGTTTGCTAGCGGAGAACGCCGTTCGACGCTTGCGTCTACGAGTGCTCGTCGATCCCGCTCAGATCATGACGGCGCTGCCGGAAGAGTTGATTGCGGCGCTCGGCCTGCAGGACGACATCGCCGACTGGCGGCACAGCGGCTACCCGGTCGTGAATGGGGTACTGGTCGAGGCCGGCGGCCGAAGCTCGCCCACCAGCTGCCTCGTTCTGCCGACGGGCGAGCGCGCGGTTGTCGGTCAGACCGTCATGCGCGCGATGGATCTCGTGGTGGACGAGGATGCCCACGCTCTCGTCCCGCACCCGGAATCGCACGGCGGTCCGAGGATGCGGTGGTAGAAGCTGTGGGGGAGGAAGAAGCGTCCGTTTCCGCGGATCCTGGGCAGGGTGGATCCGAGCGGAGCAAGCGGCAGTGGAAAGAGCTGCTAGTCCTGGAACTCGAGAGTCCCGATACCGGCCGGGCCGTTGTAAGTGAATCTGGCTTGGCGCAACAGGTCCCGACCGATCAATAGCCGGTGCTGTTGGCCGCCGGCGGACAAATGCACGCCGGGAAAGATCCCGAGCTTATGGACGCCTAACTCGGGGATTTCCACTAGCGCCAGATGTCGCTGGACGTGGTGCTGTCCTGATGGCGTCGAGATCGGCTGTCTGTCGACTGCGGGTAGTTCGAGGGTGATCGCGAGTTCGGCATCAATGCACGTCTCCGAAGCTCCGGTATCGATTAGCGCCGGACACCTGCGCGGCGTTGCTTGTCGGCTCGAGTGCGCTTGAACCACCGCTTCGATCGTGGGGCCGGACCGTTCCAACTCGTCGGCGTCGCCGGTTCCGAAATCGAGCGAACTCACGAAACGGCTCGATGCAACATTGAGGATGACAATGCGCGGGGCGCAAGCCCAATCTGGCGGATCAGGTACGGCCCTCGTCCAAATCTCTCTACGGCCTCGTCTGCTGCCGCCTCGAGGTCGGGATACGTTCCGATCAGCTCCCGGTCGTAGACAACCACCCATTCTCCCGTGTGGTCGCACTCGAGCTCGTTGCGCATGGCCTCGTAGGCCCTGATGTTGTCGGAGAGGTGAGCTTCAGACATGCCGGCAGTCCTCCCGCTTCGTCGTTACTCCTCAGCCTTCTAGCCCAAGCCTACCGACTGTTGAGGGTGGTTTCAGCCTCCAAATCGCCGATTCGTCACCGACGGCTCCTCCGATAACGACTGCCTCACCCGCGCCACCCACTCCGCGTCAAGACCCAGCGCGGCGGTGACGGCTTCGTCTAGTTGTTTGCGGACAGGGTCGTCGTTCATTTGCGGCAGTGGGAGCAGGATGTCGTCTTGGTGACGGTCATGGGTCTTGGCGAGGGCGTCTCTGGCTTCGGTCCCGAGGTGTTGGAAGTCGGGCACGCGTAGGGAGCGCAAGGTGTCGAGAGAGAATTGTGGGTAGGACGGCTTGCGGTTGTCGCGGCCGCCGAGCAGGCTGAGGATGCCGATGGATGAATTGAGGTACACAGCCAGGGCCTTGGCAGTCGATTCGCTCTTGTCGTACGGACGGCAGGGCGTCCAGATCGAGCCGACGGCTGGCTGATCGAGCGTGACCGCGCCAACGCGAGCCAACGGCAGCCATAATCGATGTGGCAACAGGAGAGGGCTGCGCTGTTGCCAATACCTATTTGCTAGTGATCTTTTATCTCTCTTCGGCTCGATGAATTTGTCCGGCTGGCCACGCATCGACTGAGTGATGTCCGTCTTGTGTTCCCAAAGTGCGCGGCGGCCCGATGCGGTAGGCGTGTCCGATTTCGTGTAGGCGTCGCGAATACGTCGACCTTCAGGCCCGACTTCGGCGATGCTGGACATGCTCGTGAGAGAGAACGAGTCGTCTTCGGTCAGTGAGCGGTAGGCATTGACGAGGTAAGGGGAGAAGAAGTTGACCGCGTTCCAGTCACCGTCCGCAACCCTCTTTGCATCCACCAACTGCGTGGTGAACTTGCCCGTGTTTTCGCTAACCAACTGGTTTGCCAGGTTGAGAGAAGCAACAGGAGTAGTCGGGTTTTCCGCCAGATTGATGACTAGCGTAGGAGGTCTTGGTTTGTCGGAGGTCCAGCGGTGGCAGACAATCAGAACTTCGCCAATGCTGGTGTTTTCGGACATGTTGATACGTTCAGGATCATGGGAGCTCACAATCGTGCCTACGTGGAAGTTCTTGGCTAGGAAGCGGCGAACATCGTAAGCGGCGGGATTCGCGACCATTGCAACGGGAAGAACGGCAGCGATCGTGCCGGTCTGTTCTTGTACCAGCTTGTTTGCCAGTACCAAGAAGGCGTTGGCGGCACCCGATAGGCGTGCAGCACCAGGGTCCATTTGAGCGCTGACGATCTCCTTTTCGCGCCGCTTGATCGACAGCTCCTCTTCGCGTGAGAACTGATCATGCCGCAAACTGTCGCGTGTAAACGGCGGATTCATGATCACCAGGTCCATCGGCGGCGGCTGTTCCGGGGGTTGAGCGCCGGTTTCGTCGTTCACCTGCGATGAGAGCTGGGGCCAGTCGATCAGGCGGGCCTGACCTTCGAGGAACTCCAGCGAGCCGAGATAGGGAACGCCGCCGTAGACGCCGAGATAGGTTCGGTAGATACGCATCTGGTCGAACTGGGTCTTGGGTGAGAGCATGCCCAGCGCGCTGGCCGCCATGTGGGTAGCGGTGAGATTGATGTCGTAGCCCCAGAGCACATCCTCGACCAGGCAGAGGGCGAGCGCTGCTTCGTCATCCTCGTCGGTCGGGCTTCCGGCCATGCGTAGAGCGCGGATGCGGTCGGCGGCGGCCATCAGCAGGGTGCCGGTGCCGCAAGCGGGGTCGCAGATGCGCAGCTTGGCGACGGCGTCGACATCGGACCAGTCGCAGTCTTCTTCGCGGATCGCAAGAGCGGCCAACAGCGTAGCGGCGGCAGTGGAGGTATAGAAGGAGCCGTCGTAGCGGGCGGTATCCAGCACGCGGTGAAAGACGCGGCCCAACAGGTCGTGGCGCATCCCGTGCAGGCTTGATGCGATGCCCTCGATCACCTTGGCGAGCTGGTGGATCACTAGCGCCGTGTCGGGCGCAGTGGGCAGGGCGAAGAGCGCCACGCGGGCGGTCTCGAAGACGGGCTTGTAGTCAACCTTAAGGATGGCGGCCCAGGCGTCGCCGAAACGCTGCGGCGTTCCCGTCGGGTCGGCGGCGCATTCCGCCGCGCTCAACGGCGGCCAATCGCCCTGATAGTCATCCGGAGGCTCCGACGGCAGGTGCTCGTGGACGCGATGGTGGAAAAGCATCGCCATCGCGACGACCAGCATCCCGCGCTTGGCGGCGGTGAAGTAGCCGTCGTCGCTCGCGGTCTTCTTGCCGCGCGGCAGATCCAGGCGTTTGGCCAGCGCGATGCGTACTGGGGTGCCGAGTCCTTGCACGGCGGTATCGAGGCCGTCGGAGAGCATCTGCGCGGCCTTGTCGGCGTCGGCGACGGAGTTGGGCGCCTGCCGCACGGCCTCGGCCAGTTGCTGGACCGATCCGCCCGACCAGTCGCTGGACGGCGCGGGTTTGCCGACCGTCTCGGCGGTGCGCAGCAGCCACAGGAGCTCGGCGTCGGCGAGGCTACCGACGGTCGCGCCGCTGGGATAACAGACCGCAAAGGCGAGCGTGGTCAATCCCTGCTTGAACCGGGCGTCGGCATCCTTGATCGCCTGAGCCTGCTTGTCGAAGCCGGTCTCGGCTTCGAGCACGACATGGAGGCCGTCAACGTCGGCGAGGACGTCGAGTCGGCGGTTGCCCTGTTTGACCTCGGCCTGCGCAGGGACGCCGGCGTCGGTGAGGAGGTCGGCGAGTTCGCCGTTGAGCAGGTTTTCGAGGTCGTGCTTGGGCATCAGACCCCGGCTGCGGCCGTGCCGGACGCGCCGACAAACCGGCCAATGCGAGCGCGTCGATGGGCAGGAGTCTTGCGTAGTTCTCGGCGGGCTTCAACCGCCCGAGCGAGCGCGGTGAACACTTGCGCGTCAGTGTCCGGTGTCCGTTCGGATGGTTCGTCGCTCGTGTCCTCCGATTTCAGCCCCCGGTCGATCAACTCCACCACTTGCAGCCCCGCCACGCTCTCGATGGCGGCGATCGCAGACAGCACGGCGTCTTCGATCTGATCGGTCTCACGGTGGAAGTCGGCGCACTGGACCCCGTTGGCGCCGCCGAACAGCGCGTCGTCGCAACCTGCCTCGAACAAAGCGTCGAGCAGCTTGTCGTCATCAAGATCCGGGCCGTCAATGATCAAGGAGAAACGCCAGACGGTCATGGTGTCACACTACCGCTGCATATGTGGGCATGATGCCAGCACGTCACGGATTTCTTAAGCGAATCGGCCTGGATTCCTGGGGGTCGACCAAATCGATTCTGGCCGGCAGCCGAGGCGGCTGGGTTGAGGGCAAAGCAGGCGGCCCCAGCGGTGCTGCCTGCCGCGCAGCCGCTCGACCCGCCAACCGAATCGCTCGGCTTCCCGCAACGCATCCTCGACCTCCTTCTTCGGGTGCCGCTCTCTCACCGACCTACCATGCCGCCGCTCATCCAGACTGTCAGTTGTCGCGTGAGACTCGTTTCCATGCCGTGTTGACGCATTGGCTAGCATGGACGCAACCTGAGCGTTCGAGGGATTGAGCTGACTATGACCTACGACATCGTGATCCGGGGCGGGACCATTGTGGATGGTTCCGGAGCACCTCGGTACCAGGCGGACATCGCCATTGAGGGCGACCGCATCGCTTCGATTGGGCGGATTCCCGAGCGAGGCACGGAGGAAGTCGATGCTCGCGGCCTGATGGTCTCGCCAGGATTCATCGACGGACACACCCACTTCGACGCCCAGATTTCCTGGGACCCGTACGGGACGTCAAGCTGCTACCACGGTGTGACCTCGGTGATCATGGGCAACTGCGGCTTCACGCTGGCGCCCTGTCATCCCGACGACCAGGACATCCTGATGCAAACCCTGGAAGCGGTCGAGGACATTCCCGCCGCGGCGCAGCGCGCCGGCGTCGATTGGAGCTGGCAGACCTTCCCCGAGTTCATGCAGTTCCTACAGGACAAGCCCAAGGGCCTCAACTACGGCGGCTACCTGGGACATTCGGCGCTGCGCACCTACGTGATGCGCGAGCGGGCGTTCACCGACCCCGCCTCGGACGACGAGATCGCCGAGATGGCGGAGATTCTCAAGGAAGGCGTCCAGGCCGGCGGGATGGGGTTCTCGACCACGCGCTCGCCGGCGCACAAGACGCGCGAGGGCGCGCCGGTCCCATCGAGGCTGGCGAGCTGGGACGAAGTGCGGCAGCTCGTGCTGGCGCTGGGCGAGATCAACCGCGGCGCGGTCGAGATCAGCGGCGAGCCGACCATCGGTCAGGACCCGGACGATCCGAACCACTACGAGCGGCGCTTCCGCGACCTCGCGATCGAGTCGGGTCGGCCGATGTTCTTCCCCGCGCTGCACAGCCGCCGAGCTGCGCCCGACACCTGGCGCCGGTTCTTTGATCGCGCACAGGAAGCTGCGGGCGAGGGCGGTCGGATGTTCGGTCAGGCGCACTCGCGCGAGCTGGCGACCAACTGGTCATGGCGAACCGAGATGCCGTTCGACCGACTCTCGATGTGGCGAGACATTCGCAAGCTGCCGCTGGACGAGCAGCTCAAGCTGCTCCGCGACCCGGATGTCGTAGAGAAGCTGGTTCACATCGCCAACACCGAGGAAGAGGACTTCTCCAAGGTGATGCCGGCCCAGGCGCGCAAGCCGTCCGACTGGGACTGGGTGTTCATCCTCGATCACGTCGACGGCACGCCGAACCGGCGGCTGGGCGAGGTTGCTCGTGAGCGCGAAGAAGATCCGGTCAAGACGATGATCGATATCGGCGTCGAGCAGGAGCTCGAGACGCTCTACATGGTGCCGCTGGCCAACGAGCACCAGGAGACCGTGCTCGAGATCATGCGCGAGCCGCGGTCGCTGGTCACCTTCTCCGATGGTGGCGCGCACGTCTCGCAGATCATGGACTCGTCGCTGCA
Source organism: Dehalococcoidia bacterium (assembly GCA_034421135.1). GTDB lineage: Bacteria > Chloroflexota > Dehalococcoidia > Bin125 > Bin125 > Bin125. Next base: position 47,400 of record DAOUKQ010000088.1, read on the forward strand.
GACCCATGTCCTCGCCCACTGGGTGCGACGCACCGGCGAACTGACCATCGAGCAGGCGATCAAGCTGCTCACCTGGGACATGGCGACCGCCTGGGAGCTGCCCGATCGCGGCTTGCTGCGTCGCGGCTACAAGGCCGACATGATCCTCTTCGACCTTGACACGGTCGGTCCTGAGCGGCCCTCGGTCGAGCATGACCTGCCCGCCGGCCAGCGCCGACTGGTGCAAAAGGCCAAGGGCTACCACATGTCGATCGTCAACGGCGGCATCACCATGCGCGACGGCGAACCGACCGGTGTGACCTCGGGTCAAGTGCTGACCTCGGTGTAGCGCATCGTGCGTGTTCCCAAGTTCGGTATCAACCGTCAAGACGCGGAGTCAGTCGCGCGATTCGCCGCGGACGCGGCGCGGATTGAGTCGCTGGGCTGGGATTGCGCCTGGCTGCCCGACTCGCAACTGCGGCGGCGCGATACGTATGTCCTCCTGGCGGCCGCGGCGCAGGCGACCGAGTCCCTTCATCTAGGCACGCTGTTGGTCAATCCGATCACGCGGCATCCGTCGGTGACGGCGTCGTCGATCGCGACGATTGACGAACTTGCTCCCGGCCGGGTCGCGCTCGGTTTCGGCGCGGGCGACACCGCAGTGCGTCTGAGCGGCCTGCGCCCGGCGCGGGTCTCGGAGATGGAAGACGCGATCGTCCTGATGCGCGAACTGCTGGCGGGTGAGCAGATCGAGGTCGGCGCGGAGCGTCCGTCGTATCTGCCCTTCCACCGTCCGGTACCGGTCTGGCTGACGGCCGGCGGGCCGCGAACGCTGGAGATGGGCGGTCGCGTCGCCGATGGCGTGTTCATGCGCGTCGGGACGCATCAGGCGACGATCGCCGAGACCGTCGGCCGGATCCGCCAGGGCGCGGAAGACGCGGGCCGCGATCCGTTGTCGATTCCGTTGGGGATCATTTTTCACACGGTGCTCGTCGATCGTCCGGAAGATGCGCTGACGATGGGCAAGGCGATGGCGGCCGGCTACTACGAATACTCGCCGATGCTATTCGAGCCGGCGGGACTGAGCTGGGACGGGCCCGATCCTGAGTTACTCAAACAGGAGCGCGGCGTCTGGCCCGATTTCCATCACGACCCGGACCTGCTCAAGGCGGGTCGAGCGGTCGACTTCCTGAGCGACGCACACGCTGACGCGTTTTCGTTGCATGGGACATCCGAGCAGGTGGCGGATCAGTTGGTCTCGGTGCTCGACGAGGCAGCGCGGGATGGGATCGAGTTCGAGCACGTGGTGCTGCACCCGATACCCAATCCACCTGCCCCCGACGATTCCGATGACGGATACACCGTCAGCGTCGCGCGCAAGGTATTGCCGGCAGTTCGAGAACGATTGGCGGCATTCGCGTAGCCTTGAATCTCCAACAGGAAGACAGGAGTCAACGCGACATGGCTGATCTTAGTAACGTGAAGGCGCTGGCCTGGGATGTCGGCGGGACGATCTTCGACTGGCACCACACGATCAAGGGCGAGGTCTCGGCGATCGCCGAGGCGCAAGGCGTCGACCTGGACGCTGCAGCATTCACCAACATGTGGCGTTTCACGATGTTCAAGCGGCTGCAGTTGGTGCGCAGGGGCGATCTGCCCTGGTTGAACGCCGATCAACTCCACCGACGAGTGCTCGATGAAGTCATGGAAGCGCACCCGCAGCTTCAGCTCGACATGAACGAGCGCGACGAATTGAACCAGGTCTGGCATCGGATGAATGCGTGGCCGGGCTCGCCTGAATGCCTGGAGGCGCTGCGCTCGCGCTACAAGGTCACAGTGCTGACCGTGATGTCATGGGCGATCGCGGTCGATTGCAGCAAGCACAACGGGATTAGTTGGGACGGCATTCTCTCCTGCGAGTTTCTCGGTCACTACAAGCCCGAGCCGGAGGCGTATCAGGCCAGCGCACGTCTGCTTGGTCTGGACATCTCCGAGGTGATGATGTGCGCTGCGCACAAAGGCGACCTACAGGCCGCCGCCCGAGCAGGAATGCCAACCGTCTACGTCCCCGTCGTCGGCGAACGAGGCGAGGGCAACGACCCCGATCTGTCGCCCGACCCCTCGTTCACCGTCAACGCCACCGATTTCCCCGATCTCAGCCGGCAGTTGCTGGCCTGATCACGGAAACGTGCGGTTGACATCTGCCGCGCACACGAACACAATTGGCGCACAAGCGCCACTTGGTCAGGTAGCCCCATGAATGATGAGACCATTAGCCTCACCGTCACACTGACGAGCGATCAAGTGGAGTTCATTGAGGCTGAGGTCAGCAAGATGGGCTGCACGCTCGACGAATTCGTCGGTGGCGCAATCGAGCGCGTCCTGCGAGAAGAGCGTTGGAAGGCAACCTTCCGGTACGGCGAAGCGATGGCGAAGAAACACGGCATTACGCGCGAGGATGTACCGCGACTGATCGAGGAGTACCGCGCCGAGCAGAAGGCGGCGACCTCCCGATGAAGGTCGTGCCTGACACGAACATCATCGTTTCTGCGTGGATCAGTGGCGGGGCCGAGCGAGCATTCCTCAATAACGCTCGGATGGGGCACTTTAGCCTCGTGATACCGCAAGTTGTCGTGGAAGAGCTCCGCAGCGTCATGCCACGCAAGTTTTATTGGTCAAGTCAGCAGGTCGAACACTCAGTGACAGACTTCGTAGAAGTCGGCGAGCTCGTGTGGACGCTCACCAAATTGAATGTCATTCCGGACGAAGACGCCGACAACCAGATTCTTGCCTGCGCCGTTGAGCATGGCGCCGACTACCTGGTTACCGGAGACCGCAAGCACCTTCTGCCGCTCGGCGAGTTTGAGGGAGTGAGAATCCTCCGAGCGCCCGAGTTCCTGGCCGTGCTGAGGTCGGGAGACTAAGCCAGGCCGCCGCCGTCGACGACGAACTCTGAGCCCGTGCTGAAGCTGGACTCGTCGGAGGCGAGGTAGAGGGCGAGATAGGCGACCTCGGAAGGGTCGGCGGCCCGCCGTAGCGGGGTGTTGCGCAGGAAGCGCTCGCTGTCCGCCTCGAAGCCGGGGACCTGGTGGAGCATCATCGTGTCGATTGGGCCGGGGTGGATGCTGTTGACCCGGATGTTGTATCGACCCCATTCGCGCGCGGCGACCTTGGTCATGCCGCGCACGGCAAACTTGCTGGCTGTGTAAGCGATGGAGCCGGCGCCTCCCCGAAAACCGGCGGTGGACGAGATGTTGACGACCGAGCCGGATTCCTGCGCCATCATCTGCGGACCGACCGCCTTCATCCCTAGCCAGACGCCGATCTGGTTGATCTCGATGACCTGGCGGTACATGTCCTGCGTCATCTCGACGATCGGTGCGTTGCGGTAGATGCCGGCGTTGTTGACCAGCGCGTCGAGCTTGCCATGTTGCTCGACGATCTCGGCGACCAGCGCGTGCCAGGCTTCCTCGTCGGTGACGTCGAGGTGATGGTACGAGGCCGCGTCGCCGATCCGCGCAGCGGTTTCTGCGCCGTCGTCGTCGAGTACGTCGGCAATGACCACCCGAGCGCCTTCGGCGGCGAACAGTTCCGCCTCGGCCGCGCCCTGTCCTCGTGACCCGCCGGTGATCAGCGCCACTTTGTCCTTGAGTCGGTCAACCATCCTGTGCTCCTCGTTTCGTGAGTGCCGCTCTGCTGCGAGGGCAGTCTAGATTCTCGCCAAAGGGCGATTCGCTCGTATCCTACGTTGACGCGAATCAATCTCTCTGGGCAAAGGAGTCCAATATGGCTGGCCGGATCGACGGAAAAGTGGCAGTGATCACCGGCGGAGCGAGCGGCATCGGCGAAGGCTCGGTCCGCCTGTTCGCAGAGGAAGGCGGCCGCGTGGTCGTGGCCGACATTCAGGACGAGCGCGGACACGCACTGGTTGAGTCAATCGGCGGCGACACGACTTACGTCCACGCCAACGTGGCGTTGGAAGCGGAAGTCCAGGGCGCCGTCGCGCACGCCATCGACCGGTTCGGACGCATCGACGCGATCTTCAACAACGCCGGGTACGCCGGCGCGCTCGGCGGGATCACCGAGGTCGATGAAGGAGAGTACGACCAGACCATGGATGGTTTGCTCAAGGGCGTGTTCTTCGGCATCAAGCATGCCGCGCGAGCGATGCAGGCGCAGGGCGACGGCGGCGCGATTGTCAGCACTGCCTCGGTGGCGGGCGTCGGCGCGGGCAACGGTCCCGCGATCTACAGCGTCGCCAAGGGCGCGGTGATGCACCTGACCAAGGTCGCCGCCTACGAGTTGGGCGAGTACAACATCCGCGTCAACTGCATCTGCCCAGGCGGCATCGCAACGCCGATCTTCGGCAAGGCGATGGGGCTGTCGTCTGAGGATGCCGACAAGACGGTCGAGCCGATGGCGCAGGCGATGGGTCAAGGCCAGCCGATCAGGCGCTCGGGCCGTCCGTCCGATATCGCCCACGCTGCGCTCTGGCTATCGAGCGATGACTCCACGTTCGTCACCGGTCACGCGCTGGTCGTCGACGGAGGGCTGACCCTCGGCCGCCCGCGCCAGGACGAGTTCGGAGAGAACATTCAGCGCATGTTCGACGCCCTCGGCATCGAAACGCCGACGCAGTGACTGTGTCGCACGCAGGCATCCATCGCCGCGGCCTGATTCGATAACCCATGACCATTCTCGGCCGACCTGTGTTTTATGGCTGGGTCGTGGTGTCGGCGGCGTTCATGGCGCAGTTTGTGACGGTGGGCGTGCAGACGTCGGTCGTGGCGGTGTTTGCTCCTGAGTTCATTGAGGAGTTTGGTTGGTCGCGTACACAGTTCTTTGCCGCCGACTCGCTGGGGCAGGGCCTGCTGATGATCATCGGCCTGTTGATCGGCCCGCGCATCGAGCGATTCGGGGCGCGACCGATCATGTTGGTCGCCGCCATGATCTGCATTCCGTCGATCTTCATGATGAGCCAGGTGCAGGAGTACTGGCACTTCCTGCTGATCCGCGGCGTGTTCCTGCTGACTTCCGCGTCGGTCGCGGGATTCCTGATTGTGGCTATTTCCGTCTCCAAGTGGTTTGTGGTCAAGCGCGGACAGGCGCTGGGCTGGACCTCGATGGGCGTATCGATGGCCGGCTTCTTCTGGCCGGCTTTCACCGCCCAGTTCCTGATCGAGCCGATGGGCTGGCGCACCGCCTGGATCATCCTGGCGATCTGCTTCGGCGCGATCCTGATTCCCTCCGCGCTGCTGATGCGCCGCCGTCCCGAGGACTACGGCATGGTCCCGGATGGCGGCGCCGCACAACTCAAGCCTGAACAGATCGCCGAGGCTGAGCGCGATTCGGAGACCTCGCTCACGCGACGTGAGGCCGTACGGACCAGGGCGTTCTACATGATCGTCTTGATTTTCGGGATATCCGTCGTCGGGATCTTCGCAATCCTGCTGAACGGCGTCCTGTTCCTGCGCGAGTACGGATTCTCCTCGGGCGAAGCGGCCCGGGCGGTGGCGATGTTCTCCCTGCTGTCGATGGTGACCAAGCCACCGTGGGGCTGGATGCTGGACAAATTCGACACGAGGATCGTGGGCTTCGCCTCGTTCCTGCTGGGCGCGGGCGGGTTCGTACTGGTGATCCATGCCGCGCCGACAGGGGACTGGGGGCTGATTGCGGGCGCGCTGGCGGTGATGGGATTCGGGATCGGCGGGAACATTCCTATCCAGGACATGTTCTGGGCCGAGTACTTCGGTCGGCGCTACCTGGGCGCGGTGCGGAGTATCGGTTTTCCGATTGCGATGGGGATCAACGCGATCACGCCGATCGCTGTGGCGCTGTCGTACGACCTGATCGGCACCTACGACTACGCCTTCTACACCTGTGCCGCCTTCTGGGCTGGATCGGCGTTCCTCTGTCTGATGCTGCGTTTGCCGGCCAAGCGACGGACACCGTTGCAAACGCTAGTGCGACGAGTGGCGGAGCTGATCGCGCCGTCGTCTCATCCCGCCGTCCGCGCCGCCGATCAGAAGCGCGGCGCCGGTTAACGGCACGAGCCCGTCGCCGATTGGCGACGGGCTCGGTTCGGTCGGTGCGTGGTCCCCGGCTATTGGGGGACGCTGTCTCCGGTGCAGCCCTGGTCGGCGCGCAGTCGAACAGGGTTCGCGTTGTCGCCGGGCATCGGGATTGGAATCTCGCTGCTTTGCAGCCAGCGGTTGTGGGTGATGCTGACGCCCAGACGCCTGGCTCGCGGGATGATGTCATCCTCGCCTTCAACTCGGACGCCGAAGATCACATCGTCGTCGTCCTGCTTGCAGGCGATCACGCGCACCTCAAAGCCGTCCCCGGCGTCGATGATCGAACTCTGCAGCCAGCGGTTGTAGGCGAGGTCCGGTCCCAGGAATCGAGCGCGCGGAGCCGGGTCGACATCAACGCCGTCGACGCGGATGTTGAACTCCAAGGTGCGCAGCTCGCGCGTCGGGTGCAGCCGGGCAATGACGCGGATTGACTTCGTTTCGGGAGCGGCGGTGACCGTCTGTGTGAACTCCGAGATCGGCACTTCCTGGAAGTTGCCACTGATCACATCGAGCAACGCGGTCTGTCGCGAGCCGCTGCTGTTGGTCAAGCGGAACGACACCCGCGTGGCTTCAGTGCGCAGGATGGAGTGGAACCAGCCGCCATCCGGGCCTACGACGCCTTGCCCCTCGCCGCTGATGACCAGCTCGACGCCGTTCTGGTCGAACGCCTGCACGGTGCTTCCGGCATAGGAATCGGCATCCTCGCCCCAGAACCAGTGCGGTGGTTGCGGGGTGCCTTGACTCTGGGCGACCGCGTCCGGGGCGAGCGTGACGATCAGCGCCGCTAATCCGGCAAGCAATGCTGCGCCGATCAACCAGCGCCTTGCCGAGCGGTCCAACAGTGTTTGGTGCATCGCAGCTTCTCCAACTTCTCCTTGTGGCCGCCCACCTGCCACTTAGTTGACCACAGTTTATCGTCCGTGATCCAGCGAACAGGTAGGCAGAACAGCCGACTAACCGATTTTGCGCTCAGATAACGATTCCCGTAAGTCCACTTTGCCAACGACCATCGCCGGCGTCAAACTCGCCGCCCTCGTGCAACGCAACGGGCAGCGCATCCATGGGTCGGCTGGCCAATCAGCGGGCGAGGAAGCCGCCGTCGATCTTGAGCTCGGCGCCCGTGACGTACGACGACTCGTCCGAGGCGAGGAACAGCACGCCGTAGGCGACCTCGTCGACCTCGCCGGTGCGCCGCAGCGGGATCGCGCGTTCGAGCCGGCTGCGAACTTCGTCGGTCATGCCGACGCTCGATCGCATCGGCGGCATGAATCCCGGATGCACGGTGTTGACGCGGATGCCCTGGGGTCCCAGCCGCACAGCCATCGCCTTGGAGAAGTTGCGCACGGCCGCCTTCGAGGCGTGATAAGCGGGATGTCCGCCGTCGGAGCCGACGAATCCGTAGATCGAGGAGATGTTGACGATCGATCCGCCGTTGCCGGCGGCCAGCATCGCGTTCGATCCCAGCTTGGTGCCGAGGTACACGCCGGTCGCGTTGACGTTCATGATCCGATGCCAGCCCTCGGTCGAGGTTGGGTCGTCCACGGCGGTCGAGGAGAGTCCGGCGTTGTTGACGAGCACGTCGAGTCGTCCGCCGTGCGCATCGCGGACCGACGCCAGTAGCGCGTTCCACTCCTCCTCGGCGGTTACGTCCATGCTGACGAAACTCGCCGTTCCGCCATCCGCGCGGATCTGTTCCTCGACTTCGCGGCCGCCCTCCTCGTAGAGGTCGGCGATCACGACTGCCGCGCCCTCGCGGGCGAACAGCCGGCACTCGGCTGCGCCCATTCCCGCGCCGCCGCCGGTGACGATGGCGACCTTCCCTTCGAGTCGTCCTGGCATGTCCCTGGCTCCTCTGACTAGTCGATGGGGTCCGGGTGAACTCCCGCCGAGGCCTGTCTCCAGGCGCGACGCAACTCAGGCTGATGCTCGCGTGCCCACCGCATCACGTCGCGCATCTCTGTTCGAGACAACCGCCCCTTGTCAATACGCAGTTCCTCAACTCGGACTCTCATTTGGCGACCGCTCGCCCGGGCGTGAAAGTGCGGTGGTCCATGGTCGTTGGGATTCATGAAGATCTTGATGCTCCCTATCCGGCAAAGCTCAGACATGGAGTGGTCTTGCCTCGATCTCCAAGACTTCTTCCGGGGATAGGCCGGTCAAGTCGATGTACAGCGAGTACCCGCAGCGCTGCAGGTCTTCGCCCCACTCGACATCGCCATGCTCAGTGATATGGACCGACTCGAAGTACTCTCGGTCTTTCCAGCCGGCGAAGGCAGGGCTGTCTGCCAGGAATGAGAGATCCGCTACGCCGCTCGTGCCGTCGGCAAACTTGGCCCATACGGAGTAACCCTCACGAGGTTCCACTTCAACCACATCGGTCGCATTGGGCTCGCAACTGCGTCGAGCTTCGTCGGCCGCTAGCTCGGGGTAGACCTCCTCGAAACTGAGTCCGGTCAGTAGGTGATACACCTCATCGGGATCGATCATCGCATCCGGATCACCGCTCTCCCTGGACCAGTCAAGGTAGCCGTACTCGTTGACGCTGAGCCGCTCGAAGCAGGTGCCAGTTTGCCAGCCGACGAACGCGGGCTGCTTGGCGTAATCGGAAAGATCCACTTCTCCCGAGACGCCATCGTTGAATTCAACCCAGATGCAGAAGCTGTTGCGTGCTTCGGCGCTGATCGGAGTCTTCCACTCGGGATCCGAGAGTGGGTCGGCCATGGCGCTTGCCTTCCTTACCCACCGGCCGCTGCCGACTCGTAGATCGACGCCGGGGCTGGCGGCAGGTGGTAGATCCGCTCCGCCGTCGTCCTCAGGACCTTCTCGCGGATGCCCTCGTCGAGGTCGGTGAGGACCTCGGTGATGTGCTCCTGCGCTCGGGGGTAGAGGCAGGTGGGGTGCGGGAAGTCGGTCTCGAACATCACGTTGTCTTCGCCGATCGCCGAGATCGTGGCGCGCGGACCGAAGTCTTCGAACCAGAACGAGGCGAAGATCTGGCGGCGGAAGTACTCCGACGGCTTCATCGTCAGCCCCTCGCGCTCGGTCGGGACCGTCTCCTCGAACTGGTAGTCCATCGCCTCGAGCAGGAACGGCACCCAGCCGATGCCCGACTCGACCGAGACGAAGTTGATCTTCGGGTAGCGCTCGCACAGGCCGGAGAAGATCAGGTTCATGATCACTTTGAAGTTGGTGATGAACAGGCTGATCGAGGTGAGCGCAAGTCGGCGCTGCGGGCCGTATCCCGGCCAGAGCAGCTTGTCGGCGACGCCGGCGCCGGCGCCGATGTGGAAGTTGACCGGCATCTCCATGTCCTGGCAGGCGTCCCAGAACGGATCCCAGGCCGTGTCGCCGAGGTGCGGCAGGCCGAAGGCTTCCGGCGTGTCGCACATCGTGATCCCGGTCATGCCGAGATCCTTGATCCGCTGCAGTTCGTCCACTGCCGCCGGAATGTCCCAGAAGGGGACCAAACCCTGCGGGTAGAGACGGCCTTCGCCTTCGGCCTGGAACTCGGCGATGGCGTCGTTGTAGATCGTGCAGCAGACGTTGCGCAGCTCGGTGTCCTGGATACGCACGAAGTTCTGCGAGCCGAAGCCGGCGACGTTGGGGTAAACGATCTGCTGAGCGACGCCGAGGCTGTCCATCATCTTCAGCCGCGCCTTGGGCTCGGTCGCCGCCTTGGACATGTTCTCGAAACTGTCCAGCGAGATCGTGCCGTATTCCTTCTTGCCGTCGTCACGGACGACCGTGAAGCCGGGCGGGCCGAAGTCGATGTCGTCGAGTACGGTCCAGCGCTGCTGACCCTCGGCGTTGAGGGTGATGTGCGGCACGGAGTCCTTGTACTTGGCCGGCGCGCGCGAGGTCCAGAGGTCGGGCGGCTCGGTGTAGTGCGAGTCAATGTCGATAACGGGAATGCCGTGAACGGTGAGGGACATGTTCATCTCCTGCGGGGTGTGCCCAATGGTTCACCTGCATGGTAATCCGTCGCGCGCGGGCTATGCCGTGGCCCCGGCGAGTTGCTCGGCGGCGAATGCGCGCGCAGCCTCGGCCGTGGTGATCTTGCGGTGCGCGGCGATCTCGAAGATCTCGCGAGTCGTCTGGTAGACCCCCTGAGCGTGCTCGACGGCCTGGTCGGAGCTCCAGCCGGCGACTTCCTGGGCGACGGAGATTACGCCGCCGGAATTGACCACGTAGTCGGGCGCGTAGAGGATGCCGCGCTCGCTGAGCAGGGCGGCGTCGTCGGGGTCGTGGACGAGCTGGTTGTTGGCCCCGCCGCAGATCGCGCGGCACTGGAGCGCGGGAATCGTGTCCGGTCCGAAGACGCCGCCGAGCGCGTTGGGCGAGAGTATGTCGCAAGGCAGCACGAATGCCTCGTCGACCGAGACGGTGCGCGCGCCGATCTCCGAGGCCAACACGGCGGCCGCGATCGCGCGGATATCGGCGACCAGCACGCGAGCGCCGGCCTCGGACAGCGAGCGCGCCACCTTCGAGCCGACCTTGCCGACACCGACGACCACGATCGTTTTACCGGCCGGGCTGGGATCGCCGTCGAGCGCTTCGAGCGTGGCGTGGATGCCGCCGAGCACCGTGACCGCGGTCAGCGCGGACGTGTCGCCCGAGCCGCCGAGTTCGGGCGACGTGCCCACCACATGCGGGGTCCATCGGGAGAGTTGATCGATCTCCGCTGTGGTTGTGCCCACGTCGGTCGTGGTGATGTAGCGGCCGCCGAGCTGGTTGACGAACTCGGCGTAGCTGCGCAGTTGCGCTTCGGTCTTCTCGGACGGGTCGCCGATCACCGCCGCCTTCCCGCCGCCGAACGGCAGGCGGGCGGCTGACGACTTCAGCGTCATCGCTTCCGCCAAGCGGCGCACATCGTTGAGCGCGGCGTCGAAGTCGGAGTACGGCTGCCAGCGGGTACCGCCGATCGCCGGGCCGTGGGCGGTTGAGTGAATGGCGCAGATCGCTTCGAGTCCGGCCTCGGGGTCGCTCCAGTGAGCGATCTGCTCGAAGCGTTCGTCGGCGATGGTGCGAAGCTCGGCCATGTCTCACCCCTCCACTTGGTTGTTTGCAGGCAGTCTGGCTACTCGAGCGTGTCTGCGATGCCGCGGATCACTCCGCGCTCATCTATCTGTATCAACTGTAAGTCGCCGTCGGCGCCATAGACGCGGCCAAGCTCCCGCGGCCAGTCCAGTTCAAGTCGTTCTGTTTCCTGGTCATCGCCAAGCACGAACACAGCGCCATCGAGCCTCGCGTCTTTGAGTCCGAGCGCGTCCGCGCAGCGCATGCAGCCGGGCGGGACGATGGCGATCGTGACCGGCCGGCCTCGCTCGCTGCTCAACAACCAGAGGCTGTCGGGTTCCGTCGTTTGCGCCAGCAGCATGTCCGGAGCAAGCAAGCCAATCTCCAGGCCAACGCCGATTTCCTCCTCGCTGTCCGAAGGAGGCGGCGACTTGATCCCGGGAAGCTGTCCCACTCGGCCCGTTGCGTACGCGTCGGCAAACTCCGCCGTGTGCTCCTCGACGACCTCGTCCGGCGCCTGGCCGGCCCAAATGCGGACGATCACGCCGTCGGGATCGATGAAGAACGAACGCGGCGGGCCGCTCGGACCGCCGCCGCCATATGCGCGGAAGACGGCGCCATCGAAATCCATCGGGATTGGATACTCGACGCCGAATTCACCGGCGAAGTCCTGGGCGACGGAGGTGGACTCCTCGATGTTCACGCCGACGATGGCGAGTCCCTTCGCGCCGTGTTTGTCGAGCGCTCGGATCAGCGCCGGCACCTCGCGCCGGCAGGGACCACACCACGAAGCCCAGAAGTTGATCAGGACCGGCTGGCCGCGCCAGTCGGAGAGCCGGAACCGCTCACCGTCAAGCGTCTCCAGGTCAAAGTCGGGGGCGACCTGGCCGATGCTCGAGCCGACTTCCAATCCATCGGTCGGGAGCCAGAAGGGGAGATCGACGATGCCGCCGTCGCCGCCCTCGGACGGCTGGAGCAGCGTCAGCCAGAGCGCTGCGGCGACCGCCAGGACGACGCCTGCGCCGGCAATCACGGTGCGCGCGCCGTGATACTCGCGGGGACGATTCGGATTCTCGTCGGGCAGCTCAGCGGATTCCTGGGGAGCGTCGGTATCATTCATGACGGTCGGCGGCGCCTCGTGGTGCTGTCGCTACCTGTTGAAGTTCTTGATGCGGTTGGAGGCAGCCTATGACGGCGCAGTCGATTCCGGCGGACCTTCTCATGTCGGCGATCCGCGAAGCGGGCGTGCAGGATGTGGTGCTGGTTCCCGACACACATCAGCGTACGGTGCTCGACCTGTTGATGGACGACGAGGATATCCGCACCGTCCACTGCTCGACCGAAGACGAGGCAATCGCGGTCTCGGCCGGGCTGATCATCGGCGGTCGCCGCCCGATGATGCAGATCCAGCACGCGGGACTCTACGCCTCGGTCAACAACCTGCGCGGCGTCGGTCTCGACGGCCGCTTTCCGATCGTCATCCTGATCGGATTGCTGGGCCGCGATCCCGAGCTCGATCCGCGCGACGACGGTTCCTCGATGGTCCGGCTCTGCGAGCCGCTGCTGGAGACGCTGGATATCCCCTCGCATCTGCTCGACGGGCCCGACGATCTGCATCACGTTGCAGCCGCATTCGATGAAGCCGAGCAACGAGGCGGCCCGGTCGCCCTGCTGGTAGGAGCGCCGACATCATGACCGACACGACCAACTCCCCCAACAACTCCCCCACCAACGACGACATCCAGCGCATGTCGCTTGAGTCGGCGCTCGACGTGCTCGCACGGCGTCGGGAGGATCAGGTCGTCGTTGGCACGATGACCGCCAACGGCGTTTGGCGCGAGAAATCGCCGCACGATCTCAATCTCGCCTGTATCGGATTCATGGGCGGCGCATCGACGCTCGCGCTGGGTGTCGCGCTGTCGCAACCCGAGCGCGATGTCTGGGTGATCGACGGCGACGGCTCGTTGATGATGCAGCTCGGCTCGCTGGGCACGATCGCCGGCGCTGCGCCGAAGAACTTCCTGCACATCGTGATCCACAACGGCGTCTACGAGACGAGTGGATCGCAGCCGTTGCCGTCGCAGCAGCAGGTCGATTTCGCCAGGATGGCCGAAGGCGCGGGCTACGCCCAGACCGCCTCGTTCGGCGATGCCGAAGAGTTCGACGCCGCGCTCGACGAGCTGCTCGCCGCCGAGGGTCCGACCCTGGTCCAGCTCTATACGAGGCCCGGAGACCGCTTCTTCACCGCGCGTCCGACGCCCCCCGGCATCACCCCCGCCCTCGCGCGCATGTGGCCCCCGGTCGCGGAGGCGCTACGATGACATCGCCTGGGGAGGCCAGGGCGCGAATTGCCGGAGTCGATCATGCAGACCGTCGAGGAGATTCAGCAGGCGATTGAGGCACTGTCAGACGAGGACTACGAGAGAATTCGCAGTTGGCTCGCGGAAGTTGATTGGGACGAGTGGGATCGCCAGATCGCCGCAGATATCGAGGCAGGTCGGCTCGACTTTCTCGCTGAAGAAGCTGAGCGAGACCGTCGACTAGGCAGGCTCAGGAATCTGCCCGGCTTCGTGAACTCGTAAACGCACCGTACGACGCCCCGTTTCTGGACGGAGTATGAGCGACTTCCCATTTCGGTTCAGAGTGAAGCAACACGGAACTTTCGCATGTTGGTGGAGAATCCGTCCTACCCATCTCTACGATTCAAGAAGCTCAGAGGTCAGTATTGGTCAGTTCGAATTGGACGCGAGTGGCGGGCATTGGCCATCCAAAGCGGGCCAGACTACTCCTGGTTCTGGATTGGCCGCCACGACGAGTATGAGCGGATCATCGGCTCTCTCTGAACCGGGAGCGAACTGGTCGGGTCCGTCGCGCCGAGGAAACTCCGGGAGATCGTGATTCAAAACGGCGTCTACGAGCCCAACAGATCACAGGCGTTGCCCTCACGCGCATGTGCCCCCCGGTCGCGGAGGCGTTGGCGAAGTAGAGTGAGCGTATGCCTGAGGGTTACACAAGCGCCGAACTTCGAGCGTTGATGGCCGACACCGAGTCGGAACTGGTTGAGCGAAAGTCGGTCTTGGCCGGCACGACGCGGGAGCGAATTCGGGAGGCAATCTGCGCGTTCGCAAACGATGTGCAGGGTCACGGCCGGCCGGGTGTTGTCTTTCTGGGACTCGATGACGATGGCTCTCCGTCGGGAATGACCATCTCCGAGCAGGTGCTCGCCACACTGGCGGACATGAAGACCGATGGCAACATTCTGCCCCAACCGACGATGTCTGTGGAAAAGCATGCGACTCCTGGTGGGGAGGTCGCGTCCATCACGGTCTGGCCATCCGACTCGCCGCCGGTTCGCTATGCAGGCCGGATTTGGGTCCGTATTGGACCGCGTCGAGGTCTGGCCAGCGCGCAGGACGAACGCATTCTGAATGAGCGGCGGAAGACGCGTGATGCGCACTTCGACATCTTGCCGGTACCAGGAGCACGGCTGGAAGATCTGAATCTGCGGCGATTCGAGTTGGAGTATCTTCCGGCGGCGTTCAGCAGAGAGGTCCTGTCGGCGAACGACCGGAGCCTGGAGGAGCGGCTCGCAGCGCTGCGCATGATCGTCTCCTTATTCGATCCGCGACCGACGCTCACTGGTCTATTGGCGCTGGCTGACCAACCGCAGCGCCACGTGCCTGGCGCCTACGTTCAGTTCCTTCGGATCGGTGGCGAAGACCTGACGGATCCAATCTTGGATTCCGCCGCTTGTCGAGGCGATCTCAGACAGTTGACGAAAGAGCTTGGGCTGCACCTGCGATCGCATAACCGAGTCGCGGTCGATTTTCGGAGTGGACCGACTGAACGCCGGTATCCCGATTACCCAATCCGGGCGTTGGAAGAGCTGACAAACAATGCGATCATGCATCGCGCGTACGAAGGAACGAATGCGCCGATCCATGTGTATTGGTACGACGACCGAATCGAAATCACGAGCCCCGGCGGTCCGTCCGGCAACGTAACGATTGACAACTTCGGTCAGCCTGGCTTGGTCGACTATCGCAACCCCAACTTGGCCGAGGCGATGCGAGTGCTCAACCTGGTCCAGCGTTTCGGCGTTGGCTTGCCGGTCGCCCGGCAGGAGTTACACGACAACGGCCAGCACGAGCCGGAGTTCGACGTTGACGCCCACCGTGTGCGGTGCGTCGTGTGGAAGCGCAAGCGAGTTGACGCTCCGGCGGAAGCCTGCCAACCAACTAACTAGTGATGGTCGTCCTCGCTCGACACCTCCGGCTCGGCGATGCAGGGGTTGGTGAGCGTGCCGATGCCGGCGATGGTGATGCTGACCTCGTCGCCCGGGACTAGCCAGCGCTGCGGGTTCATCGCGGCGGCGACGCCCGAAGGCGTGCCCGTGGCGATCACGTCGCCCGGTTCGAGGGTCATCGCCTGCGTGACGTAGGCGATGATGTCGTAGCAGTTGAAGATCAGGTGCTTGGTGTTGGAATCCTGGCGCAGCTCGCCGTTGACGCGAGTCTGGATGTCGAGCGTGTGCGGATCGCCGAGCTCGTCAGGGGTGACGATGACCGGGCCGATCGGACCGTGAGTGTCGAACGATTTGCCCATCGTGAACTGCGGCGTGTGCCGTTGGAAGTCTCGCACCGAGACATCGTTGACAATCGTGAATCCGGCGATCACCGACGAAGCCTCGTCCGCCGACACGTGGCGGCACGTCTCGCCGATCACGACGCCCAGCTCGCCCTCGTAGTCCACCATCCGCGAGACATGCGGGATATGGATGCCACCTCCGGGATGGTTCACGCAGCTCACCTGCTTGGTGAAGATCGTCGGCATGCGTGGCGTTTGCGCGCCGGTCTCGGCGATGTGATCGCCGTAGTTGAGGCCGACGGCCAGGAACTTCTCGGGATTCGGTACCGGCGAGAGCAGGTTGACATCGGACAGCGGACGCCGATTGCCGCCGCGCTCAGTCGCCATTTCGGCCATCACGCGCCCTTCCTCGCCCAGCGCGAGGAAGTCGTTCATATCGGTTGGCGCTTCGGGCTCGGCGAGGTAGAGGTCGACGATTTCGTCACCAACGACTACGCCGATGCGAACGGTGTCTTCGAACGAAAAGCTGGCTAGTCGCATCTCTCGCTCCTTCTGGTATCAGCCTGGTATCAGAGACAATCGGGTTCAGCCTAGTCGCCCCGTTCGGCTAGCGGAATCGTCCCGATCACGTCGTCCGCCTCCATCTGATCGACCTCCGCCTCTGTCAAGGAAGTCAATCGCGCCAGCACCTCACGGGTTTCCCGACCCAGGGTCGGCGATGGGCGATCGACCTCCGGTCCGGCCCAGTTGGCGAATCGGTAGGGCTGTAGCGGATAGCGATGCTCGCCGGCGTAGGTGTGATGCTGGGTGATGAAGAACTCTCTCGCCGCCAGGTGCTGATCCGCCAGCAGGTCGCGACCTGAGTACACCGCGCCTGCCGGTATGCCCAGACCCTGCAACTCGCGCATGAGTTGATCGGCGTCTCGGTCGCGGGTCCATTCCCTGATCGCGGCGTCGATCGCCTCGCGGGCGGCGTCGCGATGGACGAAGTCCGATGCCATCTCGATCCAATTGTCGCGTCCCATCAGCCGTGCGAGGTCGGCGAACTGGTCGTCGGTCTCGCAGGCGATGGCGATCCAGCGGTCGTCACGACAGGGATAGGTGTTGTGCGGCGCGATCCGAGTGTGGAAGTTGCCGACGCGCCCTGGATCCTCGCCCGAGATGGAGTAGGCGGTGACAGCCTCGCCGGTGAAGCAGGTCGCAGTCTCGGTTTGCGAGAGGTCGATGTGACATCCACCGGGCTTGCCCTCGGCATTCAAGCGGCGCTTGCGTTCCAGCGCCGAAAGCAACGCCAGCGCACCCATCACCCCGGCCAGCGGATCGCCGCCGGTCGTGCCGCTGAAGATCGGCTGGTCGTCGGCGTAGCCGGTGAGGTGCGGCAGGCCCGACATCTGTTCGGTCGTGTTGGCGAAGGCGGTGTAGTGCGACCACGACCCGGTCAGCCCGAAGCCGGGCATCGAAATCATGATCAACTCGGGATTGATCTCGCGAAGCTGCTCGTAGCTCAGACCGAAGTTGCCCATCACGCGAGGCGTGTAGTTTTCGACCAGGATGTCGGCTTCGCGAACCATGTGGCGGACGACATCGGAGCCGCGCTGATCGTTCAGGTTGAGCGTGATCCCGTGCTTGTTGCGGTTGATCCAGTTGAACTGCGGCGCCCATTCCCACCAGAAGTCGTCCGTCGAACCGCCCGCGCGCCAGCCGTCGATCCGTTGCACCGACTCGATCTTGATCACGTCGGCCCCGGCGTCGGCGAAGATCAGCGACGTCATCGGCCCCGACATGAACATCGAGAGGTCGATCACGCGAAGTCCCTCAAGCGGACGCTGAGGCTTCACTTCGTCATTCCGGCCCTCGCTCCCTGAGGGAGAGGGCTGGGGTGAGGGCCCGTCCCACGTTCCTGTCCGCACCTCATCATCATGCTCTCCCAGCAGCGGCGACCGACTGCCAACCGGTCGTTCGTCGCCGAACAGCCAGGGCACGCCGGGCATTCGCACGCGGCCGGCGCGGGGATGCTCGAACTCGAAGATGAAGTCGCGCTCGCGATGCGGCAGCAGATTGAGGACGTCGGCCATGTCGGGGATCAAGCCGAAGGGGATGCGCCAGGTCTGGGCGTCGTGGAACACGTCCTCCGAGGTGCGGGTGCGGGTCTGCTCGGCTAGTTCATCGGCCAGTTCGCGGGAGTTGGCCATCCTCGACCAGCCGTCGGCGAAGAGGGGATCGTCGATCAGTTCCGGCCGTCCGAAGAACTGGCACATCATCTCCCACTGGGCCTGAGTCAGCACGTTGGCGCCGACGTAGCCGTCGGCGGTCGGCAGGATGAATGACGGCGAGGGACCAATATCTGCTCGTCGAACGCCGACGTCTCCCGTGTAGTCATAACGCTGCACCGGCAAGAGAGCCGCGTTGACCGCAGCCTCCACGGCCGAGACATCAACGTGATCGCCATGACCATGCTCTCGCGCCGCGCGAGCGGCAATCAACGCGGCGACCGCGGCATAGGCTCCGGTCAGCGTCTCGGTGACCGTTGCGCCGAGCTGCAGCGGCTCGCGCTGCTCTCGTCCGCAGAGGAATGTGAATCCGCCCAGCGCTCCGGCGATCAGATGATTCCACTCCCAGTCGGCGTACGGACCGTGGGAGCCGAATCCGGTCACGGTGATGAGCGCCATGCGAGGGTTGCGGGCGCGGAGTTGTTCAAAACCCAGGCCTCGCGCGGCGAGTTGGGGTTCGGTCTCGTGCGAGATGACGATGTCGGCCCAGTCAAGCAGTTGTGCGCGGAGCGCCACATCGTCAGGATTCGCTGAATCGATGATCACGCTGCGCTTGGATGTGTTGGCGTAGAGGAACGGTGCTGAAGTCTCGATGTCCGCAGCGTCGGCAAACGGCCCGCGCCGACGAGCCGCGTCGCCGTCGGGAGGTTCGAGCTTGATTACGTCAGCGCCGAGGTCGCCCAACAGCTTCGCCGCGTACGGCGCGGCCAGCCCTTCCGAGATGTCGAGGACTCTCAGACCGTCCAACGCTTTAGTCATGATCCGTCTCCCGAGTCTCCGTAGGGTAGATCGTCGCTCCCAGCGCCTCCCAGTCCCGGCTCGGCTTCCGATTCCCTCTCCCCGAGGGAGAGGGTTAGGGTGAGGGCCCTCCGCGCCGGACCTTCACCCCAGCCCCCCGGTTCAAGCACGGGGCAGGCTCCTAGGGGCGACCCAATGTTGGATTTTGCACTCAGGTCTCCGTGCTTGGCGGGGGACCGAGCGGGTCCCCGAACAAGTCGGGGACTGGGAACCGAACGAGTCGGGGACTGGGAACCGAACGAGTCGGGGACTGGGGATGATTCAGTTTTCCTGGCGCTGCTTGTGTATGGGGAGTTGCGTCGCCATCCGGTACTCGGCCGACTTGTAGTGCGCCTCGAGTTGCGAGCGCAGGTCGGCTTCGTCTGCCGACGTGAACGACACGTTCATCACGTCGCACCAGACGGTGACCTGATCGGCATCGGGTCCCGCGTCGCGGAACGCCTCCCGCGCCGTGCGGCGCGCCAGTTGTTCATGCAGTCGATTCTTGAAGCCCGCCATGACCCGACCTTCGCAGTGTCCAACCTAGACTCAGCCCAGCGTAGGTCAAGGATTGGAGTTGGGCATGGTCTGGGAACCTGAAATCGAAGAACTGCGTCGGAGAACAGAGCTCGCCAATCGCGGCGGCACGCCCGACCGGATTGAGCGTCAGCACCGTCTGGGACGCCTGACAATCCGCGAGCGCATTCACGAACTGCTTGACGAAGGTTCGTTCCACGAGGTCGGCGCGCTGGCCGGCCTGGGCGAGTACGAGAATGGAGAGCTGGTCGATTTCTCGCCCGCCTCATACGTCATGGGAATCGGCAAGATCGATGGCCGATCCGTCGCGGTGGGCGGCGAGGACTTCACGATCCAGGGCGGGTCGGCGCTGTTCCCGATGCAGCGTTCCAAGGGCGGGTTGGGCGGTTTCTGCGAGGAACTGGCGCTCGAGTACCGGATCCCCATGGTCCTGCTGATCGACGGCGCGGGCGCCAACGTCGGCGCGACCAAGAAGATGGGCACGACCTATCTCCCGAACGGTGCCGGGACGGGCCGCTCGTTCGTCACCTCGATCGAAGCCATGCAGAACGTGCCGGTGCTGGGCGCGGTGCTCGGCGCGATCGCCGGTGGACCCTCAGGTCGGGCGATGATGGTGCATTGGAGCGTGATGACCAAGGGCCGCTCGGCGATGTTCGCCGCCGGCCCACCGGTCGTCAAGCGAGGCATCGGGCACGAAGTGACGAACGAGTCGTTGGGCGGCTCTCAGGTGCATGTCCACACGTCGGGTTGCATCGACAACGAGGCAGAGGACGAGCACGACGCCTTCCGCCAGATTCGGGCCATGCTCTCCTATCTGCCCGACAACGTGAACGAGCTGCCGCCGCCTGCGCCAATCGTCGACGCACCCGAGGGCGCGGGCGAGGCGCTGATCGACCTGGTCCCGCGTAACACGCGCCGGCCGTACTCGATGCACAAGCTGATCTGCTCGGTCGTCGACGGTGGCGACTTCTTCGAGGTGAAGCCGCACTGGGGCACTGCGGTGATTACCGGTTTCGCGCGCGTCGATGGCCTGCCGATTGGCATCGTCGCGAACAATCCGCTCAAGAACGGCGGCGCGTTAGACCGCGACGGCTCGGACAAGCAGACGCACTTCCTCGAGCTCTGCAACTACTTCCACATCCCCGTCGTCTACCTGGTCGACGTGCCGGGATTCATGATCGGCGAGCAGGCCGAGCAGGAAGGCACGTTGCGCGCCGGGATGCGGGCGATGTGGGTCGGCCTGCAAACGACCGTGCCGCAGCTCACGATCGTGATCCGCAAGTGCTACGGCATGGCCGGCATGGCGACCGGCAATCCGACGCGGCTCAACTACCGCCTAGGCTGGCCCTCGGGCGAATGGGGATCGATCCCGATCGAGGGCGGGGTCGACGCCGCATATCGCCGCGAAATCGCCAGTGCGCCGGATCCTGAAGCGAAACGCGAAGAGATTGAGGCGGAACTCAGGCAACTTCGCAATGTCTTCCGCACCGCCGAGACCTTCGGAATCGAAGAGATTATCGATCCACGCGAGACACGCAGGTACCTGCAAGAGTTCGTCGAGCGCGCATACAAGGTCTTGCCCTACGAGCTGGAGCGAAAGCCGCTGTACGGCGTGCGACCCTAAGCGCCGGCGGCGCGGGCGATCAGGACCGCCACTCCGGCCGTCAGGCAGTAGGCGGCGAAGGGGATCAGGCTGCGACCTCGGACCAGCCACAACAGACCGCGAATCGCGACCAGGGCCGTCGCGAACGACACGAGCGCTCCGATGACGAGCGGCGCCGCTTCCACTTCGCCGCCTTCACCAATGAACGAGGCGACCGCCAACACCCCTGCCCCTGCCAGGGCCGGCATTGAGAGCCAGAAGGCCCAGCGCGCCGACGCTTCCCGCGTGTGACCCAGCGCCATGGCCGCGACGATGCACATTCCCGACCGCGAGATGCCGGGCAGAATCGCCAGGCACTGCGCCAGTCCGACGGCCAGCGACCGGCGGCTGTCCATCCCGGCCAGCGGCGCCGGATTGGTCACGCGCCGTATCCGCATCTCGGCAGCGGCGATCAGCAGGCCGGTTGCCAGCAGGAACGCACCGGCTGTCGTCGCGTCGCGCAGCTCATCCTGCAACGACTCGTAGAGCAGTCCTCCGACGATCACGATCGGAACCGTGCCGATCAGCCCCAGCCAGATCAACCGACGCGGCCGCAGTCCTTCGATCTGGCCGGCGTCGTCACGCAATCCCCGGAGTACGTCCCAGACCTCGCGTCGAAACGCGAACAGGATCGCGACCAGAGTTCCCACGTGGACTGCAACGTCGAAGTCGAGGCCTGGATCGTCCCAGCCGAACAGCCAGCGGGCGAGCACGAGGTGTCCGCTGGATGAAATCGGCAGGAACTCCGACAGGCCCTGGACGACGGCGAGGGCGACTGCTTCGACGATGCTCACGTAGACTTCGCTCCAAAGTCTCCAGAGTCACTGTAGGAGTTGATATGGACATCACCGAGGTCGTTCGCACTACCTTTGCGGCGAGACAGTTCACCGACGATCCCGTTCCCGACGAGGTGATCGAGCGGATGCTCGAACACGCGCGCTTTGCACCCTCGGGCGGCAATCGCCAGGGCTGGCATGTCATCGTCGTGCGCGACCCGGAGATTCGCGCCGCCATCGCTCAGGCCGCCGAGCGGCCGGCCAAGCGCTACGTCGCCATGGGGCAGGCGGGCGAAGGTCCCTGGAATGCCGTGTTCCCGTCGACCGTGACCGACGAGTCCGCCGCCAGCGTGCCCACGCCGCGACGGCTCATGGACCCGTACATCGAAGCGCCGGTGTTGCTCGCGGTCTGCGTCGACCTCGGCGTCGTGGCCTCGGTGGACAAGGAGCTCGACCGCGTCGGCGTGATCTCCGGCGGATCGATCTATCCGTTCGTCTGGAGTCTGCTGCTGATGGCCCGCAACGAGGGCTATGGCGGCACGTTGACAACGATTCCCATCGCCAACGAGCCGGATCTCAAGCCGATTCTCGGACTGCCCGATCACTACGCCATCGCCGCGTTCCTGCCAATCGGCAAGCCGGTCAAGCAGTTGAGCAGGCTCAAGCGGGGTCCGGTGGAAGGATTCACCACCATCGATCGGTTCGATGGCGAGGCGTTTGTCGGCTAGCGGCCTGCGGCAGGTGTCTGAGCGTTCCGACTCTGCTCCGACTCAAGCACGGCGTGAGCTTTCTCAAGAGTAGCTTCGCGTAGAAAGTCGCCTGGACTGACACCAATGATCTGGCTGGCTCGCACGAGTTGGCGTAGCTCATCACGCGTGATGTCGATCTCCATGCCGGATATGCTCTCGTCGAGCACCAGCGTAAAGAGACTGTTGTCGAACTCTCCCTCGACCGGATTTCTGGATTGAGTCATCGCACGCCGCTCTAATGCTGGTGGCACTGAGCGCCCTCGTCGACAGCCACCACCTGCGAAACTCCTTGGTGTTGGATCCGCTCCAGTGTACCGAGTGCTAAGAGGAAGGGACGCTCTTCGGTCACATCACCGCAGTCGGTCTGGCCGGACACGATTACCGAACCGACGGCAATGTAATGTGGTTTACAGATGCAGGCCCCTTTGCCACTCTCGATCATCAAAGCGCTTGACAACACTCCTCCCCCTTTGGGGGAGCGTCGCGTCGAGTGCACAGTAACAGGATCAAATTGTGGAGTGAAAGTATCAGGGTCCTTTACTCGCGTTGAGTTCGCGGCGCGACGCTCCCCCTTCCCTACCGTCCTAATGCAGTCAGTGGACCGGACGAAAGGGGAACCGAATGAGTCCGAAACGAACGCGCGTGGTATCTGGCTGGAGGATGGCTGGACTCGCACTCATGGTACTTGTGCTTGCTGGAACGCTGGTCGGTACCAATACATCGGTAGGTGCGAAGAGCGCCCCGGTACTTGACGCAGAAACCTTGATCTCTCAGTCCGATGGGTTTCCGGAGGATCAGCAGGTCATCCGCTCACACGAGAAGGGGCGCTGGATTTGCAGTCGCCTTGCCAGCTTCTTGCCCATCGGTGATCTCGTGTTTAAGGACATTTGCAACTGGATAGTTGACGCACACGCCCACGTCGCCGAGGAGACGCAGAGAGCTTGCCTCCCGCTTCCGTATGGCAGGCTTGTCTGCAACTGAAGTCGGCACCGCCAAGTAGGGCGGTGCCGAAATTGCGGTTCACTGACCGCACCCGACTCGGGACGTGCCGCTAGGCACGTCCCGAGTCGTCTTTTGGCTTCAGCAAGCTGATCACAAGAGTAAGCCCCCAGGTTGCCCAGATTACGATCGGCAGAACGCCGTGCAGCTCACTCGATGCGTTCACTCCGTAGGCAAAGAACGCCCAGATCAACAAGGTTCTGAGTACTTGGGCCAGCGAAAACACTTGACGTCGCTTGCGGAGTCGGGTCAACGTAGTCTGAACGAGTTGGCTAATCATATCTGCCCATTCCACGTGTGAGATGGCCAGGCCAGCGCCAGGATTACTCTCACTGGATATCCAATGTAGCAATGATCGCGTCCAACTCCTGCTTCAGCCGGGGCAGGATTTCGTCGTAGGGGTAATGACCCAGCGACTCCTCGCCCCGCTTCAGGTTGACGGCCATTGGGCCGCACCAGAGACCGAGGTCGGCGTCGTCGGTCTCTCCGGGGCCGTTGACGCGGCAGCCCATCACGGCGATCGTGATGTCATACTCGGAGGCGTACTCCGTCATTGCCTTCACGTCCTGGGCGAGGTCGACGAACTTCTCGTTCTCGACTCGCGAGCAGGACGGACAGGAGATGATGTTTAGTCCCTCGTCGAACTTCGGCGGCACCGAACGGAACCTGCCAGCGGCGATGTCGCCGAGGATATCGCGGGCGACATGGATTTCCATGCCCTTGTCGTCGAACGGAACGGTGAGCGAGACGCGGACCGTGTCGCCGATGCCTTGCGAGACCAGTTGCTCGAAGGCGACGCGAGTCTTGATCACGCCCTCGGGCGGCATCCCCGCTTCGGTCACTCCGAGGTGCAGCGGAACATCAGGACGCTCCGAGGCAAACTTCTGATTGACCTCGACGACCTGCTTCCAGTCCGAGTCCTTCAGCGACACGACATAGCGGTCGAATCCGAACTCATCCAGCAGACCGCAGTGCTCCGTAGCTGAAGCGACGATCGCCGAGATGTGATCGTTCGGGTAGCGCTCCAGCATCCGCGGATCAATCGAGCCGCAGTTCACGCCAACACGGATCGCGCAGTCGTGATCGGCCGCCGTTTCTGCAATGAACGCGACCTTGTCGCGGACACTCTTCGACTTCTCATGGTGGTGCAGGTGTCCGGGGTTGTAGCGAATCTTGTCGACATGCGGCGCGACCTGCGTGCAGAGACGGTAGTTCTCCTGCAAGTCGACCGAGAGCGGAGCTTCGGTCCGCTCACGGACAGTGGCCAACGCCTCGACATCCTTGCGAGAGTCAACAGCCACTCGAACCAGGTCGGCGCCTGCAGCCTCGAGCAGCTTGACCTGACGGACGGTCGCCTCGATGTCCTGCGTGCGCGTGGCCGCCATCGATTGCACCAGGATCGGATTGCCGCCGCCGATCGTCACGTCGCCGACTTTGACTGCTCGCGTCGGATTGCGGCGTAGATCGCCGGTCAACTGAATCGTCTCCGCCATCGTGATCGCCTCCCCGAGGTCCCCGGCCCGAGGCGCCGGACTGGACACGTGCAGCGTACCGTTGACGAGTGCTGTTCGATGTGATCTTCCTGATCCTCTTTGTCGCGACCTGGCTGCTGATCTCGATCCTGAGCTGGATCGCGCTGAGCTTGCCGCGACGGGCCCGCGGATCGCTCTGGGCGGCCCCGTTTGCCGCTGTAGGCGGGGTGACCGGGGCCGTGCTGGTCCCGCTGGCCGGGCTCACCGACGAAGTTGGCGTGGGCGTGTCGATGATCGCCGCGCTGCTTGGTTCCGCACTGTTTTGTCGGCTGGGTTTCCTGATCTGGGACCACTTTCGTCTGGATCGGCGATTCGAGCGGTGGGCACGCCGAAGCCGCTGATATCGTCGCATCAATCGCTCCAATCCCCGAGGGGTTTGAGATATGCCCATCACTCGTATGTCACGGTCGTTTGGCCGCACGCTTCGTGAGGCCCCAGCCGACGCCGACTCCGCCAATCACCAGCTCTTGCTGCGCAGCGGACTGATCGTCCAGCTCGCCGCCGGGGTGTACTCCTTCTTGCCGCCGGCGTGGAGAACGCTGCTCAAGATCGAGCAGATCGTCCGCGAGGAGATGGAGGCGGCCGGTTCGCAGGAGATGCGGATGCCGGCGATTCAACCGCGTGAACTGTGGGAGGAATCGGGACGCGCCGACTCGTATGGCCCTGTGTTGTTCAATCTCAAGGACCGCCGCGACCGGACGATGGTGCTCGCGCCGACCCACGAAGAGTCGGTGACCGACCTGTTCCGCAAGATCGTCCAGTCCTACCGCGATCTGCCTCAGAGCGTTTTCCAGATGCAGACCAAGTTCCGCGACGAGCCGCGACCGCGCGGTGGACTCGTGCGCGTGCGCGAGTTCATCATGAAGGACGCCTACACCTTCGACGTCGATGACGAGGCGTTCCAGCTCAACTACGACGCGATGCGGCAGGCCTACTACAACATCTACCGGCGCTGCGGCGTTCCCGTGGTCGCGGTTCAGGCCGACTCGGGCGCGATCGGCGGCAAACAGTCGGAGGAGTTCATCTTCCTCACCGAGATCGGCGAGGACAATATCATCCTCTGTCCATCCTGTGGGTATGCCGCCAACCAGGAGCGAGCGGAGTTCGACCGCGGCGAGTCGGCGGCGACGGACGGCGAACTCGAAGCAGTCGCCACGCCCGGCGTCGCCACGATTGAAGCGCTGGCCGAGTTTCTGGGGATTCCCGCGCAGGCGACGGCCAAGGCGGCCTTCTTCCTGGTCGACGGCGAACCGACCTTCGCGGTGATCCGCGGCGACCTGGAGGTCAACGAGCTGAAGCTGATCAACGCGCTCGATGCGCTCGAGGCGAGGCCGCTGTTGCCGGAGGAGGTCAAGGCCGCTGGTTGGGTCGCCGGATACGCGTCGCCGATCGGGGTCGATCCGGCGCGCGTGATTGTCGATCCGAGCGTTGTCGATGGCGGCGGGTTGGTCGCCGGCGCGAACCAGGTCGATACGCATCTGCGCAACGTGACCTACGGTCGCGATTGGTCGGCCAACACCGTCGCCGATATCGGCATGGCCCGAGCTGGCGACGGCTGCGCGCAGTGCAGCGCTGCGTTGGAGATGCAACGCGGGATCGAGTTGGGGCACATCTTCAAGCTCGGCACGCGTTACGCCGAGCCGATGGAGGCGACCTTTCTCGACGCCGACGGCGAGCGGCGCACGCCGATCATGGGCTGCTACGGGATTGGGATCGAGCGGTTGATGGCCGCCGTGGTCCAGGCCAATCACGACGAACTCGGCATCGTCTGGCCACGATCGGTTGCGCCGTTCGACGCGCACATCGTGCCGCTGGGCGGCGGCGACGATGTCGCTGCGGCCGTCTCTGCGATCGAGTCCGAGCTGTCGGACGCGGGCCTGCAGGTTCTGACCGATGACCGCGACGAGCGCGCCGGCGTGAAGTTCAACGACGCCGACCTGCTTGGCGCTCCGCTGCGGATCACGATTGGCTCGCGAGGGCTGAAGCAGGGCCAGGTCGAACTCAAGCTGCGACGTGACGCCGAGGCGACATCGGTTCCCGTTGCGGGAGCGGTTGAGGCGGCTCAGGCGGCCTTGAACTCCTTGAGCGGCTGACTACCGCTTGATAGAACGCGCTGGAACGCCCGGCGTTCCGTGTATAGTCAAGAGGTGCGGATGACGGGTGCGGGTCGGGCTGCCCTGTCTGATCCTGCGCTGCTCGCACGGATCATCGAGCGCAACGTTCACCAGGCTCTCCACATATGAAAACCGACTTCCTGCTGGCCATCAAGCAGCTGCATTCGGACAAGAACCTCGACGACGAGGTGATCTTCAGCGCCGTCGAACGCGGCATGGCGGCTGCCGTCAAGCGCCGCTACGAGCTGCCCGGCAACGTGCTGGTCAGCATCGATCGCTACGACGGCAGCATGGCGGTCGCCTCCGAACGCGAAGTGGTTGAAATCGAAGAAGACATTGCCGATCCGGACCTGCAGATCGAACTGGAGCGGGCCCGCGAGATCGATCCCGATGTGAACATCGGCTCAACGCTGCGCCAGGACCACGACATCGAGAATGTCGGCGGGCGGATCGAAGCGCAGACCGCCAAGCAGGTCGTCTTGCAGGCGCTGCGCGAGGCGGAGCGCGAGGCGGTCTTCGCCAAGTACTCGGGCGAAGAGGGCGGCATCATCAACGGCGAAGTGCAACGCGTCGAACCGCATCAGGTCATCGTCGAACTGGCCGATCACACCGAGACCGTCATGCCGGGCCAGGAGCAGGTTCGGATGGAGCGCTATCGCTCGGGCCAGCGAGTCAAGGCGATCATGGTCGAGGTGCTGCGCGCCAACAAGGGACCGCAGATCGTGATCTCACGCTCGCGACCCGAGTTCGTGCGCCGGCTGTTCGAGCTGGAAGTGCCCGAGATCTCCCGCGGCGTGGTCGAGATTCGCGGCGTCGCACGGGAGCCCGGCCATCGCACCAAGATCGCGGTCTGGTCGCGCCAGACGGGCGTCGATCCTATCGGCAGTTGCATCGGCATGCGCGCGATGCGTATCCAGAACATCGTCAACGAACTGCACGGCGAGCGCGTTGACGTGATCCAGTGGGATCGCGACCCACGCCGCTTCGTCGAGCACGCGCTGAGTCCCGCGCAGATTCTCGCAGTCCGCATTGACCGCGAAACCAATACGGCCGAATGCGCCGTGCCCGACATGCAACTCAGCCTCGCGATCGGTCGCGAGGGACAGAACGCCCGGCTCGCGGCGCGATTGACCGGGTTCCGCATCGATATCAAGCCGCAGACCGTGGCTGAGCGAATGCTCCAGGAAGGCCGCGGCCCGTTCGTACCGCAAGAGGAAGTCGCGATCGAGCCGGAGCCGGCCCCCGAGCCCGAACCGGTCCGGGTTGCGCCTCCGCTCGAAGTGGCGGCGGCTCCGGCTCCGCCGCCGCCGGTCGAGCTGGCCGCTCCGAAGGCCGAGCCGAGCGCCGAACCGGATGCCGTCGAGGAAGAGCCCGAGCTCGAACCGGCCTTGCAGGCGACCGAGATTGCGCCGGCGGCCAGGGACGACGGCCAGATTCGATTCGGCGAAGAACTGCTTCGCCGCGAAGAAGAACAGCAAGCGCAGCGCGACCGCCGACGCCGGCGTCCGCGTTACCACGAAATCGACGAGGGGCTCGACGACGACCCCTACGCGGAGTACATGGAATACGAGGAAGACTTCTAGGCGGTTTCGCCGCAAGCCTCTTCGCTCCGTCTGACGACGACGCGGGTTCCAGCCCCGCGCAGTACGAAGGATTCCGATGCCCGTTCACAGCCCGTCCCATACTCCGCCGCTCACGAGCGCCCCGCAGCGCCGGTGCGTGAGCTGCCGAGGCGCGGCATCCAAGTCCACGCTGATTCGCGTCGTTCGCCAACCGAACGGCGAGATCGTGATCGGCGCGGATGCCGCCGGCCGGGGCGCCTATCTGCATCGCGATCCGGACTGCGTTGCAGCGGCGGTGTCCAATCCCAAGCTCCTGTCGCGCGCGTTGCGCCGGCAGGTGTCCGAGGCGGTGCTGTCCACCATCTCGCAACATGCTGACCTACCCTGAGATCGCGGAGCACGCCATGGCGACACAACAGACCATTCGACAACCACAGACCGCCGAGGACTACACGGTCCTGATTCCACGCACCCTGACCGTCCGCGAACTCGCCGACCTGCTCGGCGACACGACGGTATCGATCATCAAGACGCTGATGACGAACGGTGTGATGGCCGACGTCTCCAAGACGCTGGACTACGGGACCGCGGCGATTGTCGCCATGGATCGCGGATTCGAGCCCGAAGAGGCCGGCGATGTCGTGGAGGAGCAGCAGGCCCCGACGACGATTGACATCCTGGGCGTGGTCGAAGAAGCGGACGATCCCGCCAGCCTGACCGAGCGGGCGCCGGTCGTGGCTGTGTTGGGTCACGTGGATCATGGCAAGACGTCGTTGCTGGATTACATTCGCGACGCCAATGTCGCCGAGGGCGAAGCGGGCGGCATCACGCAGCGGGTCGGCGCGTACCAGGTCGCCGCGAACGATCGCCAGATCACCTTCATCGATACTCCCGGCCACGCAGCCTTCACCGAGATGCGGGCTCGGGGCGCGCAAGCGACCGATATCGCCATTCTGGTCGTCGCCGCCAACGACGGCGTCATGCCGCAGACCCGTGAGGCGATCGACCACATCATCGCGGCCGGCGTCCCGTTCGTCGTGGCGCTCAATAAGATCGACCTCGACAACATCAACCCCGACCGCGTCAAGGCGGCGCTCGCCGATGTCGGCGTGCAGATCGAAGAGTACGGCGGCGACGTTCCGCTGGTTCCGGTCTCCGCGACGCGTGGCGACGGGATGAGCGACCTGCTCGACACGATCCTGCTGGTCGCCGACATCGCCGAGCTGCGGGCGAATCCCGATCGGATGGCTTCGGGCGTGGTGCTCGAGGCGGAACTTGATCGCCGGCAAGGCGCCCGCACGACGTTGCTCGTCCAGCGCGGCACCCTGCGTCAGGGACAGCCGGTCCTGGTTGGACAGACGTGGGGCCGGATCAAGGCCATGACCGACTTCCGCGGCAACCGCATCAGTCAGGCGGGACCGTCCATGCCGGTCGTCGTGCTTGGACTACAGGAAGTCGCCGAGGCGGGTGACGCATTCCGCGCCGTCGGCAACGACCGCGAGGCGAAGCGCATCTACGAGCAAGCGCGCCGCGAGCGCGAGGCGCGTGAAGCGACTATCCAGCATTCGGCGACGCTCGACGCGCTGTTCGGCGAGATCTCCCGAGGCGATGTCTCGGCGCTCAACCTGATCATCAAGACCGATGTCGTGGGATCAGTCGAGGCGCTGCGCGACGAACTGGAGCGGTTGTCGAACGAAGAGGTCACCGTCAAGGTGATTCACGCCGCCGCGGGTCCCGTCTCGGTTGCGGACGTCAACCTGGCGCTCGCCTCCGAGGGTCTGATCATCGCGTTCAGCACGCCGGTCGAACCGGGAGCGGAGCGGTTGGCGGAGCTGGAGGGCGTCGAAATCCGGCGCTACTCGATCATCTACGAAGTGATCGAACAGGTCGAAGCCGCGATCAGCGGTCTGCTCGAGCCGGTCAAGATGCAGGTCGTCGACGGCCACGCCGAGGTGCTGCAGGTCTTCCCGATTCGCGGACTGGGCAACATCGCCGGCTGCAGGTCGCTCGACGGCAACATCCGCAACGACGCCCAGGTGCACGTCTACCGCAATGGCGAGCAGATCGCCGAGTCGTCAATCTCCAGCCTGCGCCGATTCCAGGACACCGTGCAGGAAGTCGATGCCGGTCAGGAGTTTGGCGTGGCGCTGGAGCGGTTCGATACCTTCCAGGCGGGCGACCAGCTTGAGTTCTTCCACATCGAGACCCAGTCGCGGATCGTGCAGGGCGGCGAGATTCGTAACGTGTCCCGATGAACCCGGCGAAACCGATGACCCAATCCGGCAGAACACGAAGCGGCAGGCGATTTGCAGCTCCCCGTGTCGCGGGCGGCGTCGATCGCATGGAGCGCGTCAATGACCTGCTGCGCGACACGATTGCCGAGGTCGTCGCCCGAGAACTCAAGGACCCCAGGCTCGACCTGCCGCTGATCAGCGTGACCGAAGTCCGCGCGTCGAGAGACTTACACAACGCGACGGTGTATGTCTCCGCAATGATCGATCCCCAGACAGCCGAGGACGAGCACTCGGAGGCGGCGGATGCCGCGATCGATGCGCTGAACGGGGCGGCGCCGTTCGTGCACCGCACGGTCCGCCGACGGCTGCATCTGAAGCGCGTTCCCTGGCCGACCTTCGAGCTCGATCAGCGCATTGCCGGGGCAGCGGAGATCCAGGAACGGCTCCGCTCGCTAGGTGCGTCATGAGCCGCCGCCGCCGTGAACCGTTCCATCCCGGCGCAGTCTTCCTCGTCGATAAACCGACCGGGCCGACCTCGCACGACATCGTCCGCGACATCCGCCGTTGGACCGGCCTGCGCCGCGTCGGTCACGGCGGCACGCTCGATCCGCTAGCCAGTGGTCTCCTGCCAATCTTCGTCGGCGCAGCGACCCGCCTGAACGAGTATCTGGCCACCTACCGCAAGTCCTACGAGGCGACAATCCTGCTGGGCCAGACCACCGACACCGACGACAGCGAGGGCACGGTCATCGCATCGGCGCCGGTCCCCGATCTGACGCCCGAACAGATCGACCTCGCCTTGCAGCAGTTTCGCGGACCAATCGAGCAAGTGCCGCCGCAGTTCAGCGCCGTCAAACGAGACGGCGTGGCCGCCTACCGCGCCGCGCGGGCGGGCGAGCATGTGGAGATCGAAGCGCGATCGGTCACGGTGCATGAGCTGGAGGCGGTCGAGATTCGGCTGCCGCGCGTGACGCTGACGATGTCGGTGAGCACCGGCACCTACGTCCGCGCGATCGCGCGCGACCTTGGGGCTGCGCTGGGCTGCGGAGCGCACGTCGTCGAGATGCGCCGCACCAGCATCGGCCAGGCCCGCGCCTCGGACGGTCATACGCCCGAGCAGCTCCAGGCCGCCGCAGACGCCGGCGACGTCTGGTCGCTCGCCGTCTCGCCGGCGGAGCTGTTTGTCGACTGGCCGCAGTTCCTGCTCCAGGGAGAACAGCTCCAGCGAATCAAGCGAGGTCAGCCTATCCGTCATGCGCCGGTCGACGGTTGGGACAAGGCGCTCGCGGTGACCGAAGACAAGCACGTCGCCGCCGTGCTCCGCAAAGACGAACTCAGCGCCGCCACCTGGCAACCTGAAAAAGTCCTGGCGGTGGGGTCGTAGAGAAGTTGGCGCCTCCTCTGCCTACGGAGACTTGCGCGAAATCCCATTCCGGTCCCCTCTCCCAGAGGAGACCGGCGCGAAACTCTTTTCTGATCCCCTCTCCCGGTGGGAGAGGGTTAGGGTGAGGGCCCTCCGTTGTCCCGAGGAATCGCGACGACCAGATCGTGAACGCCGCGCCGGACCCTCACCCCAGCCCTCTCCCAGAGGGAGAGGGAGTAAAGCCTCACGATTTGCGTGCACGTTTCCTCCGGGAGCGGGGACCAGAATGTGGAACATGCGCGGAACACTGGACTGGGAACTCGCTGTCAGGGTGCGGGGACTGAGAACAGTAGCGCCAGCGAGTCGGTCTGGGCGACGAGGGAGTAGGGTTCGTCGGCTTCGAGCAGCACGCCTTCGCCGGCGTTGAGGGTGGCGTTGTCGTCGAGCGTGCCGACAGCGATCTCGCCTTCTGCGACGATCAGCGCGGTTGGCCCCGAGGTCTGTCGATTGAGTGCGCTGCGACCGGCGGGAAGCCGGATGGCCTCGGAGGCGAGGTTTCCGGCGGATGGCTGCATGGCGCTGCCGGTGCTCGCCGTAATGCGGCGCAGCGGCATGATCACTCGATCCCGGCGTTGACGAGGTAGTCGATCAGGTCCTGCACGATGCGAATCTCGGCGGCGTCTTCCTCGGGGATCTCGAGTTGAATGTCGTCGGTCGAGAACTCTTCCTCGACGGCAATGGTCAGATCGACGATGTCCAGCGAATCGGCATCGAGATCGTCGATCAGGTGCGCCTCGGCGGTGACCTTGTCGAGTGGCTGACGCAATTGGTCGGCTACGAGCTGGGAGATACGGGCGAGCAGGCTCTGGTCGTCGGACATGTGGCGGCTCCTGCCTGGGCTGTCAGATGTCTGCCGGGTGTTGCTACGAGAGTAAAAGGTTAGTGAGCAACCCGCGAGAGCGCGACGACGCCGTTCTGTCCACCAAAGCCGAAGCCGTTGACGAGCGCGGCCTGTAGGTCGCAATCACGGGCTTCGTTGGGAACATAATCCAGGTCGCAGTCGGGATCGCGCGTTTCGTGATTGATCGTCGGCGGCAGCACGCCGTGATAGAGCGCCAGCGCGGTCGCCGCGCCCGAGAGCGCGCCGGCGGCGCCCATCAGGTGGCCGGTCATCGACTTGACCGAGGACACCGCCAGGTGGTCGGCGTGTTCGCCGAACACGGTGCGAATCGCCCGCGTTTCGATCGCGTCGTTGAGCGGCGTCGAGGTGCCGTGCGCGCAGATGTAACCGATCTCTTCGCGATTCAATCCCGAGTTGCGCAGGGCCATTGCCATCGCCCGAGCGGCGCCGTCCCCTTCCGGATCGGGCGCGGTGATGTGATAGGCGTCGGCGGTGCGTCCGCCGCCCAGGACCTCGGCGTAGATGCGCGCGTCGCGCGCGCGGGCGCTGGCCAGCGATTCCGTCACGCAGACGACCGCGCCTTCGCCGAAGACGAACCCGTCGCGGTCGCGGTCGAACGGCCGCGAGGCCGATTCGGGCGCCTCGTTGCGGCGCGACAGCGCCTGCATGTTGGCCAGTCCGGCAATGCCGAGCGCCGAGACGTTGGACTCGGTCCCGCCGCTCAGGGCCAGGTCGGCCTCGTCGCCCAGCAGGAGCTGGCGGCTGTCGATGAAGGCGTAGATGCTGGCGGCGCAGGCGGCGAGCGAGGTCAGCGCCGGTCCGCGCAGGCCCATTTCTATCGAAACCTGGCAGGAGGCCATGTTGCCGGCCATCATCGGCACGAACATCGCCGAGACGCGGCCGGGACCCTTGCTGTTCAGCACCTCGGTCTGCTGCGAGATCGTGGTCACACCGCCGCCGCCGGTGTTGATGACGGTGGCGACGCGCTCGGGATCGTGGGCGTCAAGGTCGAGTCCGGCGTCTGCGACGGCGAGTCGGGACGCTGCCACGGCGAGCTGCGCAAACCGGGCCATGCGCCGCGCCGACTTGGTCTCCATGTAGTCCGAAGGATTGAACTCGGGGATGTCGGCCGCAATCTGGACCTTGAGACCGGCTTCAACCAACTCCGGTACGCGGCGCGCACCCGATCGGCCTGCGGTCAGCGAGTCCCAGAAGGCCTCCACGCCCACGCCGATCGGTGTCACGGGTCCGATTCCCGTGATCACGATCCGCTCCTCGGGCGGGCGTTGGGATGGTCGGATCGGATCGCTCACTCGTCGAAACGCTTCAACAACACGGCGGCATTGTGTCCGCCAAGTCCGACTGAGAACGACAGGGCGGCTTCAATGCTCAGCTCACGCGCCTTGTTAGGGATCACATCGAGATCCAGTTCCGGATCAGGCGTCTGGTGATTCAGCGTCGGTGGAGCAATGCCCTCCTTGAGGACCATGGCGGAGACGATGACCTCCAACGCGCCGGAAGCGCCCATCATATGGCCGGTGGCGGGCTTGATCGACGACAGCGTCAGGTCATGGGCGTGCGAGCCGAACATTCGCTTCAGCGCAGTCACCTCGACCAGATCTCCCAGCTTGGTCGCCGTTCCATGGGTTGAAACATAACCGATGCTGGCCGGATCGATGTCGGCCTCGTCCATAGCCTGCTGCACACTCACCATCAGCCCGCGACCGTGCGACTCCGGTTGGGCGATGTCGTGCGCGTCGTTGGCCGATCCGCCGCCGACTACTTCGGCATAGATCGGCGCGCCGCGGGCCAGGGCGTGATCGAGATCCTCGATCATCATCGCCGCAGCGCCCTCGCCGGGGATGAAGCCGTTGCGATGCAAATCGTAGGGCGCGCACGATGCGGAAAGCGGCTCGGCCGGAGTGGCGAGCACGCCCATGCGCTCGAAGCAGATGTGGAAGAGCGGCAGGATGATCGCTTCGGAGCCGCCGACCAGCAACGCATCGGCGCGGCCGGCTTGGATGTGCAGCATTCCATCGGCGACCGCGTTGGCGCCGGTGGCGCAGGCGGAGGTCGGCGAGTAGTTCGGGCCGGTCGCTCCGGTCGCGATCGACAGGTGGCCCGAGGCTGCGTCGGCGATCAGGTTGGGCATGGCGAACGGGGACACGCGTCGAGCGCCTCGGCTGACCAGGGTGTCCTGCCAGCGGGTGACCAGCTCCATCCCGCCGCCGCCGGAACCGAAGATGATGCCGACGCGGTGGTGGTTATCCTCGGTGATTTCCAGGCCGGAGTCGCTGAGCGCCTCCAGTCCAGACACCATGCCGTACTGCGTGTTGAGGTCCATGTGGCGCAGCGCTTTGGCGTCGGGCAGCAGCGGCTCGGGGTCCCAATCCTTGACCTCGGCGGCCAGCGGAACCTTGACGCCCCATTCGTCCGGGTCGAAGCGCCGGATGCGGTCGACCCCGCTCCGGCCGTCAACCAGGTTGCGCCAGGTGGTCGGCATGTCGTTGCCGACAGGGGTGACGGCTCCCACGCCGGTGATCACGACGCGGCGCTCGGTTGAGTCGTTCCGGGCGGCCACTACTTCGGAATCCCGTCGCTCTTGTCAGGATAATCCCGCGTCGACAGTCCGGTGTCGTCGTCGGACAGCGGGAACGTCCACGAGGTGCGCGAGATGCGGCGGACCAGCTTGGACAGGACATCGCCCGGTCCGGCTTCGACGAAGAGGGTCGATCCTTGCGCGGCCATGGTCTTGACGGCCTGCTGCCACTGCACCGGGGCGGTCAGCGCCTCGGACAGTTCGCTGGTCAGTTGGTCCTTCGTGTGCAGCAACCCGCCGGAGATGTTGCTGACCACGGGCACGACCGGGTCGCGCCAGGGGATGGCGTGCACCGCCTCGGAGAAGTGACTCTGGGCGCCCGCCATCAGGGGCGAGTGAGAAGCGATCGAGATGGGCAGCCGGACCACTCGGCGAGCGCCGTGTTCGTCGGCCAGGCGCATGATCTTGCGTAAGGGCGCTTCATCGCCGGAGACCACGGTTTGCCCGGGGCAGTTGTCGTTGGCGACGACCAACGTGCCCTCGGCTGCCGCTTCTCCGACCAGCTTGCGCAGCACGCGGTCGCGCAGACCGATAATCGACGCCATCCCGCCGGGCCTCAGCGTGTCGGCTGCGTGCATCACTTCGGCCCGCTTGCGCACGAGCCGTAGCGCTTCGTCGAAATCAACGGCTCGCGCCGCGAGCATCGCCGTGATCTGTCCCATGCTGTGACCCGACACTACCTTCGGCGACAGCGTGCGTCCGGCGCGTTCCCAGGTGTCGTGCAGCGCCTCGAGCCAGGCGACCGACGCGACGAAGATCGCCGGCTGCGAGTGCGTGGTCTGGTTCAGCTCCTCCTCAGGGCCGTGTTCAATCAGGTGCAGCAGGTCGTAATCGAGCACCTCGTTCGCTCGTGTGAACCACTGCTCGGCGTTGGGATAGACGCGCAGCACCTTGCCGGCCATGCCCACCGATTGCGAACCCTGTCCGGGAAAGAGCAGCGCGTACTCATCGTCGGACAGAGCGGGATGCTCGCCGGATGGCGGTTCATCCGCGGATTCATCGTTCAGCGTGAGCGTTTCCATGTCGGCTCCTGCGCTCCGGGTGCATCGCGGTCAGGATGCGCTCCCGGAGATTGATGGTCAATTGTATCGGTTCCCGCGCGAGAGTAGGACGAAATCGCGATGTCAAGTGCGGCATTGCGAACAGTGTCTGCGCTGGAATCGAATCGCCGCATCAGCCCATCACCATGCCGCCGTCGACGTGAATCACCTGTCCGGTGATGTAGGCGCCGCCTGGGCCGGCGAGAAACGCGACCAGCGGCGCCACGTCATCCGGTTCGCCCAGCCGTTCCAGCGGTATGCGCTGCATCACATTGCCGATCACGTCCTCGGACAGATCGGCGGTGATATCGGTCTTGATGAATCCGGGCGCGACCAGGTTGACCGTGATCCCGCGCGAACCGAGTTCGTGGGCCAGCGAGCGGGTCATGCCGGCCAACCCGGCCTTGGCCGCGGCGTAGTTGGCCTGTCCCGCATTGCCGACCGTGCCGATCACCGAACCGATCGTGATGATTCGACCCTTGCGCGCTCGCAGCATTCCGCGCAGGACCGACTGCGTGGTCAGGAACGAACCGGTCAGGTTGGTGCCGACCACGGCGTCCCAGTCGGCCGACTTCATCCGCATGGCCAGCATGTCGCGGGTGATGCCGGCGTTGTTGATCAGGATCGTCGGCGAGCCGAGCTCGGAGGCGACCGATTTCGTCATCGCGGTCACCGCGTCGGCGTCGGCAATGTCGGCCCGGACGACGTATGCATTCCGATCCATCTCGCGAATCAGCGATGCGACCTCTTCAGCGGCGTCGGCTGAGGAAGTGAAGTTGACGGCGATGTCCGCGCCTCGGGCGGCCAGCTCGAGCGCAATCGCCCGGCCAATACCGCGCGACGCGCCGGTGACCAGCGCCACCTCGCCCGCCAACGGGAGTGAGTCGGAGTCAACGGTCGAAGCCATAGAGCGGAGGCTATCACCGAACCGGCGCGCGAATTCATAAGCCCGTAACCAGAGCGCTCATCGGTTCGGTAAGACTACGACCACTGGTTCTGCGGATGGCGGGGCCGATCGTACCTGCGGGTAGGTCGGCCGCGCCGCGAGGGGAGACGCCCATGTTGGAAGTCGGTGAAGCCGGGAATAATGCCTGGCTGCTAACCTCTGCCGCGCTCGTGCTGCTGATGACGCCGGGCCTGGCATTCTTCTATTCCGGACTGGTCCGGACCAAGTCGGCCGCGGCGACGATCATGCAGTCGTTCGTCATGGCGGGCGTGGCCACGATTGTCTGGGTCCTCTGGGGCTATTCGCTCGCCTTTGGGACCGACATCGGCGGCTTTGTCGGCAACCTGACCAACTTCGGTCTGCGCGGCCTCGAACCGACTGCAGACGGACTGGCCTTCATGGTCTTTCAGATGATGTTCGCCATCATCACCCCGGCGCTGATCACCGGAGCCTTCGTCGAGCGCATCTCGTTCAAGGCGCTGCTGGTCTTCACCGTGCTCTGGATCACCGTCGTCTACGCGCCGCTCTGTCACTGGGTCTGGCATGGCGACGGCTGGCTCTTCCAGCTCGACGCGCTCGACTTCGCCGGCGGCACCGTGGTCCACATCAACGCCGGCGCGGCCGCGCTGGCCGGTGCGCTGTTCGTCGGACGCCGGCGCGACTCCGTCGCCGAGACCCGCCCGCACGATGTTTCCAAGGTCGTGCTGGGCGCGGGACTGCTCTGGTTCGGCTGGTTCGGCTTCAACGCCGGCTCCGCCCTGGCCGCCAACGGGTCCGCGATCAACGCCTTCGTCCAGACGCAGATTTCCGCTGCCGGCGGACTCGTCGCCTGGACGCTGCTGTCCTGGCGCTACACCGGACACCCCTCGATCATCGGCGCGGCGACCGGCGCGGTTGCCGGGTTGGTTGCAATCACTCCTGCTGCGGGTTCCGTGGGCCTGTGGCCCGCGACTGACGGGTATCTCAACTTCTTCCCAGCGCTCTGCATCGGCGCCGTCGCCGCGATCCTGGGCTTCTTCGCCATCCGCGCCATGCACCGCTGGCGCGACATGGACGACACGCTCGACGTCTTCGCCGTCCACGGCATCGGCGGCATCTGGGGCGCGCTCGCCATCGGCATTTTCGCCGTCTCCGAGGTCACCGGCGGACCAGCCGGTTTTATCGGCGGCTCGGTCGACCTGATCTGGCGGCAGGCTGTCGGCGTCCTGGCCGCGCTGGGTTGGTCGCTGGTGTTGTCATCGGTCCTGTTCATCGTCGTGCAGAGGCTCATGCCGCTCCGCGTCGACGAGACCGACGAGATGATCGGACTCGACCGCAGCGAGCACAACGAGCCGGCCTACGAATACGATGAGATCGGATTCGGCTGGGACGCGAGCGAGGCGATCGACGAACCGATCCCCAGCGGAACCGAAGCGCTGAAGAGGTTGCTGTCATGAAAAAGATCGAAGCGATCGTCCGACCCGAGTCGCTGGAACCGGTCAAGCGCAAGCTGATCGAGGCCGGCATCACCGGACTGCACGTCGAGCGAGTCGCCGGACACGGCTACCAGGGCGGCGTCGTCCAGGCCGGACGCGGCGGACAGTTTTACACCGTCGACATGATTCCCAAGGTGAAGATCATCACCGTCATCTCCGACTTCAACGTCGAGCCGGCGATCGAGGCCATCATCGCCGGCGCCCGCTCCGACCGCACCGGCGACGGCAAGATCTTCGTCATGGACGTCGAGGATGCCGTCCGGGTCCGAACCGGAGAACGCGGCCGCGAGGTGCTCTGAGCCTGTCGGCGCTCGTTCCCCTGGTGATCTGCGCGCCATTCGCCGGGTTCTACTCCCTCTCCCTCTGTCGAGGTGCGCGTGATCCCATTCCGGTCCCCTCTCCCAGAGGAGACCTGCGCGTAAACCGCCCCGGTCCAGTCCCCGACTTGTTCGGGGACCCGCTCCCGTTCGGTTCTACCGGGGATCTACCAGGTACGAGACGGGGAGCCGAGCGGGTCCCCGAACAAGTCGGGGACTGGGAGGAGTGCGCCATCGCATTGAAGCTCGGGCTTACGTCTTTCTCTCCTCTGGGAGCGGGCTCTCGCAGACCTAGAACATCGCGATCGGATTGATCGGCGAGGCCGTCCCGCCGACCAGGCGGAGCGGGGCGATGGTGAGCAGGAACTCCCAACGACTGCGCTCGGCGCAGGCTTCGCCCAACGGACCCAACCTTGCGTTGTCGATCAGGTGGACGCCCATGTAGGTGATGATGATGTGATGGATCGGCAAGGGCGAACCCTCGACGTTTGAGGGGATTACATCCGAGACGCCGTCGCAGCCGAGGATCGCGACTTCGCGTTCGCGGATCCAGGGCAGCGTTTCGATCAGCAGACCGGCCATGCCGGCGAACGGCGGCGTCGCGCCTTCCGACTCGCGACGATTGTCGCGACCGGTGCGGACCAGCAAGATGTCGCCCGAGCGCACGCTGACGCCTTGCGCGGCTTCGGCTGCTTCCAGGTCGTCCACGCCGATGCCGTAGCCCGGTTCTAGCCAGTCCTCGCCGTGGAGCCGGGCGATGTCGAGCAGCACGCCGCGCGTCGCGATGCCCCGTTCGAGGGCCATGATCGAGTTCTTCGCCGCGCCCGTCGAGAGTACCTCGGAGGCCGGGAATCCGTTGTACATCTTGCCCTGGTCGAGGATGTGACAGAGCGCGTCGATGTGCGTGTTGGCCATGCCGTGCGGCGAGATCACGAAGCCGTCGCCGGTCGCCTCCAATCCGCGCAGTCCGCCCAGGCCGCTCACGTCGCCGGCGCCGGTCATGAAGTGCGTGACCGGGGTTGGATTATCCGCGGCCGGCGTCTTGGCCAGCTCGAGCGCGCAACTCACGGTGACGCCCTCGGCGACCAGGCCTGCGGCCGCGGCCGAGACCTCGGGCGTGACGAAGTTCAGCGTGCCGCGCTGATCGTCGGGTCCCCAGCGTCCCCAGTTGGAGAGCTGCTGGGCCATCGCATCGACATCCGCGCGGGTTCCGGTCTGGGTCGCCATGAGCGTGTCCTTTCTAGACAATTGCCTGCGCAGTATGCCAGAGCGCAGACCCAGTCAGCGTGCGGCGATAGAGTGATATCTGGTCACTTGTTCCGATGAGATACGACCGCGCGCCGGTCGATTTGAGGCGGGCATAGGGGCTTGAAGAGGAACTGCCTGAGTGCTGCCCGCACTATTCGGATCAAATCGCAACGTCTTCTACGGCTGGTACATCGTCGGCGCCGGCATCATCATCAACATGCTGATGGGCGGGCTGATCATGCACGCCTTCCACTTCTACGTCGCCGAACTCAAGGCCGAGTTCCTCTGGCCGGCCACGATTTTCGGTCTCGCCTTCATGATCACGCGGATCGAATCCGGCGTCCTCGGACCGATCCAGGGCTGGCTGATCGACCGCTTCGGCCCGCAGACGATGATGCGGATCGGCATCGCCTCCACGACAATCGGCCTGCTCGCCTTCTCCCAGTTGGACAGCCAGGCCACGTTCATTGGCTTCTACTTTGTCGTCGCCATCGGCGCGTCGATGGGCGGGTTCATGACCGTCTCGGTGTCGGTCGTGACCTGGTTCGAGAAGAAGCGTTCGCGCGCGCTGGGGTTCATGTCGACCGGCTTCGCCTTTGGTGGATTCCTGGCGTTGCCGGTGGGATTGATGATCACCGAGATTGGCTGGCAGTGGTCGGCGGCGCTGTCCGCTGTAGTCCTGTTTGTGGTTGGCCAGACGTTAGCGACACTGTTTGTCCGGCGGCCGGAAGATCGCGGGCTGCAGAAGGATGGCGGTCCGGACGAGTCGGACCTTGACCCCAGTTCGGGAGTCACCGCCGCCGGTACCGGCGCAAGGACCGCGACCAGTCCGTATCGGCACCGAGACTTCACGGCGCGTGAGGCGATGCGCACGCGTGCGTTTTGGGGACTTGCCCTGGCGCACGGCGCGCCCTTGCTGGTGATCTCCGGCGTGTTCGTCCACTTCACCTTGCTCGTCACCGAGGTTGAGGGTCTGAACGCCTTTCACGCGGGTGTCGCCTACACGATCATGAATGTCGCCCAGCTCGTGGGGCAGCTCGGTATGGGCTATCTCGGCGATCGGTTCTCCAAGCGGCTGCTGCTCGTGCCGGCGATGTTCGGACACTGCGGAGCCGCCATCATGCTGGCGTTTGCTTCGTCCTACGAGATGATCCTGCTTGCCGCGATCATCAACGGCCTGTCCTGGGGGTCGCGCGCGCCGCTGATCACGGCGTTGCGAGCCGACTACTTCGGGGCATCCAACTTCGGTCAGATCATGGGCTGGTCGTCGATCGTGATGTCGACCTTCATGACGGTCGGCGGCTTCCTCTCTTCGGTCCTCTTCGACGCGACCGGCAGCTATGCCATTCCCTTCACCGTGCTCGGCCTGGGCGCGCTGACCGGTGCGATTTGGGTGTTAATGGCAGGACGCCCCCGGCTCCCTGGCGTACGCGTCGTGACTGCGACCGGTCTGCTGCAGCACGCCCAGCCGATTGCGATGTTCCGTCCCAACCGGCCGTCGGCCAGTCCGCTGGCGCGACCCGCACCGCAGCGCGCCGACATCGACCGCTAAGCCGAGGCCGATAGCGGATACTGCAGGAATGCGCTCGCGCTTGATCCGGCGGAACATCTTCTTTGGCTGGTACATCGTCGCCGCCGGGATGATCATCAACATGCTCATCGGCGGGCTGGTGATGCACTCGTTCAGCTTCTACGTGGCCGAGCTGAAGGCCGAGTATCTGTGGTCCGCCTCCCTGTTCGCATTCGCCTTCACCCTGACTCGAGTCGAGAGCGGCGTCCTGGGACCAATCCAGGGCTGGCTGATCGACCGCTTCAGTCCCAAGACCATGATTCGCTGGGGCATCGCCTCGACCGCGCTGGGCATGTTCGCCTTCAGCCGGCTGTGGGACGAGGGCAGCTTCATTGGCTTCTACTTCCTGATTTCCATCGGAGCGTCGGTCGGCGGCTTCATGACCATCTCGGTCGTCACCGTGACCTGGTTCGAGCGGCTGCGATCGCGGGCGCTGGGATTCATGGCGATGGGCTTCGGCCTGGGCGGGTTCCTGCCGCCGGTCGTGGGCACGTTGATCGAGGCCGTGGGCTGGCGTTGGACGGCGATGCTGTCGGCCGGCGTCCTGCTGATCGCGGGCATGGCGCTGTCGTCGCTATTCGTCCGCGATCCGCGCGAAAAGGGCATGGAACCGGACGGCGGCGCAAGAGCGTCGGCCGCCGGCGCGGGCGGAGGTCCAGCGCAGGCTGGCCCCAACAGCGCCTACCGGCATCGCGACTTCACTGCGAGGGAGGCGCTGCGCACGCGCGCGTTCTGGGCGTTGGCGCTGGCCCACGGCACGCCCCTGATGGTGATCTCGGGGATGATGGTCTACTTCGCCACTCGGGTGCAGGAGATCGAAGGTCTGACCGCCGCCGAGGCCGGCGCGGCCTGGTCCGTGATGTCGGCGTTTCAGTTGGTCGGACAGTTCACGATGGGCTACCTGGGCGACGTGATCTCGAAGCGGCTGATCCTGCTCTTCTGCATGGTCGGACACGGCGCGGCGGCAATCATCTTCGGCATTGCCGACAGCTACTGGATGGTCATGCTCTGTTCCGTGATCAACGGGCTCGCCTGGGGCGCTCGCGGACCGCTGATCACCGCGCTGCGGGCCGATTACTTCGGCGCGTCCAGCTTTGGGCAGATCATGGGTTGGTCGTCGACCGTGATGATGCTGTTCATGGTCGCGGGATCGTTGGTCGTGGGCACGCTGCGCGACGCGACCGGCGACTTCATGCTGGGATTCCTCGTCGTCGGCGTCGGAGCGGCGACAGGTCTGATCTGGGTCATGATCGCCAGCCGGCCTCGACTGACCCAGGTGATCGCCGCCGCCCGGCAACTGTCGCCTGTGTCGGCTCAGCTCATCGCTGTGTCGCGACCCAATCGACCCGGAGGCCCTTGATCATGAGCGCGGTAGCTTGACCTGAGTGTTACGCCGATTCGTCACTGGACGCGTCTTCTTCGGCTGGTACATCGTTTCCGGCGGGATCGCCGTGCAGGTTTTGCTGGGCGGACTGGTCATGCACGCGACGGGCTTCTACGTCGCCGCGTTGAAGGACGAGTTCATGTGGTCGGCGACGCTGTTCGGGATCGCCCTGGCGATGACCCGGATCGAGTCTGGCGCG
Organism: Dehalococcoidia bacterium; assembly: GCA_034421135.1. GTDB lineage: Bacteria > Chloroflexota > Dehalococcoidia > Bin125 > Bin125 > Bin125. The sequence goes on from DAOUKQ010000088.1 coordinate 91,290, forward strand.
CTGGGACCGCTGCAAGGCTGGGCGATCGACCGCTGGGGACCGCGCATGATGATGCGCTTCGGGATCGCGTCCACCGGCATAGGGCTGATCCTGTTCGGATTCATCAACAGTCAGGCCACGTTCTTCATCTTCTACTTCATCGTCTCCATTGGCGCCGGCGTCGGAGGCTTCATGACGCTCACGGTGGCGGTCGTGCACTGGTTCCAGCGCACTCGCGCTCGCGCGATGGGCTATCTGATGACCGGGCTTGCGATTGGCAGCTTCATGGCGCCGCTGATCGCCGAACTGATCAATAGCGTCGGCTGGCGAGCGACGTCGATTGGATCCGGCGTACTGCTGCTGATCGTCGGGCAGCTGATCGCCACACTGATTGTGCGACCCGGTGATCGAGGCGAATCGCCCGAACCGCAGCGCAGCGCGATGGTCGCGCGACCCGACCAGGCTGATACCAGCAATCGACAGCGGCGCGATTTCACCGCTCGCGAAGCGATGCGAACACGCTCGTTCTGGGCGCTGTCATTCGCCCACGGTTCGCCGCTCCTGATGGTCGCCGCCGTGAGCGGCTTCTTTGTCCTGCGAGTCGATGAGATCGAAGGGCTCGGAGCCGTCCATGCGGCGATTGCGATCGTGATCGGCACCGTGTGCCAGATCGCCGCCCAGCTCATCGGCGGCTACGCGGGGGACCTGATCTCCAAACGCGTGATCATCGCCGTGTGCCTGGTCGGTCACACTGCGGCCGCCGTCGTGCTGGCGATTGCCGACTCGTTCCCGATGATCATTCTCGGAGCGGTCCTGCACTGGACGGCCTGGGGAGGCCGCGGTCCGAACATCAACACACTGCGAGCCGACTACTTCGGGCCGACGAACATCGGACAGATCATGGGTTGGGCATCGATGATCATGATGCTCTACTCGGCGGGAGGCAGCCTGCTGACGGGCGCGCTTCGCGATATCAGCGACGGCTGGTCGTTGCCGTTCCTCGTCGCCGGCATCGGCACGGCGAGCGGTCTGATCTGGTTGGCGCTCGCGACCAGGCCTCGACTTCCGGAAGAATCGGACGGACACGATCAGGGCGAGCAGCCGATGTCTTACCCTCAGGCTCGCAACTGAACTAACAGATCAACCGAGGAGGCGACGGATGGAATACGACGTGATTATCGTGGGCGCCGGATCGTCAGGCGCGGTGCTGGCGACGCGGTTGAGCGAGGATCGCTCGCGCTCGGTGCTGCTGCTCGACGCCGGACCGGACTACGCCACGCTCGACGCCTTGCCCGGCGACGTCAACAGCATTCACGAGCCCTCCGTGCAGCATCACGACTGGGGATTCAACGCGACCTTCGTCCCCGGCCGCGACGCGCCGTTGCCTCGGGGCAAGCTGGTCGGCGGATCGTCGGCGATCAACACGGGCGTCGCGATCCGCGGCGCGCCGGGCGACTACGACGTCTGGGCCGAGATGACCGGCGACGAGCGCTGGGCCTGGTCGCAGTGCCTGCCCTACTTCCGCGGCATTGAGGACGACAAGGACGAAGGCGGAGACTTCCACGGTCAGGGCGGACCAATTCCCGTACGCCGCTGGTCGCTCGACGAGATGGAGGACGTGCAGCGCGGCTTCTACGACGCCTGCGTCGCCCATGGATTCGAGCAAACCAACGACCAGAACGACCCCGAGTCGACCGGCATCTCGCCGCTCGCGATGAATCGCGACGGTCCCGAACGGATGACCCGCTGGTCGGCCAATCTCGGCTTCCTCTCGCAAGCGCGCAATCGCCTCAACCTGACGATTCGCGGTCACTGCCTGGTCGACCGGATCCACTTCGAGGGCAACCGAGCGGTCGGCCTGTCGGTCGAGTGCGACGGCGAGTTGCAGGAAGTCCGAGGCAAGCAGATCATCCTCTCGGCCGGCGCGATCATGAGTCCGGCCATCTTGCTGCGCAGCGGGATCGGTCCGGCGTCGGAGCTCGCCGAGCTGGGCATTCCCTCGGTCGCCGACCTGCCGGGCGTCGGCAAGCACCTGATGGATCACCCAATGACGCCGATGCTCTTCTGGCCGACGAAGGGAACCGTCGATCCCGATCGTCCGCTCGCACAAACGCTGCTGCGCTACACGTCGGAGACCGGCGAGTTCAATGACATGCAGGTCTACCTGCTCGGCCACATCCTGATCGGCCCCGAGGCGCGCTTCGGAGCCTGGGTCGGCGAGGACGAAGACGCGCCGGAGTCCGACTGGGTCTGGGGCATCGCGCCCGGCGTGCAACTGCCGAACTCGTTCGGCTCGGTGACGCTGTCGAGCGCCGACTACACGGAGCATCCCCACATCGACCTCAAGTTTGACGAGAGCGAAGCAGACCGGGTCCGCCTGCGCGAAGGCGCGCGCCTCGCCTGGACCCTGGCGCACTCCGACGAACTCAGGTCATACCACCAGGGCGCAATCGACATCGACCAGGACACCGTCGAAGACGACGAGAAGCTGGACGCGTGGATCCACTCAACGGCGACCAGCATGGCCCACCCGACCTGCACCTGCCCAATGGGCCCCGACCCATCGGAGGGAGCGGTCGTCGATAGCGAAGGCCGGGTCTACGGAGTTGAGAATCTGAGAGTCGTCGACGGCTCGATCATGCCCACCCTGGTCCGAGCCAACACCAACTTCACCTGCATGATGATGGGAGAACGCATCGCCGAGTGGATGGCGGCGGAGGGCTAACTCAACGCGCCGGCGACGGCGAGCGCTTCGATCTCCTCGTCGCCGAGGCCGAGCACGTCACGGAGAATCTGCTCGTTGTGCTCTCCGTATTGCGGGGCGGGGCGGGCGGGTTCGGCGGGGCTGTCGGAGAGGATGTAGCGCGGGCCTTCGACGACCGTTTCGCCGTGCAACGAGTGCGGCAGGCGGCGGAAGTGGTTGCGGTGGATCAGTTGCGGATCGTTGGCTGCTTCCTGGGTGGTTGAGAGCGCATGGGCCGAGATGCCGAGCGTCTGCAACACGGTCTCGACTTCGTTCGCGTCGCGCTGCGTGGTCCAGGAAACGACTTGCTCCTCGATTTCTTGCTTGCGCTCCTGCCGATCTTCGAGGGAAAGCGAGGCGTCGGCGCGAATAATCGGGGCGAATCGGCGCCACTGGTCGTCGGAGGCCACGGCGATGGCGACCCACGACTCGGCACGCTCTTCAGGTGGATTGCACGGATAGACGCCGTGCGGTGACATCTGCGGATCGTCGTTGCCCCGGCGCTCGAGCGGCGGGCCGCCGTTCTGGTGGTCGATCAGCGCCGGCGCAAGCAGCTGCAGCGTGCCCTCGGCCTGGGCCTGGTCGATGAACACGCCCTCGCCCGTCCGGCGGCGATGGTCCAGCGCTGCGAGGAGTCCGGTCAGCGCGAACCGCGGCGCGGGATAGTCGGTGTAGGGTCCGAACGGTCCCGCAGGCGGATAATCGGGCCAGCCGACCAGGTACTGAATGCCCGCCATCCCCGCTCCCTGGCTGCCGAATCCGCTGACCGTGTTGTAGGGCCCGGTCTGACCCAGCAGCGTGCTGCTGAGCATGATCAGGTCGGGCTTCTCCCGACGCAGATGCTCGTAGTCCAGCTCCCAGCGCTTGAGGATTCCGGCGGTGAAGGACTCGCAGACGATGTCGGCCCACTGGACCAGCCTGCGGAAGATGTCTTGCGCTTCCGATATGCGAAGGTCCAGCGTCAGACCCCATTTGCCCGCATTGACGCTGCCGTACAGCCCCGAGTTCTCCACTCCAGGCTCGTCGCCGTGGAACGGCCCCACGACACGGGCCGTGTCGACCCGCGTCGGCGACTCGACCCGGATCACGGTCGCTCCGTAGTCGGCCATCGCCCGTCCGACCGTTGGTCCGGCGACGATCCAACTCAGATCGAGGACCTTGACACCGGCGAGCGGCCCTACGCCCTCCGGTAGGCCGGACGGATCGCTCATATGACGCCTTCCGATCTCAAGCCGGCCAGGTCCGACTCGCTCAGGCCCAACGCGCTGTAGATCTCATCGTTGTGTTCACCGAGCCCCGGCGGCGGTCGCATGTCGCCGTCCATCGCGCGCCCGTCCAGATAGACCTTGAGCGGCGGACCGGGAACCGTGACGACTCGCCCGTCAGTCTGCTCGATCTCCCGCCAGAACAAGCGCGAGTCGAGCTGCCTGCTCGCGCCGAGGTCGACCACATCGAGCACTGGCACGAGCAACAGATCGTATTCAATCGAGATGTCGAGCATCTCCTGCTTAGTTCTGGTCGCAACCTGCTCGCGCATGATCTGCTGGACGCGCGGGAACAGTTCCGGGTCGGCCTGACCGACGCCGGCGCGGTCGGCGTAGGTGACGAAGTCTTCGTCCAGCAACTCGGGCTCAACGGCGCCGATGTCGACGAGCCACTTGACCGCGTGATTGGCGAAGTGGCCGATTGCCGGTCCCGGAGCGAGTGTGAGCACGATGTGTCCGTCGAGCACATCGGCGGTACCGCGAATGCCGACGCCGCGCAGCTTGATTCCGCCGCCGAAGCGTTCAGGATCGGGCGATCCGACTGAGTAGGCGAGGATCTGCGCAAGGGTCGCCTGAGCAGCGGAGACCTGCGCTGAGACATCCACGTGCTGTCCTTGACCGCTCTGATTTCGAGCGTGCAGCGCGAGCATCGCGCCGCCGGCGGCGTCGCCGGATGCATGGCCCCACGACTGTGGTTGCGAGACGCGGACCGGCGGCCGGTCGTCGTCGCCGGTCATCAGCAGCGGCGTCCCGGCTGCCCAGATCGCCAGATCCGAACCGACGTATTGCGCCTTCGGTCCGGTCTGGCCGAAGGCGGAGATCGACGTGTAGATCAGGCGAGGAAACCGCTCGTGGAGCGTTGCGTAGTCCAAGCTCAGGCTCGACATCCGACCAACGTCCGATGACTCGATCAGGAAGTCGGCGGTCTCCAGGAGTTGTAGGAACAGGTCGTGCCCGCGTTCATCTTCCAGATCACAGGTCACGCCGCGCTTGCCTCTGGTGTAGGCAGCCCAGTAGATCGATTCATCCGGCTTGTCGGCGAAGAACGGAGCAACGCCGCGTCCGCTGGAACCCCCCGGCGGCTCGACCTGGATCACGTCGGCGCCAAGATCGGCGAGCATCTGCCCGGCGAGGACGCCGCGCTCGTCGGTGAGATCGATGACTCGGTAGGGAGACAGCATGACCAGCAGGGTACCCGGACGAGGCCTTACGGCGTCTGTTGCTGTCGCCCCTCGCCCGGCGGGCCGGCGAAGGCCTGGGCGACCTGGAGGAACTCTTCGGCGGCCCCTGGGGTGTAACGCACCGCGGTGTCTTTGTAGTGGATGCGTTGCGTCACGATTCGACAGAAGTCAGGTGCGGATCCCTGGATCAGGTTGGGAGCGTCGTCCTCGCCTCGAGTCCATACTGCGCCCGATGGGAGTTCGAGTTGTACGCGAAGGGGCTCGCTGTTCGGTTCCAGTCCACGCGTCTGGTACGCGAATCCACGCGTGATGAACCCAAGATGCGCAATGTGTTGCAGCCGGTCGGAGTGAATCGGCTCGACCCCCGCGCCGTCGAGCGCGTCGAGACCGTGCGACCAACACTCCATCAGGCGAGCCGTGGCGAACGAGCGCGCGCTCATTGGCGGGCCAGCCCAGGGCAGGCGACTGCGAGCGTCGAGTGGTCTCAGCGCGTCCTGCAATCGTTGTCGGGCCGCGCGCCACCAATCGACGAGCTGTAGCCGCGTCATGTGTCGCGAGCTGTCCTGCAGCGCCGAGCGAAGCCCATCATCCGAGCGACCACCGCCATCCATCTGCGTCGCCGCGCCGGACGCGATCGCCGCAGCGTTGTCGTCCACCTCGGCCAGGTGCGCGATCACGTCGCGCACCATCCAGCCCCGACACGGCGTATCCCGCTGCCAGACATCGTCAGGGATGTCTGCGAGCTGGCCGTCAAGGTACCGCTGCTCGGCGACGAGATCGTCAAGGAGTTGTTGATAGGGGTCCGGCATGGTCTGATGGGACGACGACTAGCTGGCCGATGGATTCGCGCCCAGCGGCTTGAGTTCGTCCATGAGCCAGGTCAGCCGCTCCTCCGAGAGGCTGGGCGCACTGGATTCGCCGCGCTTCTGCCCGGGGTAGCCAAAGCTGCTGCCGGCGGCTTGCTCCGGTTGGCGCGCGTACTGGCCCAGCGAGATGCGGCTGGCGTAGCCGAGGTTGTCGCGCACGTACCTGGGCAGATCGTCCCAGGTAGTCGCGTGCGCCATCTCGGCGGCGACCTCGAAGTTGACCGCCTCGTGCATCTTGTCCCATTCACCCTTGAGCGAGAGCTCGTGCAACTGCATCCCCAGGGACTCGAGGCCGTGAGCGCGGAAGACGCCGTGGTAGCTGCGAGTGGAGCCGTAGAAGGAGATGGCGCGGCGCAGGCCGTCGATCGATTGCTCGACCTCGGACTCGGTCTCGCCGAATGCGAGGAAGCCGCCGACACTGAAGTCGATCTCGTCGAGGCTGCGGCCGGCGCGGTCGGCGCCCTTCTTCACGTTGGGGATGACGGTCTCCATCATCACCTTGTGGGTCATGAATCCGTGCGGCCGGAGCCCGTCGGCGCAGGCGCCGGCGGTCTGCGCCATCAGCGGACCGACATTGGCCAACGAGACCTTCGGCGGGTCGTACTCGATTGGCCCGGGATCAAACATCGGCGTCATCAAGGTGTAGGTGTAGTTGTCGGAGATGTACTCGGGACGCTCGCCGGTCTGCCAGGAGTGCCAGACGGCGCGCATCATGTTGATGTAGTCCTCCATACGCTTGGCAGGAGGCGCCCAGGTGCCGCCGAAGCGGCGGACGTTGTGACCCTTGACCTGGCTGCCCAGGCCGAGGTTGATGCGGCCCTTGGAGAACTGCTGCAGGTCCCAGGCGGCCTGGGCCATGATCATCGGCGTTCGCGGGAAGGCAATCGTGACCGAGGAGGCAATCTCGACCCGCTCGGTGTGCTCCGCGGCGATCATCATCTGGAACAGCGAGTTGTGCTTGGTCTCGGGTACGACGATGGAGTCGAATCCACGAGCTTCCAATGCCTGCACCTGCTCGGCGATGCCTCCCAGCCATCCGCCGCCAAATCCGACTTCGATTTTCATGCTCAGGCCCTTTCCGGCGAGTCACCACGCCGATGTCGTTCGATGATTCACATGTTAGGGCCGTCTCAACATCGGTCTACACCAGTATCGGTGGATCGAATGCGGGTAGTCTGGGTGAAGAAGGAGCAAGGCGATGGTTTCGGAACAGACGGAGGCGCGTAGCGTCTGGTCGCTCGACGACGTGAAAGCGCACATTGATGAAGTGATTGGTCTGATTGAGCAGGGTCAGACAGCGACGATCACTAAGGACGGCCTGGTTATGGCAGAGCTGAGACCGGCGCCTTCTATTGACCTCACAGCCGAAGAGCGCCAAGCAGCCGTAGCCAAGTTTCATGAAGAGCGGGCGAAGTGGGCGCCCCTGAAGGCGACGCGCGAAGAACTCATGACATGGCGGCATGAAGGACTCCGCCGGTGACAAGGCCGATTGTCGACGCCTCAGTCGCCGTCGGGTGGATGCTGGAGGACGAGGAAAGCGATCTGGTCGACGACGCACTGATAGCGGTGCAACGTGAAGGCGCTGTCGTTCCGTTGCATTGGCACTTCGAGATCCGAAACGCGCTTGTGATTGCTCGGCGCAGGCAACGATTGAGCGAGTCAGGACTGCGCCAACGGGTCGAATGGCTCGTCGATTTGGACGTCGAGAGCGACAGTGCGCACGATCTGGACTCTGCGCTCTCGCTCGCGATTGAATACAGCCTGACTTACTACGACGCTCTCTATCTGGAACTCGCTTTGCGGCTCCGTCTACCTCTTGCCACCTTGGATCGGGACATGAGGAGAGCGGCGCGGAAGGCGGGAGCAGAACTCTGGACGGCCTAGCCGCCCACCCGCGAGAGTTCGCGTGGCGCCAGTGACGCCCAGAACTCGCGCTCCTCGTCGGCGGGCGCATTGACGACTTCGCAGTGGTGATTGAGCGTCATGACTGCCCGGTCGGAGGCGTCGTAAGTCGGCCAATCCGGGAGGCGCTCGTTGTTGGGATTGCCGGTCTTGGCGAAGGCGAGGTACGTCCGCATCATCGTCTCCGAGAGCGATGCCAGTTCGGGCGACGCGTCGCCGCAGAAGCGCTTCATGTTCTCTGCTTCATAGGTTCCCCAGATGAACGGGATATCCAACGAGTGGCAACTGCCCAGCCTGCCGTCGTATGCCGGCGACGGGTAGTCGAAGCGATAGCTCCAGACCTCCCGCGTGTGACGGCTCTGCGCCTCGGCCGTCCTGACCGCCGGAATGCGGAACATTGAGTCGGTCATGATCGCGTTCCAGACCGAGAAGTTGTCGGTCGACTCGCCCCGTGCGTCGCGAGCTCGCTGGTAGCGATCGACGCCCTCCGCAGCCCGCATGCCGCCGAATGGAGCAGTTGCGGCGGCGAGCAGATCGTTGTCCGACATCTGCTCCGCTCCGTCCCGCGTGGCCGTGAACAGATTGAACTCGTCCCTGGTGTGACCGATCAGCATCGGCATGTCCCTGGTCTGGATGCCGGCTCCGATCCGCGCCTCGGCGTCGAGGCCCAGCGAGTAACCATCGGCGACCGGACCAAAGCGCGCGCCGCCGAGTCCGCCGCCCGTCAGCTCTACCTGGTAGTCGAGCAGGTCGTTGGCGTCGGCTCTGCGCATCCGTTCGGGGTCGTCCCAGCCGCCGAAACGCAGCAGGAACCGCTCGGCGACCGCTCGCGCCTCGACCTTGGTGATCGTCGGAATCAGCGAGCCGCTCATCGGGATCGCTTTGTCGAATGCGCCCGTCGCGGCCGGCATCGCCATCAGGTGGGCGATGTCGAAGCCGCCGGCCGACTGTCCGAAGACAGTCACGTTCTTGGGATCGCCGCCGAACGCCTCGATCTCGCGGCGAACCCAGAACAGCGCCGCTGTCTGATCGAGCAGCCCTTCGTTGCCGTACGCGCCCAGGGTCGGCGCGTGCAGCCAACCGAAGACGCCCAGCCGATAGTTGAGCGTGACCACGACCACATCGCCGGCGAGAGCCAGGTTGCGACCGTCGATTCGCGGCTGCGTTCCCGATCCGACCGTGTTGCCGCCGCCGTGGATCCAGACCATCACCGGCCGCTTGCGATCGTCGCAGGCCGGAGTCCAGATGTTGAGGTAGAGGCAGTCCTCCGACTGCGTTTGGGCGGGGATCCCGATCAGGTCGCCGACATCGCCCGGCAATTGGCGCTGCATCGCTGAGGCGGAGAATTCGGTCGCGTCGCGGACGCCGTCCCAGGGATCCGCCGGCTCCGGAGGTCGCCAGCGCAGTTCGCCGGTCGGCGGTTGAGCAAAGGGAACGCCGCGAAAGACGACGCATCCGTCATCCTTCACGCCCTGAAGTGTGCCGAGAGAAGTGGTGACTTGTGGTGGCATGGTTCTTACTCGTCGTTCGGCGACCGGAATTGGCTCGATGCTAACGGCGTTCAGCGGCCGCAGCCGACGCAAAGAATCGTCCGACCGCTTCGATCCTGTAGCGGGCGCGCGTTGGGACCGCCGCACAGGGCCTGCAACTGTTCGACCTGGCGTTGCGACACGGTCCGGACCGATCTGCCGACGTACCAACGCACCGGTTCGCTAAACGGCGGTGCCGTCAGCGAACCTACGTAGTGATAGAACCCGTCCGAGTTCGGGACGTGATCCGTGGCCGAGAGCGATGGAGCGACTCCGTCCTCCTCGCCGGCCGGGGGCGTCGAGTCGATGATGTGCTGGAGACCCGGGTCCGCCTCGCCCAACTGGTAGACGATTCCGACGACCAGCAGCTCGTCCTGCTCGTTGACGTGGACGAAATGCACCTCGGCTGAGAACTCTTCCCCATCAATCGTGTGCTCGGCCGGAGTGTGCCAGTGAAACTGCAGCAGGCGATACGCCTCTTCTCCGATCCGCAAGTGGCTGCCTCGGTCGAAGTGAAACATCACGAATCCCTGGACCCGCTCGACCCGATTGGCGTTGCCGGCGTAGTCGAGCGCCGGCCCCGGCGAGTGCGACGAGGCCCAGCCGCTGATGTCGATGGGCGACTGTCCATTGCCCAGATCTCCGCTCGTAGTCATTGCGGTGGTGGTCCAATCCTGCGTTCCGATTCGAGCGGTAGATTATCGTGCGAACGATGTTGAATCCCGCTCAGGCGAACACAGAAGCGACTCGTACAGGATCAAGACGATGACCGAACAGCAGTACGAAACCTACGACCCTGCGATTCACAATCGTGCGACCCCGCAAGAGGTCTTCGGTCCGGTAGTCAAGGTCGACAAGCTGGAAGACGGCCGCATCTACCTGATCACGTTGAATCGACCGCACCGGCTGAACGCGATCGGCGACGGCCTCAGCGACGCGCTGTTCGACGCGTTCGAGGAGTATCGCGACGATCCCAACGCGCGCTGCGCCGTCTTGACTGGCGCGGGCCGAGCCTTCTGCGCCGGCGCAGACCTGATCAACACGGCGGAGACGCGAGAGGCGGAGCGCGAGGGCCGCGAGTCGGGCGCAGCGCCGATCATCAGTCGGCGCAAGAACCCGGTGCCGCTCTCGGAGGCGCTGAATCTGTGGAAACCGACAGTCGCCGCGATCAACGGCTGGGCTGTCGCCGGCGGATTCATGTACGCGATGCAGTGCGATATTCGGATCATGTCCGAGGACGCCAAGATTGGCATCGCCGAGACCCGGTGGAACATGGGCGGGGCAGGCTGGATGACGCCGCTGACGCGCCAGATGGGGCTGGGCTCCGCGCTTGAACTGACCCTCTGGGGCGATACGCAGTACGGCGCAGAGCGCTGCTACCAGCTTGGCTGGGTGCAGCGCGTGGTGCCGCAGGAGTTAGTGCTCGAGACGGCGCTGTCCTACGCGCGGCGGATGCTCTACCTCGCCCCGCGCGAGGTGCGCAACATCAAGCAGGCGCTCTATCGCGGCTACTACATGGAACCGCTGATGGCGCAGCAGTTCGGCTCGGCGATTGAACAGAACCTGCAGGGCATGAACGACTCGATTGAAGGTCCCAAGGCCTTCTCGGAGAAGCGGCTGCCCAACTTCACGGACACCTAACTCATGGCGACGATCACGATCATCTGGCACCAGCAGACCACCGATTTCGGCCAGCCCATGCCCTGGTTCGGCTCGTGGCTGGTCGGCGACGGCGAGACCGAGGGCGACTGGTTCCACTCCGGTCGGGGAGCCGCAGAGACCGCTCACGAGCCGCCGGACGAAGCCGTCGGAGTCCGGCTGCGCTTCTGGCCTTCCGAGGGCCTCGACCCTGAATACATCGATCTCCCCCTGCCCGACAGCGGCCTGATCGAGACCATGTCCCTGAACTACGACGATCCCGGTCCCCACTCGCGGCTGGATCTGTCGACGCTGTAGGAGAACTGCACGGAAGCTGATTGAGACCAGTCCTCGCGTCATGCGGGCACCCGCTCGACTCCCCGTCTCGTATCTGTTGGCACCCCGTCGATGGGGAAAGGGAACGGGTCCCCGCATGAAGCCGGGACTGGACCACGCCAAATGGTGCACAGGTCTCCCGTACGCAGGGACGAGTTCCCCGTTCGTGCCTCTGAGATCTGACCAAATGCGGAGCGGGGAACCGAGCGGGTCCCGGCTCGGGGGCCGGGACTGGAAGCTTGCTAGTCCTCGGGATGCTGCAACCGGCGCAGTTTGGCTTCCAGTTCGCGGACTCGGGCTTCGGCGCGTTCGGCGCGGGCTCGTTGCTCCTCGAACGTGGGAATGTGACGGCCCGTTGACGGGTCGTACCATCTGAGTTCGCCGTGCTCCCAGCGCAGGTTGAGATTCAGCACCGGACTGAACCCCTCCAGGGATCCGTCGTCCAACTCCCGGATGGGGAAGGGGTGGTAGCGACCGTCAATCAACTGATCGCCGGCCAGGCGCTGGCCGTGATGCTCTCCCGTGTGATCGAATCGCCAGTATTCCAGGATGCCCATCGCGGCGTAGTCGTCGCGCTTGGGTCCGATGTCGACGTCGGCGGTACTGGGCGAGGCGACTTCCAGCACGAAGTCGGGCGGCTTGCCCTGTTCCGAGATGATGTAGCCGTTGTTCTCGTAGTAGAGGTCCGGATCGACGTCGAAGGCGATCATCAGGTCAGGCCGCCTCAGACTGATCTCCCGTGATCGCGGGGCGAGCATCATCCATTGGTCGGCCGCGACCAATGTCGTCTCGGGCTTCCCGAACCAGTGGAACAGGTGATGCGAGTTGCCGGGCAAGTGGACATAGAGATAGCTGGTCACTTCGTCGGGATGTCGTGGTGGCGGGTCCGGCAGGCGGTAGCGAGTCGGACTGGCGGATTGGACTGGCCTGGTCGTCATACCGCATAGCGTACCGTCGCCGCGGAGCGGTCACCGCAGCCGCTGCGCGACGACGCTGTCCGGTAGACTAGGTGCGACTATCTGTGGCGCTGGTTCGCCGGGAACGGCGACCTCTGGAAGGATTTGCGCATGGTTACCGCTGAACGTCCCGCAGCCGACCCGGTTGGATATGAGATTCCCGAGCATCGCACGCTGACGCCTGGGGCCGAAGGATGGGCGCGCACCGCCCGCCCGGAGGACCCGAACAAGTACTTCATGGTCTCGGCCGACTGCCACGTGCATGAGCCCGTTGACCTCTGGGAGCGCCGAATCGACGAGAAGTACCGACATCGGCTGCCTCGCATTGAGGTTGACGAGGACGGCGTCCGCTGGCAGGTGACCGAGGGTCATCGCCCGACCAAGATTCGCGACCTGAAGCTGGCCGGCGAGGACCTGGTCCGCGACAAGCACGGCAACGCCTTCCCTGAGGAGCGCTTCCGTGACATGGACCGTGACGGCGTCGACGCCGAGATCATCTTCCCCAACAAGGGACTCTCGATGTGGGCGACCGACGACCCGGTCTTTGCCAACGCCATGTGCAGCGCATGGAATGACTGGGCCTGGGAGACCTTCGGCGACACCTATGACCGGTCCTCGCCGTTGGCCTGTGTCGCCACCGGCGACATTCCCGGCGCGATTGCCGAGATCCAGCGCTCGGCCGAGCGCGGTTTCCGCGGCTTCTCCTTCCCGGCCAAGCCGGTCTGGGGACCGACGGGCGAGGACTCCCGCAACTACAACCTGCCCGAGTTCGACCCGCTCTGGGCGGCCGTCGAGGAGACGGGCCTGCCGATCACGTTCCACGTCTCGACCGGGCGCGATCCTCGCGGCGCGCGCGGCAATGGCGGCGCAGTGACCAACTACGTCTTCCACTCGCTGGCGATGACGATGGAGCCGATCATCAACATGTGCGCGTCGGGTGTGTTCCAGCGCTTCCCCGATCTGCGTGCGGGCACCATCGAAGCGGGCATCGGCTGGATTCCCTGGGCGCTGACGGCGATGGACGAGGCCTACCACAAGCACCACATGTGGGCCTTCCCCAAGCTTGAAGGGCTGCCTTCGGACTATTACCGGGCGCACTGCTTCGGTTCGTTCCAGGATGACGCCCCGGGCATCGACCTGGCCAAGAAGTACGACTTGATCGACAATCTGCTCTGGGCCAACGACTACCCGCATCACGAGGGATCATGGCCGCACTCGGCCGCCGCGATCGAGCGCACGATGGGCGATCTCGACGACCAGGAGCGCGCCAATATTCTCGGTCTGAACGCCGCGCGGCTGTTTAACTTCGAGGTTCCGCCTGCGAAGCGCTAGCCGCGCGTCGTATGTCGGTGATCAACCCACGGCTTGCTCAGTGTGTATACTTCGCACGTGAGCGAACGGGCTGCCCGCCAAATCTGGAGCAGTCCACAAACAAGGAAAGGGATTGCGCATGAGATTGCCAAGTTTGAGAGGACGCCGCCTGGCCAGCGCCCTGCTCTTTGCAGGGGCCGCTTTGGTCGCCGGCGCCGTGATTGGCGCCTGTACGTCGGATGACGAACAGCAGCAGGCGCAAGCAGGCGAGCAGCAAACCCAGCAGCAGATGGACCAGCAGCAGGATCAGCCGGCCGCCCAGGTTTCGGGTGAGCCGCGCGGCAACACGACCCAGCTCGTGCAGGACCGTGGAACGCTGCTCTGCGGCGTCAAGCAGACGCAGCCGCTGTTCGGCAACCGCGACGAAGACGGTAACGTGACCGGCTTCGACATTGAGTTCTGCAAGGCCATCGCGGCCGCCGTGCTCAAGGACGCGAACGCGGTCGAGTACGTGGACGCCTCCGATGCCTCGACTCGGTTTGAGCTCCTGTCCGACGGCCAGATCGACATCCTGATCCGCACCACGACGATCACCAGTTCGCGTGACATGGAACTCGACGTCGACTTCGCCCAGACGACCTTCTACACCGGTCAGGGCTTCGCCGTCCGCAAGGACTCCGGCATCGACTCGACCAGCGACATGGCCAACGCCGCCATCTGTGTGCAGACCGGTACGACCACCGAGCAGAACGTGGCCGACCACTTCACCGACATCGGACTCGACTACGAGCCGACCGGCGGTCTGAGCCAGGATGTCGCCGCCGCCTTCTTCGAGGGTCGCTGCGATGTGCTGACCGCGGATGCATCCGACCTCGCTTCCCGCATCGTGGTGCGCGACAACGCCGACGACTACAAGATCCTCCCGCAGATCATCTCCAAGGAGCCGCTGGCTCCCGGCGTGCGCGACTACGACAGCGACTGGAAAGACGTCGTCAACTGGGTCGTCCACGGTCTGATCCGCGCCGAGGAAATCGGCATCACCCAGTCCAACGTGGCCGCCATGGCCGCCAACCCGCCGAACACCGAGGTCGCCCGATTGCTGGGCGTGCCGTTCGAGGGTGGCTCGGTCTCGACGCTCGGCTTCGAAATCGTGGACGCGCAGTTCATTCAGCGCGCGATCGCCGCAGTGGGCAACTACGGCGAGATCTACGACCGAGAAATCGGCAACGCCATCCCGCGTGACTGCACGCTGAACGCGCTCGCGCGACCGATGCCCAGCGAAGCCGTTGACTGTGGTCCCGGCGAGGGCGGCATCCTGTACGCACTCCCGTACCGCTAGACCGATTCCAATCGGAACCAACGGCAAGGGGCCGCCCCCAGGGGCGGCCCCTTTGCTGTCCACTCTTCCATCAAGATTCCCGGAGACGGCCAATAGAGGCTGATGCTCCGCTAACCTATTGCGAACCTTCCAGGCCGACTCGGAGGACGAACGGGACCTGATGTCTGCACAAGCGCCTGGGCAATCTGGTGGAGTTCCGCTGCTCTATCGACGCGGTTTCCGGCGGCTGTTGCAGCAGGGCATGTACATCGCCGTCACCGGGCTCATCTTCTGGTACATCTACGACGCGTTGAATCTGCGTGAGTTCGGCTTCAGCTTCCTCAGCGATCCGGCCGCGTTCAAGGTGGCCAATCAATGGCTCATCGACGTCGACGGCGTGACCAACTCGCGGATCACGATGTATCTCGTCGGCGTCTGGGCGTCGCTTCGCGTCGTGTTCGTCGCCATCCTGCTCTCGACCGTCGTTGGCATCGTGGTCGGCGTTTCGCGGCTCTCGTCCAACTGGTTGGTCGCGCGGATGGCGATGCTCTACGTCGAGGTCTTCCGCAACACGCCGCTGCTGGTCCAGGTCGTGTTGGTCTACGCGATCTTCCTGGTCGGCGCGCCGATCATCCAGGAAGTCCTGAACATCGGCGACTTCGCCTTCGTCTCAAACCGAGGCGTCGCAATTCCCTGGCCGGTGCCGGATGCCGGCTGGTGGGGCGGTCCCAACTGGTTTGTCGGCGTCTGGGTGGCGTTGCTGATCGGGTTTGGGGCGATCGCGATGACCGTCCGCCGACAGCGCCAGGTTCGGGAGCGGGAGACCGGTCAGCCGCAGTACGCCAACCGCTGGGCGTTCGGCATCTTCGCCGTCGGCGCGCTGGTGACCTTCATAGCGCTGGGCCTGCCGGTCAGCATCGACCGTCCCTTCGTCGAGGGCACCCGCTACCTCGAAGGCATGGTCATCCGCCCCGAATTCGCAGCATTGACGATCGGCCTCACGCTCTACACCGGCGCGTTCAACGCCGAGATCGTGCGTGGCAGCATCCAGGCGCTGCCTCGCGGTCAAACCGAGGCGGCCAATGCGGTAGGACTTTCGGCCTATCAACGGATGACCCTGATCATTCTGCCCCAGGCGCTGCGACAGATGATTCCCTCGATCACCAACCAGTACCTCAACGTGAACAAGAACTCGTCGCTCGCCTACGCGGTGCTCTACGACGATCTGTTCCGCGTCGCCGGGATTATCCAGAACAAGGCCGGCCATGCGCTCGAGATGTTCTTCGTCATCATCGTCACCTACATGTTGATCTCGCTCGTGATTTCCGCCGTAATGAACTTCATCAACGCCCGCGTCACGCGGGTCGGGGTCTGAGCGGAGGCTGAGATGTCTGAGCTACCGCCGATCCCTCCTCCTGAGCAGCGCCCCCTGCCGCCCGCTCCTGGCGGACGTCGAATCGTGCTGCCGCCGCATCGGCAGCGCGCGCGGCGCCCGCGTTCGGTCCGCGCCCGCGAGTGGGTGCGTAAGAATCTGTTCCCCTCCTATCGCGGAACATTGCTCACCGTGTTGGCCGCCGCCGTGCTCGGTGCGATCGTCGTCGGTCTGATCGCCTTCGTGTTCTTCGGCGCCAACTGGGAAGTGATCACCCATAACCGCTGGCTGCTCTTCGCCGGCGGATACCCGCGCGAAGAGGCCTGGCGGCTCTGGATCAGCATCGCCCTGGTCTTCGGAATGATCGGACTCGCGTACGGCACCTGGTCATCCATGGGCCGGCGCGACCACCTGTTCGTGCTGCTCGCAGGCGGATTTGTGATCTTCCTCATGGCGCACGGCGGCGCGGCGATCTGGTCTAGCGTCTACTTCCTGATCGCCGTGGGCTGCATGTACCTGGGCTACCTGTTCACCTTCCGGCTGCCGCGCGCTACGTCGTCCCTACGTACCTTGCAGGTGCGGCTCGTCGGCGGACTCTTGATCCTCGCCCTCCCGATCGTGCTCGTCCTATTGCTGGTCGGCGGCGAAGTTGGCATCCGCGACCTGGATGGGTTCGTGCTGAACCTCATCCTGGCCCCGGTCGGCATTGTCGGCGGCGTCCTGATCGGCATTCCCTTGGCGCTGGGCCGCGCGTCGAGCATGAAATCCATCGCCTGGACTTGCACGGCCTACATTGAGATCGTGCGCGGCGCGCCGCTGCTCGGTTGGTTATTCGTCGCCTTGTTCATCCTCGACGACATTATCGGCGGCGACCTGATCATCCGCGCAATGGTCGTGATGGCCGTATTCACCGGCGCGTACATGGCCGAGTACATCCGCGGCGCCCTGCAAGCGCTGCCGCGCGGACAGTACGAAGCCGGTCAGGCAGTCGGTTTGAACCCGTACCAGCGCATGCGCCTGATCATCATGCCGCAGGCGCTGCGCATTTCGATCCCCCCCATGGTTGGTCAGGCGATCTCGATCTGGAAGGACACGACGCTCGTCACCGTGATCCTGCCGCTGCGCGAACTCAAGGGCAACGCTGACTCGGCGATCTCACAGTTCGAGTTCACGCCCGATCGGATCGAGGCCTACGTCTTCGTCGCCGTGATCTTCTGGATCGTCGCGTTCATGATGTCGCGGATATCTCAACGGGTCGAGCGGGCGCAAGGGATAGGGGAACGCTGAGTCTCTCAGTCCGCGACTTCTGCGATATCTCTGCTCGCTGGTGATGTTTCGATTTCGAACATGTCCACAATGCTGGTCTTTGGCGGTATTGGATCACCGTCTTCGACCATCAACTCAATGTGCGCTTCCATGGCCTCTTTGATCATGGCGAGCATCTCGTCCATTGTGCGACCGGTTGAGATGCAGCCTGGCAGATCCGGAACGAATGCACCCAGATTCTGAGGGGCACGCTCGATCACGACGCGGTACGTCGTGCTGCCGCTCGGGTCTATCGCTGTCGGAACCTGGACTTGAACGTCGGAGATTGTCGCAGTGGGTGGCGGAATGGGGTCGCCATCTTCCAAGAGGCCGTTCAGGTGGAACTCAAGAGCGTCCAGAGTTTCTCGAAGGGCTTCGTCGGCGGTCTGGCACACGTGAGAGCACCAGGGAAAGTCGGGCACGGTTGACTCGAACCTACCGTTCCACTCATCCACGACGACTGCGTACTTCACCGTGTTCTCCGCCTCGGTATGCCCGCTTGTTTGGGGATACTAGCCCAGATGTCCAGATGCAGTTGTTGGGACGGCTTTCCTGGATTCGTTACCGATCCGCGCTTCGTAGGATGGTGGAAGATCCGATGACTGCCCCTGGTTCTCACGTGGAACCAGCCATCTCTTTCCACGCGACGGATTGCATCCCGGACTTTCGGCATGTCGCCATTGTCCGAGGTCCCGGCGGCGGGCGATAGTATGTGCCCATACAGACCACTGGCCCAGGAGCCGACCATGACTACCGAAGACTTGGCCATTGCCCAAGCCGCACCGCCGAAAGACGCCGCAAGCGCATCGGCGGCGACCGATCGCGCGCCCAATGAAGAGCTCGAGGTGCGAGTTCCTCGCCTGGCCAACGCCAAGGACATGATCGTCACCGAGCATGTTGACAAGTGGTTCGGCGACTTTCAGGCGCTCGATGATGTCTCCTTGCGGATCAAGGAAGAAGAGATCGTCGTCATACTTGGCCCCTCGGGCTCCGGCAAGTCGACCTATATCCGCTGCCTCAACCGACTCGAGGAGCACGACGCCGGGCGGATTGAGATCGACGGCATCGAGCTGAACGAGGATGTGCGCGCGCTCCAGGCGATCCGCTCGGAAGTCGGAATGGTCTTCCAGCAGTTCAACCTCTTCCCGCATCTGTCGGTGCTCAGCAACATCACGCTCGGACCGCAGAAAGTGCGGCACATGCCCAAGCTCGAGGCCGAGGCGCTGGCGATGCAACTGCTCGAACGCGTCGGTATTCCCGAGCAGGCCGACAAGTTTCCCGCGCAGCTCTCCGGCGGTCAGCAGCAGCGCGTCGCCATCGCCCGCGCGCTGGCGATGCAGCCCAAGATCATGCTCTTCGACGAGCCGACCTCGGCGCTCGACCCGGAGATGATCAAGGAAGTGCTCGACGTGATGCAGGAACTTGCCGAGTCCGGTATGACCATGATCGTGGTCACCCACGAGATGGGCTTCGCCCGCGAGGTCGCCGACCGGCTCGTGTTCTTCGACGAGGGTGCCCTCGTTGAGCAAGGTACGCCCGAGCACTTCTTCACCAACCCGCGCGAGGAACGCACCAAGCTGTTTCTCAGCCAAATCCTCTAATCCCCGCGCCCTCCGGTTCCCTCTCCCTCTGGGAGAGGGCTAGGGTGAGGGTCCCCCGCTCCAGCACTTGACGCATGGGCGATCATGAGGACACCAATGAACAACGACCTCAGCAACGTTCGAGCCCTGACATTCGATGTCTTTGGCACCGTCGTCGACTGGCGCTCCTCCGTCTCGGCCGAGGTCGCCACGTTCCTCAAGCGCCACGGCGTTGAGGCGGACGCCGGCATGTTCACCGACCGTTGGCGGCGCGAGGGCTACGCGGGCGGCATGAGGATGGTCCGCGATGGCGAGCTGCCCTTCCAGACCGCCGACCAGTTGCACTCGCGGATGCTGAAGATCCTGCTTGACGAACTGGGCATCGAAGCCGAGGACTCCGAGGTCGCCGAACTCAATCGCGCCTGGCATCGGCTGCATCCCTGGGTCGACTCGCCCGGCGGACTGCAGCGTCTGCGCTCGCGCTTCGTCGTGTCCACGCTCTCTAACGGCAACGTTGAGCTGCTGGTCAACATGGCCAAGTTCGGCGGACTGCCCTGGGACTGCGTGCTCTCCGCCGAAATCACCGGCGCGTTCAAGCCCGAGCCGCAGTGCTATCGGCGCGCCGCCGAGTTGCTCGGCTGCGAGTCGTCCGAGGTGATGATGGTCGCCGCACACCAGGCCGACCTGCTCGCCGCCGCTAAGACGGGAATGCGCACCGCATTCGTCCCCCGGCCCGACGAGGCCGGCCCCAACTTCCCCGTCGATCTCACCCCCAACCCATCCTTCGACATCGTCGCCACCGACTTCCACGACCTCGCCGCCCAACTCGGCTGCTGACACGAACCGGAGAACGACCCATGACCCTCAACCCCGACGCCTACACGACCATCGACATTGAGAAGCGCTCCGACGGCGTGACGATTGCCACGCTGAACCGGCCGGAGAAACTCAATGCGGTCAACGCGGCGATGCACCGCGAACTCGCATCGCTGTCCGTGGACGCCAACAAGGACCCTGAGGTGCGCGTGCTCGTGCTGACCGGCGCGGGACGAGCCTTCTGCGCCGGCGGCGACTTCTCCGGCAGCCGCGACGAGCCGATGGGCGGGCATTACCTCAACCGACTCAACGAAGCTCGGCTGATTGTGGACAACTGGCTCGACTGCGAGAAGCCCACTATCTGCGCCGTCAACGGCTACGCGCTCGGTCTCGGAGCGACCGTTGCGCTGCTCTCCGACGTGGTCTACATCGGACGCTCGGGCGTGCTCGGCGACACCCACGTCAACATGGGCATCGGGGCGGGCGACGGCGGCGGCGTGATCTGGCCGATGCTGGTCGGTCCGGCGCGCGCCAAGTACTTCCTGATGACCGGTGAACACATCCGCGCCGAGCAGGCCAAGGAGCTGGGACTGGTTCAGGATGTCGTTGAGGACGACGAGCTGATGCCCACCGCGATCGCGCTGGCCGAGCGGCTCTCGAATGGGCCGCTTGCGGCGATTTCGGCCTCCAAGGTGCCGATCAACAAGTGGATCAAGCACGTCTCCAACCTCGTGCTGCCGCTGTCGCTGTCGATGGAAGAGACGACGATGTCCGGTCCCGACGCGGCGGAAGCGCAGGCGGCCTTCCGCGAGAAGCGCCAGCCGGTCTACCGGCGATAGCCCACGTACCGCAGTTGTCAGATACGCTGGCTCCTAGTGCGGGGCGCGTCGCGTTGTTCGGGCAGTGATGCGGCGGGGCGCATTGATCGCCGGGATCGGTGAGATCGCTGAGATCACTGAATGGCAGGCTGGATGACATGGCGTGGCGTCCGTCGCTGTCCTCGCACGTAGCTTTGCTTCTCGTATCGCTCCTGATCGGCATCGCGCTTGCGGGATGCTCCGACAGCGCCGAACAATCTCAGACGCAAGCGTCCCAGACCCAGGAGGCTGACTCGGCTCAGCAGCAATCCGGCGCCCAGGTGGAGCAGCAGACGGAGCCACAGACAACCCAACAGGAACAACCGGAACCTGAGCCGGCCGAAGATGAGGATGAGGAATCGTCATCGGCCTCCGCCATGTCACGCGACCAGGCGCAGCCCCAGCCGCAATCGCCGCAGGGCTACGGCGACGACCCCTACGCCGCCGACGCAACGCAACAGTCTACGCAGCAGTCGGAAGCGCCGGTTCCACCGGTCCGCACCTGGCTAGCCGAGGGTATCTCGCTGACCCCCAGCGTCGCGGCCCCGTTCGACGAGTACGGCTGGTCGACCGTGATCGAAGGCGACGTGATCGCGTCCGGCGCGCCATACCACGACGCCGAAGGCGAAGACACCGGCGCGGTCTTCATCTTCGAGCGGATCGAGGGCGAATGGGTCGAAACGGCCATGCTCCTGCCGCCCTATCCCGACCCGCTGGGTTGGTTCGGTCGATGGCTCGCCATCGACGACGGCCGGATCGTGATCGGCGCGCCCTACGAGGACGGCATCGACCTGGACGGTGAGCGAGTCGACGACTCCGGCGTCGCCTATGTCTACGAGAAAGTCAACGGCGCCTGGATCCGCACCGGGACGCTGTTGCCCGCAGTCGCCTATGCCGGCGCGTCGTTCGGCTGGAGCGTCGCCATCTCCGGCGACCGGATCGCGGTGTCGGCCTGGGAGGACCTGGTTGGCGCGGCTGAGGCGGGTTCGGTGACCGTCTTCCGTCAGCACAAGGGTCTCTGGCAAGCCGAGGCGGTCCTGACTCCCAACGATCCCTCCAACCGCCAGATGTTCGGTCGCGACATCGAACTCAGCGGCAACGTGCTCGCGGTCGGCGCGCCGGGCGACGACACGATCGCCGAGGATGCGGGAGCGATCTTCGTCTGGCACCACTACAACAACGAATGGAACTTCGCCGGCAAGCTGCTGGCCTCCGACGCCGTCGAGTTCGACCGGCTCGGTTCGCAGATCGCGCTCGACGGCAATTGGCTGGCGTCGGGCGCGTATGACCACGACACGCCGTACTGGAGCACCGGCGCGACCTACGTCTGGAAGCTCGACAACCTCTGGGAGTTCCACTCCAAGCTGATCGCTTCGGACGGGCAACCCGGCGACTGGTTCGGCTATTCGTCGGCGATCGAGGGTGAGCGCATGATCATCGGCGCGCCGCACCGGGCGCATCCCGAGACCCAGGTGTACCGCAGCGGCGCGGCCTACGCGTTCGAGCTTATAGACGACGAGTGGGTCGAGGTCGGCGTGTTCGGACCGGTCGACGCCGTGCTCGCCGGGGAGCGAGCCGAGTTTGGTTGGGCTGCCGACGTTTCCGGCGCCACCGTCGTCGTCGGCGCCTGGACCGCCGACACCGAGGCCGGCGAGGACGCCGGAGACACGGCGGTCTACGAGATTCCGACGGAAGATGCGGAAGAGGAAGCAAGCGACTCGCAGTAGGTCGCCTCGTCGTGGAGACCTGCGCACAAATCGCCGGGGTCCACTCCCTCTCCCGCTGAGAGAGGGGATCGGAAGAGAGAGTAAGCGCGAACGCTACCGATCCGGACCGCGTACCGTGACGCCTCCGTCGATGGGGAGGATCACGCCGGTGACGTACTTGGCCTCGTCGCTGGCGAGGTAGACGGCTGCCCAGGCGATGTCCCAGGGTTCGCCTTCCTGCTTGAGCAGACTGGCGTTCTTGCGACGCTCGCGCAGCTCGTCCGGCATACCAGCGGAGTAGACCATCGGCGTGTAGACCGGGCCGGGCATAATGCAGTTGGCGCGGATGCGGTCGCGGCCATGATCGACGGCGAGCGCCTGCGTCAATGTCGCCACGGCTGCTTTGCTCACGGAGTAGGCGGTCAGGCCGCGAGGCCGCAGCGCCGCGATTGACGACACGTTGGTGATCGCTCCGCCGCCGCTCTCGCGCAACGCGGGAACGGCGTGCTTGCAGGTCAGCATCATCGAGGTCACGTTGACCCGCTGCACGTGGTCCCACTCGACTTCGGAAATCTCCTCGACCGTACCCCGACCGCCAATGCCGACATTGTTGTGCAGCACATCGAGCTTGCCGTATCGACTGACCGCGTCGGCCACGATCCGGGCGCAATCCTCGGTCGAGGTGACATCGGCGACCGCAATCGCAGCGTCATTCCCCTCGGCGCGGATCATGTCGAGCGTCGCTTGCACTGCCGCCTCGTCGCGGTCGACGAGCAGCAGGTCGGCGCCCTCGCGGGCAAACAGGATCGCAGTCGCGCGTCCATTGCCGATTCCCTCAGCGCGAGATCCCGCGCCGGTGATGATCGCGGACTTGCCGGCTAGTCGGTCGGGCATGAGTGGTCTCCGTTTCCGAGCTCAGTCGAAGTCGATGGTGGATGGCGCAGGTGCGGGTGCAGGCGGACGCTGCGGCTTCCAGACCACCTCGCGCAGGATGGGCGGGATGGCGATTGGGAGCAGCGGTCCCCGGCCTTCCTGACGGTCGGCGCGGACCCAGAGGATCATCACGATCAGCAGCAGCGGACCGAAAAAGGCCGCCAGGCCAAGGAAGACCGTCGGCAGTGGATGGTCGTTGACGACCCGGCCGAAGATCGGCAGGAAGGGCAGCATGATCAGCGCCCAGCCCATGTGATTGAGCGAGAGCGCGGTCGCTCGCAGGCGGGATGGGATTCGCCGGTTCAGGTAGCCCTCCATCAGCGGCATCTGCGCGCCGCGCGCGAGTCCGAGGATGATGAATAGCCCGATCGCACCGAGATGATCGAGCAAGCCGATCCCGACGTAGACCAGCACCACCCAGAACGGCATCGAAGCCAGCGTGCGCACGATGCCGAACCGCATCGCCAACCAGAACGCCAGGGCGGCGGCGAACACCGTGGCGACCCGCGCCGGCGCTTGCAGGGCCGAGAACAGCCAGCCCACTTCGACGCCCTGCTCCTTGAGGAACGGTTGCAGCAGGTAGAACTCGGGCACCATTGACGCGATCAAGAGGGCGCTGAAGATCAGCGAGTAGCGGATTGTGGGCGTGGAGCCGGCCAGTTGCAGGGTTTCCTTTAGCAACGCCATGTAGGTCGGACCCTGCGTCTCCTGCTCGCCCTCGTGTCTGGGCGGTTCGCGGAAGAACAGCGAGATCACGAGCGCGAGTCCCGTGGCCGTGGTCCCGGCCAGGAGCGCGCCCCGACCGCCGATTTCGCCTGCGATCACGCCTCCGGTCAGCGTCGCCAGCACCAGTGCGACCGATCGCACGGCGAACGCGCGTCCCGCCTGTCGCTCGAAATCGCGCTCGCGGCCCAGCGCCTGCAGCGAGTCGTGCAGGAACGCGCTGTCGGTTCCCGTAATCGCGACCATCGCCAGTCCCCACAGCGACCAGGCCACCGCCGCCATCCAGAACGAGTCGGAGAACGCGAACCAGGCGGTGAAGGCCATGAAGATGATCAGCGACGCCCGCATCGTCCGCACACGGCCAAACCGGTCGGCCAGCGCTCCGGCCAGCGGTTGGCCAAACGACGTGATCACATAGAAGGCGGGACCTATCAACCCCAATTGCGTAAAGGTCAGACCGACCTCGTCGGTGGCGAAGATGATCCAGATCGGCATCCAGAAGTGCAGATCGTGGACGAAGTAGAAGATCGGATAGAGACGCAGGTTGCGCCGCCAGGCGGAACGCCGGTCGACTCCCCGTTCAACTCCATTGAGGCTGGGTCGCGCACTCACGAACGCAGGGTAGGGCGTTGGGGGAACGCTCAGTCGATTGGGACCGCGCGATACAGGCGGACCGGATCGGGAATGCCCTTCATCATCACGGGACCCAGTTCCTCGAACTCGGCCGCGGAGCTGTCGCGTAGCTCGTCGAGCGTCGCTTCCGAGATCAACAGCTCGGTCGCGCCAGCCTCGTTCGCGATCCGCGCGGCGAGATTGACATCGTGCCCGATCAGATCGGCGCGCCGACGGGTCTGGCGGCCCCAGTGGATGCCCATTCGCACCCATAAGGGCTGCAGCGTCTCGAGTGAGTGCTGTTCGAATCGCTGCATCAGTTGCAGACAGGTGCCCAATGCGGCGTCGGCGCTGGGAAACCAGAGCATCAACCCGTCTCCGATTTCCTTGATCAGCCAGGACCCGGCGGGCAGCAACTGGTTGACGATCTGCTCTTGCACAGTCAGCAACTCGTTCGCCGCCTCGTCGCCCTCGACGGCGTTGAATTCGGTGAAGCTGACGATGTCGGTGAAGACGATAGCGCCCTCAATGGAGTTTGGCGGTGCGGCGGTGACGGTCGTTGCTGGCATGAGTGTCTGGCCGCGGTTCGGTCGGTCGATGTCCGCTATCTCGTCGTTGCTGCGGTGAAGGGCTGTGTCCAGAGTCAGTGTGTACCTACTTTGATCGCGCCTGAGACCGTGGCCACCGTGATCTTCAGATCGTTGCCCTCGGTGCAGTCCACGTCCAGACTGCCCGACTTGCGATGGCACTTGATCTCGGCGGCGCGGTGCTCGGGGATGCGGACCTTGATCGCGCCGGAGACGGTTGCCGCGTGGATGTCTTCAGCGCCATCCGTGTTGATCTCAATCGCGCCGCTGACGCTCATCGCGAAGGCGGCGCCGAGAATCTCCTTCATCTTGATCCGTCCGCTGACCGACATCGCCCGCGCCGTGCGAGCGCGCTCGAACTCAATCGAGCCGGATGCAGTCCCGGCCGACACCTGTCCGTGGGTACGCGCAACGGTAATCTTGCCGTCCCGGGTGCGCACGTCCGCTGAGCGAGCGCCTTCAACGCTAATCTTGCCGCTGCCGCCCTTCAGCTTGACGTCGCCAAAGTCTCCCCGCAGTTCGACGTTGCCCGAATCGCTGCCGGCGCGGACATTGGTGGCGGGAGGGCACTTCACCGTGAGCGTGTTGCTGCCGCGTCCCGAGCGGATGTGCAGCCGTCCGTTCTCGCGCCAGATCTGCTTCCGCTTCGACTTCTCGACCAGTCCGTATACCTCGACATCAACGCGCTCGTCCTCGGCGATGACCACAAGCGAGCCCGATCGAGTCGTGATCTCCAGGCCGTCGGCGTCGCGCAGTTCCACGGTGCGTCTCATGCAGTGGAGCCTAGACATGTCGGCAGGCGCACGTCGGTTGGGCCGGCGGTCGGTGTTTCGTGCGACATATAGACTTGGCGCATCAAAGCACACAGCGGGAGACGCAACAGCAGATGACATACGAACAGATCCTGACCGAAACGATCGGTCGCGTCGGCGTGATCCGGCTGAACCGGCCGGAGAAGCTGAACGCCTGGACGGACCAGATGGCGTCGGAGATGGCCGACCAGATTCAGTCCTGGAACAACGACGACGGGATCGGCGCGATTGTGATCGCCGGCGAGGGCCGGGCCTTTTGCGCCGGCGCAGACCTGCAGGGCTTCAACCAACGCCTCGCCGACGACCCCGAAGCGCAGAACCGCGATCGCGGGATGCGCGTCGGCACGAACTGGACGCGGCTGATCCGCGAGTCGAAGCCGGTCATCGCCGCGATTCACGGCTACGCCGTCGGCGTCGGGCTGACGATGGCCTTGCCCTGCGACGTGCGTTACGCCGCCGAGGACACGAGGATGTCGATCCGCTTCGTCAGAGTCGGCCTCGTGCCCGAGCTCGGCTCCACCCGGCTGCTGGCGCAACTGGTGGGTCTGGGACACGCCACCGACATCTGCCTCTCAGGGCGGATGGTCCCGGCCGACGAGGCCTACCGGATCGGCCTCGTGTCGGTAGTCGTGCCGAAGGAAGAGCTGTTCTCAACGGCGCTGGCCAAGGCCGAGGAGTACGCCAACAATCCGACCGCCGTAGTGCGCAAGATCAAGACGCTGCTCAGCGACAACGTCACCGAGCCGGACCTCGATCGTGTGATGGAGCGCGAAGGCGCTCGCGACCGTGAGTCGCGCCGCCTGCCGTCGCATCAGGAGGCGGTCACTGCCTTCCTCGAGAAGCGCGAGCCCGTCTTCAACCAGTAGAACACGCAGGAACTCCCGATGCCGACTCCCACTCGCAACCCCGTCGCCTGGCCGGTCGATCGTCCCTCGCCGGACATTGGCTGGTCACCGCCCGGCGATCCGATCATCATCTCCTCCGACGACCATTTGATGGAGCCGCCTGGTCTCTGGGAAGATCGGCTGCCCGTCGCGATGCGCGACAAGGCGCCCAAGCTCTGGCGCGACGACACCGGGTTCCACCTCGAGGTCGAGGGCCGCAGCTTCGACACGCCCGGGCTCAACTCGCTCATGGTCGAGGGCCGACCGGGAATGCTCGACCAGGCTCAGCGCATGGCGGACATGGACGCCGAGGGCGTCGACATCGGCTTTGTCTTCCCGCAGAAAGCGCTCGGCATCATGGGCATGGAAGACAAGGACGTGATGTACGCGTGCATCGACGTCTACAACGAGTACCTCTCCCAGTGGTGCAAGTACGACTCCGACCGCCTCTTCGGCATCGCCATCCTGCCGACGATCTTCGATCCCGAGCGCACCGCCGACTACATCGACCAGATCAAGGCCTGGGGTTTCAAGGCGATGGAGATTCCCTCCTCGCCGCGCGGCGTTGAGTACAACCGCTCGCGGATGGAGCCGATGTGGGACGCGATCGAGGCGAGCGGCATCCCGCTCTCGTTCCATATCGGCGAGTTTCCCAACTGGCGCGGAGCAGGCGCGCTGGGCACGTACCTGACCAGCACATTCGAACCGTTCCGCAAACTCTGGGCGTTGCTGACCTTCTCCGGGGTCCTCGAGCGGCACCCCGAACTCAAGGTGATCTTCACCGAGGGCGGCATCTCATGGGTCGCCTCGGCGCTCTACGACGCCGACCGCACCTACCGCGAGTTCGCGTCGGAGCTGCGCCCGCAGCTCGCCGAGCTGCCCAGCACCTACTGGTGGCGTCAGTGCTACGCGACATTCATGAGCGATCCCGCCGGCCTGCGCTTGATGGATATGATCGGCCACGACCACGTGATGTGGAGCTTCGACTATCCGCATCCCGAGTCGACGCTTGGCGAGAGCCGCACGATTGTCAAGGACATCTACGAGCAGCTCGGAGACGAGCAGGCCGAATGGGTCGTCTCGAAGACCGCAGAGACGGTCTGGGGCATCTCCGACGCAGTCAATCGCGTGCGTGAGCGAAAGGCGACAGTCGTGGAAGGCGTCGCTGCCGGCGGCTGATCGCGAAGCATGGAGTTGTCGCAAGAAGAGTTCGAGTCGATCATCGCCGACGATTCCAAGCGAATCGTCGGCGACATCGCCTGGCGCAAGGATCCGGATCATCGCGGCGCGTTCGCGTTTGCTGTTCCTGTCGACAATGCTGCCGGTCGATTGCTCCGAGCGACTGGGTGGGTTCATCTGCCAGGGCGTCGCCTTTCCTATTCGTTGATTCTGCAGGCAACTCGAATTGCCGGATTGGACTATGGCAAGACGCTGCGGCATCGCAACCTGGACGGCACCAGAATCGTCGGCGATCACACGCAACACTGGTTGGCCGAGGCCAATCGCGCAGAGGCAAGGCCACTTCCGGTAGGAATGCCCGACTGGGACGACCTTGTTGCGGCCTGGCGCCGATTCTGCGCAGAAGTGGGTATCGTGCACGTAGGCCGAATGAGGCCGGTCGACACGGAAGCGGTGGATCGATGACTCCGGACGCTCTGGCTCGACATCTGAGGGTGGTCCTGCCCGCCCCGTTCGAGGTGTTTGAACCGCACGAAAATGGTGAGATCGAAGTGTTCACCGGCATCTGGGCAGATGACGGCAGTGGCGTGAACGTTTCGATTGAGCTGGCGGATAACCGGGTGTTCGTAACCGAAACTGGCTTCGACACCGTCAGACGGTTCGCTTGGTGGGATTCACCCACCGGTGAGGACACAATTCGTCGCGTTGCCGAGACCGCGCTTCGTTATGGAGCATTGGTAGATGGGACGAAACTGCGGATCGCGGTAACCGATCTCGACGACGTGCAGCACGCGATAGAGCGAATGGCAAATCTACTGCTTGAGGTCACTCGCCTGGGACCGATCGATCTGGAACCAGCAGATTCCGCAACAGCCGCCGCCGACTAGCCGTCGAGCAACAGGTCGCGGACCCCGTACAGATCGTCGGCGACGGCCGTGGCGCCCTGATTCCTGAGGAACTCTGCGTCGCGCACGCCGACGATGCCGATCACTCCGGCGAACTTCGCGTTGCGGCCTGCTCCCATGTCCGACTCGGTGTCGCCGACCATTGCCGCGCTGTCGGGCTCGCCCTTGAGGACCTCCAACGCGTGGAACAGCGGAGCAGGGTGCGGCTTGGGATCGCTGGCTGTGTCGGCGCCGATGATCGTCTCGAATCGGTCGCTCCAGCCGAGCAGGTCGACGGTCTTGCGACCCGCGTCTTCGCGTTTGTTCGTGACCACGGCGATGGGGACCTCGGCCTGGCGCAACGCGTCGAGCAATGCCTCCGCCCCGGGCAGCGGGCGGGTCCTGGGCATGTGCGACTGCTCGTAGCGGCGCAGGTAGTCCATGTAGATCGGCTGCGCCTGGTCCGCGCTGAGTCCGAGCATGTTGAACAGCATCACCGGCAACGGCGGTCCGATGTACTGCAGCAGGATCTCTCGATCAACAGGGTGACCGTGCGCGTTGATTGTCTCGAGCATGCAGCCCAGCACCAAGGGCTCGGTATCGGCGAGCGTGCCGTCGAGATCGAAGATGACCGACTCGTATTGTGCCTGCTGTGCCTGAGCGCCGTTGGTCGAAGTCATGGCAGACGAAGGCGCCAATCGTCCGAGCCGGGCTTGTCCCGTTCGCAGACCACCAGCTTGCCGTTGACGAAGACGCTCACACTGAGCGCCGGTCCGGGAATCGTTCAATCGCGCGCCGAGGGTCGCTCGGCTGCCGCAGCGGTGTTGCGGATTTCATCAAGCAACGCGTCGGCGTCGACATTCAAGACGGCGGCGGCGTTGGCGATGCTGAGTTCTTCTCGCTGTACAACCATGCTTCGCAGGGTAGCGTAGGACCAGAAAGGCGCTCTCCGCTGTGTGGCGGAGACTGCATGGAGCCTGTCCGTGATTGAGTACTTCGTTCTGCTGGTCGTGCTGCTGGCGCTGTCGGCGTTCTTTTCCAGCGCCGAGACTTCGTTCCTCTCAATCGAAGGCGTGCGACTCGAGCACGAACGCCGCCGCCGCTTGCCGGGCGCGGATCGCGCCGCCTCGCTGCTCAGCGAGCCTCGCCGCTTGCTGGCCTCGATCCTGGTCGGCAACAACCTGGTCAACACGGCTGCGGCCGCGGTCGGCGCCGTGATCGCCCAGGAAATCGTCGGCTCCAGCGGTGGACTCAGCATTGTGCTAGCGACCGTCGTGGTCACCGTGCTGCTGGTGATCTTCGGCGAGATTGGCCCCAAGTCGGTCGCGCTGCACCACAACCTGACCGTCGCGCGGTACTACTCCCTGCCGCTGACCTGGTGGTCGAGGCTGATCCGTCCGGCGGTGGCGGCGCTCGACTGGACATCGCGGATCTGGCTGCGGATTGTCGGCGGCGAAGAAGAAGCGGGATCTGCGCTCTCGTTGGGCGAGCTGCGCACGGCGATCGTGCAGTCGCGCGATGAAGGCGAGCTGGCCGGCGCGGACACCTCTGTGTTGCTCGGCGCGCTGCGCTTGGGCGAGACCCAGATTCGGCGGATCATGACCGGACGGCCGCAGATCGCCTCGATCGATTCGTCGGCGACGCTGGAGGAGGCGGGCCGTCTATTCGGAACGGCCGGATTCCTGCGTCTGCCGGTCCGCTCGGGCACGTCCGACGAGTACATCGGCTACCTGCACGGCTCCGACGTCCTGCCCGAGCTCGGTCGCGGAAACCGCGAGCGTCTTGTCAGGGAGGTCATGCGCGAGCCGATCTTCGAGTCCGAACGGGCCTCGGTGCAGCGGGTGCTGGCGCAGATGCAGACCACCGGGCATCAACTGATGCTGCTGATCGACGAGTTCGGCGCGACCTCAGGTCTGGTCACGCTGGAGGACATCCTGGAGCTGGTGGTGGGCAACATTCGCAGCGAGACGCGGGCCGGGTCGGAGCCGGTCCCGGTGCGCATCGCCGGCGAGCAGTTCGTCGAGGGGCGGCGCGGCCTCACCGATCTCGGCGCGGAGCTGGAGCTCGATTTCTCAGACGAGGAGTCGGAGACGGTCGCCGGCATGTTGCTGCAGCACTTCCACCGCATCCCCCAGGCCGAGGAGTCGATGGAGCTCTACGGCTACCGCTGGACGGTGGCCGAGTCGGACCTGCGCAGAATCCGGCTGGTCCGGTTTCGCAAGTTGCCCGAGAGTCAGCAACCGACAGCGAGCGCCGACGGCGTTTGAGTATCCTGCTAGGCTGAATGGGCGTGCCGAGGTGGCGGAATGGTAGACGCGATGGTCTCAAAAACCATTGGGCGTAAAGCCCGTGCCGGTTCGAGTCCGGCCCTCGGTACCAACGCCGCAGTGAGCGATGCCGAGTAGTGTAACGGTAGCACTAGGGACTTTGGATCCCTCAGTTCAGGTTCGAATCCTGGCTCGGCAGCCACACTCGCCTGGCCTTGCATCCCTCTTGACAATCGCTTGCGCGCGCCAGCGAGGTCAGCTACTCTTGGAGATCAAAGGTTCCTCCCCGATGAACGAGCCCAGGGGGCTCTCTCCCTTTGCGGAGTAGTCGGGGAGGTCATCACTTCCAATCGCCTACTAGTAGTAGTGGGTTGATCCGTGGCGGAAGATATCGAATTCACTCGCAACGGCCCCGCGAATCTTCTGATAGTAAGTCTCGTCAGCCCGTTCCCACTTTCGGAAGAGCGCCCAACTACAGTAATCGGCGACTTGCAGGCCGTAGTGGGAGCGCGACGGGTGATGTCTGATTTGATACCGTATTCCACTTGGGAGCATCGTTCGCAGTGATTGCTGTACGCCCTTGGTCACTGCTTTTCGTTGTCTCCTGATCGGTATAGTGTCCGTAATCACGATGCGGTTCCCACCTCGAGGCGAGAGTCGAGGAAGAACCGACTTCAGTAGATGTCCCAACATCTCAGGATAGAATCGTAAGTCCGCTGTGAGGGCGGGTCCTGTTTTTGATTTCTCGACAATCAGGCTGTCGATCGTGATCCCCGCCAGTGAGTTGCCTATACAATCGAAGGTTGCCGTCCGCACACGCTTGCTATCCTCCGCGGCATGAAAGGAGTCAAGATCGAGCCCGTCTTGGATGAGATCGTACTTCAGTGAATCAAGGCAAGCGTAAGCAGGGAATGGTCGAGTCATGCTGACACAGGTAAGCACGAAGAAGCGTGTGCCTGAGGGACTAAAGTCCAGATTGCCGGACTCATCAAGGAAAATGTAAACGGAGTCTTCAGCTGGAGATGTCGTCTGCATATGAGTGGTTCTCTTGTCGCGACAGGGCGCCCCGAACGTTCGAGTGCTAGTCGCAGCGTAACACGATGAGGAGTTGCGCCGAAACCACGGCGACGAGCAAGACCGTGTCGGAGGCGCGCGACGTCCAAGCGCTTACCACCTAGCTGGGAAGCATAGATATCGTTTGAACGCCGCGAACGACAACTTCGACGCTGAGTCAGGCCGTTTGGCTAACGCGCACGGAAGCCGGAATCGGATCGCCGAACTCCTTCGCCGTGTCTATCCATAATGACATGGCGACTTGTACCTCGCGGAGCGCCTCTTCATAGGAGTCGCCAAGCGCTGAGCAGCCGGGAAGCGCAGGGACGGCGGCGACGTACATCCCGTCTTCGTCGCTCCAGAAGATGGTGATCTGGTGTTTGAGCATGAGCCACGCCACAGACGCGTTGCGCACTGTCAAGGCATCCCTCGACTTAGGCGTCAACTCGAAGGCACGACGAGCTCACCGGCAGGTCTTGGGATCGGCTTACCGATCCTCTCCGCCGCTTCGAGCCAGTAGCCGATCGCGGCTTGTGCCTCGGCGAGCGCCTCTTCATGACTGTCCCCGTGCGCCATGCAGCCGGGCAGCTCTGGGACATCGGCCACGAAGAGGTCGTCTTCGTCGCTCCAGTAGAGGGTGATCTGGTACTTGAGCATGGACCGAGGGATTCGCTGGAAGATGGCTGCCCGGGCAGGACTTGAACCCGCAACCTAGCGGTTAACAGCCGCCCGCTCTACCAGTTGAGCTACCGGGCATCGCCTTAGCCATCTTAGCGCGGCCTGACACCTCGATCACCCCGCCACTGACTCGCCAGACGCACTGCGCCACCGCACCGACCCTTCGGCTCCACCCTCCCCCGGGCCAAGACCAGATACTATGAGAACAGATGAACGAACAGATCCGCGAGGCGCGCCCCATGACCCGTCCACACCCCACGCCGAGCGCAACCATTCCTGTCCTCGCCTGTATTTTTCTGGCCGAAATCAGTCCAATTCGAGCGAAGCCTGACCCTATCTGCCCAGATCTGACCAAACCTGACCATCTGAACGCACGATCACCAGCACAGGACACGAAATCCGACAGAATCGCGCGAATTTCTCGGCCCCTACCGCCCGCGCACCGCAAACCGTCCTTACGTCGCCGAAGACAGACCGCCCACCGCCAGGGGATTCGCCGAAAGCGGGTCGTTGATCCGCAGGCTGATCCGGCCTTCGAGCGCGTCGAGCAGTGGTTCGGCGCAGACCTCGCCTCGCCAGCCCTTGAGCAGCGGCGGCCGGCTCTCCGGCGAGCGGCCGTTCTCATTCCACGAAACCAGCGCCCGCAGTTGCGTGCTCCCACCCACCAGGTCGGCGTCGATCTGCTGCTCGGCGCAAGCCGCCGCGAGCACCGACTCGAGGAACAGGACCACCATCCGCGATGGTTTGCCGCCGTGGTGGCGAGTCGTCCGCGCGGGCAGATCCTCCTCGGGAATCGTCAGGGCGGTGTCGATCGCTTGAAGGACTTCGGGGAAATGGGACTGCTTGAGCTGCTTGACTCCGCGCACGCTCGACAGTTCTGCCCTCGACGTGGGTCGCGTGGCGGCCATCGCTACGAGCAGATCGTCCGAGGCGATCCGCCGGAAGGGCACGTTGCGCCGGCTCGCCACAGACTCGCGCCAAGCAGAGAGCTCGCGCAGCGCGGCCAGCGAGCGCGGCGAGAGCTTGTTCGCTCCCGAGAGCCGCCGCCAGCGGTCGGTCTCCCGGCGGCTGAGCCGATTCAGCCGAGCATTTGTCTCTTCCTGCAGCCAGCCGAACCGCTGTTGGTTGGGATCATCAGTCATCCGGCTGAGGAAACGGTCGTGCAGCCGAAACAGCCAGCGCACATCTTCGGCGGCGTAACGGCGCTGCGCATCCGTCAATGGCCGTTGAAGCCAGTTCGTCCGCGACTGCGACGGCCCGACCCCGCGCCGCAGTTCGCGCCCGACAAGCTTGTCGTAGGCGATCGGGTAGTAGTGACCGCTGAACGCGGCCGCAAGCTGCACATCAAACAGATCGCCGGGCGCGCGTCCCGTGCGCTGCATGCAGAACTGAGCCTCCTGGTCGTGCGCATGCACGATCGTCCGCACCGACGGGTCGGCCATCGCATCCCAGATCGGCTGGTCGGGCGCCTCCTGGATGTGGTCGGCCAGCGGATCGATCAGAAAGATCTCGTCGCGCGTCGCAACCTGGAGCAGCGCAAGCTGTGGCTGATACGTGCGTTCCGAGACAAATTCGGTGTCGAGCCCCATCACGCCATCGGCGCGGATGCGGTCGGCGAGTTCCGCGACATCTTCATGTCGCTCAAGCAGTTCGCCGACCGCCTGCGGTGCGCGCGCGTTATGCGAGGGGCTCAAGGGCATAAGCAGTTGAAGCTTCGTTCGTCCGTCCCTCTGAGGATAGCGACATGTCGGTGATACGTCTGCAACAGACCCGTCAACCGGCGGCGCGCCTCGCGCATGTTACGATCCCCCCAGAGCAGCAATCGGAGCCCCCATGAAGGTCAGAGCCTCGGTCAAGAAACGCTCCCGCGACGACCAAATCGTGCGTCGCAAGGGCCGCGTCTACATCATCAACAAGAAGA
>DAOUKQ010000089.1:0-3959 GCA_034421135.1 Dehalococcoidia bacterium
CGCAGGGAATGTCTGGCTGGCGATGACGAGAATGCCGAATGAGGTAAAGAACCCCGAGATGAGCGATTGCGGCACGTAGGTGATGTAGCGACCGAGCCGGAGTGCGGCAAAGACGATTTGGATGGCGCCGGCCATGATGCCGATTGTGGCGGCCTCGGCGAGGCTCGATGCATAGTCGGTCACGACCACGGCGACGACCATCGCTACGACCACGTTGGGGCCGGCGATCACGCCTCGTGCCCCGCCGACGATCGCCGAGATTAGCGCGGTTGCGAGGGCGCCGTAGAGTCCGGCTGCGGGTCCGAGACCGGAGAGGATTCCGTAACCCATCGCAATCGGCAGGGAGACGACGCCGGCGGTCAATCCACCGAGCACATCCCCCCGCAGGTCGGCGACACCGTAGCTGGGACGCCGCACGCTTGTGGAGAGCCTGAGTGGAATGATCGTGCGTGCCTCTCAGGCCGGTGTTCGGGCTGGTCAGTGGTTCGAAGACGGAGCCCGGCGCTCAGCTCACTCCGCCATGCGCGGCGGAAGATCGGCGATTCGCTGCTTGACGCTCGCTACGTCCGCCTGCGTCGCGCCCCGATCGAGAAGCATGCAGCCCAGTCCTGCATCCCGCAGAACTTTGAGGTCGGTGGTGGACACGTCGATGGGACAAAGGACTGCAAGGGGCACGCCGGTGACCATCCCAAGCCGGTGCATGTTGACGGCGTCGCGCAGGCTCAGCGGGAACTGCGGCGCCGGCGAGATGGCGGCGGGACTGAACCGAGCCAGCGCGCGGAGGGTGGCCTCGTCCATGTCGGTGTCCAGCAATCGCACGACGATGTCGAAATCCGGGTCGAGCGCAACATCGGCTCGCACTTCGTCGATCGTGCAGGAAGCGTAGGACGCTCCTCGCGACCTCGCCATTGCGATCCGCTCCGCGGTCAGCACGGTGAAACGAATGCCCCAAACCGGCACGTCGCCCTGTTCGATCTCCGTGACGTCGGTCTCGTTGAAGGCGATGCAATGATCGGCTCCGGAGACGTATCCGATCGTCCCGACCAGCACGTCGGGTTCGCGCATTTCCTCGACGGCTCGGGCATCGCGTCCCTGCCGACTCTCATCCCACCTGGCGCCAATAGCATGAGCCAACTTCCCCATTGCTATGCTCCCTCGCTCCGATGCAGATTCAACGGCGTCAACGGTCTGGCTAGGAGTATATGGTAACTAAGCGCATAAGTGTCATACAAAGGATGCGAGAGTCCATCATCTATACATGGTAGTTCTGTATAGTCTCAGGCTACCGCTCGCGACTGGCGCGCTGCGGGCTCCTTCAGCCCGCGCCGAGCCGCATTTGAGACGGAGTTCGAGATGAAAGCCAAGCTGAGCCGGATCAGGTTGCGCGATGTGGCGTTGTTCGGGGTCGTGGCGGGAGTGGTGGCCGTCGTGGTAGTCATCGCCGGTCGTGAGGCGGGGATCGGTGAACGCGCGGGGGCTGGGGTTGAGGCCGAACCGGCGCAACCCCAACCTCAAGCACAGGAGGACCGACAAGAACAGGCCGAGCCAACCGAGCCGCTCACGCTGACGCTGAACGCACGGAGGATCTGCGAGACAGAACCCGGTTCCGGCGGCGCGGGATTGACCGCGATCGTGGATGACGATGGTGAGATTCAGAGCTATGAATCCGAGTTCCTCGGCTGGTGGGGCGTTGCTGAGATTCCCGTGAACTGGCAGATAACCGGGGGAACCGCTCCGTTCCAACTGGAGATTGACGGTGAGCGGAGGGACGCGTCGGGAACCTACCAAGGTGAGAGCGGGACCGCGTCGGTCAGCTGCGCGACGACGACCCTGGATCGAGTCTGGGACTATGCCGACGACGATGGTCGAGGATTCGCCGCAGACCCGGAGGTCGACTCGGGACCCAAAACGGTCCGCGCCGTGGTCACCGACGCCAACGGCCAGACGGCGGAAGCGTCGGTAGAAATCTATGTGATTCTTGATTTCGAAGCGGGGTTCCACGTCATGCGCCGGGGGCAGACCTACCGCGTCTTCGGCTTTCTGATCACCGCACCGCCTGACTACGACCTGCGACTTGCCGGCGTCGGCGAGCCCGACTGCTCGGACGTTCCTGAAGGAGAACGGTGCGGAGCGTCGTTCGCGGTGCAGTTGGTCGGCGCCGAATCAGGGGTGACGTTGTACTTGAGCGATGGAGCTGAGGACGGGCGCTGGAACTGGTCCCGCGCCTCGCAGACGCGGGAAACCGCAGCCCAGATCCAGGCTGCCCTGGATGCGGTCGTTGAATCAGTCGGCAAGGTTGCCCAGTGAGCGCCGAAGCCGCCAGGCATACCCCAAGCCCCAAGCGAAACCGAACAGGAGCCCGCCACGCCGCCACGTTCGTGCTCATCGCCGTCATCGCCCTCGCATCCGCCGCACTCGTCTTCACCGGTTGCAAATCCCAAGTCCCCGACCAAGCCGCAGCCGAGACCGAACCCGCGCTATCCCAACCTCAGGCACAGGAAGGCCGACAAGAACAGGCCGAGCCGACTGAGCCGCTGACGCTGACCTTGTCGACGTTGTATTCGGTTTGCGAGACCGAGCCGAGCGGGTTGGCGAAGCGCGGACGTCAATATCACGATGACGAGGGCAACTCACACGTGGAGTACATCGATGTGGGCTGGACGGACCCGCAGCTCACGCCGGTCGGCTGGCAGGCGACGGGCGGCACGCCCCCGTACGAGCTGACGATCGACGGCGAGCGGCGCGACGGTTGGGGCCAGTACGAGGGAGCGGAAGGGTGGGCCCAGGTCAGTTGCGCCCTGGAGATCGGCGAGACGTTTTTCCAGCAGGATGATCCTCAGAGCGAATTTCTGCAGCGCTGGCACCGGACGGAGCCTCGCTTCGACTCCGGCCTGAAGACGGTGCGCGCGGTCGTCACCGACGCCACAGGAGCGACCGCCGAGGCCTCGATCGACGTGTTCGTCATTCTCAAGGTCCATGGTAGCGGGACCCCGCTCACCGCGGGCGGAACGTACCGCATCAATG
Organism: Dehalococcoidia bacterium; assembly: GCA_034421135.1. Classification (GTDB taxonomy): domain Bacteria; phylum Chloroflexota; class Dehalococcoidia; order Bin125; family Bin125; genus Bin125. The sequence continues at coordinate 3,025 of DAOUKQ010000089.1, forward strand.
GGAGGTTGTTCACGATTCCGGAGGACGTGTCCGGAATGATCGGCGGCTATGAAGAGTCTGCGGGGGGCGAGGGTTCGTTTGACATCATCTTGATAGGCATTGGGCATCAAGCGATCGTGGGCTTCGGGCTCGACACCGGACAGCCCAAACGCCCTCGGGTCGAGCTGTTTGATGCATCGAAAGCGAAAGGGGCTGAAGTTTCATCGCTTCGAGCAAAACTCCAAGAACTTATTGACTCAGTCGGGCGGCAACCGTCTGGAACTGGAGATTAGATGCTTCTGTCAGTGTCTGCAGCGCTGGTGGGCTTGGCTCTTGGAGCTGCGCTGTTAGGGGTGTTTACTTCCTACTCGTCGCAAGCCGCCTTCAGCGATCCTTCGATACAAGTCGCTGATTCCGCCGAGCGCCTCGGCAAGCTTGCGCCGCGTGATCGCGCACTTGGGTTCGCCGCAGCGCACAGTGACCGAGCCACAATGTCGTCCCAATCTTCCGACCGGTGTGCGCTGTGGACCGGAGTTCGGCTTGGTGCTGCTCGACACGGGCCTCATCCTCAACGCCGAGCTGTCTCTCTTCATGGACGACGGCGCGGAAGGGCTGCGAAGTTATCCGAACGGCCGGCCGAGCGGAGCAGCCGCGAACCGGGAGAGCGACGCCGCCTTCGACGCTCTGATTGATTCCGTAAATCGCTTGCCGAACGTTCCCGAGGCCTCTCCGTGAGGACGGACGTCGTTGAGGATCGCTTGGAGCCTGGCTTGGGCGCAAATCGCCCGCCGTCCTCTAGCCGACCGTCACAGTCCGCGCTGGACGCGCCTCACGCCGGATCAACCTTCGCGTTCGCAGATCACGCGCCGGTCCTGCGGATACTGTCGGTCGATCAGCGCTCGGTGGATGTGCTCGTTGACGCAGGCGTTGTTCGGGTAGACCACGTGGGACGGATG
>DAOUKQ010000090.1:0-96626 GCA_034421135.1 Dehalococcoidia bacterium
CGGCGCCGTGCATGATGTTGTACTCGCCCTCATAGAGGTACAGACCCTCCCCGTCTTCTTCCGAGTACTCAATGGTGAAGACCAGCGGTTCATCCGTCCGGTACAGCCGACCGCTCGAGACGAACTCGGTGAAGACCATCGGGCTGACATCGATCTTCGACGCGGGCGTGGTCATGCGCTCCTCCGCTTCTGGAGTCTCAGGATATCCGCGCCGGCGGGCCTCGGTGATCGCTGCGCGTAAGATGACTCGTGAGACAGACATCCAGACCAGGGAGACAGACATGGCCGGACGCACCGTTGCTCAAAAGATCTGGGACGAGCATTTGATCCGACAGGCCGATGGGGAACCGGACCTGCTCTACATCGACCTGCACCTGGTGCACGAGGTGACCTCGCCGCAGGCATTCGAAGGGCTTCGGCTCACCGGTCGAGCGGTGCGCCGCCCCGACCTGACCCTGGCGACCCAGGACCACAACGTGCCCACCGACACGCGAGTCGAACCGTTCGCCGACCCGCTCTCGCAGCAGCAAGTGGAAGCGCTGCGAGCCAACTGCGAAGAGTTCGGCGTGCCGCTCTACGACACGCTGGACCCTCGGCAGGGCATTGTCCACATCATCGGCCCGGAGCAGGGACTGACCCAGCCCGGCCTGACGATCGTTTGCGGCGACAGCCACACCTCAACCCATGGCGCGTTGGGCGCGCTTGCGTTTGGTATTGGCACCTCGGAAGTCGAGCACGTGCTCGCCACTCAAACGCTGCCTCAGGCGCCGCTCAAGCAAATGTCGGTAGAGGTGACCGGCGAGCTCCCAGACGGCTGCTCGGCCAAGGATGTGATCCTCACGATTCTCAACACAATCGGCACCGGCGGTGGCGTGGGACACGTGATCGAGTATCGCGGCGACGTGATCCGCAACCTGTCCATGGACGGACGGATGACGGTCTGCAACATGACAATTGAGGGCGGCGCTCGCGCCGGACTGGTCGCGCCCGATCAGACGACAATCGACTACGTCCAGGGTCGCCCACATGCTCCGACCGGTGAGGATTGGGATGCGGCTGTCGCGCGATGGAGCGAACTCGTCAGCGATGACGACGCCGTGTTCGACACGGAAGTTGTGATCGACGGTTCCGAAATCGCGCCGTTTGTCACCTGGGGGACCAACCCAGCCCAGAGCGCTCCTGTGACCGGGTCAATCCCCGATCCGGCCAGCCTCGCCACAGCCTCAGCACAGGAATCGGCAGAGCGCGCGCTGGCCTACCAGGGACTCACGGCCGGTACACCGATCTCCGACATCGCTATCGATCGCGTCTTCATCGGCAGTTGCACCAACGGTCGGATCGAAGACCTCCGAGCCGCCGCCGATGCAATCGGCAACGGGCGCGTTGCCGACGGCGTCAACGCGATGGTCGTGCCGGGCTCGGGCCTGGTGAAGGTTATGGCCGAGCAGGAAGGTCTCGCCGACCGCTTCCGCGACGCCGGCTTCGAGTGGCGAGACGCCGGCTGCTCGATGTGTCTGGGTATGAACCCCGACATCCTCAGCCCGCAGGAACGCTGCGCCTCTACCAGCAACCGCAACTTCGAGGGTCGGCAAGGCCCAGGAGGTCGGACGCACCTGGTCAGCCCAGCAATGGCCGCAGCCGCAGCCATCGCAGGCCACTTCGTCGACGTGCGCAGCCTGTAGGGCAACGGGTTGTCAACTATGCCGTCCGCTTCCATCTCCTTGGCCAGCCTTGACGAGTGGCATCCCTGTATTACACCTGCCTTGGCGGAGGTCATGTTTGAAGCCGCTCGAGTGTGTCTGGATCGGCATCATGCGCCACCCATCGATCTCGAAACACACGCCGACAACCATTGGGATTCCGTGCATCTGGATTGGCCGCCAAGCGACAACAGGCTGCGTCGAGCTTGGGGCAACCAAATCGAGGCGATCGAATGGGGCGCGGTTGGTGTTGCGCTGGCATATGCGGGGCAGATTGCCGGACTGTTGGCAGTCCGGCGAGCCCAGCGCGGGAGCGGGGCTGACTACTTCGTGATCCGCGAAGACGCCGACCTTCACGACCTAGAAGCCAGAATTCGTCTGGAGATTTCAGGAGTGGAGCGCGGAAACCTAGCCGACCTCAATCGCCGTCTCGCTCAGAAAGTCGAACAGCTTGGACGTGGCCGTCCCGCCGGCCTTGGCGTTGCCGTTGTTGTAGGATTCAGCGCGAGGACGCTCTGTATTGCCAGGATGAACGCTTCATGACGTGGCTGGAACATCACCGACGAAGCGAGGGGTTTGCAGGTGATGCAGATGTATGCAGGCTCCGAGGTCGACTAGAACAGGCCAAGGACCTGTACCGGCAAGCTGCTGTGGCAGAAGAAGCTGCTCTCGCCGACCTGGCGCCGGACAAGCCTCAGACTTTTGGCATCACCGCGGTGAGTGCGGTTTCCTGCTACTTCATGGCGCACGATTACGAGCACGCCGAGCAACTCGCCTACGAGTTTCTCGCCGGCGATCGCTTGCCCGAATTCGCCCGCCACGACATGAAGGAAGTCCTGAAGGAAATCTGGGACAAACAGGCCGAGGCCACACTGCAAGCCACCGACTAGCGACCACCGACCTTGAGATCGGACATTAGCGCCAGAGCGCCAGCTCCTCTTCGCGCTCCCCGGTGACTGTCCGCACGTCTGGACCGAAGACCATGGTGAAGTGACGATGGGCTCGGTACTGTGGCCAGCCCGGGAGTGCCAGCGTGCTCGGACTGCCCGTTCGGGCGAAGTTGATCCAGGCGTCCATCATGAAGCCGCTGAGTTGGTCAACTTGCGGATCGTCCCCGACGAAATCGCGCATCAACTCCGTCGTTCCCCAGATCAGCGGTACATCGAGCGCGTGCGGCGATCCCAGCCGACCCTCGAACATCGGCGATTGCTGCTCGACCAGGTACGAGTAGGTGCCGCCAGTTGCGCCATCCCGCGCATCGAGCAGACGCCGCGTCGAGCCTCGGTACTGACGGTCGGTCATGACCGCGTTGTAGATCGCGAGCGGATCAGTCGCTTCCCCGCGTTGGGCGAGCAGCGCGCCGTACGTCTCGTAGCACTCGCCCGCTCGCTCGCTGCCGCCGACCAGCGGCGACATCAGCTCCAGCGCCCGCTCCTCGTTCAGGTCGGTCAGACCGGTCATCGCGGTGAGCAGCGTGAACTCGTTGCGCATCGTGCCTGCGAGCAGGTCAACATCGCCGCCGCGACCCTCGCGCACGGCGTCGATTGGGATCGCGTCGAGAAACTCGTCCTCGATGACAGCGTTGAACAGTCCGTGCAATCCGGCGGCGGGATTGACCGCCGGATCGGCGGACGCCAGCGCGCTCTGCGCCTTGAGAATGTCCTCGACCGGTAGGGAGCGTAGCCGGTCGGCGGACGGCTGGTCGACTCCCAACTCCCGGTAGTAGTAGGGCAACATCTCGGCCATCGACTCCTGCGAGTGAATGCGGTCGGCTGCGCCGCTTTGCATGATGGCGCGGTGGAACAGACCCTGGGCGCTCGGTGACGCGAGCAGGATGCCCACCGAGATGCCTCCCGCCGACTCGCCGAAGATGGTCACGTTGGACGGATCGCCGCCGAACGCCGCAATCTCGTCTCGCACCCACGCGAGCGCGGCGACCATGTCGTGGAATCCGAAGTTGCCTTCGGTCTCGCCCTCCGCGGCGAGCACCGGATCGGGCAGATAGCCGAGTGCGCCGAGCCGATAGTTGATCGTGACCATCACGACATCGCCGCGCGATGCGAGCGGCGCCCCATCGTAGGCCGGCGACGAGCCCGAGCCGCTCGACAGACCGCCGCCGTGAATCCAGACCATGACCGGACGGCGAGCGTCGTCAGGTCCCGGGGTCCAGACGTTCAGATACAGGCAATCCTCGGACGCCTGCTCCTGGCTGTGGCCCATGATTCCGGCGAACGGACCGGCGGCCGGGCGTGCCGGCTGGACCGAGATCGGTCCGAACTCGACTGCATCCCGGACGCCATCCCACGCCTGCACAGGCTGTGGTCGACGCCAGCGCAGGTCGCCGATCGGCGGTTGCGCAAACGGCACCCCGCGGAAGACGTGCAACCCCTCTTCAATCTGTCCGCGCAGGACACCCTGTTGCGTCCGGACCTGACTCGATTCAAAGGCCATGATGCGTTCCTATTCGAGCAGATCCGACGTCCAGACCTCGCGCTCGGCCTCTCGATCCTCGCGGATCGTCTTGACATCCGGTCCAAGGACCATGGTGTAGCGCTGGTCAGCGCGGTACTGGGGCCAACCAGGGAGCGACTGGGTGCTGGGATTCCCGTTGCGTGCGAAGTTGATCCAGGCGTCCATGACAAAACCCGTGAGCTGGTCGGTCTGCGGATCCTCGCCGACGAACACGCGCATGGCGTCGCACGTGCCGAACACGAAGGGAATATCAATCGCGTGAGGGGCGCGCAGCCGACCATCCAGCGCCGGAGACTGCTGGTTGAACAGGTAGGAGTAGGAGCGCCCTTCGCCGTCCAGGGCGCTATGCGCGTCCAACAGGCGATCGGCGGGAATGCGGAAGACGTAGTCGGTCATCACCGAATCGAAGACCGTCAACGGATCGGATGCCGCGCCGCGAGCCGCGCGGACATCGCGGTAGTGTTCGTAGAGATTGCCCGCAGCTTCGGCGTCCCCCGCCGTGACCGAGAGCGCGCCGCGCGCGCCGGCTTCGTCGATCGCGTTGAGCCCGCCAATCGCGGCGAGCAAGGTCCACTCGTCCTCAATCGTGCCGGTGAGCAGATCAACATCCTTGCTGCGACCGCCGCGGACGCCTTCGATCGGCAGCGTTTCGAGGAATCCGCCTTCGACAACCGGCATGAACGGCATCACGTAGCGGCCGGTCAGCATCGCGGTCTCGCGATTGATCTGCATCGCGCCCTGGGCGTCCAGGATGTCCTGGGCCGGCACACTGCGGAGCGCATCGGCGTCGTCCGGGCTGACCTCGAGGATCGCGCAGAAGCGCCGGGCGACCTCTTCGGCGATGTCCTGCGGCATCGCATGGTGACACGCCCCAGACTGCGGAATCGCCCGCTGGAACAGCCCTTCGGCCTCGGGAGCGCCGAGCAACACGCCGACGCTCATGCCGCCGGCCGATTCGCCGAAGATGGTCACGTTGTTCGGGTCGCCGCCGAACTGGGCGATGTGATCGCGGACCCACTGCAGCGCGGCGATCTGGTCGCGCATCCCGTAGTTGCCGCTGTTGGTTGCTTCGCCTTCGGACAGTGCCTGGTTGTAGAGGAATCCCAACGCGCCGAGTCGATAGTTGATCGTGACAACCACGACATCGCCTCGCCGGGCGAGATGCTGTCCGTCGTAGATCGGCGTCGCGCCGGAACCGGCGGAGAATGCGCCTCCGTGGATCCAGAACATCACCGGCCGTTTCGCATCGTCGAGACCGGGGCTCCAGATGTTGAGCGTCAGGCAGTCCTCGTCGACCGGCATTTCCCATGCGCCCAGCAGCTCCAGGCCCGGTGCAAACATCTGCATCGAGCCGTAGCCGACCTCGTTCGCTTCGCGGACGCCGTCCCACGGCTCATGCGGCTGAGGCGCGCGGAAGCGCAGATCCCCGACCGGCGGCGCCGCAAACGGGACGCCGCGGAAGACATGCAGATCGTCTTCAACCAATCCTTGCAGCTTGCCCTGACGGGTCTCAACGACGGGTGTACTCGTGGCCATGCGGTGCTCCTGTTCCTGTTAGTCGAGGATGTCCGTGCCCCAAATCGAACGCTCGGCTTCGCGATCCTCGCGAATCGTCTTCACGTCCGGTCCGAGGACCATCGTGTAGCGCTGGTCGGCGCGGTACTGCGGCCAGCCGGGCAGCGCCTTCGTGCTGGGATTTCCGGTGCGGGCGAAACTGAGCCAGGCATCCATGACGAAGCCGGCGAGTTGGTCGGTCTGCGGATCGTCGCCGACGAACTCGCGCATCGCGTCGGTGGTGCCGAAGACGTAGGGCAGGTCGATGCCGTGACAGGCCCGCAACGCGCCGTCCATGGCCGGCGACTGCTGATTGAACAGGTAGGCGTAGGTGCCGCCATCCCCATCCTGTCCGCTGTGCGCGTCGAGCAGGCGATCCGCGGGAATGCGGAAAACATAGTCGGTCATCACCGCGTCGAGGATCGAGAGCGGATCGGTCGCGGCGCCGCGAGCGGATCGAATCTCGTGGTAGTGGTCGTAGAGCCGATCGCCGAACTCGTCATCGCCGAAGGCGTACAGCGAGAACTGGGCGCGCGCTTGCGCTTCATCCGTTTCGGTGACGCCGAACATCAGCATTCGCAGCAGGGTCCATTCATCCTCGGTCGTGCCGCAGAGCAGGTCGACATCCTTGCTGCGTCCGTCGCGGATCGACGCGATGGGCAGCGTCTCGAGGAAGCCGCCGTCAACCGTGGGGCAGAATGGCATGCCGTAGCGCCCGAGCAGTTCGCGCGTCCGCGGATCGAGCAGAATGGCGTTCTGCGCGTCGAGAATGTCCTGCGCAGGAACGCCGCGTAGGGAGACGGCGTCACCCGGCGCGATTTCAAGCACGGCGCTGAGGCGTCGTCCGATCTCTTCGGCGAAGTCGAGCGGCAAGGCATGGTGACCGGCGCCCGACTGCGGAATCGCGCGGCGGAACAGACCCTCGGCCTCGGGCGAGCCGAGCAACGCGGCGACGCTCATGCCGCCAGCCGACTCACCGAAGATCGTGATGTTGTCAGGGTCGCCGCCGAACTGGCTCACTTGGTCGCTCACCCATTGCAGCGCAGCGACTTGATCACGCATCCCGTAGTTGCCGCTGCGTGGATCGTCGCCATCGGTCAGCGCCTGGTCGTAGAGGAATCCCAGCGCGCCGATCCGGTAGTTGATCGTGACCACGACCACATCGCCGCGCCGCGCCAGATGCTGACCGTCGTACGTGGGGGCCGAACCTGCGCCCGCCGCGTACGCCCCGCCGTGGATCCAGAACATGACCGGCCGCTTCGCGTCGTCCAGCCCCGGCGTCCAGATATTCAACGTCAGACAGTCCTCGTCCGTCGGCATGTCGTAGAAGCCGATCAGCTCGCCGCCCGGCGCGTAGGTCTGGATCGCGTACGGCCCGAACTCGGTCGCGTCCCTGATCCCGTCCCACGGCTCCGGCGGTCGCGGAGCGCGGAAGCGCAGCTCTCCCACTGGCGGCGCGGCGAAGGGAATGCCGCGGAAGACATGGAGATCGTCTTCGGTCGTTCCTTGCAGTCGGCCGTAGCTCGTGCTGACGATTGGCGGCACTCGATGATCCTCTCCGCTCGATCCTGGATGGGCGATAGTCTGCGAAGGCAATCTGGGACGCATGATAGGCGGGACGCGATGGCAATCGGACAGGTCGGACTGGGTCTGGACTTTTCGCTGGGCATGTCGTTCGAGGACCAGCGCACGCTGGCGCAGGAGGCGGCCGAGCTGGGCTATCAGTCGCTCTGGACGCCGGAAGGCGCGGGCCTTGATTCGTTCCACCTCTGTGCAATCCGCAACCAGGCGAGCGGACTCGCAACCGGCATCGGCGTCTGCCCGATCGCCTACCGTTCGCCGGTCGCTTTCGCCATGTCGGCCGGGACGGTCTCAGCGATGAGCGACGGCGCGTTCAGCCTGGGCATCGGCTCGGGCGGTATCTATCGCGCCGATGCGCGACGCCAGCTTGGTCTGCCCCGACGCTCGACGCTCGGCGTGATGCGCGAGTACACGGCCGCCATCAAGGGACTGCTCGCCGGCGAATCGGTGACAATCCAGGGCGAGTCGGTCCAGTACAGCGGCGTCCAACTCGGCTTCCGTCCGCCGTCGACGCCGGTGCTGGTCGGTGCGCTTGGTCCGCAGATGATCCAACTCGGCGGCGAGGTGGGCGACGGCGTCGTGCTCAACTGGTGCGATCCCGAGCGAGTGAGTTGGAGCCGCGAGCGGCTCAACGAGGGCGCCGCCAAAGCCGGCAAGCGACCCGAGGACGTGCGACTGGTCGAGTACATCCGCATCTGCGTGGACGAAGACGTCGAGACGGCGCGAATGTCGTACGCGAAGTCGATGTTGGGCTACGCGCTGGGCCAGGAAGTGCCGTCCGAGCGGCTGCGCAAGTTCGCCTATCGCGCCCACTTCGAGCGGATGGGATTCACTGACGAGTTGGCGTCGCTCGACGACATGCGAAGACGCGGAGCATCGGCGGACGAGGTCGCGTCGGCGGCGTCGGAGGAACTCCTGACCCGGGTCGGGTACTACGGCAACGCCTCAGGAGCCAAGGCGGCGTTCGAGGCACTTGCGGACGGTCTGGATACCGCGATCGTGCGCGTAGTGGCGGCGCGTCCTGGAATCGAAGCGACGCGAGCGGTGATGCGCGCTTGCGCTCCAAACGGCGTTGCCGCTCGGGAACCGCAGTTGTAACCGCGGGGTGGGCCTAATCGAGCTTGCGCGGCAGATCGGCGAGACCCTCGACCGCTTTGCGGACCAACACGGGATGCGTCCCGCGGGGCAGATAGTACGCCACCTGGATGACCGCCACCGACAGCGCCCAGCCCAAGCCGCGGGCCCAGGTGGCGTCGTCGATCCCGACTGCGGCTCGAAAGGCGTCGCGGTCCTCGTCGGGCACCCAGCCCCAGGCGACGTGCAGTTCCGCGGCGGGATCACCCGCGCCGGTCATGCCCCAATCGATGACGGCATTGAGCCGCCCCTCCAGCGCCAGCAAGTTGCCGGCGTGAAGGTCGAAGTGCGCCCAGCGAGGCGGGCCGTTCCATGCAGGTGCTCGGAGAGCATCGTCCCAGATTCGCTCCAGGCGGCGCAGATCTACAACGCCCTCGAGCTCCGGCAGCTCCGCCATCGCCATGAAAGCGTCGCGAGTTGCTCGTTCGCGGCGGAGCAGGGGCACCCCCCGATCGCCAGTCGGCGGCCCGCTGAGCGGCGCGCCCGTCGCATCGATCCGCTGGAGCGCCGATATGAACGTGCCCAGCTCGATCGCCGCCGCCCTCGGATCGGCCAGACGCTCGATCGTCGCCTCTTCGCCCTCGATCCAGTCGTAGACCGACCACATCCACGGATAGCCGCTTCCGGGCCGGCCTCGACCGAGTAGTTTGGGCACTCGCAGCGGCAGGTGCGTGGCAAGATGCGGCAGCCACTCCTGTTCCTTTGCGATGTGCGGGACGGCTCGCTCGACGTAGGGCAGGCGGACGCACCTGTCGCGCCCGAGCCGGTACATCACGTTGTCGGTGCCGTTGGAGGGGATCGGGCGCAGGGAGAGTTCCGACCACTGCGGGAATTGTTCGGCGAGCAGGCGCCGGACCAGGGATTCGTCGATCTTGGGCGTCATGAGCGGGAGGTTGGGCTTGTGCCGCCCGCTTCCGCGATCGCATCGCTCAGGATGGCGAGGGCGTCGTCGATCTGGGCTTCGGTGGTAGTCAGGGGCGGGACGAAGCGGAGCACGGAGCCGTCGCGGCGGACGCTGAAGATCAGGCCTTCCTGGATGGCGCGGGCGGCGATCTGTTTGCCTTCCGCGGTGGCGGGCTCTTTGGTCTCACGCGAGCGGACGAGTTCGATCCCCTGCAGCAGTCCTCGACCGCGAACATCGCCGATCAACTCGAATTGTTCTGCCAGTTCGTTGAGCCGCGCCTTCAGGTACTTGCCCAGACGCTTCGCGTTGCCGGGCGCATCTTCGTGCTCAACCACATCGAGCGTCGCCGTGCCTGCGGCGCAGGCGAGCGGGTCGTTGGAGTGTGAATGGGTGACGATGAACTCGTCGGCGACGACCGCTGCCTCAATCTCCGCCGACGTGCTGACGGACGATATGCAGACCCCGCCGCCGAAGTGCTTGGCCAGTGTGATGATGTCGGGGACCACAGCCTCATCTTCGCAGGCAAACATCGTTCCCAGCTTGCCCAGTCCGGTCTGCTCCTCGTCGAGGATCAGTAGCATTCCGCGCTCGTGGCACTTGTCTCTCAGCGCCGGCAACCAGCCGTTCGGCGGTTCGATGACGCCTCCGGCGCTGAACAGGGGTTCCGTCAAGACTGCCGCCGGACGCGAGGTCGTCTGGGCGTCGATCAGCTCGAAGCTGGCGTCCAGACAGGCGATCTCGCAGGTCTCCGGCTCCAGCCCGATCGGGCAGCGATAGCAGTAGGGAGCGAGCATCGCCATTGTGCCGGACTGGGGCGGTCCGTAGCCCGCGTGCCAGCCTGCGTAGGTGAGCGATCGGGTCGTGTCGGACATCCCGTGAAACGAGACGTGCGGCGACACGACTTCGAACCCGCCCGTGCATTTGCGGGCGATGTTGATCGCCGCCTCGTTCGCGTCGGCGCCGGACTGGAGGAACATCGACTTTTGCAGGGGGGCGGGCAGCAGTTTGCCCAACCGCTCGGCGAGCTCGATCTCTTTGTCGTTGTAGTAGGACGAGTGCGCGTGGATCAGGGTGGTGCAGGCCTCCGCGACGGCAGCGGTGATCGTGGGGTGGTTGTGCCCCAACCAAGCGCACATCTGGCCGGAGTTGAAGTCGAGATAGCGACGGCCGTTGGCGTCTTCAACCTAGGAGCCTGAGCCGCTCACGAAGACTGGACCGACGCCGGACTGATCCATGCGGCCGCCGAACGAGTACTTGCGGGCCGTTTCGAGCAGTTCAGCTTCAGTAGTCACGACACGTCCACCGGCTACGCGCAGGCCTCGTCGTCGAGCGACCAGCGGTTGTACTCGGGGTCGGGCTGATCGGCGAGCGCGGCGCGGGCGTCGAGCCACATCCGACGCCAGCGGCTGGCGTCGGAGAGGACGGCGTCGGGATCTCGGCGGCTGCGGGCGACGAAGCCGGGGAAGGCGTCGCGACCGGTCGGCTGACCGGGCGGGTGGTAGCGCAGATCGAAGCTCCAGCGGATGCGATCACTCAGATTGGGCAGCGCCGCGTGGACCGTCTTGCGATGCAGGAAGAGACAGCCGCCCGCCGGCAGCGGGACCGCGCGGGCGGAGTCCTCGCCCGGCAGAATCGACGATGGAATCGTCAGACCCTGCACGCTCGAGCAGTGCGTCAACACCTGGCCGCGATGCGATCCGGGGATGACCTGCAGGCAGCCGTTCTCGGCGTCGGTGTCCATCAGCGGGAACCAGACGGTCAGCATGTCGGTGTCGTCGGCCGAGGCGTTAATCACGCCCGAATCCTGATGCCACGGCGTCGCGCCGTAGATCACGTTGCCGTCGGCATCGCGCGGGGCAATCGACTCGGGCACCTTGACTCGCACGTGCTGGACCGGGTTGGAGTAAATCTCCGGTCCGATGAACGACTCGACCGTATCCAGCAGGCGGGGATTGGTCAGCGCGTCGAACACCGCCGGACCCGCCCAGAATGGCGTGTCGGCCCGGATCCCCTTCTGCGGCAGCGAGAAGTCGAAGTACTGCGCATGAACCCGCTGCGACTCGACATAGACCTTGCAGACCCGCTCGGCAAAGGGCAGGTCGCCGTACGTATCGGTAATCGCGCCCTGCTCAACAAGCTCATTGGCCAGCGTGTCGAGCACACCCGCGTACTCGTCCATCACGGGGTCAATCACCTCGGAGGGGTCGAAGACCTCCTCCACGGCAAGAAAGCCAAAGGTCTCAAAGTGCTCAAGCTGCTCAGCGGTCAGTTGCGGCATGGGGAATCCCGGTCGTGTTGGCGTTCCAATCAGTCGGGGTCAGGATACCGCTGCGTCCGCAGCGCCGGCCCCGGCTCGACGCAGGTTGAGGGCAAGGAGGCGCTCCAACATCTGCTCGTTGGTAATGTCGTCAGGCCAGCCGTACGCGGCGAAGACGGCGGCGTCGAGGGTCTGGTGAAGGTTGGCAAGCCAGGTGGGTCGTTCGTTGTAGAGGTTGGTCAGGGTTCGCTTCTTCAGCTGCTTCGCGGCCTCATCGCTGACGGGGATCAGGCGCATGGGCAGCGAGGGGATCACGTCGGGCTCCTCGCGGACCCACTCGGGCGGGTTCAGCCAGAGCTTCCGCTTCTCGTCCAACTCTTTCGCCGCCGCGCCAATGGCGTCGCGGTGCTGTCGCTGCTCCTGGGTCAGGGCCTCGTTGGGCGTGTTGAGCGGCCAGGGAAAGGGGAAAGGTAGAAATGTCGTCTTGGGCGTGTAACGAGGCCGATCTTCCAAGCTAGTCCCTGTGCGAAAGGACCAGAGCTCGTGTGGGCGGGAATGGAGGACGCCGAAGGCATAATCATCGTCTCGGGCGAACACGAACAGCTGATGATCAGGGAGAGTTGGCTCTGACATCCACACAAACAGGCGGTGCTTGGCGAGCGACGGGGTGACTATGAATCGGCGGACCGGGGCCAATCGCGCTCTCATTCTGGGGCGGGGACGCTGGTGGCGCCACCAGAGCTTGCCTGTGCGTTCCTCCCGATTCTGCCTGCGCTTCTCAAACATTTGGTCCTCCACATAGCTAAATGGCCTTTCGTAGTCGGCTGCTTCTTCGACGTTCATCTCAGTCCCAAAGTCGATGATGAACATGCCTCTGGAGCGTTGAGTAACGTCCCTACCATTCACCCAGGGAACAACTACATCTGCATTTGTGCGACCGTTAACGTTGCTTGGCTCACGGAGCATCTCTCTCGCTAGGTTTCCTTCGACATCAAAGTCCCCGCCCTTGATGTCTCCCTGGAAACAAACCGCAGTATTCTCCGCCAGTGAAACTGCCTGGGTGAGGTCAGTTCCCGCTGTCAGGTCACTATTGATTGCGACGACAGGCTCGTCATCGAGCAGGCGGTCGATTTCGGAACCGTCGTCTTGGGCAACGATTGATATTCCGACGTCTGCATCACCTTCTTGAGGCCAACGTTCGTCCGACCAGGCAAGGAAGATGTCGCCGGTCCGCTTGATCTTGACCAGTACACGTCGGTTCGCGCCTCCCCGTATCGAGTTCGTCGCAAGCAGGCCAGCACGCCTTGTCGTGCCGGCCCAAACGCTTCTCCTCGCTTGTTCGTGCCAGTAGCAGACTAGATCAGAACCTCTCGCGACCTCTCCGTCCCACGCGATGAACAAGTCATCTACGTAGGGATCCGTGAGCTTGTCGCGCATGTACTTCGTTCCTAGAAAAGGTGGATTCCCCACAATGAACTCTGCCTGCGGCCACTCCGCTGGGATAGGGTTGCCTTCTTCGTCGTATGCGAGAATGGCGTCTCGGAGTTCGATGTTGTCGAGGGGCTGGAGCACAGGATCTCGGGGGTAGCCGTAGCCGTGGTCGAGCATCCACTGGATGTGGCCGATCCAGATTGCGACGCCGGCGAGTTCCTTGGCGTAGGGATTGATCTCGATGCCGAGCACGTTGTGCGGGGCGACGCGGGGGAACTCGCCGGTGATCCGCAGGCGCTCGGCGCCCCAGCGGATGGCTTCCTGCTCGAGGTCCTTGAGCAGGCGCAGGGTGACGTAGAGGAAGTTACCGGAGCCGCAAGCAGGATCGAGCACACGGACGTCGCGGAGGCGATCGAGGAAGGCGCGCCAAGCGGCCTCGGCGTTCTGCTCCCATTTGGGCAGATTGGCGCGGCGGCGACCCTCGCGAGTCGGCGGGCTGGGATCGCGGTCTTTCATCAGCCCTTCGACGCGCTCCTGCATGGCGGCGAATTCGCGCCGCAGCGGGGTCATCACGACCGGATCGACGACCATCAGGATTTTCTCGCGGTCGGTGTAGTGCGCGCCGAGCTGTCCGCGCTTGTCCGGGTCGAATCCGCGCTCGAAGAGCGTGCCGAGGATCGCCGGCTCGACCTGGGACCAGTCGAGGTTGGAGGCGTCGGCGACGGTGCGCAGTTCCTCGCGGGTGAAGGGCAACACGGAATCGTCGTCGAAGAGTCCGCCGTTGAACCAGTCGATTCTCTGCGTGCCGAAGAACCGCCCCGCCTCGCGGTCCGACATCAGGTGAAGAAGATCGGCGAGTCCGTTCGTGAACTCGGCAGGCTCGTCCTTGCGTGATTCGATCAGGTCGGTCATGAGGCGTCGAGGGAGCAGGCCGACATCCTCGGCAAAGAGGCAGAACAGGACACGGTTGAGGAAGTGGGCGACCGACTCCGGCTCATAGCCGCGTTCCTGCATGGATCGGGCGAGGTCGGCGAAGCGCGAGGCGGCGGCCTGTGTGACTTCGTCGGGCGTCTGCCGGGGGCGCAGTTGCTCGGGCTCGAGCATCACGGCGCGAAGGATGCGCAGCGCCTCGGCGCTCTGGTCGCCGCCGGTGGCGAGGTCGTCGAGTGTGATCTCGTAGACGAGCGGTCGGGTGTTCGTGAAGTTGGTGTGGACCTCGATGCGGTCCATGTCGCTGACAACGAGTGCGGGCGGGTTTTCGAGGTCTTCGCGGTAGTCGAGCAACTGCCGATAGGCCGCGGCGAGGTCGGCGTGGTCGCCCTTGTACTCCCAGCCGAAATGTCCGCGCTTCCAGACATCCGCCCAGCCCTGGCCGCCGGTACTCAGCCGCTCGGCGCCGGCCTCAAAGGTGTACCACTCGCCCTTGGCATCCGCTTCGTTCGGCGTCTGGACGCCGAGCAGACGGCAGAGATCGATGAAGTGCTCCTGGGAAGAGGCACGCTCGCGTCGGGCGTTGTCACGCCACTTGGCGGCGAACTCGGCGGCGGAGAGGGATATCGACAGCGTCACGTCTACCTATCTCCAGGTAGAGCAAGCGTACTCAATGGTTGGACGGCGCCCGGAGGATACCGGCGCGTACTTTGTCTGGGTCCTGCTCCCTCTCCCCCTGGGAGAGGGGACCGGAAAGCGTCCGACCCCTACCAGCTATCGATGTAGGGGCGGCGGCCTTGGCGGATGGGGTCGGAGTTGGGGACTGCGTCGAGCAGGCGGATGATCCACTGGCGCGTGTCGGCGGGGTCGATCACGTCGTCCGACTCGAGCACGGTGGCGGCGTTGAAGGCGTTGCCTCGCTCGTAGGCGTCGGCGACCATCCGCTCGTAGACGCGGCTGCGCTCTTCGAGGTCCTCAATCTGCTCCAACTGCGCGCGAGCGCCGAGCTTGACGCCGGCCTCGAGGTTCATGCCGCCGTACTCGGAGGTCGGCCAGCCGACGTTGAATAGGCCGGCTTCGGTGCTGCCGGCGAGCATCGCCAGACCGCCCAGTCCGTAGCACTTGCGGATCGTGATCGTCATCTTGGGCGTGGTCAGGTTCGCCAGCGAGACGAACACGCGGTGGCAATGCCGGACCAGCGCCGTCTTCTCGACCTCGGGGCCGACCATCATGCCCGGCGTGTCGACCAGGGTGAGCACCGGGATGTTCCACGAGTCGCAGATCTGGGCGAAGCGGGCCAGCTTGTCCGATCCGTCGCTGTCGACTGCGCCGCCAAGGTGCATGTTGTTGTTGGCGATCACACCCACCGGCCGACCCTCGACGCGAATCAACGAGGTGATCACGCCGATGCCGAACTCGGGCCTTAGTTCGAGGACCGAATCGTGGTCGGCGAGCAGCTCGATCACCTGACGCACGTCGTAGGTCCGCAGCCGGTTCTCGGGAATCACGTGACGCAGCAGTCGCTGGTCGGGAGCGGTCCACTCCTGGAGCCGTCCCTGGAAGTAGGAGAGATACTTCTTGACCGCGGCCATCGCCTCCGCTTCGTCCTTGACGAAGATATCGACGACGCCGTTCGGCACCTGCTGCGACATCGGCCCGAGTTCTTCGGGCAGGAATAGTCCGAGTCCGCCGCCCTCGATCACGGCTGGTCCGCCCATGGCGATGTTCGAGCCCTCGGTCGCGACGATGATGTCGCACATGCCGAGCATCGAGGCATTACCGGCGAAGCAACGTCCGGCGGTGATCGAGACCATCGGCACCTTGCCGGACAGCTCGGCCAGCCGCTCGAAGGTGCGCACATTGCGCGCGGCGACTCGCGTGAAGGCCCAATCGGAATCTCCCGATCGGCCTCCGGCGCCTTCGGCGATAAAGACGAGCGGCGTCAGCAGGCGATGCGCCGTCTCGACCATGCGGTCGGTCTTCTCATGGCCGCGTCCGCCCTGGGTGCCGGCCCAGACGGTTTCGTCGTAGGAAATGATGGCGGTTGAGGCGACGGAGTTGTCGAACAGGTCGGCGTTGACGGTGCCAATCCCGCAGATCAGTCCGTCGGCGGGCGAGACGCGGCGCAGCTCCTCCCAGGAGCGCTGTCGGCGCTGGGCCGCCACGGCCAGCGGCATGTACTCGGTCCAGGTTCCGCCCTCGACGAGCTGTTCAATATTCTCTCGCGCCGTCCGCTTGCCCTTGGCATGGCGTTTGGCGACCGGTTCCGGCCGGTTGACATCGAGCAGCGCCTCGTGCAGGGCGATGTTGTGCTGCAGGTCGGGACGGATGTAGTCGAGATCAATCTCTCCAGATCCGTCGTCGACCGCTGGACCCACGTCTGCCGGCTCGATGAAGACGAGCGGGTGGTCTTCCCAGATGATGTCGCCGATCGCGACGGTGATCTCCCGAATCATCCCGCCGACCTGGGCCTGGAGCACATGCTCCATCTTCATCGCGTTCATGATCACGATGTCCTGACCGGCGGCAACGCGGTCGCCCTCGCCGACCAGCAGTTCGATGATCGTGCCCTGGATCGGCGCGCGCAGCGGCTCGGTTCCGGGCGGGCCGATGATCTCGGGTGCCTGTCCGCCGGAGGGTGTCTCCAGCCCGCGGTCCACGTCGAGCGATGCCGCGCCTGCGCCCTGACGGAAGAAATCCAACGCGGCGAGCGGGTCGCTGATCTGATTCTCGACCTTGGCCCCAGCCCAGGCGGCCTGGCCCGATGCGTCTGTGCCGTTGTCCGACGAAGCTGCGAGTTCGCCGATTCGCTCGTCGATCCATCTGGTGTGAACGTCGCCGGCGATAAACTCCGGATGGGCGAGGATGTTTTGCAAGAAGCTGAGATTGGAGTCCGGGCCTTCAAGCTGGAACTCGTCCAGCGCACGCTGGGTCCGACGAACGGCATCCCCGAACTCCCCCGAGGGATGCCGGGCGATGACCTTGGCGATCAACGAGTCGAAGTTGGGGTTGGGCGCGTAGCCGGCGTATCCGTAGGTGTCGACGCGGACGCCGGGCCCGGCCGGCGGTCGGAACGTGCGCAGTGCGCCTGCGGCCGGCCGGACGTCGCCGTCATCGCGCATGCGCTCCAGGTTCACTCGCGCCTGGATCGCAAAGCCGCGCAGCGTGGGCGGCGACGCCAGACCGATCTCGTCGAGCGCAGCCCCGTTGGCAATCGCAATCTGGCAGGCGACGAGGTCGAGGCCCGACACCTCCTCGGTCACGGTGTGCTCGACCTGCAATCGGGCATTGGCTTCGATGAAGGCGAAGTCGTCGGTTTCAGCGTCGACCAGGAACTCGAAGGTGCCGAGATTGGGGTAGCCGCCAGCCGATGCCAGTTCGACGGCGGCGCGAGTGATGCTCTCGCGCAGATCGTCGCTCAGCGTCGGCGATGGCGCAATCTCGATCAGCTTCTGATAGCGACGCTGGATCGTGCACTCCCGCTCTCCCGCGTGAGTGATGTGTCCATGCCGGTCGCCGACGATTTGCACTTCGATATGTCGCGCGCGAGGAATGAACCGCTCGGCGAACAGCGCGCCATTGCCGAACGCGGCCTGGGCCTCGCGTGAGCAGCGTTCGAACGCGTCGGCGATCTCGTCCGCCGAGTGGACCGCTCGCATCCCGCGTCCGCCGCCGCCGGCGACCGCCTTGATCACCATCGGACGGCCGTCGAGTCGTTCGAAGAATGCGTGCGCGCCGTCGAGGTCGATGGCGTGATCGGTACCCGTCAGCACCGGAACACTACAGTCGCCGGCCAGCATCCGAGCCTGAGCCTTGTCGCCGAACAGCGCGAGCGCGTCGGGCGTCGGGCCGACAAAGGTGATTCCAGCCGCTTCGCAGGCGCGGGCGAAATCGGCGTTCTCGGCGAGGAATCCATATCCGGGATGGATCGCATCGCAGTCGTGCGCGACCGCCCGCTCGACGATCTGCTCGATATCGAGGTAGGCCGCCGGTCCGATGCCGTCCAGCGCGATTACATGATCGGCGTGACGGATGTGATCGGAGCCGGCGTCGTCGGATGAGTGGATCACCGCGGTGACGATTCCCAGTTCGTTCGCGGTTCGGAAGATGCGGACAGCAATCTCGCCACGGTTCGCGACGAGGAGACGTTGAATCGACATGGTGGGAGTGTAAGTCAGGCTCACCCTGGGTCATGGGATGGTGACATACCCGGTAGGTATGGGTTGAGGATGGATGGTAAAGAAGCGCGCTGGAGGCCGAGTCTGTTGCACAGCGACAGCAACCTCGTATCAGTGGTGTAGAGCACTTCGACACCCAGCGCTCTGGCGCTGGCGACATGCACCGCATCCGCTGCCTGGAGGCCGCGTCCCTCCCGCATTGCCAGTCTCGTGAGCCGACGAGCTTCTTCAGCAATGTTGCGGACCAACTGAATTAGGCTGAAGTCGTCAAACATGGCCGACATCGCCTCTTCAACCTGAGGGGAGAGAATTCGCTGTTCCTTCTCTTGAGGAGTAAAGGCCGCCTCAACTCGGCTCAACGTTGACGTGGCGATGGCGAGATCGCGCTCTCGCGCTTCGACAACCAACGCATCAAGCGGCTCGATCCACTCAGGATCGGCTGCGGCATAGTGAATGAACAGGCAAGCGTCCCAGTATGCGCTTGGAGGCTTACTCGGCATCGCGGAGCTCGCGAACGAACTGCGCCGGGCTCGGGTCCTGCGGCCTCCACTGAATCGCGCCTCGCGCCGACTCAAACCGCGACGGCGGTTCGTCGGGAAGCGCTTCGATCTCAGAAATGTTGCGAATGCTGAGAATACGTCTGGTTCGAGGCATGCGCGTGAGCGTCCCCTGAACGCGTACTCGTCGCCCCCAGATGGCCCGCAGCTCCTCCGCCTGATGTTCTTGGGCGTAACAGCGAATCGCTTGGTCGGTCCATTCCTCGTAGAGCACGAACTGCAACGAGGTTCGTCCGCTCAGCGTCTGCACACGACCCGTGGCCGAGCCGATGGACGACCGCCGTTCAATGCGCTTAGTCGTTGGAGCGGTACGGAGATCGACAATGGCATCCCCTGATGCTGTGCCAAGCACCAGTTCGTATGCGGAAGCTCGAACGTCGCTCAGCAGTCGCTCAGCCGCCCCAACAACGTCTTGACTGTTCGGCAGCTCCTCATGCCGCCCGAGCCGCTCGCCAAGCCGGCCATAACGTTCAACGACCTGCCCTGCTTCGCCGACCGTGGTGTCTTCCAACAACTTCGCTTGGTACGTCGAATGGAGACTACCGACCCGCAAATCCTCCGGAACCCACTCAATCTTGACCGTCGGTCCAACTTCCCCCGCGAGCGCGACCAGCAGACGATGAAGCGCCGCGGCCGATTTCGCCACCGTTTCAATGGTGACATCACCTTCCAAGCCCAGAGAGACGGTGAGGTCCGTCATGCTCACACCCTGTGCGACGCTTTCCAGCTTAGGCAGTTGTCAGTTGGCCACGGCGTTGGCGATGATCCCGCCCAGCTCCTCGGTGCCCAGCGATGCGTCGCCCTCGGAGGCGAGGTCAGCGGGGCGATGACCGGCGGAGAGGGTGTCGATGACGGCTTGCTCGATTGTGGCCGCTTCCGTTTCGAGACCGAAGGAGTAGCGCAGCATCAGGGCGGCGCTGAGGATCATCGCCATGGGATTGGCGATGCCCTGTCCGGCGATGTCGGGCGCGGTGCCGTGGATGGGCTCGTAGAGACCGAGCGTGGAACCGTCGTCGGCTGCGCCGAGCGAGGCGGAGGGCAGCATACCCATTGAACCTGCCAACATTGAGGCTTCGTCGGTCAGGATGTCGCCGAACATGTTCTCGGTCACGATCACGTCGAAGTAGGAGGGATGGCGAATCAAATCCATGGCGCAGGCGTCGACGAGCCGATGCTCCAGCGTGACGTCTGGATAGTCCTTCGCGATCTCTTCGGTGATCTCTCGCCACATGCGCGAGGTGTCGAGGATGTTGGCCTTGTCGACCGAGGTGAGCAGCCCGCGCCGCCCGCGCGCGGTCTCGAAGCCGAGCCGCACGATGCGCTCGACCTCTTCCTCCGAGTAGGCGAGCGTATCGACCGCCTTGCGCTGTCCGGCTTCCTCCCAGCGACGTTGCGGCTCGCCGAAGTAGATGCCGCCGGTCAACTCGCGCAACACGACCATGTCGACCGCCTCAACCGTCTCGCGCTTGAGCGGCGTCGCATCGGCGAGGATTGGCAGCATCTTGACCGGGCGGATGTTGGCGAACAGGCCGAGTCCCTTGCGCAATCCGAGAATGGCCTGCTCGGGACGGACCGACGCCTTCGGATCGTCCCACTTGGGACCGCCGACCGCGCCGAAGAGCACCGCGTCCTGTTGCCGGCACATATCCAGCGTTTCATCGCGCAGTGCGACGCCGTGGGCGTCGATCGACGCGCCGCCGACGAGGTCTTCGCTGTACTCGAAGGAGTGATCGAATCGTCCGCCAAGGGCGTCGAGCACGCGAACCGCCTGCCCGATGACTTCGCCGCCGATGCCGTCGCCGGGCAGGAGCGCAATCTTGTAGTGAGCCATGTAGTGATGTTCCTAGTCGTCGGTTGGGCGCTCACCCGGAGCGCGCTCAGGAGAGACTCAACAGCCTGGGGCGCCATAGTCGCCGCAACAGATCTCTCGATTGCGCAGCCTATTCCACTGAATCGATAGCAGCCCGCCGACGAGCCGTAAACCGTGAAGGCCGTCCCGTCGCAAGTTGTTCACCGAGTCGAAGAAGGAGGGTCGCGGGTGCTTGAACATCGGTCAGCCTGCCGTCTCAGTCTTGATCTTCGTCTATGCGCTCGGCCCGAGCGCGTTCGCCGGTCACTCAACAGCCCGGCGCGCCGTAGTCGCCACAGCAGTTGTCGACATTGCGCATCTTGACCCAGGTGTTGGAGATGATCCCGTAAATCGCGTGACGCCTGCCGATCGAGCGGCGCAGGTTGATGATGGTATCGCGGAAGGATGGAGTCGGGTGCTTCTGCCTGGGCATCTGCTCGGCCTCCCGCCGGTGATGGGAGCAATGTTCCCGACAGGATAGGGAGGTTGGGTCGCGCTTAGCGCCAGAGCCGCGTCAAATCGACAACTAGACCCTCCGCGACATCCTCGCCGCTGAGCGTGTCGGGACGGTCCAACCGCTCCGGGTCGGCGACGCCTTCACGGTAGACCCAGACCCGCCCCACATCGGTGTAGACGTCGATCAACCAACCCAGCCTTGCACCCGCCGACATCCACTCGTCCATCTTCTCCTGTTGCTTGCAGATGGCTTGACTTCTTGAGCGCACCTCAATGATCAGGTCAGGACACACCTGCCAGAGGCCTTCGCTGTCCGTGTCGGCGTTCCCTAGGCGCTCATTGCTTACCCAAGCGGAATCAGCATCTCTCGCCGATCCGATCGGCAGTGAGAATCCCGAGCCTGACGGAAAGGACTCTCCATTCTGTGTCGCGTCCGACCACGCTAAGAGCTGCACGAAGATGCGACCGCCCCGGCGACCGCTCAGCGTTGCGGGTGGAGGAGAGATTTCCAGTGCTCCTTCCCGACTGCGCTCAAAGCGCAATGGCTCGTTCAGGATGGCGATATCGATCAGCAATTCGTCGGTCAGTAGGCCCTCAGGCAGATGCAGCACGATCGGGTCACCCGCGGGTTCTACTTCCGCGGACCGTGTGACCGGCTTGGGCTTGATTGCTGCCTGGACCATGCGTCGATCCTAGACGGTTGCCGGCTTCGTTGCCGGACGATTGGACTCGTACTCGGCGATCAGGTCGTCGTGCTCAAGGGTGAGCGAGATGTCATCGAGACCGTTAAGCAGGCAGTGCTTGACGAACGGAGCAATCTCGAACGAGCGGGACCAGCCGCCCGGCGCGGTCACGGTCTGCTCCTCGAGGCTGACGGTGATCGGGGTGTTCGACTCCGCCTCAACCATGCGCATCAACTCTTCGACATCGGGCTGCGAAAGCTGGATCGTGAGCAGGCCCATCTTGGCCGAGTTGTTGCGGAAGATGTCGGCGAAAGACGGCGCAATCACCGCCCTGACGCCCATCCCCTGGATCGCCCACACAGCGTGTTCGCGCGAGGAGCCGCAACCGAAGTTCGGTCCGGCGAGCAGGATGCTGGCGCCGTCGTACTGGGGCTGGTTCGTGACGAAGTCGGGGTCTTTGGCCCAGGCCTCGAAGGCGAACGGGCCGTAGCCGGTTCGCTCGATCCGCTTGAGGTACTTGGCCGGGATGATCTGGTCGGTGTCGACGTCGGCGCGGTCGAGCGGCAGTCCGGTGCCGCTGAAGGTGGTGACGGGGTCCATTGGATGCTCCTCGAACGATGACTGCGGTGTCGGGTTGAGCGTACTAGCCATCCTTGCGTTCGCTCAGCCGGCGAAGAAATCGCGCAGGGCCGCTTCCGTTTCCTCGGGCAGTTCCTCGGGCAGGAAGTGACCGCAGTCGAGGCCCTGGCCGGTGACGTCCGTTGCCCAACGGTGCCAGGTGGCCATGAATCGACCACGGCGATGGGGCTGCCGCGCGCCGCCCCAGAGCGCGAGCATCGGACAGGTGATCTTCTTGCCGGCCGCGCGGTCGGCGCGGTCAAGCCGCAGATCGAAGCGCGCGCCCGAGCGGTAGTCCTCGCACCAGCTGCGCACGGTCTCCGGATCGTTGGCGGCGGCCAGATACTCCGCCATTGCGGCCTCGGTGAAGACGGTGTTGTCGTCATCGCCGGCCCAGGAACCCAGCATCCGCTTCAAGAAGTAGTCCGGCGCGCCGTTGATCAGCGTCTCGGGCAGCGGCGACGGCTGGGCGAGAAAGTACCAGTGGAAACCGCCGAGTCCACCGGCGATACCCATCTGCTCAAACTGCTCGGCGGTGGGGATGATGTCGAGCGTGGCCAGTTGTTCGACGCGCTCGGAATGGTCGAGCGCGAGGCGATAGGAGACGCGGCCGCCGCGGTCGTGACCGGCGAGCGAGAACGTGTCGAAGCCGAGGTCGGACATCAGCTCGACCATGTACTGCGCCATTCGGCGCTTGGAATAGGCTTCTCCGCCGCCGTCTCCCGGCGGCGAGTCGCTGGCGCCGTAGCCGAGCAGGTCGGCGACGACGACGGTGTGTTGCTCGGCCAGGCCGGGCGCGATCTTGTGCCACATGGCGCTGGTCTGGGGATAGCCGTGGAGCAACAACAGGGGCGGTCCCGAGCCGCCTACGCGGGCGAAGATCGGTCCGGTCCTGTGTTCGCGGAAGCCGGGGAACAGGGTGTCGGTATCGGGCATGGGCGCCGCCAGATGACTTGGAAATCGCTTAGGTACAGGTCATATTAGTCGCTGGTCGGTGGAACCTAGCCGAACGCGCCCCAGACCGAGATGGCCGCCAGGACCAATCCAGTTCCAATGGCGACGGCTCGATAGACCTTGACCTCGAACTCGGCGAAGCGCTGGTGATTCGTGGCATCGATGAGGTCGAAACGGGCATTGGTCTCCGAACGATCTTGCTCAAAGCGCAGGTTCATCGCTGCCTGTAACTCGTCGAAGCGGCGGTCCGTCCGCGCCTGCAACTCCTCGAATCGACGGTTCGTCTCCGTCTGGGCCAGGTCGAAGCGGGCATTGGTCTCCGCCTGGGCCAGTTCGAAGCGGCGGTTCGTCTCCGCCTGAAGCTGCTCGAATCTGTCGCTGGTCTCCGACTCAAGCCGATCGAAGCGGGCGTCCATCCGATCGAAGCGGGCGTCCATCTGATCGAGGCGGGCGCCTATCTGATCGAGGCGGGCGTCCATCCGATCGAGGCGGGCGTCCATCTGATCGAGGCGGGCGTCCATCTGATCGAGGCGGGCGCCCATCTGATCGAGGCGGGCGCCCATATCCCTCTGGTGCTGATCGAAACGCGCGTCAATGCGATCCAACAACGCCTCGAACCGGGCGTCCGACAACTCTCGTTCCGTCGCCACCCGGCGATCGAGGTCGTCCTCCGAGGCGGCCAAGCCGAACTTCTCCGACAGTTTCGCGGCCAACACTTCCGCGTGTTCGCGCGGCATCCCGCACTCGATCAGGTCGTTCGCCAACTCCAACGCATCGGTCGGTACTGCCACCGGATGAGTCCTCCGCAGACTCAGGCTATCAGGAACAGGCTCCGCTACAGCGCGACCGTGCCGGTGATCGCCGGTTGCAGCGGGTCGCAGATGTAGCGGATCCTGGGCAGGGTGATGTTGGCGGTGGTGTAGCTGGCGACGATGGGGTAGACGGGGCGCAGGTCCGGAGCATCCCAGTATCCGTTGTCGAAGGCGTCGATCTGCGCCTGACCGCGATCGGCGCGGCTGACTTCGAACTCCGGATCGACCTGGACCAGCCAGGGCTTGGTCTCGCCGTCGCGCTCGACATTGGCGATGTGCATCCCAGCCGTGTAGAGCAGGTCGCCGTTGCCGATCGGCACCGGATCGATGAGTTGCGCCGAGAGAACCGTGACGTTGCCGTCGTTGACCTCGATTGACTGCCGGTCGTAGCGCTCGCGCAGGACCGGCTCGCCAATGGTGATCGGGAAGCCCCAGCGCTCTTGCAGCGCCGATGCGGCCTCGCCCTCGGTGCAGACCGCTCGAGTCGGCAGACCGCGCGGACGCACGGCCGCTCGGCAGCCGACGCGCACGATCGCGATCGTGAACGCGCCCAGCGGACCGTCATCCGCGCGCATGCCGATCACATGCACGGTCGGTGGGATCGTCGGGTGCAGCGCCGGCGGGATCAAATCCGCCATGACCGCGTCGTCGATCTCGTAGATCACCTGGAGCACCTTGACATCGGGAAGCGTCAACGCTTCCGTGTCAAGGCTCGCCATCGTCGGCGCGTACTGAGTCAGTTGACTTGGGTCGGCAGTGCCATTGATCGGCATCTGTTGCCTTTCCTCTTCGTGTGCGGGGTCGGCGACGAGTTCGAGCGGCTAGCTCGAGTGACTAGTCGCCGGCGGCGGTGGCGGCGAGTTCGCGAGGCTCGGACGTGGTCGCTGGCTTGTCGTCGGCGAAGTGCGGCATAACCTGCTCGCCGAACAGGCGCAGACTGTCGAGCACTTGCTCCTGCGGGATCGTCTCCAGCGCGTTGAGCAAGAAGTTGATCTGGTCGACGCCGCAGGCTTCCCACTTCTTGATCTCTTCGATCAAGCGGTCAGGGTTGCCGATGCAGACGCCCTCGGGCGCGGAGACGCCTTCGCCAGGATTCTGCGCCGCTTGCTGGCGGGTCGCGGCGAGCAAGCCTGGGTTGGGGTAGCTGCGCGTGGGGTGGACCTCACGCACCGGCAAGAGTTGCGCGGCGAGGTAGCCGAAGGAGCCGGTCAGGCGGCTGCCGGTCTTGATGCCCGTTTCGTTGGCGGGATGGCAGTAGAGGAAGTTGACCGTCGCGACACGCTCGTTGACGAACGCGCCAGCCGGTTCGCAATCACGGATGATCCGGCGGTAGCGGTTGACTTTCTCCTCTTGCTCGGCGAATCCGCCAAACGTGAGCCCGAGCGAACCCATACCGCGCTCGGCGGCGTCGACCTCGGTGCCCGGCGAGGAAACCGCGACCCACATCGGCGGATGCGGCTTCTGGTACGGCTTGGGCAGCACGGCGCGGGTCGGCATGCGGAACGCACGGCCCTCGTAGCCGTAGCGCTCGTTGGTCCACATCTGTGGGATCGTGCGGGTGTACTCGTCCCAGGTTTCCTTGGTCTCGTCCGGGTTGGCGTCCATGCCGCCCAACTCGGTCCACGTGGCTGAGCGACCAGTGCCAAACTCGAGCCGCCCGTCCGAGAGAATGTCGAGCACGGCGGCCCGCTCGGCGGCGCGGATTGGGTGGTTGAACTGCGGCACGCAGACGACGATGCCGTGTCCGACGCGGATCTGCTTGGTCTGCATCGCGCAGGCGGTGAGGAAGAGTTCGGGCGCCGAGCAGTGCGAGTACTCCTCCAGGAAGTGGTGCTCGACGGCCCAGACGGAGTGGAAGCCCAGCTCGTCGGCAAGCCTGACCTGCTCCAGGCAACGGTGATAGACCGTGTGCTCAATGTCGTTCTCCCACGGTCGGGGAACGGAGATTTCGTAGAAGATGCCGAATTTCATGGAGTCCGTCCTCACTGTCGCGCATCCGCGCTGATTCAAGAGGATGGTAGCGGACGGACGGCACCCAGCTCAGGGTTGCGAGGACGGGTCCTGACCAACTTCCGAGAAGTTGGTGATCGCTACTTCGCCCTCGGGGAACTCAGCCACGACCTTGAGCTGCCCACCCACTGCTTCGATGTAGTGGCGCAGGCTGGAGACGTAGACATCTGTCCGTTGCTCCATCTTGGCCACAGCAGGCTGGTTGACATTGAGCCTCTCAGCCAACTCTTGCTGAGTGAGTTCTCGCGCACGACGCAACTCGTGCAGCCGCATCTCACGCAGCAGCTCTCTCGCCTCCTCTTTGACCCGCTGTCGCCGCTCAGGAGACCAGTCCTTGGTAAGTTCTGAGAATGGTCGGTGACCAGCCATCAGATCAACCCTTCCCCTCTGAGTTCTCGCAGGTGTTCGTCATAGAGCGCATCGGCAATCGGCACGTACTCCTCGTAGAAGCGATCGTTGCCAGTCTTGTCCCCGCCAATCAGGAGAATCGACGCCCGCCTGGGGTCAAATGCGTAGAGGACCCTAAACGGTCGGCCGCCACTCTGGATTCGGAGTTCGCGCATCCTCCCATGTCGTGATCCTCTTATCTGGATCGAATGCGGAAACCGCAGTCGAGGCCCATGGACTTCCAGCAGTTCGACACCCTTAGCGACATCATTCTGCTGCCGATCGGGGAGGGTAGCCACCATCGCTCGAACTCGTCGGTGAACTCCACCTCCCATTCCATGTGTGCATGATATGCCGTCAAGGGAATGATCGCAAGAGTGAATCAAGGGACCGCTCCTCGATTACCATGCCCTCATGGTCCTGGACGAACTGCACGAGCTGATCGAGACGCTGCAAGCGAGAATCGCTTCGCACGCCCCTGCCCTGCAGCAAAGCGAGGCGCTGACTCGCTACGCGCTCGTCGATCCGCTGCTGCGCGGTCTCGGTTGGGACACGGGCGATCCCAACCAGGTGATTCCGGAGTACCGCTCGGCTGCGGGCTCCGCCGACTACGCCCTGTTTGGTCAGTCGAACAAGCCGCAAGTCATCATCGAGGCGAAGAAGCTCGGCACTCAACTGGACTTCAAGGTGCGCCAGCAAGTCACCGGCTATTGCCAGGAAGAGGGAATCCCCTACGCAGTCATCACCGACGGCCGGCGTTGGGAACTCTACGACGTGTTCAAGCCGGTCGCCATGAAGGACTCAATCGTCGTTGAGATCGACTTGGAGGGTCCGACTGCGAAGACCAGCTTGGACGCCCTGGCGTTGTGGCGTCCGGGCGTGGCCAGCCGGAACATCAAGACAGGCGCGGCTCCAGTTGTCGACCAACGAGGACCGACAACGGAGCCATCAGAACCGCCCGACAGTACACCATATTC
Source organism: Dehalococcoidia bacterium (assembly GCA_034421135.1). Lineage (GTDB taxonomy): Bacteria > Chloroflexota > Dehalococcoidia > Bin125 > Bin125 > Bin125. The sequence goes on from DAOUKQ010000090.1 coordinate 27,445, forward strand.
CTCAGATGAAAAACAGTGGCACCAATTGTCCACGTTCAGCCCAGGAAGCGGAACAGCACCGCGCACAGTTCGATTGCCAGATGAAACAGAGGCGGAGACGAGAGGCTGGGGTGACTTCATCGCTGAGATTGGTCGCTGGCTGTATGAGAACGGGCATTTGAAGGCATCTCTGTTGCCGATCCAGCGCAGCCAACACTCCTATGTGGTTGCGATTGAGCCAGTGAACCCAAATGGCAAGAGATTCTCCGCCTCCCGGCAAATCGGTCCCTTCTACGCCAACGTGAACCTCACCTCAGTGGCTATCGTTCGCAATGCCCGCACCATGATCCAACAAACGAACCAAGACCCAGCGGACTTCGCGGTGAGGCTGCAGTAGATCCTCACTGCGCGGCGGCTCAGCGGAGGGACGAGATTCCCGCGACAAGCGCGGGAATGACGGGGGACGGTGCAGTAGCTCCGCAAGTCGCGACGGGCGTCACTTGCCAGGACGATGCGGGCCGGACCCTCACCCTAGCCCTCTCCCAGAGGGAGAGGGGACCCGGACAGGGGCTGAACGTGAGCTTCGACCACTGGCCGAGCGAAGACGCTTAGCGCTCAATAGGCACGACCACCGATGTGACGTCAATCAGTGCGTTGGTAGAACCGGGCACTGGCTGACCGTTCTGTTCGGCGTACATGGTCCAGCGCTGGGTCGTAGCGTGCCAGACGAAGACGCCGACGAGGTTGTGGCGTCTCAGATAGGCGTCTGCATACAGCGGCGGCTCGACTCCGACGAAGAAGGCGTACTCAAGAATTTGCGTGGCAACGTCGTCAATGCTGCCTCGGAGCGACACCGTGTAGACGCCGGGACCGTGGGACTCGATGATCGGCGATAGGTCGGCTTCAAACGAGAAGCGTTCAGCGGTGACCTGCCACGAGGAGGCGGCGACAGTGGGAACGTCGACCAACTCACCGCGGCGTGCTGGATCAAGGTCGGGGTTGAGCGGGTCGTAGCAGCTCGGCAGCGTGGCTCGGGCGCGCCAGCCTGCATTGGCAACGACGGCGGCCACGGCGATGCCGGCGCAGTATGAGTTTGCAGCCTCGAGATCCTCAATCGTGAGCTGGCGAGGCGGCGGGTCGTATCGGATGAACACGCCGGGCGTACTCGTGAGCGCCGCCCCACCGGTGACGTTCCCCGAGAGCGTGAGCGTGCCGTCGCCGATGGTCGGCAGGCTGTCCAACTGAACAAATGCGCCCTCGAAGTGTTGCACCAGGCGCAACGCGACTGCTCGGCGCGCGTCTTGCGGATCGGCGCTCGACGGCTGCCAGGCGATACCGATGTTGACCCGGCGGTAATGCGGATCGAGGATGGCGCGACGATGGCCGCTGCTGTTCATCAGACTCTCCTGGGCAGAGCGCACGGCCTCTTCGATTGTGACGCCGAAGGGAAATGGACCTCGCTCACCGCAGATGGACTCATACTCCCACGAGAACGCGTTCTCGCCATTGAGCTGATAGCCGCCGGCGAGCGAGTAGCGCATGTACGGCTTCAGACCGTTCAACCCCCAGTGGCCGCCGGAACAATCGCGCAACTGCGCTTCGACGTATTGCTGGGCGGCGTCGTTGACACCCAGTTCGAGGGGCGTCACGCCGGCGTCGGCTCGCGCTTCGTTGATTAAGGACAGCATGACCTGCTTGAGATCGAGATGACGCAAATGCGGAGCGTCCGAGGGCGCTTGCGCATGAGCAAGCGAAGCCACAGCGACCGCAGCAAGCACGGCCACGACCGCAGACAGACTCGCGAGCACTGTGCGGACACGCGGACGGCGATTCATGACCCGGTTGGGCGGCGGCCTACCCGCGCTGGCCGAACTCTCGGCTGGTGTCGACGACGGCGATGGCGGCGATGCCTTCCTCGGAGGACATGACCTTGACGCCCTTGGTCGAGCGACCGCACTGACGGAGTTGCTGAACCTCGGTGCGCAGGATCTTGCCTCCGGCCGAGATCACGACCAATTCCTCGTCGCCGCGCACGACGGCCATGCCGACGACCGGGCCGGTCTCATCGGTCACCTTGTGGCCGATGTTCCCTTTGATCCCACGCCCCTTGGCCTGGTACTCGGCCTCCGGGGTTCGCTTGCCGAATCCACCGGCAGTCACCGTCAGGACTTCGGTGCCCGGATGAATGGCCTGGAGGCCGATCAACTCATCATCTTCCGGTACGACGATTCCGCGAACCCCTCCGGAGATACGCGAGGCTTCTCGCAGCTTGTCAACGGAGAAGCGCGCTACCTGGCCCGAACGCGTGGCCACGATGACATCGTCGCCGGCATGGGCAAAGGCGGCCTCGACCAGTTCGTCCTCGTCATCGAGGTTGAAGGCTTGCAAGCCGCTGCGGCGCACGCGCTGGAAATTCGAGAGCCTGGTTTTTTTCACCTCACCACGCTTGGTGCCCAGGATGATGTAGTCGTCCTCGAACGATTCGACCGGGATGATCGTCGTGACCTGCTCGTCGAGTTGCAGTTCGACGACGTTGCGGACCGGGAGACCGCGCCACTCGCGGGAACGGGCTTCGATCTCGTGCGCCTGGAGACCGTAGACGCGGCCTCGGGAGGTGAACAGCAGCAGGTGGTCGTGCGTGTCGCAGGCGATCAACCGTTGCGGGGCCTCGACGGGCGTGGCGCCGTTCTTGCGCTCGATACCCTTCACGCCCTTGCCGCCGCGGCGCTGCGAGCGGAACGCGTCGACCGGTTGGCGCTTGATGTAGCCGTGCCGGGTCAACGTGACGACCGATGACTGATGCGGTACCAGGTCCGCCTCGCTGAACTGCTCGACCGACTTGGGGATCACGCGGGTCTTGCGCTCTTCGCCGTAGGTCTCGACCAGCTCGTCCATGTCCTCCGAGATCAGCGCATCGATCTTCTTCGGGTCGGCGAGCAGGCCTTCGAGGTACTCAATCGTCTCCGTGAGTTCCTGGTACTCCTCTTCGAGCTTGGTCCGCTCGAGTTGGGCCAGTCGGCGAAGCTGCATCTCGAGCACGGCCTGCGCCTGGCGCTGCGAGAGATCGAAGGGGTCCTCTTGCAGACGGTCGCGCGCGGCCTCGGCCGATTCGGCGGCGCGAATCGCGGCGATGATCGCATCGATGTTGTCGATTGCCTTGAGCAGGCCCTCGACGATGTGATGCCGGTCCCTGGCCTTTTCGAGTTCGAACTCGGTGCGCCTGGTGATGATCGTCTGTCGGTGGCGGATGAATTCGCGCAGCAGTTGGAACAGTGTGAGCGTGCGCGGCCGGTTGTCGACCAACGCGACAAAGTTGCCGCTGTACTGCGACTGCAACGCGGTCGACTTGTACAACTGCGCCAGAATGGTTTGTACGTGTCCGTCCCGCGTCAGCTCGACCACCAGGCGCATACCGTGGCGATCGGACTCGTCGCGCAGGTCGCGGATGCCTTCAATCTTCTTGTCGCGGACCATCCCGGCGATCTGCTCGATGATGCGAACCTTGTTGGCCTGGTACGGAATCTCGGTGAACACAATCTGTAAGCGATTGCCCGTTGTGGTCTCTTCCAGGTGATGATGGGCCCGGACCGTGAATCCGCCGCGACCGGTTCCGTACATCCTACGCAAGTGCTCTTCGTTCTCGCCGGCGAATAGACTAGCGGCGGTGGGGAAGTCGGGACCCTTGATGTGCTGCAGCACGTCGTCGAGCGTTGCGTTTTCGTCGTTGAGCAGTAACTTGATCGCCCCGGCCAGCTCGGCGAGGTTGTGCGGCGGGATGTCGCAGGCCATGGCGACGGCGATGCCGGCTGCGCCGTTCAGTAGCAAGTTCGGGGCGCGGCCGGGCAGTACGGTTGGCTCGTTCAGCGACTCGTCGAAGTTGGGCGCGAAGTCAACCGTATTCTTGTCGAGGTCGGCCAGCATCTCCTCGGCGAGACGCGAGAGCCGCGCTTCCGTATAACGCATGGCGGCGGGCGGATCGTTATCGATCGAACCGAAGTTGCCCTGACCGTCGACCAGCGGGTGCCGCAGCGAGAAGTCTTGCGCCATCCGCACCATTGCGTCATATACGGGTTGATCGGAGTGTGGATGGTACTTACCAAGTACTTCGCCGACGATACGCGCCGACTTACGATGCGGCTGATTCGCGCGCATACCGAGGTCGTCCATTGCGTACAAAATGCGCCGCTGGACCGGCTTGAGGCCGTCGCGCGCGTCGGGCAACGCGCGCGAGATGATCACGCTCATCGCGTAGTCGAGATAGGATGAACTCATCTCCTCGACGAGGGTACGCGTCGGCAGTTCGGGGGCGGTTTGTTCAGTAACCAAGAGGGAACTCCAGCGGTTGGTTCTGGAGTCGCATTCTATCACAATTTGGTCATAATTTCCCAGTTGATTGCACGATCGTCACCGTCCCTGCCGACCACTTCCCAGCCCTCGGGAATCGGGTTCGGCCGCCGGTCTGAGCGATGCGGATCCAGCCCGATTTGCTGGCGTTCCGGTCGATGGTAGACATCCAGCCAGACCGGGGCATTGTTGCAAGCGAGCAGCGCGTCGAACCACCATGCGTAGATCAGCTTCGGCCTGCTCACGTAGCTCGGGAACTGCGCCGCCAACGCCAGTTCCTCGCTGCCGACCAGCGCATATCGCGACCCCTCGGTTGCGGAGATGATGTTGAGCTGGTCATGTGTCAGCCACTGCGTCCAGGTGAGACAGACCGCGCCCGGGCGTGCCGCCAGCGTGACCGGCACATAGCCCTTGCGAGAGCGGACGGGACAGAACGCGACGTCGAATCCGCGCAGAATCGTCGGGACCGTCGGAATCCCTTGCAGATCGGCCCAGGAGCCGCCCAGCTTGTCGCTGAGCTGCCGCGGATAGGCATTGCTGCCGACCGCAAGCAGCGGCGCTCGATCCCTGACATCGAACGGGCCGCTCAGCGGGAAGCACTTGCCCGCGCGATACACGATCGGTCCCCGGTTGATCCGATTGCGAGCATCGGGGTACAACGACGGCGCATCGGACAAGCTCGGCCAGGTGCTCGTCATGGTCGGCGTTGTCATGATCGCACGTTAGCAACGACTGCTTGACCAACGACTGCCTGTCGGCTGCTGCCGCTATGCGGTGGCGCGGGTAGCCTCTCAGAGAGATCGATGAAAGCGAGGTCGCTGAGATGATGCGTTACCGCAGGCTGGGCCGGACGGGGTTGGTGGTCTCGGAGATTGGTCTGGGCGGCGGCGGGATCGGCCATGTCTGGGGCGCAACCACCGACGACGAGATCGCCGAGACGATCTCCCTGGCGATGCAGGAAGGCATCAATTTCTACGATGTCGCGCCCAGCTACGGAGACGGCGCCGCCGAGCGCAACCTGGGCCGGGCGCTACTCGAGGCGCCCGAGGGCCGCGGGCGGGACATGCTGGTGGCGACCAAGGTCTCGCTGAGCGAAGACGACCTGGACGACATTCCCGCAGCCGTCGAGCGTGGGATCCACGAATCGCTCGAGCGGCTGCGCCGCGAACGGATCGACGTGTTCCAGTTGCACAACGCGATTACGCCCGAGCGCGGCCGCTTCCGGCGCTCGATCGCGGTTGACGATGCGATGCGCGCCGTCGAGACCCTGCATCGCCTTAAGCAGGATGACCTGACCCGCTTCGTCGGCATCACCGGGTCGGGGATCGCGGAATGCGTGCGCGAGGTAATCCGGTCGGCCGACCTGGACACCGTCCAGTGCTACTACAACCTGTTGAACGACTCGAACCTGCGACCGCTCCCCGACGGATCGACGCTGCACGATCATGGACAACTCCTGATCCTGGCCGCCGAGTTGGGCCTGGGCGTGATCGGCATCCGCAACCTGTCGGGAGGCGCGCTCTCTCAGGGTCTCGATCGCGAGGTTGACCCGCAGTCGCTGATCGGCATGGACAGCCGCCGGGCGGAGACGCTGAGGTTCCTCGAAGCGGACGGCGTGCCGCTGTCGCGGTGGTCGGCCAGGTTCGCCTTGCAGCAACCGGCGATCTCGACGGTCGTTCCGGGCGTCAAGAATGCAGCGGAGCTCGCTGACCAGATAGCAGCGATCGATCTCGACGACATGTCGAGCGACCACCTGGCAAAGCTCGACGCGCTTCGCGAGATTGATTTCGGCCTGGCGCAGCCCGACGACCGAGTGTTTTGAATGGAACACCACCACGGTCCGGGGGGTTAACGCTATATCACGACTCTCAGACTCACAGATGTAGCCTGATCAGGAGCATTGGAAGGGCGTGACGTGAACGAGGCCGAGATCCCGGACATCGTCATCCGTCGTTTGCCTCTGTATGCGCGAGAGCTAGGCCTGTTGGCAGGCGAGGGGCAGGGGTTTATCTCCTCGCAAGAGCTGGGACAGCGCCTGGGGGTCACGCCTGCCCAGATCCGGAAGGACCTTTCGTACTTCGGCCGATTCGGCAAGCGTGGTCGTGGCTATGAGGTGCTGGAGCTGCGCGACCGGCTGCGCAGCATCCTCGGCCTCAACGGGCGGGTCAAGGAGATGGTCCTCGTCGGAGTTGGACAGCTCGGCCGGGCCGTGCTGGGATACGCGGGGTTTCGCAGAGGCGGATTTGAAGTAGTGCGGGTCTTCGACTCGGATCCGAACCAGATCGGTCGCGCGGTCGACAATCACCAGGTCGCCGACGTGGCCACACTGCCCGAATACCTGAAGCGCACGCGAGTCTCGATGGGCATCGTCGCCGTGCCGGCCGAAGCCGCCCCGTCCGTGATCGACATGCTCGTCTCCGGCGGAGTCCGCGCCATCCTCAGTTACGCCCCGATCACCACCAGCGTCCCACCCGAGGTCCACCTACGACAGATCGACCCCGTCATGGAGCTGGAGAGCATGGCCTACTACCTCGAAGAGCCCTTCGACGGCTACGTCGAGGATCATCAGTAGCGTCGCGCAGCTTCCCCAGACCATCCGCTTCCGGTTCCCTCTCCCCGAGGGAGAGGGAGTAAAATCCCAGCGATTTACGCGCAGGTCTCCCGCGGGAGAGGGTTAGAGCCTGCCCGCGCGTAAATCGTCGGGGTCCAGTCCCCGACTTGTTCGGGGACCCGCTCCTTCCCTGCGCTGCGGTGGCGCTACTAGCAGGGCGCTGAAGAACGACTGGTTACCACGGCCTTGTCCGATCTCGTCATTCCCGGCCCCAGCCGGGAATCTCGCCCGACCAGATACGCCAGCGGTGGGGAACGAGATTCCAGGCAAAGCCTGGAATGACGAGATCCTGCTCCCGGGAGTGTTTCAGCAGCCTGCTAGTTTTGAGACGGGGAGCCGAGCGGGTCCCCGAACAAGTCGGGGACTGGGGCCAGGCGAGTCACGCGCTGGGCGCCGAGGGCGAACGTGATGCCGGTTAGCCGGCCTCTGCTCCGGTGAGCGCGCTCTCCTGGGCCAGCAGATTTGGGCCGACGATGTCGAGGTTGTCCAGCGCCTCGGCTGCGCCGAGCGCGACCGCGTCCTCGGCGTTGTCGGCGATCGTGACCGGAATGCCGATCTGGTCGGCGAGGTAGGCCTCGATTCCGTGCAGTCGAGCCGCCGCACCGGTGAGCAGCATGCCGCGATCGATGATGTCGGCGGTCAGCTCCGGAGGCGTGCGTTCGAGGGTGCTGCGGGTCACTTCGATGAACGTCTGCAAAATCTGCTGAACAGACGGCACAAGTTCGTTCGCCGTGATCGTCACGGTGCGAGGCATACCGGTCGATTGGTCTCGGCCTCGAACCTCGGCCCGGATCGGATCGTCGACGGGAACGGCCGAAGCCGAGGCGAACTTGAGCTCTTCAGCCGTCGGCTCGCCGATGAGCAGGCTGTGTCGGCGCTTGATGTGATCGCTGATCGCTTCGGTCATGACCTGGCCGCCGGTGCGCGCCGACTCCCAGACCACGACTCCGTACATCGAGAGCACCGCCGCTTCGGATCGTCCCGCGCCGAGATTGCCGATCAGGGCTCCGCGCGCGTCGCCCATCGGCACTCCGGCGCCAATCGCGGCGGCCAGCGGATTGGCGATCAGATGAGCCGGCCGTCGCGCGCCGGCCTGCTCAGCGGCGTCGCGGACCGCGCGCTGCTCGACATTCGTGACTCCGGCCGGAGTGGCGATCATCACCTCAGGCCTGACCAGGTTGAATCGCCCGGTCACTTGACCGATGTAGTAACGGAGCAGCGCCTCGACGATGCGGTAATCATCGATCACGCCCTCGCGCATGGGATTGACCACCGAAACGGAATCGGGCGCCCGGCCGATCATGTTGGCGGCGTCGGTGCCCGCGGCGAGCACGGCGTTTTCGGCGGCCGAGAGGGTGACGACGGTCGGCTCATCGATCACGATCCGCCCGCCGCGGCCGGGAACAGCAATGCGAAGTCTGGACGTTCCGAGGTCGATTCCAAGTCGCTTGGTAAAGAACATGTTGTCCTGAGCGTTGGCTGGGCGTTCGGTTGGGCGGCGCGATGTACTCAGCGTATGTCGGCGCTCAATTGGGTCAATAGGGTCAATGGCCCAGTGTATCGCCGCTGGGAACTTGCTCAATACTCGCGCCGAGGGCAGAGAGCTGACCAGGTAGATCGGCGTAGCCGCGGACGAGATGATCGATGCCGTAGACCCGGCTTTCGCCCTCGGCCGCGAGAGCCGCGACGACCAACGCGGCGGTCGCGCGGATGTCGGTGCCGCGCACCACTGCGGCGGAGAATGGCGTCGGTCCGATGATCACCGGCGCTGCGCCTCCGGCGATAATGTTGGCCCCGAACTTGCGCAGTTCGTCCAGGTGCTGCATCCGGTTCTCGAAGACTCGCTCGTGGACAATTGAGGTGCCGTGAACCTGCGTGAGCAATGCGGTGATTGGCGCTTGAAGGTCAGTGGCGAATCCCGGGAACGGCAGCGCCTGCAGATTGGTAGCTCGCAGGTCGGCGTCTTCAGGCACGCTCAGTTCGATCTCGTCATCGCTGCGGCGGATTGCTATGCCAATCTCCTGCAGTCGGGCGAGCAACGCTTCGTTATGCGACGGGTCGACCTGGCGCAGGCAGACTTCGCCACGAGTCATGGCGGCGGCGACGAGCAGCGTTCCCGTTTCGATCCGGTCGGGAATCAACTCATGGTCGGTACCTGAGAGCCGCTCCACACCGTCGATCGTGATGGTGTGTTGGCCCGCTCCGGCGATCCTGGCGCCCATCCGGTTCAACATCTCGGCGAGGCAGACGATCTCAGGCTCCATCGCCGCGTTGACAATCCGCGTCCGCCCCTCGGCAAGCGTTGCCGCGAGCAGCAGGTTTTCCGTGCCCAACACGCTGGGATAGTCGAGGACAATGGTGGCTCCGCGCAGACCGCCGGGAGCTTCGGCGATGGTCCGACCGCCGATCGTTTCGACCGTCGCGCCCAGCGCGCGGAATCCTGCGAGATGGACGTCGACCGGCCGCAGACCGATCACGTCGCCGCCGGGAGCGCCGCAACTCGCCCGACCAGTGCGCGTCAGCATCGGCCCCATGATCAGGAACGACGCCCGAAGCGCGGCGGCCAGATCATCGGGAGGCGCGCCGCCGCACGCGCCGCTTTGACCAATCACGACTTCGTCATCGGCGAATCGAGCCTCAACGCCGACAAACCCGAGAATGTCGACCAGGCGGTGAACGTCTTCGATATCCGGGACGCGGCGAATCGTCGATGTCTCGTCGGACAGCAGCGCGGCGGCAATACAGGGCAGAGCGGCGTTCTTCGCGCCGTTCACGCGGACGTCCCCGGTCAAGCGGCGTCGGCCCGAGATTCTGAGGTAGGCATCAGCGTCGGCGCTCATGCATTGACTGTAGCTGGTGGTCGCCCGTAATCAGGCCTTGCAGGGGGCGGTCAGGAGCTTGAGCCGTTGCGCATGATGCCGTCAACGCGGTCCACGAAGCTGGTCACCTCGGCGAGATGGAGTTCGACATCGGCGCGGTCCATGAAGCCCTCGTAGTAGTTGCTGTGCAACTCGCCCGCATACACAAACTGCCGGCGCAAACTTGGATCGCCAGTTTGGGCAGCCAGGCGACGTGCTGCTTGATACAGCCGACCGTGGCGATCGTGTTCCCAACCACGCTCGGCCGCGGCCGCTTTGACCATCTGAGCGGCGGCGCCCCATGCTTTCTCTGAGGCCTGGCGCAAATCTTCGATCTGCAGCTCTTCCTCGGCCTGACGAAGGAACACGCGCCCCTGCGTCAGATACTCGGCAGTCGCTTCCTTCATGTGGAGGTCTCCGTCCACACGTCTTCACTTCCCTGGTTCGACGATATCGGAATGAACCGGAGCGGAGGACCTACGAGCGGGACATCTCGCGACCGCCGCCGCCTCGACGGCGACGATGTTCGAGCACGCGCAATCGTTGCAGCGATCGGGCCAGCGCAGCCTGGGCTCGGGCTCGGTCGGCATCGGAGGCTTGCTCCAGCCGTTCCATTGCACGCTGTCGAGCGGCTTCCGCCCGTTCGGCATCGATCTCCGAGCCGTGCTCGGCGGCATCGGCGAGGACCGTGACCTCGTCCGAGTGCACTTCCAGGAATCCGCCGCTGACGAAGAACTCTTCGACATCGTTGCCTGTCTTGACCCGCAGCTCGCCAGGGGCGAGCGACGTAATCAGCGGCGCGTGATTCGGCAGAATGCCCAGCTCGCCGATCGATCCAGGCGCGACAACCTCGTCGACATCCTCCTGGTGCAGGAGGCGTCGCTCGCCGGTGATGATCTGAAGCGTGAGCGGCATGATGTCGTCTCCCTGCCGGTGCTCGTCAACGCCGAGCATGCCGAAGCAAGCTCGGCAACGACGGTTCTGCGCTTACGCCGCCGTCTCGGCTGCGATCTGTCCACCCTTTTCGACCGCCTGCTCGATCGTGCCGACGTTGAAGAAGGCCTGCTCGGGCAGCGCGTCGTGGGTGCCGTCGAGAATCTCGCGGAAGCCGCGCACCGTGTCGCGAACCGAGACGTACTCGCCGGGCAGACCGGTGAACTGTTCGGCGACGAAGAACGGCTGCGTCAGGTAGCGCTGGATGCGGCGCGCGCGGGCGACAGTCTGCTTGTCTTCCTCGGAGAGTTCGTCGACGCCGAGAATGGCGATGATGTCCTGCAGGTCCTTGAAGCGCTGCAGCACTCGCTGCACTTCACGGGCGACATCGTAGTGCTCCTGGCCGACAATCTTCGGGTCGAGCGCGCGGCTGAAGGAGGTCAGCGGGTCGACAGCCGGGTAGAAGCCCTGCGATGCGATTGCGCGTTCGAGCGCGACGACCGCGTCGAGGTGACCGAAGGTCGTGGCGACGCCGGGGTCGGTGTAGTCGTCGGCGGGCACGTAGATCGCCTGGAAGGAGGTAATCGAGCCCTTGTTGGTCGAGGTGATGCGCTCTTCCAACTCACCCATCTCGGTCGAGAGAGTGGGCTGGTAACCGACTGCGGACGGCATCCGACCGAGCAACGCGGACACTTCCTGGCCGGCGAGGGTGTAGCGGTAGATGTTGTCGATGAACAGCAGCACGTCCTGGCCCTGCTCGTCGCGGAAGTGCTCGGCGAAGGTCAGACCAGTCAGCGCGACGCGGAGGCGTACGCCGGGCGGCTCGTTCATCTGGCCGAAGACGAGCACCGTCTTTTCGAGCACGCCGGACTCGCGCATCTCGTTCCAGAGGTCGTTGCCCTCGCGCGAGCGCTCGCCGACCCCGGCAAACACCGAATAGCCGCCGTGCTCGGTGGCGATGTTGCGGATCAGCTCCTGGATGACAACGGTCTTGCCCACGCCTGCGCCGCCGTAGGCGCCGATCTTGCCACCACGGGTGAAGGGGCAAATGAGGTCAATGACCTTGATCCCGGTTTCCAGGATCGTCGTCTCGGAGGCCTGCTCCTCGAAGGTCGGCGGCAAACGGTGAATCGGCGAGCGGAGGCCGCCGGCGGGCATGTCGCCGAGGCCGTCGAGCGGCTCGCCGAGCACATTGAACAGACGGCCCAGCGCGATTTCACCGACCGGCACCGCGATCGGCTGACCGAGGTCGGCTGCATTGTCGCCGCGCTTCATGCCGTCCGTGGAGTCCATGGCGAGACAGCGCGCCCGGTTGTTGCCCAGGTGCTGCTGCACCTCGGTCACGACCGCCGTGCCGCTGCCCATCGTGATTGTCACGCCGCTGAACAGCGCCGGCAGGCTGTCGGGCGGGAACTCGACGTCCACAACGGTACCGATGACCTGAACCACTCTGCCGTCAGCCATGTCAGTCTCCCATCTGCGAGCTGTCGCAGTTGATTATGTCGCACCGACCAGGTCGGGCGACGCTGCGGTCAGCCATGTGAGTTCGAATTGTGTCAGATCGTCAACCTGCCAGTTGGAGGTCAAGTCGAGATCGTTGGTCAGTTCGCTGCGCACCAGCACCACGCGCATGCCGGCGGCGTTCGCCGACTCGACGCCCGCCGGGGCATCTTCAATCGCGATGCAGTTGGCCGGAGCCATCCCCAGGCTCGCTGCAGCCTTGATGTAGATTTCCGGCGACGGTTTGCCCATCGCGACCTCGTCGCCTGCGGTCGTGTGCTCGAAGTACTCGCGGAGTCCCGCGCCGGTCAGAGCCGCTTCCACCCACTCACGGTGCGAGGAACTGGCCACGGCGATCGGCACGCCCGCCTCAAGCAGCCGCTCAATCAGATCGCGGGCGCCCGGAATCAGCGGAGCGCCGGCCTGGTACTGCTTGAGCACATCGGCGTTGTAGCGCGATTCGAAATCCTTGAAGGGCATCGTGATCGGATACCGCTCGCAGAGGTCGTCCCAGGTACTGGTCAGCGTCGTGCCCAGGTAGCGGAAGTAGTCTTCGAGCGGGAACTCGACGCCTTGCTCGGCCAGGATCTGCCGGACCGCTTCGTAATGCAGCGGCTCGGAGTCCAGCAACACGCCGTCCATGTCGAAAATGACCGCTGAGGACTGGGTGGACTGTGATGACCGTGACGGCATGAGCTAGCCCTTGAGCGCCTCGACCCCGCCGGTGATGTCGAGCAGTTCGGATGTGATCTGCTCTTGGCGAGCCTTGTTGTAGACGAGCGTGAGGTCGGAGATCATGTCGTTCGCCGCGTCGGTCGCGTTGCGCATGGCGACCATGCGAGCCGACTGCTCCGAGGCCGCCGCCTCGAGCACGGCCTGGTAGACGAGCAGGTCGACGTAGCGCGGCAGGATGTCGGCGAGCACTTCCTGCGGCGAGGGTTCGAAGATGTACTGCGTCTCGCCCGACGTTTCCTCGGTCGCCTCGGGCGGTTCAACGGGCAGGATCGGTACGGTGACCGGAACCTGGGAGACCGTGTTGATGAACGATGCGTAGACCAGCAGTACCTGGTCAACGCGGCCATTGATGTAGTCGTCGATGGCGATGCGTGAAATCGGCTGGGTCTCGGCCATGCCCGGGTAGTCGCCGAGTTCCTGGAAGCTGGCTCGGAAGTTGATTCCGAAGCGCTGGAAGTAGTCGCCGCCCTTACGGCCAACCGGGATCATTGAGATATCACCCGAGCCGGCGGCTTGCGGTCCCAGGACGATCTCGCCGGTGTGACGCTCGAGATTGGCAATCAAACCACCGCACAATCCGCGGTCGGGAGTGATCAGGATGACCGCGGTCTCATTGATGTCGCGCCGCTCCAGCAGCGGATGGGATGTCTCGGTATCTCCTGCGACGGTCGAGAGCTGGCCGAGCACGGAGCGCATCTTTTCCGCGTATGGTCGGGCCTGGAGCGCGCGATCCTGCGCGCGGCGCATCTTGGACGCCGCGACGAGCTGGATCGCGTTGGTGATTTTGGCCGTGTTCTCGACCGAGCGGATGCGCCGCCGGATTTCTCGGGTGTTGGCCATCGGACCCTACTGCTCTCTGTTGCGCTCGGTTGATGCCTTTGAATCGCCCCGCTGCCCGGACGGTTAGAACGGAACCGTGTCCTTGAACGTTTGCAGTGCGGACGTGAGCGCCGACTCGTCGTCGTCGGACAGTTGACCCGACTCACCGATTCCGCTGAGCAGATCGCGGTGAGAAGTGTTGAGAAAGTCGCTGGCGCCGTTGGCGAAGTCGGTGACCTTGTTGACCGGCACATCGTCGAGGATGCCCGCGTTGGCGGCGTACAGCAGCGCAACCTGGGTCGGCAAGGGCAGCGGCTGCTGCTCGGGCTGGACCAGCAGGGCGGAGAGGCGCTGACCACGTTCGAGCTGGCGGCGCGTCGCCGCGTCGAGGTCGGACGTACCGAACTGGGCGAAGGCCTGCAACTCGCGGAACTGCGCCATGTCGATGCGAAGCTGACCGGCGACCGACCGCATCGCGCGCCGCTGGGCGGAACCGCCCACGCGCGAGACCGAGATACCGGCGTTGACCGCTGGTCGCTGACCCGCGTTGAACAGGTCGGCCTCGAGGAAGATCTGACCGTCGGTGATCGAGATCACGTTGGTCGGGATGTAGGCGGACACATCGCCGGCCTGGGTTTCGATAATCGGCAGCGCAGTAATCGAGCCGCCGCCGTACTCGTCGGACAGTTTGGCAGCGCGCTCGAGCAGGCGGGAGTGCAGGTAGAAGACATCGCCCGGGTAGGCCTCGCGACCGGGAGGCCGGCGCAGCAGCAGTGAAATCTGGCGGTACGCCCAGGCGTGCTTGGACAGGTCGTCGTAGATGATCAGGGCGTCCTGGCCGCGCTCCATGAAGTACTCGGCCATCGCGACGCCAGCGTACGGCGCCAGGTACTGCTGCGCTGCCGACTCCGCCGAGGCGGCGTTGACCACGATGGTGTGTCCCATCGCGTCGTGCTCCTCGAGCGTCGCGACCACGTTCGTCACCTTGGCCTGCTTCTGGCCGATGGCGACGTAGATGCAGATCAGGTCCTGGCCCTTTTGGTTAATGATCGTGTCGATCGCGATCGACGACTTACCGGTCTGGCGGTCGCCGATGATCAGCTCCCGCTGACCGCGGCCGATCGGAATCTGCGAGTCGATCGCGAGGATGCCGGTCTGCACGGGCGTGTCGACCGATGCGCGGGTCACCACGTTGGGAGCGATTCGCTCGACCGGGCGGGTTTCCGTGGCGTTGATCGGCCCCTTGCCGTCGATTGGTTCGCCGAGTGCGTTGACGACTCGGCCGATGAGCTGCTCACCGACGGGAACCTCGGCGACGGTACCGGTCGAGCGGACTTCGTCGCCCTCTTCGATCACGCGGTAGTCGCCCATGATCACGGTGCCGACGATTTCCTCTTCGAGGTTCAAGGCCATGCCCATGACCGGGTCGCCGCCGTCCTTGGGTCGGAACTCGAGCAACTCGCCGGACAAAGCGCCGGCGAGGCCGTAGACGCGGGCGATACCATCGCCGGCCTCCACGACCGTCCCGACCTCAGCCGAGACGACCTGGCTTTCGAAGCCTTCAATCTGCTGCCGGATAATGGCGGCGACTTCTTCTGGTCGGACAGCCATGTTGCTGACTCCTTCGGTGTGGTTAACCCTGGGCGAGCGAGCGGCGCATGGTCGCGAGCCGCGTGCGAACGGATCCGTCGATGATGCGGTCGCCAATCTGGACGACGGCCCCGCCGATGATCTGACTGTCGACCGTCTCGTTGAGCGAGACGGTCTCGGCGTCGGTGTAGCCACGCACTGCAGCCTCGACGGCGGCGCGCGCCTCGTCCGAGAGGGGAACGGCCGTAGTGACCGTCGCCTCGGCGATACCGCGTACCTGGTTGAGCTGCACGCGGAATGCGTCCGCGATCTGCGGGGCGAGATTGGCTCGGCGCTTGCGCACCAGCAGTTTGGCGAAGTTGCTCGCGCTGCGCTGCACATCGGGCAGCGCCTGGTCGAGCACCTGTTCCTTCTGCTCTTGCGGAATCCGCGTCGAGATCAGGAAGCCGTAGACGGTCTGGTCGCCGAAGAGCTGAGCGATATCTCCGAGATCGGACAGCCAACGGTCATGCGACGCCGAATCGTGGGCAATGCCGAAGACGGCGTCTGCGTAGCGTCGTGCGGCTGGGTCGCTCTGCGGCACGCGGTGCTCCTCGTCTTGCTCTTCGTCTGACCGACTAGTTCTGCGATGACTCGGCGAGCACGTCGGCGATCAGACGCTGATGGTCGTCGGCGTCGAGCGATTGGCCGATCACGCGCTCCGCAGCCGCGATCGCCATACCGGCGAACTCGTTGCGTAGCTGCTGGACCGCCTGGTCGCGTTCCTGCTCGATCTCCGAGCGAGCCCGCTCGATCAACTGGTCGGTCTGAACGTTCGCGTTCTCACGCGCCTCGGCTTCGATCCGCTGAGCCAGTTCCTGGGCCTGGGCGACGAGGCGCTGCGCCTCTTCGCGACCCTGCTGGATTTCGGCGCGGGCTTCGGCCCGCGCTTCCTCGGCGGCCTCCTGGGCGCGCTCGGACGCAGTCAGGCCTTCTTCGATGCGCTTGCGTCGCTCCTCGAGCACCCGGCCCAACGGCTTGTAGAGCAGGATGAACAGGAGGGCAAACAGGATGCCGAAGCTGATGAAGTGGGTGATCAGTCCGGCCAGGTTGAGACCGAGTGCGTCCATACGGTCCTGCCAATCAATCTGTGCTCGCTGCCGGTCGACTCAGCCGGGCGCGTCTCGGTTCGAGCGCGGGCCAGCCGAGCGATCGGTGCGGTACTCCAGCCCCGATCGTGTTCGGGAGGCTAGAAGACGAACCCGATCATGACGGCGACGACCAGCGAGTAAATCGCGATGGCCTCGGTAAAGGCGATACCGAGGATCATGTTGGTCTGAATCACCGGCGCGGCGTCTGGGTTGCGGCCAAGGGCTTCGAGAGCACGGCCGGCAAGCATGCCGATACCGAGCGCGGGCCCGATCGCACCAAACGCCATGGCAATCGCGGCGCCGATGTACTTCATTCCGTCGTCGCCGATCTGCAATACCAGGTCGAGCATTCTCGTTCCTCTCCGTGCGGCCTTCCACGACCGCGCTGCACGCTGTGTTATCTCAGGCGGTGAACCCGCCACTGCACACTACTAGTGGTCGGCCGCCTCTTCGTGGTGTTCGTCGTGATCGCCGACGGCCGTGGCGGCGAAGACGAGGGTCAGCATCGAGAAGACGAACGCTTGGATGAAGCCGACGAACACCTCGAGTCCGAAGAACACCGTCGGCACGACGAACGCCACCAGGAACATCGAGATGAACAACACCACTTCGCCGGCGAAGATGTTTCCAAACAGACGGAAGGTGAACGAAATCACCCGTCCGACCTCGGAGATGATCTCCAGCACGCCGACGAAGACGCCCATCGGTCCCTTGACGATGACGTGTGAGCCGACGCCGATGTACTTGCCGAAGTTGGCTCCGGCGCCCACGCCGCGGATGCCGAAGTACTGCACCGCGAGGAACGACCAGAGGGCCAGCGCCAGGGGTAGATTCACGTCGGAAGCCAGGGCGCGGAAGATCGGGAAGATGTGCCCGACGGTTTCGTCCTCGAAGCCCTTCTCTTCCAGCCGCAGGACGAATCCAATGTGCGCCGTGTTGACCGTCGTCGGCGCGACCATCGGCTCGTGATCGCCGATCGGCGTTTCGCACTCGATCAGGCAGATCTGCGCCGCCGAACCATCGGCGGCCGGCTCAATCACGATGGGCTCGGCGAACGCGTCGTAGGAGAAATCACGCGGCTCGCTGAACAGCGTCCGCGGGGGAATGACCTTGAAGCCTTCGCGGTTCATGATCGGTCCGGTCGCGCGGACCAGTTCCGAGTCGGCCGCGACGATCGGCAGGTTGTAGAAGACCGCGTCGTGCAAGTACTTCTCGGCGACGCCGGCATGATGCAGGCGTTCCTCGATCTCATGCACGAGGTCCGCGCCGGAGACATCGGACGGCAGCGGGTTGGTCGCAAACTCGCTGCGCACGGCGACTTCGGTCTCCGTCAGGTGATGTTCGCGAATTTCGCGAATCACTTCGTCGGCGTGGTCATGGACCTCGGCGAACGTCTCGCCGTCATGGGGCGCGAAGTGAATTGGATCGAAGTAGGCGTGGGTAAAGGCGTGGTTGATCGCGTCGATGTTGGCGGCGGTCAGCGGTCGCGGCTCGGTCGACCCTTCGCAGATCACCTTGTCGTTGCCGTCCACATCCTTGCGCGTGGAGTCCTCGCCCTGCAGCTCGCAGACCACCTCGGCGACGTCGAGCTCGATGTAATGGAGGTAGTGCTCGCGGTAGTTCTCGACCGGGCCGATCACGTTGTTCCAGGGGAACAGCGCGAACCAATTGCCGATCAGCAGGAAGATAAAGATGGTGAAGACGAAGGGGAAGAAGGTCTTGGCGTTCCTGCCGCCGACCTGCTCGGAAATGCCGTAGAAGGCCTCGTAAATCGCCTCAACCAGGTTCTGGAAGCCTCGGGGCACGAGCGCGGACTCGACATCTCGGGTGCGCCGGTAGACGACGAACGCGGCGATCGCCAGCAGGACGATCACGACCCAAGCGGAGAGCATCGTGTTGGTGACGGAGTAGGAGCCGATCGAGAAGATAGGTTCGGCGGCGAGAACGATCACCGGAGCGGGGGCGCGGACCAGGAAGAATCCGATGACCGCCAGGGCGAGCGTCGCGATGACGATCAGGCGTGTTCGGCTCACGCGCGCTCCTCCTCATCCTGTTCGTCGTCTGCCGGCGCGGCATCCGCAGTGGAGCGCCGCTGAGCTTCACGGTCCTTCGCCTGCGCGGCGAAGAGGTCTTGCAGCATTCGGTATCCGCCCCAGCCGGCTGCCGCCAGTCCGAGGCCGAGTCCCACGAGCGTGAGCACGAAATCCGTGCCGAACTCGTCGTCGAGCAGGACTCCGCCGACAACGCCCAGCACGATGCAGGTCGCAACGTACCAGCCGATGCCCATGAGTTGCATGGCCGCCGGCCACTGTCTCACGGGAGCCCCTCCTTGCCGAAGGCTAGGCCTCCGGCCGGAGCAATGCGAAGATTATCACATACTCCTGTTGCAACAAGATTCCGCAAAGCCGGTGTGAAGAGTTTCCGGCAATCCCACGGCTCCGGCGCAGAAATTGTATCGCGGGTTACTCCGGCATTGGGCAATGTCCTCAACTCAGTCCCGGCCCCCAAGCCGGGACCCGCTTCCCGCGCACCCCATCTGATGTGGGGGCGACCTTTATGGTCGCCCTGCTCGCCACGACGACCGGATCATCTAGTCGGGCGGTGGCGACCGCAAGGGTCGCCCCTACAGGAGACTTGCGCGTAAATCGTGGGGCTTTACTCCCTCTCCCTCAGGAGACCTGCGCGTAATCCCGTTCTGGTCCCCTCTCCCCGAGGGAGAGGGTTAGGGTGAGGGCCCTCTGTGCCGATGGATGCAGTCCCTACCAGATACGATCGCCGCGCCGGACCCTCACCCCAGCCCTCTCTCAGAGGGAGAGGGAGTAAGACCCTAGCGGTTTACGCACAGGTCTCCTCAGGGAGAGGGGACCAGAATGGGTTTACGCGAAGGTCTCTGCAGGGAGACACGGCGATCCCTGTGCGTGATTCGACTGGGACACGAAGTGCAGGCAGAGAGCGACTACTCGAAGTCGTCCATGTCGAGCGACTCGATGAAATCGCGGAAGGCGGACATCTTCTCGAGCTCTTCCGGTTTGACCGGCTCGGGGCGTCCTGCGTCCTCAGACGCCACCAGACCTTCGTCGTCAAGCAGTACGCCGGCCTGATCGATTACGGCGTCTTCGACGAAGATTGGCGCTTCCGCACGGACTGCGAGCGCGATGGCGTCCGAGGGTCGCGAGTCGATCTCGACCTGCTCGTTGTTCACGTCGAGGAAGACGCGCGCGTAGTAGGTGTCGTTGCGGACCTCGGTGACGACCACCTTGGTCACGTTCGCGCCCAGCTCCTGCATGACGTTGGTCATCAGGTCATGGGTCATCGGCCGCTGGACCGAGACGTTCTGGAGACGGATCGCGATGGCGTCGGCCTCGGCGGCGCCGATGTAAATGGTCAGGTAGCGGTCGGCGTCTTTCTCTTTCAGGACGACCACGCGGTTGTAGTTCATCAGGGAGACGCGAAGCGCTTCAATCGTGACTTCCTTCATGTCGCGTTGCCCTTCATCCGCTGTCTGCCGTGTCAGATTAGCGTAGGTCGCGCCTGACCGAACAGAACCGGTCCTGCGCGCCGTTCAGTTCAGGGATGTTCACTCGGCGGACCGCGGCGGCGAAGCCGTGGGGCCGCTGCGGCCCAGCCAGACCGAGGCGAGCGTGATCGCGAACAGCCCACCGGCCAGCAGAAAGAGTCCCTGGCGCACGCCGGCGGCATCCGAGACGCCGCCGACCAGCAGCAGCGCGAGCATCGAGACGGCGTTCGCCAGCATCATCTGGGTGGAGAACAGCCGCCCGCGCATCTCCGGCGGCGCGCGCTCCTGCAGCAACGTCTGCGCCGGCGCATTGACCATGGCGTAGGCCAGACCCAGCGGGAAGGCCATGATCAGCGTCGCCGCGAGCAGCCAATCCTGCGTCGAACCGGTCGAGCGGAGGAAATCCAGGACGCCGAACATGGTCACGATCACGGTGATCACCGCCAGTCCGAACGAGGCCATGACCGCGACTCGGACATGACGCCCTAGCCAGGGCACGCAGGCCAGGGCGAGCAAGGTGCCAAATCCGGTCGGCCAAAACACGAAGACTGCGTCTTCCTCGGCTCGACCAAGCACATCGTGCACAAACTGCGGCACCAGGACCGCGAACATGAACAGCATCATCACGCCGGAGATGAGCTGAATCATGGCGAGCGCGGTCAGCCGATCGCGCCAGACCATAACGCCCGTCGACCTGATGTCGTCCCGCGTGGCCGAGAGGGCCGCCTTGACCTGTCCGACGTCTTCCGACACGCGGTGCGGACCGCGCTCGTAGGGCTTCAGCGGCGGCAGCATCCAGAGCAACACGACTGTCAACGCCAGCGCGCTGGCGCTGACGATGTACGACAAATCAAAGCCGAACACTTTGAGCATGATCGGCGCGATCGCGACCAGCCCGATGAGCTGCGTCGAGGTCGTCGCGAACTGGAACGCCGAGTTGCCCGTGAGCAACTGGTCTTTCGCAACGAACCGCGGCAGCGCCGCCGCTCCCGCCGGGACGGCGAACTGTCCCGCCAGCGCTGTGCCGAACGCCACCGCGTACACGGCTCCGACCGACATGTTGTCCGCGATCAACAGCGAGGCCGTCAGTCCGGCGCGGATGATCACGGCGACGATCAGCACTCGCCGTTTGTCCAGGCGGTCGAGCAACACGCCCGCGATTGCGCCGGTCGCGACCGGCGGCGCGGCCAGACAGATCACCAGCAGCGTCGAGGCGAACGGCGATCCCGTCTGCTCCAGCACCCAGATCAGCAGGACAAACTGCAACGCCGAGTTGATGATCAGCTGGATGCTCGTCGCCGAGAACAGGGCCAGAAACGGTCGATTGCGGAACAGCGAGCCGGCGGGCGGGTCGGACGGTTGGCCCGTGTCGGCCTCGGGTTGCGAGGTCACGTCGCTGCACGCGCGGGATTGGCCGCGTTGGCTGCATCGCGCAACTCCGACGCCGCCGCGCGGATGTGTTCCTCGCCGCCCGCATAGATCACCGAGCGCGACGCGGAGACCAGCAGCCCGCGGCCGTCGGCGTCGACGCCAGCCGCGACCGACGCCTCCAGGTCGCCGCCTTGCGCGCCGATCCCGGGCAGCAGGATTGGCAGGTCGGGACACCGGCTGCGGACTTGCGCCAGTTCTTCGGGCCAGGTCGCGCCGACGACCAGGCCCAGATTGTCGTGATTGGCGGCCGACCATGCTCGCGCCTGCGACGCGACGGCCAGATACAGGGGTTCGTCGCCAACCGGCAGCGATTGCAAATCGCCGGCGCCGGGATTCGACGTCCGGCAGAGCGCGAACGCGCCTCGTTCCGGTCGTTGCAGAAAGGGAGCGACCGCATCGCCGCCGAGATACGGATTGATTGTGATCGCGTCCGCGCCGAACCACTCGAAGGCGGCTGCCGCGTAGGCCTCGGCCGTGTTGCCGATGTCGTTGCGCTTGGCGTCGAGGATGACGAACGCGGCGGGCGCGATGCTGCGGATTGCCGCGATTGTGTCCTTCAGCGCGCGCCAGCCGACATCGCCGGCCGCCTCGTAGAAGGCGGACTGCGGCTTGTACGCGCAGACCAGGTCGGCGGTGGCCTCGATCACGCGCGTGTTGAAGCTGAGGATCTCGTCCGGCGCAGTCCGGCCCGGCTGCGGATCCAGCCCGACGCAGATCATCGACCCGGAGGACTGCATTGCGGAGACGAGTCGTTCCCGAAACGAAGCGGTCGGCATGGCGTCAGGGTATCTCCCATGCCGCGGCGTCGTAAGCTGCGGGCGTGTCAAGCGGAGTTTCCCTCGAAATCCAGGTCTACCTGCAACCGCCTCCGTCGAGCGCGCTGAGCGGCGCTTCGGTGATCGTCCTGGACATCTTTCGCGCGACCACCGTCCATGCCACGCTGTTCGCCGGCGGCGCGAGCGCCGTCTATCCCGTGGCCGACTTCACCGCCGGCGTCGCGCTGCGCGACCAGCTCGCTGCGGGCGGCGTCGGGAGCATCCTGATCGGCGAGGTTGGAGCGTTGCCGCCGCCGGAGGCGGATTATGGCAACTCGCCCACTGAGTTCGCCGCAATGGATGTCGAGGGTTGGACGGTCGTCCACGTCACCAGCAACGGGACCCGAGCGCTGGTCGGCGCATCGGAGGCGGACATTGCGCTCTCCGCCTGCCTGCGCAACCTGGGCGCGTCGCTGACGTATCTGCTGGACCGCGGGGCGGACAAGCTCGCGATCGTCTGCAGCGGTGATCACGGAGGCACGGCGCCGTCGGTCGAGGATGCGTTCGCCGCCGGCGCATTCGTCGCCCGGCTCAGACGTCTACGCTCCGACGTCGTACTGCGCGGAGGTGCGCGCCTGGCGCTCAAGCTGTACCACGCTTATGGTCGAGCGCCGTCCCGCGCCTTCGCCGATTCACCGCACGGAGACCACCTCAAGCAGCTCGGCTTCAACGCCGACTTCGACTACGCCGCCGCGATCGACGCCGAAGCCAAGGTGATCCGCCTGAGCACCGGCGCCTCAGGCCGCCCAGTGCTCCGCGCCGCGCCTGCGGATGCGTTGACGCCCTCTGCTGGGTAAGACGCACGTGAATCCTCCGTCCGGTCCCCTGTCCCGGCGGGAGAGGGAGTAAGCCCCCCGCGATTTACGCGCGAGTCTCCAGAAGGAAAGGGAGTGACCGGTGCATGGCGGCAATGACGGGTTGGGCTGTGGCGCAGCGGGCTGACGTGCACAGGCCCTAGTTATCTTTGAGCGCGTCCCAGCTTTGTCGCATTGAATTCAGCTCGGCCTGATCGGGCTGATGGCCTCCGTAGCGGAACGTGCTGAAGGCCTCGGAGATTCGCTTGGGCGTCGGACTGAGATAGGCGCGTTCGAGCGCGTCGGCGAACTGGAGGGGTGTGCGATGGACGGCCCGGATCTGGCCTTTACGCTCGGCGTGCTTGAGCACGTCGAAGTAGAGCTCGGCGATGGGCGCGTCGGCCTCGTGGTCCGCTGATCGGCGGCGGAAGCGGGAGCCGAGTCCGCGCAGGCCGCCGAGTAGGTCGTCCATGACGTTGGCCTCGGACCAGAGCGACTCGCGAACCTCTTCGCTGCGGGTCTCGCGATTGACGAACCGGCGGAAGAAGTAGAACGCAGCAATGGCGAAAACCAACACCGCGGCGATGCCGCCGAACACGCGGGAGAGCACGATGCCGGGCGTCGGGTCGGGATCGGAGGTACCTTCTTCGACCGCCTCGGGCGGGCGTCCCACGCCTTCGGACACTTGCTCGAAGACATCCTGGCTTGGCGTGCCGATCGCCTCCCTGATCTGCTCAAACACCCAGAACAGCGGCCAGAGGATGTAGGTGAACACGGTGATCACGGCGCGGATCGCCGTACCGATTGCATCCAGCACCGGTTCGACCACGCCCGAGCCGGCGATCAGTCCGACCAAACCGGTCACGATCAGCAGAAACAGCGCCACTCCGATCACGAGCGCCACCAACGTCGCCGCGACCGAGGCGCCGGTTTGCGCCACGCCCAGTCCCTGGACCTGGTCGGTGTTGGCGGCGTTCTTGAGCGCGACCGTGGTCAGTCCAACCACGACCCAGAGGATGCCGAGGCCGCGCACGTGATCGACCACGCCGCCGTTGTCAGCCAGCGCGAGTGACAGTGCGATCGCAACCAGTCCGTAGACCGCATAGTTGGCGAACGAACGCTCCATCAAGTCGGTGGAGCCCAGCGAAACGCCGCGGAACCAGATGGGAATCAGCATCATCGCCGCAAAAAGCTGATCGATCTCGCCCGGGACGGAGGATCCGTCGGCCAGCACGACCGTCTCGCGCCAGACCGCGCTGGAGGGGCGCCCGAGTTCGAGCACCCAGGACATGTTCCAGATCCGCGCCGTTTCGGAGAGGTCGACCGAGCCAATCACTTGCAGCGCCACCAGGGTGAAGAACAGTCCGTACCAGAATCTTCGCGACATCGAGAGTTCGCGGCTGCCCAACCAACGAGATACGCCGAAGCCCAGCAACACGGTTCCGCCGACGGCCCAGACCGAGAGCGTCTCGCCCGCGTCGTAGGCCATGAGCCGGGGGATCAGTTTTGCCAGGATGATCAACAACAGGATTTCGCCGAAGAGCATCGAGGCGGTGAAGGCGATCTCGATACGCCGAGTCGAGCTGGGTCGGGCTACGGACACCGCGGCGCTCATCGTGAGCCATCCTGATCGGTCGGTCGCGACCAGGGACCGTCAGGCGCTCGGCCTGGTACCGGAGAAGTCGTCGGCGGAACCGCCGACACGGCAACCGGGACAGGCTGCCTGACATCGCCATCGTCGGCGCTCTCGTCTGCGAGCGACTCGTCGCCGCCGACAAAGGTCGGTAGGGCGACGTCCTCGGTTGGCTCCGGAGGCCGCTTGCTCGCATACAGTCGATCGGTTCGGGCCCAGGGTCCGGACTCGCCGACGCGCTCGTAATGCAGACCCTCCAACGCAGGGCGTATGTCGTGTACGGGAGAATCGGCGAAGGTCGCCGGCGGATCGTCGATGCCCACGTAGATCAGCCCGATCTGCGCTCCATGACGCTTGAGCCGCAATAGGGCCGATTCGAGATCGGGGGTCAGCACGGCCGTGACCAGCGCGAGGGTCGAGCCGTAGGTCAGGCGCTCCTCGCTGAGCATTCGCTCGATCCGCACCAGCGTGAACACATCGGCCATCGCCAGCGCTTCGAGAATGCGCGTCATCTGGCCCGGAGATCGGGATGCGGGTACACGAATCGCCGTGTCGTGACCCGGCCAGGTGCAATTGGCCAGCAGACCGACCGGTACGCGCTCTTCCGAGTATCCGTTCGCCAGCGATGCCGCGACCGACACCGCCCGCTCGAAGATATCGCCGAAGTATCCCTGCCAGGCATGCGGCAGCGTCGACACGTTGAGCGCGACCACCGCGATCAGGTCGCTCGACGGGTCGTAGACCCGCGACTGCAACTGCTGCCGCCGCGCCGTCGCTTTCCAGTCGACCTTCTTCAGCGGGTCGCCGGGCCGGTAGTCGCGGATCGTCTGGAGTCGAGTCGGATCTTCGAATAGTCGTTGTCCGCCGCGCTGATCGCCCTGCGGACGCAGCCTCGGTAGTCCTAGCCGGTCGAGCGCCAGCACCTCGGGATAGACCCACAGCGTGTGCTCGGCCTGGTCGGTCCGTTCTCGTCGATAGACGCCGAAGAAGTCGCTCGACTTGAGGTCAACCCGCGCGAGCTGGAAGTGTCCGCGCGTGATCAGCGGGATCTCGAAGTGCCAGATCAACCGCTCGTACCAACGCAGCGAGGTCGAGCGCACCACCACGCCTTCTTGCGGCTCGGACTCGTGCAGTTTGCTAAAGGGTTGGTTGGACGGTTCCAGGATCTCCGGCAGGTTGATTCGAACCTGGAGCCCGGACAGGGGGATAATCTTGCGATTCTCCAGCTTCAAGGTCAGGACCAGGTTTTCGCCCACGAAGGCGTGCGTCTGCGAGATGTCGACTTGCGATTGCAACCGGTGCAGCGCGTAGCGCGCCCAGGTCCATGCCGCCCAGCCCGCCACCAGCACGGTCGCCGCGACCAGCGAGACGATGATCTCACCGCTGGCCACGCCCAGCAACACCACGACGACCGTCGCCGGCGCCCAGATCGCTCTGATGATCCGGTTGTCGTGGCGGAATCCAAACTCGCCCGACTGAATCTTCTGCTCGCGCTCGTCGCGGCGCGACTCGGCTTCGAGCTCGGTGAACATCCCGCCGCCGAGTCCCATGCCGCCGCCCATCATCGACATGGCGGAGCCTCTCGATTACCTGCCTGGTACCTGACCGGTACGCAGCCGGCTGTGTGGGTTAGCTTCCGGCCGCAGCGGCTTCGATCGGCACTGGAACGCGGCTCAGCATCTGTTCGAGCAGCGATTCCGGCGTTGAGGAGCGCAAGCGAGCGTCGGCGGAGAGCATCAATCGGTGAGGCAGGACGACTCGCGCCATTTCCTGCACATCATCGGGCAGCACGAAGTCGCGGCCGCGAATGGCAGCCAGCGCGCGGGTCGTGCGCAGCAGCGCTAGCGACGCTCGCGGGGAAGCGCCGAGTTCGAACGCCTTCTCCTGTCGCGAGGCCTGCACGATCTCGACGATGTAGCCGCGCACGGTCTCGCTGACACGAACGTCCTCCACCGTCTTGACCATCTGCCGAAGCTGCTCGGATTCAACCACCGGGTTTAGTTCCTCCAGTGGCTGCGCGCGTTCGAAGCGTTGCAGAATGGCGTCCTCTTCGGCGGCGTCGGGATAGCCCATGCGCAGTCGCAGGAGGAAGCGGTCGAGTTGCGCCTCGGGCAGCGGGAAGGTGCCTTCGAGTTCGACCGGGTTCTGCGTCGCGATCACGAGGAACGGACGCGGCATGGCCATCGTCTCTCCCTCAACGGTGAGCTGACGCTCTTCCATCGCTTCGAGTAGCGCTGCCTGAGTTCTGGGCGAGGCGCGGTTGATCTCGTCGGCGAGCACGAGTTGAGCCAACAGCGGTCCGGCGCGGAACTCAAACTCGCCCGACTTCTGGTTGTAGATGTTGACCCCGGTCACATCGGACGGGAGCAGGTCCGGAGTGAACTGGATCCGGCGGAATGAGCAGCCGATCGAGCGGGCGAAGGACTTGGCCAGCATCGTCTTGCCCAGTCCGGGCACGTCGTCGAGCAGAATGTGGCCTTCGGAGAGGATGGCGGCGAGCGTGTAGTCCAGGACCTGCTCACGACCGACGATCACGCGGCCCACATTCTCGCGTACGCGGGCGGCCACTTCCGCGACATCAGCAAGGGTGGGCGGCAGCATGGTAGTAGTCATTCGGCAAGGCTATCAGCAGGTTCGGCGCCGACTCCGACTGGGCTGCGAGTAGCATCTGACCGACGCAGACACAGCGAGGAGCATGCGACATGCGGGCGGAAATCATCAGCATCGGCACCGAAATCCTGATGGGCGAGATTCTTGATACCAACGCTCGCTTCATGGCGCAGCGTTTGCCGGCGATGGGCATCGATCTCTACTACATGCACCAGATCGGCGATAACAAGGAACGGCTGGTTGATCTGATCAAGACGGCCAAGGATCGCTCGGATGTTGTGCTGCTCACCGGCGGTCTGGGTCCAACCGAAGACGACGTGACGCGCGACGCGATCGCGGAATCCGTCGGCGAGGAAGCGTACGTCGTGCCCGAGTTGGAAGCGCACCTACGCAACTTCTTCGAGCGTCGAGGCGGGCGCATGCCTGAGCAGAACGTGAAGCAGGCGACGATCATTCCCTCCGGAGAATCGGTGCCGAATCCACGTGGGACCGCGCCCGGATGGTGGGTCGACAAAGACGGCGCGATCATCGTCGCGATGCCCGGTCCGCCAGCCGAGATGACGGGCATGTGGGAGAACGATGTAGCGCCACGTCTGCTGGCGCGATCGGACGGTGGCGTGCTGATTTCCAGGACGCTGAAAACGACCGGTCTGGGCGAGTCGATGCTGGACGAGTTGCTGGGCGACCTGCGGCATCAGCCCGACCCGACGGTCGGCGTCTACCACAAGGCCGACGGCGTGCATGTCCGTCTGGCCTCGAAGGCGGTGTACGAAGATATCGCCCGCGACCGGATCGCACCGGTCGAGCAGCAGATCCGCTCCATGCTCGGCGAAGCGATCTGGGGCGTCGACGAGGACACCTTCCAGGAGGCGGTCGGTGGATTGCTCAAGGATCGCGGCATGTCGATCGCGGTGATGGAGTCCTGCACGGGCGGCCTGCTGGCCAGCACCATCACCGACGTGCCCGGCGCCAGCAGTTACTTCCGCGGCGGTCTCGTCACCTACACCGCCGAAGCCAAGATCCAGTACGGGGTTGACGCTTCGATCATCGACGAACACGGCGTCGTCTCCAACGAAACCGCGGCCGCCATGGCCGGCGCTGTGCGACGCCAGTTCGATGCCGACATCGGAGTCGGCATCACCGGCGTCGCCGGTCCGGAGCCGCACGGCGGTCAACCGGTCGGCGCGGTCTGCCTGTCCGTCGAGACGCCGGTCGAGAGCTACGCGACGGGCTACACCTTCGCCCAGACCAGAGCGGCCATCAAAGCGAGGGCCGTGACATCAGCGTTGACGCTGATTCGTCGTGCGGCACTTGGCGAGTTGATGTCGGGATCGTCGGGCGTGTACCGGCGGCTGTAGGGTCGAAGAATGGCACAGCCTGACGATGCTCAAGTCCAACCGTCTGGCGATGGCAGCACAACGCTCCTGGTCAGCGCGTGGCACTTGCAGGTCCTGCTTGCGGGACTGGCTGGGCCGGACAGCAAGTTCATGTTTCTGACGGCGCTGAATGTCGCCGGGCTCAGTGCGTTGATCGGTATTGCCGCGGCCGCTGAGCCGATCGTTTGGCTTCTTTCCCTGAGCATCGCACTCTCGAGCATTGGCATCGTCTTGGGATTGGCCAGGATCTGGTCCATCGATGTCGTGCAGTTTCCGACGCCTCAGGACGCGTTGGCCACCGCGATCAGCACTGTGGGACAGGACCTCGGCACAGCCTGGCACAATCACTATGCGATCATGACGGCGACGATGGTCATGGGGGAGAAGTTAGAGCGAAGGCAGTTCGTGCTTCGATTCATCCTGGCACTGACGCTGCTGGCGCTAGCGCTCACCATTGCATTTGCCGTGACGGCTGGAATCTGAGCCAGGCGCCGCGCCCGGCTGCTAGATGACAGTCTTGCCAGGCGGGGGGTGCGGCGGCAGCGACGCGGCGAACTCCTCGTGCTCCCGCTTCATCTTGCTTGTCTCGCGCTCGAAGAGCCACCACATAACGATCTCGACGGCGTACTTCAGTCTGGCAAGCATTCTGCGCCTCTTTCGAATGAACTCAGGTTAGCCGGATCGTCAGCAGGCCGTCCGCCTCGATCTCCACTGCCTCACCTCGCACGACCAGCGCGTCGATGTGACCGGTCACCTCGGCCATTGCCTGCCAGAGCCGACGATCGGGCAAGCGACTGAACATCGTCATCAACAGCTCGTACGGCGATTTCGGACCCTCGCCCAGCATCTCCCGCAACTGGCCTTGACGCTTGCGATGGTGACGACGCACGCGCTCGATCTCCGCATCAACCTCGTTCGACTGCTCCCGATGGCCCGGATACAGGTGCGACACGTCCAGCGCCTCGATCCGGTCCAACGACTCGGCGAATGCCGGCAGGCTGCGAAAGCGCTGCGGGGGCTCGACTGAGATGTCCCAGTGCCAGCCCGGGTTCGAGTTGAGTCCCGGGATCACCTGGTCGCCGCTGAACAAGGCGCCCGTGTCCGGCTCGAAGAACACGCAGTTGCCGGGCGTGTGACCGGGCGCCGAGATCAATACGATCCTGCGATCTCCCAGGCGAATCTCTGCGCCGTCTTCCAGCGCTTCGTCGGCGCGGAACGGCGTACCACGGATCAGTCCCGGCCAACGCTCGCGCCGCACGCCGCCGCCGGTGTTGTCGCCCGACCGGAACGCCTGTCGCATCCGCTCGCGCGACTCGATGAATCCGGCGATGCGCTCTTTCGGCACGCCGACGCGGCGCATGTGCTCGAACACGTACTGCGTCTGGTAGCCGATGATGTTGCGCCCGTGCAGGAACGACTGCGCCTCCAGCTCCGAGGCGACCACGGTCACGCCCTCCGCTTGCCAGCGATGCGCAAGTCCGCAATGGTCGATGTGCGCGTGGGTGATCGCGACATACTTGACGTCGCCAATCGCCAGACCCGCTGCATCGAGCTGCGCCGCCAGCGCATCCCACGCCCCGTCGTAGTCCGGCCCCGCGTCAACCAGCATCACCCCGTCCGAGGACGGCAACGCATACGCCCAGTTGTCGCCCAGGGCAATCGGTAAGACGCCGTGCTCGGTGATCATGGAGTCGGACACGTGGCTAGCCCTGCGGCCGCTCAGGTTGGTTCGACTCGTCGGGCTGCTCTGAGGGCTCGTCTTCATCTTGGACGCTGCGGGTCGCTGATTCCAGACCGGGGATGTTCTTGATGCTGCCCACGATGTCGATGCCGGTCAGCGACTCGATCACTTCAGGCACCTGGGCCACGGTCCGAGTGACATCCCGAGTCAGCTTGCTCGCTCCGCTGCCGCCGTCGCCGCCACCGCCGAACATCACGATCCGATCGGTCCGGGACAGCGGTTTGGCGACTGCTTCCGCAACGGCCGGCAGCGTCTCCAGCACCTGCTGAATGACGGCGGCCTCGCCGTACTCTTTCCAGGCGGCCGCCTTGAGTTGCATGGCGGCCGCTTCGGCGGCGCCCTTGGCTTCGATCGCTTCGGCCTCCGCCTGACCAGTCAGCCGAATCACTTCGGCCTGCGCCTCGCCCTGGCGGCGGGTCGCTTCCGCGTCGGCGGTCGCCTGGGCGACGACGGCATTGCGATCGCCTTCGGCGATCGTCTCGATCCGGTAGCGCTCGGCCTCCGCCGGTTTGCGCACCGTCGCTTCGAGTTCGCGCTCCCGGCGTTGAATCTCCTGTTCTTGCAGTTCGATCTGCTTGGCCCGCTCGACGACGTCGATCTCAACTTCCTCGCGGCGGATCTCCTGCATCGTCTTGGCCCGCTGGAGCTCGTCGGCGAGTTCGGCCTCGGCGCGTCGAGCGTTGACCTCCTGGTCGTACGCCGCCTTCTGCACGTTGAAGCTGCGTTCGGACTCGGCGATCCGCGTCTCCGCCTCGAAGGTTGCAGCCTGTTGCTCTCGCTTGGCCTCGGCCGATCGGATGCCGGCGTCGCGTTCGGCTTCGGCCTGACCGATCGTCGCATCGCGACGAACCTCAGCCGTACGTCGCACTCCGAGCGCGTCGAGGTAGCCACCCGGATCTTTGATGTCGCGGATCGTAAACGACACGATCTCCAGGCCCATGCCGGCCAGATCGGGCGATGCGACGGTCCGTACTTGCGCCGCGAACTTCTCGCGGTCGCGGTAGATCTCTTCCACGGTCAGAGTGCCCAGAATGGCTCGCTGGTGACCCTCGAGTGTCTGCAGCGGCACGTCCTGGACCTCCAACTCCGACTTGCCCAGGAACTGCTGCGCCGCGGTGCGAATCGCCTCCTCCGACCGGGCGACTTTCACCTGCGCGACGCCATCCACCGAGACGGCGACGCCTTCGCCCGTGTAGACGTTCTCGGTCTTCACGTGCAGCGTCATCACGCTCAGCGGCAGGCGCTGCGAGCGGTGAAAGATCGGAACGACGATCGTTCTCCCGCCAACGACGACCTTGGGCTGCGTGCCGCCGCCCGACCGCACCAGGGCCTCATTCGGTCCGACGGTTTGAATCACTCCCATGATCGCGATCCTCTCGCTGGTTCAGCATGTATGCCAACGAGAATCGCCGGAGGCGATCTCGCCAGCTGTGTCGGGTCAACTCGGTCGGAGCATCGCTTGGCTCGACCACTTTGAGCACGCCCCCGGCGTATACGCCGGTCACGACGACCGATGCGCCTTCGCCGATGTCTTCGCCCTCCGTCATGGCTGTGTAGCGGGCGTCGTCTATGAGTATCTCACCGCTGGGATCGAGGATATCGACGACGGTTCCCTGCTGAGCGATCAGGCGCCGTTCCTGCTCGGGAATGAACGCCTCCGACTTGCCGCCGCCGCGTCCCAACAGCCAGAACAGGGCGATGAACGCCAGGGTCACGCCGGCGAACAGGCCCAGCACCCAGCGCGAGATCTCCAGCGGATCGTCGAGCGCGGTCGGCTCCGGGAAGATCTCGCCGAAGAGCAGGAATCCTGCGAACAGCCAGCAGATGACCGCGCCGATTCCAGCCCAGCCGAAGCCGTCGAGCTGTGACTCCAAGAGCAACAGCAAGATGCCGGCGACCAGCAACACGACCCCGGTGAAGTTGACCGGCAGCAATCCGATCCCGGCAAACCCCAGCACCAGCCCGAGAATGCCCAGCACTCCCGGTCCGAAGTTGCCCGGATCGCGAATCTCGTAGATCACGCCGTAGGTGCCCACCAGGATGAGCGCGTAGGTCACGTTGGGATTCGTGAGGATGTCGAGAAACCGCTCCAGCATCGAGCGGCCAACCACATCCACCTGAGCGCGCGAGGTGTCCAGCGTGCGTAGGCCGGACATCGTCTCGACCTCGACCCCGTCGATCAGGTTCAGCAACGAATCCAGGTCGACTGCGATGTAGTTGATGATGTTCAGGTCCAGCGCCTCGTCCGCGGTGTACGCCCTGGCTTCGAGAATCGTCGGCTCGATCGCCTCGTAGTTGCGGCCTCGGGCGGCCGCGATGCCGCGAACCAGCGCAGTCGTGTCCTCGTCAACCTTCTTGCGCAGCGTGGGCGGGAGATCCTCGCCGGTCCCCGTGACCGGCGCAGCCGCGCCGATGTTGGTCGCCGGCGCCATCGCGGCGACGTGCGCGGCGATGGTCACGATGGTCCCGGCCGAGGCCGCCTGCGCGCCGGACGGCCAGACATACGCGACCGTGGGCAGCGGCGCATTGAGCAACTGCTCGGCGATGTTGCGCATCGACGAAATCAGGCCGCCGGGCGTGTCGACGCGAATGACGAGCGCGGCCGCCCCGCGCGATTCAGCCTGGTCAATCGTCCGTGACAGGTATCGTTCCGTGATCGGCTCGATCGGGCCGTCAATGTCCATGACGAGCACGAGCGGCCGCTCGTCGGTTTGGGCGAGTGAGTCGTGCTGCAGCATCAGCGCCAGCACGGCGACCAGGACGATGAGCCGCAGCCAACGCATCGCGCACCGCCGCTCCCGCTAGCCAGTCTCCGCGCGGATCGCGTCGTGCAGGACGCCGAGTTGCTCGATCATGGCGTCGATCGAGCGGGCGCCGGCGACGAATACGCCGGTTACATTGACGGCGGCCCAGCCGAAGCCCGCTTCCTGTGCGGCTGCGGCCGTGGCTGCGACATCGGCTGAACGCGCCCAGTACTCCCGCGTCGACGGATCGCCAGCGCGCGGCGGGGTCGCCAACTGGCACTGGAAGCCCAACGCCTCGGGATCGCGTCCGGCCTGCTCCGCTTCCGCCTTGACCTTGGAAATCGCGGTCGCGGCTGCGTCGCCCAACAGACCCGAGGCCATCCAGCCGTCGCCGACTCGTCCGGCGCGCCGTAGCGCGGCCGGCGACCCGCCGCCGATCCAGAGCGGAATGTCTCCGCCTTGCGGCGGTTTCGGTTCCATCGCCATCGACTCTGATTTGAAATGCTCCCCGTCGAACTCGATCGTCTCGTCGCGCCAGCAGGCCTGCATCAGCGCGATCGCCTCGTCCATCGCCTTGCCGCGCGTGTGGAAGTCCATGCCCAGCGCGTCGTACTCCGACTCCTGCCAGCCCACGCCCACGCCCACCCGCAGGCGACCGCCCGAGAGCGTGTCGATCGTGCTGAACTGCTTGGCCGCCAGTACCGGCTGTCGCTGGGGCAGCACGAGCACCTCGGTGCCCAGTCCCACGCGCTCGGTCACAGCGGCGATGTAGCCCAGCGTGACCAGGGCCTCCAGCAGCGGCATGTTCGCCGGGTAGGGCGCGGGCGCGCGTCCCTCGATCGGATAGCCGTTGATCACGTGATCGAAGATGTCGATCTCGTCGTAGCCGATCTCTTCAATCGCCGTGGCCAGTCGCGCGATCTCGTCCGGGCCGTCCCGATGGACAACGGATGGAAACTCGACGGTCAACTTCATCAAGGTGCTCCGATCGCGGTCTGCGGCGTCCTCCGCGAACGCCGACTGATTCGGCGATTATGCTAACCGTGACGCCAAGTCGTCCAGAGCGCACGTGCAGAGCATCGGAGCTACCCATGGCGGAAATCACGATCAACGCAAACGGACCGATCCTGATCTCGACCGAGGATCTCACCTTGAAGGCCAATGACGGCTCGGTCATCCCGACGCCCAAGGGCACCATGGCGGCGCTCTGCCGCTGCGGCGAGTCGGACATGAAGCCGTTCTGCGACGGCTCGCACAAGGCCTGCGGCTTCGAGCACGATCCCTCGACGGCCTAGCCACTCCAACCACCGGACACCAACGAGGGCAGCCTCCGCTACCCGCCGCTCAAGGGCGCACAACCGCCCGGTCCAGTCCCCGACTTGTTCGGGGACCCGTTCCCGTTCGGCACTACCGGGGATCTACCAGGTAGAGAGTTGTGCATAATCCCATTCCGGTCCCCTCTCCCCGAGGGAGAGGGTTAGGGTGAGGGCCCTCCGTTGCCCTGAGAAGTCGCGACGACCAGATAGCAGGCACAGGCCGGACCCTCACCCCAGCCCCCCTGCCTTCGCAAGGGCAGGCTTCTCCCAGAGGAGACCTGCGCGTAAACCGCCCGGTCCAGTCCCCGACTTGTTCGGGGACCCGTTCCCGTTCGGCACTACCGGGGACCTACCAGGTAGAGAGTTGTGCATAATCCCATTCCGGTCCCCTCTCCCCGAGGGAGAGGGTTAGGGTGAGGGCCCTCTGTGCCGATGGACGCGGTCCCTGCCAGATACGATCGCCGCGCCGGACCCTCACCCCAGCCCTCTCCCAGAGGGCGAGGGAGTAAAGTCCCAGCGGTTTACGCGCAGGTCTCCAGGTACGAGACGGGGAGCCGAGCGGGTCCCCGAACAAGTCGGGGACTGGGAGGAGTGCGCCATCGCATTGAAGCTCGGGTCTACGCGCAGGTCTCCAGGGACGGGGAGTAGAACCCCTTTCTGATCCTCTCTCCCAGAGGAGAGCTGCGCGTCATGTTCCTCCCTCCCCCTTGCAGGCGGAGCGGGTTTACGCGCCGGCATCCCGGTGGCGAGGCAGCCTCAGGCGCGGCTTTACGCTGTTAACTGATCTTCAACGCTCCACTGGTGCTCAACATGCCTCAACCCGCCGTCCTCAACTGGCTGCACGAAGCCGTGATTGGGATTGAGGTCTGGCAGTTCATCGGCCTGGCCGCGCTGCTGACCATCATCATCGCGCTGCGCTTCGCTCTCTTCTGGCTCATCTGGGCGCTGTTGCAGCGACGGATTGACCCGTCCCGTCTCGAGTTCTGGCGTGACAGACAGCGCCGATTCCAACGTCCGCTGTTGCTGATGCTGACGGCGATCACGTTGATGATCGGCTTTCCGCTCCTCGAGTTCGATCCGGAGATAGACAACGTCGTCAACATCTTCGCTCGGATCGCCGCAACGCTGGCGAGCGTGCTGGTTGGGTTTCGGATTGTCGATGCGGCGGCGGACTACTGGGCGGTGGTTGCCTCGGAGACTGACTCCAAGTTCGACGATCAACTGGTTCCCCTCGCTCGCACGGCCGGCAAGCTGGTCGTCGCGGCGATCGGCATGATCTTCGTCCTGCAAAATCTGGGCGTGAACATCACGTCGTTAGTTGCCGCGCTGGGCATCGGCGGATTGTCGATCGCCTTCGCCGCACAGGACACGCTCAAGAATCTCTTTGGAGGCGCGACAATCTTCGCCGACAAACCCTTCGAGGTCGGCGACTGGGTGATCGTCGACGACATCGAGGGGACGGTCGAGCAGATCGGCTTCCGTTCCACCCGCATCCGGACCTTCGCAGACTCGCTGATCACGGTGCCCAATGTGCGGATGACGGACACCGCAGTCAACAACATGGGCCGGCGCACCTGGCGGCGCTATTACACCACAGTCGGGATCGCCTATCACACCGACCCGGACCGGATTCAGGCGTTCGTCGAGGGCATCCGCGCGATCGTGCGCTCGAACCAGAGCATGCGCCACGACTACTACATCGTCGAGTTGCACAGTTTCGGCGCGTCGGCGCTCAACGTCATGGTCTACACCTTCATCGGCGCGTCCACCTGGAACGAGGAACTGCGCACCCGGCACGTGTTCAACCTCGACATCATCCGCCTTGCCCAGGAGCTCCAGGTCGAGTTCGCCTTCCCCACGCAGACCTTGCACATCGCCAGTTCGGTCGAGGGCGCGCAGGAGATGCCGGCGCCGCGCGACCGCAGCGACCTCGCCCGCAGCGTCGACGACTTCGCACCCAATGGCCAGTCCGGTCAGCGCGAGGATCGGCCGATCACGGACGGCTACGACAACGGCTGACAACGGCTAATGTGGCCCTCACAGACGGACGAGCTACGAGGGGAGCGAGCCATGGGCATCACGATCAGCGGATTGCAGCTTGGTTCCTTCCCTCTGCCGATGGCGGCGCTGTTCGATCCCGGTGGCGGACGCGAACCGGATCGCTTCGAGGGCGATGTCGTCAACGGGCTCTACCAGTGTCCGGCGCTCTCGTACGTGATTGATCATCCCGACGCAGGGTTGATGCTCTTCGAGACCGGCATCGCTGCGAACTGGCAAGAGGAGTGGCTGGACGAGTGGCTGCAACTCGTCAATCTCGACAGCGTCACGCCCGAGGTCTGCCTCGAAGCGGTGCTCAAGGATCGGGGGCTGGGTCCCGAGGACTTCTCGCACGTGATCCAGGGGCATCTGCACGCCGACCACGCCGGCGGACTGCGCCTATTCGAGGACGCCGGCGCGACGGTCGTCGTGCATGAAGCGGAATGGCGGCATGTGGTCGGCAATGTCGCCGAGGCCAACGACTTCTTCGTCCGCTCCGACTGGAACTTCGTCTCGCGAGCGCCGCAGATGCTGATGTACGGCGACCAGGAGATCGCCCGCGACCTCTGGTGCATCTCGCTGCCCGGTCACACGCCGGGCACGATGGGCGTGCTGGCCAGGCTCGACCAGACCGGCTGGGTCCTGCTCACCTCCGACGCGATGTACTTCCACGACACGCTGGGCCCGCCGCCCGCCACCTCGGCAATCGACATGGACGGCGAGACCTGGCGGGCGTCCATCGACAAGATCGCCGCCATCGCCGCCGATCGCGACGCCTTCCTGCTGCCCGGCCATGACACCGTTGGCGCGCAGTTCACCAACGGCGTCCGCGGCGCGAAGCGGATCGAGTACACGCCGGGGTCGGTGTACGAGTAGCCCCTCAGAAGGCCCGCCCGTTAACCGCTCCGTCCCCATCTCCGTCAATCCTGCGTTTATGCTCGACACACCATCGTTTGAATCCTGGAGTCCACCGTGAAGAACATGCGCATCGGCGTCCACATTGCCTTGCAGAACATCCAGATGATGGGCGCGCCGGCGCTGATCGACGGAATCGTCGCCGCCGACCGCGACGGACTCGACACGGCCTGGCTGACCGTCGGGGGGCCGGCGCCCGATCCGTTCGCCGTCTTTGTCGGCGCGGCGCTCTCGGGCGCGGAGCGGATCACGTTCGGCACCTCGATCGTGCCCACCTTCCCGCGCCACCCGATCTCGATGGTCCAGGGCGCGGCGTCGGTCGACCAGATCGCGCCGGGACGCCTCTTCCTTGGCCTCGGCCCGTCGCACAAGCCGGCGATCGAAGGCACCTGGGGCATCCCCTTCCTCAAGCCGCTTTCGCACCTGCGCGAGTACGTGACGATCTGCCGCGCGATGCTTGAGGAGGGCGAGGTCAACCACGAAGGCGAGCTGATTACCGCTCGCGGCCGCCTGCCCGGCGGTCCGACTCAGGTCAAGACGATGATCTCGGCCCTGCGCGAACGCGCCTGGTCGCTATCGGGCGAAATCACCGACGGCGGCATCTCCTGGATGTCGCCGCTGCCCTACATCCGCGATGTCGCGCTGCCCGCCCAGCAGGCGGGCGCCGACCAGGCAGGCCGCGACCGCCCGGCGATGGTCGTGCACACGCCGATCATCCTCAGCGAGGATCAGGACGCCATCCGTTCGGCGGCCAAGCGCCAGTTCGGCTTCTACCAGCGCCTGCCCTACTACTCGCAGATGCTCCAGGACGCCGGCTACGACGAGGCCGCCGGTCAGGACTTCACCGACCGCATGGCCGACGCGCTGATCGTCTCCGGCTCCGAAGCCGAAGTCGGCGACAAGGTCCGCGCGATGCACGACGACTACGGAGTCGACGAGCTGCTCGCCGCCATCGTCGTGCTCGAAGAAGACGCCGAGTCCCACATCGAGCGCACGCGCGCCTTCCTCGGAGACTTGGCCCAGGCTGACTGATTCCGAACCAAGGGTGCCGAGCCTGGAGGAATTCACCTGATGTCATCAGAGAGACGTCGCCTAGTGCTCGCTCGGCTACCGGGCATGTCGGAGAACACAGCGTCGTACTGGGAGGTGCCTGGAGCCGTTCCCGCCACTGACTCCGAAATTTGATCCAACAGATTTCAGCACTTGATTCAGTTGCAGCCCTACATACAACGTGTCGTGAATGATCTCGCGCTGCCTGACGACGCGGAACTGTCGACAGCCTTTGCAGAATTGTTGGAAGGGATGGCGGTCCTTACAAATGAAGAGGACGCTGTCGGATTGCGAGACTTACAGTCACAGCTCTTTATGTGTCTGTTTCAGGACTTTGGGCTCACGAGCCGAGCATTCACTGTAGAGATGGGCCTCAAAACTCTGCTGAAGCTCTCTGGCAAGGATTTTCCTCCGAAACACTTCTTGCTCTTCCTCCATGAACTTCTGCCGAGCCAGGCCAGAAACCAGCTCGATTACTCTCATCGCCTGTTTGGTAGACCGGATGACTTCCCTGAACAAGTCACTTTCATTCCTTCAGTTCAGGAGACGTTCCGTATGTTTGACAACATGTACACGAGGATCAGGTATCGTCCTGAGATCATCTCCGACGAGCCTATGCTCACAGCATGGTACAACTTGGAGGCGGTATCTCAGTCCCTTCTATTCACGGTATTCACTCACAAGTCTAATCGTGACATGAGACACGCAGCACTTGCCGACATTGTTGATGGGAACGAATAAGGTGTGCTGGTAAACCCAGACTTGCGAACAACTCTTACGACAGTTGGCAGATGAGCCCAGCTTCCACGATACATCGATTTGGGTTTCCGCTTTCATCAGTTCTGATTTGGTGGCCCTTACAACTGTGAATCACCGCGGTTTCTGACCCTCCATCAGCACTACGGGCGCGAGGCGGGCCGCGAAGAGGGGGCTGACCGCAGGGCTGGGTGCGGTCAACGGCTCCGGCTCGGGACGTTCCGGCTCCGGCGGCTGCTCGGCCGCAATTGAAGCGGCGGCGGTGCCGACCTCGGGCGGGATGTGGCGCGTTCTCAGTCTCGACACGAACATCATGGCGGTGCCGATGACCACGACGAGACCGACGATGTAGAGCGTTTGGCGACCGCCGATGGCGTCGGCGACCAGGCCCCAGACCGGCGCCAGGATGCCTTGCAGGCCAAAGGCCATGAAGACCCAACTCATCACGCGGCCGAAGTACTCGGGGCGCGTATTGGTCATCATGATTGTCTGATTGAGCAGCATCACCGCCGAGCGCGCTCCGCCGGCGACGGCGGACACGATCAGCAGGATTGCGAAGCCTGGCGACCATGCGGTCAGCCAGATGCCGCCCGCCAGCGCGGCGGCCGAGAGAAACAGCAGCGGCCACGGCCAGCGGCCACCAACCATGCCGGCAAGCATCAGATTGATCGGCAATGCCGTGACGCCCCAGATCGTGCCGACAATCAGGGCCTGGTTCTCGTCGCGCCCGAACTCCTGATCGAGCAGTCCGGGGATCAGCGTTTGCAAGGCGAAGCCGGTGACGACAATCATCGTCCAGAAGCCCCACAGGCTCCGCAGTTGAGGACGCGAGACGAGGTAGCTCAAGCCGGCCTTCATTTCGGTGGCCATTGCCTTGCGTTGCTCCGGCGGCGTGGCGCGGCCGCTGCCGCTAATCAACAGCGTCAACGGCACCACGATCACGAACGGCAGCGCGACCAACATGTAGAGAATGCCTGAGTTGAGTCCCATCGAGACGACCAGCGTGGCGGCCAACGCCGGGCCTACGACAGCAGCAATGTTGATCGACATGTTCTGCAGCGCAACGGCGTTGGGCAGCAGGCGGTGCGGCACCAACTCGACCACCCACGACTGGCGCGCCGGCCCCATCAGCGAGAACGTCGCGCCCATCAGAAAAGTGGAGCCGAACAGCAGTGGAATCGTGATGTTGTCGGTGACGATCAGAATGCCGGTAATGACGATGATCGCACAGGGAATGACCTGGCTGCCGAGCACCAACGGTTTCTTGCGGTAACGGTCGGCGATCACCCCGCCGATTGGACCGAATAGAAGCTGAGCGACCATTCCCGCCTGTGCGAAACCTGATGCGGCGTAGGAACCCGTGATTTCGTAGGCGACGATCGGCACGAGATAGAAGGTCGTCATGAAGGCCGTCGTGGCCATCAGCGACCCGGTCCAGAGCAGTCGATAGTCGCGCTCGGCGAGCGAGGCGAATGTCACGGAGAGGCGATTCATTAGCCTCAGGCTAATCGCCGCCCGGTATAGCCGCCTGTGTCGAGCGAGATTTCTGCCCCTCCATCAGCACAATCGGCGCGACCCGAGCTGCGAACAAGGGACTGTGCGCCGGGCTCGGAACGGCCTGCGGCTCAGCGCTGGCGGGCGTCTCGCTGGCGACGGCCGCCGCTGCGGTACCGATCTCGAGCGGCAATCGGCGCGTCCGCACCCAGCCGAAGAACATCAACACGGTCGAGCCCAGCACCAGCAACCCGACGACGGTCAGCGCTTCCCGTCCGCCGATCACGTCGGCAAGCACGCCCCAGCCCGGCGCGATGATCGATTGCAGCCCGAACGCGGTCAGCACGAAGGCCATCACCCGGCCGAAGTACTCGGGTCTGGTGTTGGCCATCATCACCGACTGATTGACCAGCATCACCCCCGAGCGGCCCGCGCCTGCGACCGCGCTCAGGATCAGCATGAGCCCATATGTCGGCGCCCAGGCGACCATCCACAGACCCACGGCCATCAGCACCGCCGTCGCCAGCAGCAGCGGCCAGGCGAAGCGCCCCGATACCAGTCCCGCCAGGGGAATGTTGATCGCCAGCGCCGAGATGCCGAAGATCGCATTGATCAAGACCGCTTCGTCGGACGAGCGCGAAAACTCCTGGTCGAGAATCCCGGGCATCAACGTCTGAATCGCGAAGCCGCAGATCACGATCACGAGCCAGAAGATCCAGAGGATGCGCAATCGCGGACTCTTGCGCAGGTAGTTGAAGCCGTCGGCGAGTTCGCGTCGCGGCGAGCGTCGCTGCACGACTTTGGGCATCGTCTTGGGCAGGATGTGATTGATCGGCACCACAACAATGAACAGCAGCGCCACACCGAGATACACGGTTCCCGCGTTGACGCTGAAGGCGACCACCGCCACCGAGGCCAGCGTCGGTCCCAACACCTGGGCGATGTTGATCCCCATTTGCTGCATCGCGACGGCATTCGGCACCAGCCGCTCGGGCACGAGCTCGGCCACCCACGACTGCCGCGCCGGACCGGTCAGCGCGTAGGCGGCCCCGCTCAACAGCGTCGATGCGAACAACAACGGGACCGTGATCAGATC
This sequence comes from Dehalococcoidia bacterium, assembly GCA_034421135.1. Classification (GTDB taxonomy): domain Bacteria; phylum Chloroflexota; class Dehalococcoidia; order Bin125; family Bin125; genus Bin125. Next base: position 69,269 of record DAOUKQ010000090.1, read on the forward strand.
GGTCACGATCAACAGTCCGGTCCCGACGATGATCACGATCGTCAGGTACTGACCCGCGATCACCACCGGTTTCTTGGGCAGCCGATCGGCAAGCACGCCGCCGTATGGCGTGAGGAAGAGCATCCCGAAGCCGTTGCCCATCGCCGCGAAGCCCGAGGCGGCGTACGAGCCGGTGAGCTGATACGCCACGATGGGCACGAGCACGAACGTCGTCATGAATGCCGTCGAGGCGAGCGTCGCCGCGATCCACTGACGGCGGAAATCGCGAACGGCGAGCGCGGCGAACGTGACTCGTGCTCGGTTCATGGCAGAAATCTAATCGCCGCCCAACGCGGTTGTCTCCCTGGGCTTCTGTCCGCCCATCAGCGCCACCGGCGCGACCTGGGCGGTGAACGCGGGTACCGGCTGGCGACGCATCGGCGGGCCTGACTCGTGATCGGTCGCGGGACTCGACTCCGCTGCGGCCGTCCCGATCTCCAGCGGTAAGTTCCTCGTGCGCAACCAGCCGAAGACCATGAACACCGTGACGGCGAGGGCAATCGCGCCGATCACGACGAACGTCTCGCGTCCGCCCAGCGCGTCGGCGACTCCGCCCCAGACCCCGGCCATGATCGACTGCGCACCGTAGCCGAGCGTGATGAACGACATCACCCGACCGAAGTACTCCGGTCGCGAGTTCGCCATCATCAACGACATCGTGACCAGCATCACCCCGGACGTGGTCGCACCGCTGAGAATGCTCATCAGCAGCACGCCGCCGAACCCGGGAGCGGCGGCGACCAGGAAGAACGAGACTGCCGAGCCAAAGCCCGTCAGCAGGAGCAGCGGCCAGCCCCAGCGTCCCCCGACCAGTCCGGCCAGCGGGATGTTGAAGAGGAACGAAGCGACGCCGAAGACCAGGTAAACGTTGAAGGCGTCGGTCGAGGGACGGCCGAACTCGCGCTCGACGTAGCCCGGCATCAGCGTGTTGAACGCGAAGCCGCAGACGACCATCACCATCCAGAAGACCCAGAGCAGCCGCAGCCGTCGGTTGCGCAGCAGGTAGGCAAAGCCCAGCCGCATTTCCGCGAGCACGCGCGGCGGTTCGCCCTCGCGTCGAACCGGCGGCGTGCGCGGCAGCATCGTCGTGAGCGGGATCACGATCAGGAAGAAGCTGGCGACGATCAAGTAGAGATAGCCGGTGCTGAAGGCGAACGCCGCCAGCAGGACCGATACCAACATCGGCCCGAAGACGCGCGCCATGTTCTGCGACATCTGTTGCAGCGCCACGCCGTTGGCCAGCAGTCGTCGTGGGACCAACTCGCCCAGCCAGGCCTGTCGCGCCGGACCCATGAGCGCGAACCCGAAACCCATCAGCAGCGTCGAGAGAAACAGCATCCAGACCGTGATCAGGCCGGTGACAATCAAGATGCCGGTGATGATGATCAGCAAGGTGGGAAAGGCCTGACCGGCCAGCACCAGCGGTTTCTTGGCGTAACGGTCGGCGATCACGCCGCCGAACGGTCCCAGGAAGAACATCGACAAGCCCGAGCCCATCTGCGCAATGCCGGACGCCGCGTACGACCCGGTGATCTCGTAGGCGACGACGGGCACGAGCAGGAAACAGGTCATGAAGGCGGTCGTCGAGAGCAGCGAACCGGCCCAGAGGAAGCGGTAATCGCGATGCGCGAAAGAGGCGAACGTGCCGCCGAAGCGGCCGCTGGCGCGGCCGGCCGGAACCCTTGAGCTCACGTTTGGGCCTTCTGCGGGTCCATCAGCGCGACCGGAGCGAGCTGGGTGGCAAAGGTCGGTTGCGGTTCGAGCCCATTCGAGGAACCTGCGGCGGCAGGGTCGGGACGCCGCACGGTCGTACCCATTCGTCGTCCCATGCTGGCAGCGGCCGTGCCGGTCTCCAGCGGCAGATTCCGCGTCCGCAGCCAGCCGAACAGCATGAACACCGTCGCCCCGGCGGCCATCACGCCGATCACCGCCATCGTTTCGCGTCCGCCGATCGCGTCGGCGATGCCTCCCCATACGGGTCCAAACAGGGCCTGGAAGCCGAACGCCATCATCGCGAACGACATCACCCGACCGAAGTACTCGGGCCGCGTGTTGCCCATCATCAGCGACTGATTGACCAGCATCGTGCCGGACCGGCCGGCTCCGACAAACGCGCCCAGGACCAGGAAGGCGCCGTAGCTCGGCGCGATTGCCGTCAGCCAGAACCCGACCGCCATGACGACACCCATGATCATCAGCAGCGGCCAGGCCCAGCGGCCCGAGACGGCTCCCGCGAGCAGGATGTTGATCACCAGCGAGGAAACGCCAAAGATCAGGAACGTGGGTCCGACATCGGTAGGCGCGCGCCCGAACTCCTGGGCCAGCACGCCGGGCAGCAGCGTCTGGAAGCCCCAGCCGCAGGCCACGATCAGGAGGAAGTATCCCCAGAGGATGCGCAAGCGCGGATTGCGGCGCAAGTAGCGGAAGCCCTCCGCCAGCTCGATCCGCAGCGCTCGCCGCTCTTCGAGCGGCTTGGCAGGGCCCTCGGTGCGGATCGATGCGGTCAACGGCACCACGATGGCAAAGAACGACGCGACGACCAGGAAGAGAATGCCGGTGTTGCCGCCCTCCAGCGCCATGAACAAGCCGAACAGGGCGATCAAGGTCGGACCCAGCACCTGGCCGGTGTTCATCGACATCTGTTGCAATGCAACGGCATTGGGCAGCAACCGCCTGGGCACGATGAATCCGGTCCAGGCCTGACGGGCGGGACCCATCAACGAGAATCCCGCGCCCATCACGAGGGTCGCCACAACCAGCAGCGGGATCGAGATCAAGTCCGTCACGATCAACGCGCCGAGCGCGCCCAGCAGCACGCCCGGCAAGGCCTGTCCGGCCATGACCAGGGGTTTCTTGCGGTACCGGTCGGCGATCACGCCGCCGATCGGTCCCAGCAAGGTCTGCGAGACGCCCGAGCCCAGCATCGCGATGCCCGCCGCCGTATAGCTGCCGGTCAGCTCGTAGGCGACTGAGGGAATCAGCGAGAACGACGTCATGAACGCCGTCACCGACAAGAGCGAGCCGCCCCACATGAAGCGGAAGTCGCGCACCACGAACGCGGCGAAGGTCTGGCGAATCTGTCTCATACCACCTACATGACCGGGCGCTCCCGGACATGCCGGGGGCGCAGCCGCGTCCTCACTGCAACCAGCCGCAGGCTACGCCCGAATAACGTTTCGCGCTACGCGAAATAAGTTCGGGGCTCAGGATTCGCCGCTTGCGGTCCGCGCTCTGTTGCGTAGCGCTCAAAGAGGGGAGTCGCTAGCATGTTGGGGACTCTGCATTGGTCGGCTGCGGCTCTGCGTGGGCTGCGGTGGAGCAGGCCGAGCATTTGAGCACCGCGTGTGAGCGCGCATGATGCGAAACAGTGCGCGCAACAGACAGTTCAGCAGAAGGAAGTGAACCATGGCAAATGTTCCAGGCGCGGAAAACGCTGACGCCGCCGAAGCGGCCGACCCGTTTGCCGACAAGGAGTGGAGCCCCAGCGAAGTCGCCTATAACGGCAAGATCATCAACGTCCGGCTGAGCGACGGCGCGGTCGAGCGCGAAGACCTGCCCGAGCAGATGTACAAGGACTACCTGGGCGGCTACGGCATTGGCGCTCGCCTGCTGTTCGACCGCATTCCCGCCGGGGCCGACCCGCTGGGCCCCGACAACGTCCTCGGCCTGATGCCCGGTCTGCTGACCGGCACGCCGATCTTCGGCAACCGCTTCCAGGCCGTCTGCAAGTCGCCCTCGACCGGCGGCTGGGGCGACGCCAACTGCGGCGGCGACTTCGGTCCCTACCTGAAGTTCGCCGGCTGGGACGGCATCCTCTTCTACGGCCAGGCCGAGAACCCCGTCTACATCCTGATCGACGGCGACGACGTGTCGATCGAAGACGCCTCCGAGTACTGGGGCCAGGGCGCGATCGAGGTCGAGAACGCCTTCAAGGAGAAGTACGGCAAGAAGACGTCGGTGGCCTGCATCGGCCCGTCCGGCGAGCAGCTTTCCCTGCTCTCCGGCATCTGCAACGAGCACGGCCGCCTCGCGGCCCGCTCCGGCGTCGGCGCGGTCATGGGCTCGAAGAAGGTCAAGGCCGTCGTCGTCAAGGCCGGCGGCACGCCGCGCGAGAACATGCTCTCGCAGGACACCGAGATTCGCGCCCTCACCCGTCAGTCGCGTGATGAGTTCATCGCTCCCCTGCGCGATTTCTTCGCCACCTTCGGCACGACCGGGATCAGCACCGGCTCCGCTCACAACGGCGACTCGCCCGTACGCAACTGGGGCGGCGTCGGCGTCGACGTGTTCCCTGAGGTCAACTCGATGGCGGGACCCGTCTTCAACGCCACGCGGATGACGCACGACTACGACGAGATCCAGATGACCGATCAGGGCCCCGTCGCCATGCGCAAGAACCGCCAGGGCGAGATGGTCCCCAAGTCGGCCAAGAGCTACGGCTGCTGGCGCTGCCCCATGGCCTGCGGCGCCGAGTCGATCGAGTCGCCCGACGGTACCGTCGCCATCGGCCTCTCCGAAGCCGAGCACGAGAAGGGTTCCTTCAAGTACCCGATCAACACCCACCGCGCCGAGTACGAGACCGTCGCCTCCTTCGGCACGATGAACCTCTCGGCCAACATCGACATGATGCAGGCGGCCAACCACTGGTGCAACGAGTACGGCCTCGACACGATCGGCGCAGGCACCACGATCTCCTTCGCCATCGAGTGCTTCGAGAATGGTCTGATCGACCTCGAGGACACCGGCGGCGTCGAGCTGACCTGGTCCAACGACGACGGCATCATGGAAATGCTGCATCTGATCGGCAAGCGCGAAGGCTTCGGCGATCTGCTCGCCGACGGCATGGCCGTCGCGGCTGCCAAGATCGACGAGAAGAACGGCGACAGCCGGGCGCAGGAGTTCCGCACCGACGTCGGCGGCCAGGAACTGCCGATGCACGACGCAAAGCTGCAGCCCGAGTACTGGACGACCTACAAGCTCGACCCGACTCCGGCTCGCCACACGCAGTACGAGGGCAACTCCCGCTTCGGCGGCCCCGAGTACCCGGCCGCGCCGCGCGACTTCAAGGACTACGCCAACCGCGGCGAGCACCACAAGGGCGCCTCGGAGTATATGCACATCACGAACTCGACCGGCATGTGCCAGTTCATCATGATGGCCGCTCCGACCGACCGCTTCCCGCAGTGGATCAACGCCGTCACCGGTTGGGACCTGTCGGGTGAGGACCTGCAGCTCGCCGGCGAGCGCATCTCCAACCTGCGAATGGCGTTCACCGTCCGCGAGGGCGACAACCCGCGCGAGCGCTTTGCTCCGGCCCGCCTCTGGGGCGGCGAAGGCACCGTGCAGAAGACCGGTCCGCTGGCCGATGTCATCCTCGACATCGAAGCCCTCGAGACCGACTTCCTCAACGCCTGCGACTGGGACACCGAGACCTGTCTCCCCAGCCGCGAGAAGCTGGAGTCGATTGGCCTCAGCGACGTCGCCGACGCGCTCGCCGTCTAACGACGACCTGCGCGACACCTACTTTCGAGGGAACAGAGAGGGCGGACTTCGGTCCGCCCTCTCCACGTCAACAGCGATCCAGCCCCCCAACCCGCATCCCAGTCCCCGACTCGTTCGGGGACCCGCTCGGATTCGCAAGAGATGAGAGCAACCAGGTCCCCGAACGAGCCGGGGACGGGAATGCACATGCGCAACCGACTCAGCGGCTTCGCCTCCCGCCTCCTCCTGATCCCCATCGCCGCCATCGTCTTCGGCGCCGCCCTGGGCGCGGGATTCCAATGGGGCGGTCCTGATCAGCAGGAGGTGATCCGCGTCTACGAGACGACCCAGCAAGGGCGTGTCGGCGGCGACGGCGCTCCATCCGGCGACCTGAGCGGATTCGTGACGGAGCGCTCGGGCAACGACTGGATCGTCCGAGTCGGCGACAACCTGCGCACGATCCGCTTCTCCAACGACGCCGTCGTCGAAGCGATGCTGCCTGTCTGGACCGACGCCGTCGAACCAGGCGACTACGTCCTGGTCGGCGGCACCGACGACAATGTCAACAGCTTCATCACCACCGGCATCGTGATCATCCCCGCCGATCAGGCGATCACCGGCGACGACGTGGTCGGAGCCATACGCTCGGATGCGGCCGAATGATGCGACGACTCCTCGGCTGGCTCGTCCTGATTGCCGCGCTCGGCGGAACCGGAGTCGCAGGCTGGTTCGTGGGCTCCGACGTGGTTGCGCCGCAGCCGACCGAAAACGAAGTCGTGATCGCAGAGAGCGTCGTCGCCGGCAGACTGCAGATCGAGATTGACGAGACGGCATTCCCCAACACCTCGCTGGTACTCGGGGCCAGCGGACTCAGTCCGTTCGGCAACTCCGAGGGCTTGCAAGGACGGCAAGTCATGACCGGCCGCGTGATCTCCGCCTCGAACGGCTACATCGTGATCGAGACGCAAACCGGTCCCGCGGCGATTCAACTCACCGACGAGACGACGTTCCTCTTGCGCATGCAACGGGTTTCGCCGTCGGCCATCGGCTCCGGCGCGTCGGTCACGATCATCCTCGACGAAGACGGCGAAACGGCCATCGCCGCGCTGGCGCTGCCCGCCGAATCGCGTCCCACGTTGAACACACCCGAGCCGCCCAGCCTCGGAGGCGGCGGCTAGCCGCCGCGCTCGCCTCGGTTCTCTAGCACTTGGCGCGCCGCATCGAGCAGCTCGTCCCGCTCGGCGATCTCGCCTTCGATCACGATGTGCTCTTCGTCGGCTCCGTCCAGGTACCAGCGGACGTTACCCATCGTCTCTACCCGCCTCACGCCGCGCAAATCGTCCCACTCGATGGTCAACTGCTCCAGACCGGCGTGCAGCGCGGTGACGCCCTCTTGATGGACGATGACGGCGGTCGTCTGCCGTTGCCAGGTGACGAAGACCACGGGCAGCATCGCCGCGGTCACGACGAGAAAGAAGATCGCTGCGCCGCCCGCCTCGCCGCTGCCGGTTGCCAGCCAGACGATGCCGGCAATGATCACCGCCAGCAGCGGAAAGACGAAGGTCGCGTTGTTGTACCAGGATGCCTGGTAGGTGTGCGCACTCCGTACTCCCGAGTAGCGCAGCAACGCTTCCGAGTCCTTGCGCCGTAGGTCCGACACCTGCGCTCCAGTTCCGAGCCTCTCAACCGAGAATCCGGTTCCGGTCCCCGCTCCCTGAGGACACCTGCGCGTAATCCCATTCCGGTCCCCTCTCCCCGCGGGAGAAGGTTAGGGTGAGGGCCCTCTGTGCCGATGGATGCGGTTCCTACCAGATACGATCGCCGCGCCTGACCCTCACCCCAGCCCTCTCCCTCTGGGAGAGGGAGTAAAGCCCCACGATTTTCGCGCAAGTCTCCTCTAGGAGAGGGGGTTAGCTTTGGCGGTCTACGCGCGGGTCACCTCGAGGAGAGGGGACCGGAAGGGGATGACACCCAGGTCGGCTTAGGCGTGTTCGAGGATCGCCGAGGCCGAGGTCAGGGCGCAGGCGCCTGGGTTCTCCTCGGTCTGGAACGCCTTGACCACGCCGCCATCGACCAGCATGGCGAACCTGGTGCAGCGGAAGCCGAGTCCCAGTCCACCCAGGTCGAGTCCGACATCCATCGCGCGGGTAATATCGCCCGAGCCGTCGGCGAGCATCGTGATGTGCTCCGCCCCGTGCGCGGCGTTCCAGGCCTGAAGGACGAAGATGTCGTTGGTCGACATGCAAATCGTCTGCTCGATACCGGCGGCCGACAGTTGATCGGCGCTCGTCGCGAAGGTCGGCAGATGGTCGTTAGTGCAGGTCGGCGTGAACGCGCCCGGCACGCCGAAGATCACGGTCTTCTTGTCGCCCACCAACTCGTTCAGGGCGACGGGCCCCGGCCCCGACTCTCCCCAAACGGTCCCGCGCGCGTCGGGCAGGCTGTCTCCAGCGGAAATCGGCATGTCGTGCTCCTCAGTTCAGGTGATTCGATGGTCTACTCAGTAGCGTAGCGGCAGCATGGAAGGATCCGTGATCGTCTCGCAGGATGCGGATCATGTGCGCAGATTGGCATCCCCGAGTCGGCGACAAACGAGCGAGATGCTTGAACGCCTTACTCGACAGCCCCGTCCGTCAAGGGCTCTAGCAGTTCCAAAAGCTCCGCCACGCTCTCGACATCACGCGCGATCTCTTCGCGATCCAAGTGTCGTTTGCGACGGTAGTAGTTGCCATGCAGGTCGTTCGCGATGCCGCGTAGGGATCGCAGATAGTCGTTGCCGGTTTGCCGCCTGGCTTGATTCAGCACGTAGCTGAATTCGGCGTGGGTGTCGTAGCTCCAGCCCTGGGCGAGCGCGACTGCCTTGGCCATGTGCGCCGCCGCTCCCCAGCCCTTCTCCGAGGCCTGGTGCAAATCGCCTTGCGCGACGTACTCACGCGCCCGACTGAGGAAGTCGCGAGCCTGAGCCGCGTAGTCTTCGATTGCCGTTGGTTCGCCGACCGCCATATGCGCTGCGCTCTCGATGATGTCAGCATAGTCGGCTCCTGGCTCGCTCAACGTCCTCCCGTCCTAGACTGCGCGGACACATCAGAGAGCGCAGAGCAAGTGCGAGGAGTGCGAGATGGCAATCGATCGACTTGAGGGACGCGTCGCGCTGATCACCGGCGCAGGATCCGGTATTGGACGATCGTCCGCGTTACGGATGGCTTCGGAAGGCGCGGCCGTGATGTGCGCCGATATCGATGTCGAGGGCGCACAGACGACCGCCGCGCAGATCGCCGAGCACGGCGGGCGCTCGGCCACGATGGAATTGGACGTCACCTCGGAGGACGCGGTCAAGGACGCGCTGTCGCAGACCGTTCAGGTGCTCGGCGGACTGGATGTGTTGTTCAACAACGCCGGCATCGGCGGCAGCCAGTACGGCTGGGATCGGACGATCTCCGTCAATCTCAGCGGCGTCTACTACGGCACCTTCCACGGCGCGGCCTTGCTGGCCGAGCGCGGCGGCGGGTCGATCGTCAACACTGCCTCGATCGCCGGTCTCAATGGCCTGCTCAGCAGCGCATCGACTCAGAATGTCGACCTTGAGGTCGAAGAAGGCGCCGGCGCATACGTCGCCGCCAAGCACGGTGTGGTCGGCATCACCCGGCAGTTCGCTGTGACCTACGGGCCGCGCGGCGTGCGCGTCAATGCAATCTGCCCCGGTTACATCCACACGCCAATGACCGCGCCGATCCGCGAGATGGAAGGCGCCGAGGACTTCCTCGCCTCGCTGCATCCCATGGGTCGCCTGGGACAGCCGGAAGAGATCGCGGCGGCAGCCGCCTTCCTCGCCTCCGACGACGCCAGCTTCGTCAACGGCATCGCGCTGCCGGTCGACGGCGGCTACACGGCACGCTGAGTTCGGTACTGCGAACCTGCCGTGAATCTGCGCTTCTATATCGATCCTGAAACTGCGGAGCCTCACATACATCTGCATGGAATCGAGGAGCACGAAGTTGAAGAGGCGATTCAGTCGCCATACGAGGATCGAGCGGGGCGAGACGGCTCGCGCGTCGCGATCGGTCAGACCGGTGGAGGGCGCTATCTGCGGGTCATCTACACCAGGCGTCAAACGAGCCTCGGCGCGCCAGGCGGTATGTTTGTCATTACGGCCTATGAGCTCAGAGGCAAGCAACTCAGCGCCTTTCGACGACGCAGCCGAAGGAAACGAAGATGACCCACGGCGATGCCGATTCCATCCCGGAGCTTCCGCCTGGCTGGACCGAGTCCAGAGTGCGCGAGGTCATCGCGCACTACGAGTCACAGAGCGATGGGGAAGCAATCGCAGAGGACGAATCGGCCTTCGAGGATGACGACTACACCGTGATGGCGGTCCCGTGCGAGCTAGTACCCGTCGTTCAGGCGTTGCTGACGGAGTTTGCAGACCACCGGCTGGGCAAGCACTGATGTTGGTGGCGGCAGGAGCTGAACAGCGAACAGGAGACCGGTATGGCAATGGCGAACGTTAACGGCGTCGAGCTCTACTACGAGGATGTCGGCATTGGCGACCCGATCATCTTCCAGCATGGCTACACCGCCTCGCACGACGGCTGGGCGCCGGTGATCGAGCGGATGAGCGCGAGCTACCGCTGCATCGCGATGGATTGTCGCGGGGCGGGTGATTCCGCTCATCCCGAGGACGGATACACCATCGAACAGCTTGCCGCCGATGTCGTGGGCATGGCCGATTACCACGGCATCGACCGCTTCCACTACGCCGGGCAGAGTATGGGCGGATTGATTGGCTTCGAACTTGGGCTGTCACACGCCGACCGCCTGCTCAGCCTCGCGTTGTCCGCGCCCGCGCCGGCCGACGGGATTGCGATGCCGCAGTCGGCCCGCGACACCATGCGTCAGCGCTGGGTGAATCAGGAACGCGACCTGCTGATTCGGACCACTCTAGCCGGCGTCCCGCGCGAAAGCGCGCACGACGACGTGCCCAACCAGGTCGACCGGCAACTCTCGGTCTCGGTCGGTCATTATGACGGTTGCTGGGACGCGATGGTCGGCTATGACAAGGGCGACCGGCTCGGCGAGATTCAGACGCCCACGCTGCTGCTGGCCGGCGCAGCCGACTCGCTGCTGACATCGAACCTGGCGGACTTTGCCCGGCTCGGCAATGCGACGCTGCACGTCTTCAGCCGCGTCGGACACGGTGTCCCGCGCGAGGTGCCATCGGCATACTCCCGCGTGCTCACCGATTTCCTCGAACACGGAGTGGTCAACGCGCAGACGGTCGCCCGGGCCGTCGCCGAGGCAGCTCGGGAGTAGGCGGAGTTGCTACGAGTCCTGCGGAAGCCTATGGTGACGCGCGTCCGTGGCGGTGATGGTCGTGAAGTAGCCTGACCATTCGTCGGACTGTCCGAGTTCCTCCACGAGTCGGTCTGTGTGAAGCAGAGTCGGTTGCGGCAGCCTCAAGAGAATGACGCCAGTCGTTGCGAGCATGCCTCGTGCAAAGATCAGTTCACCGAAGTCGGTGTCGTAGGTCACCAGGACTCTGTCCTGGTCGTTCACCTGAGCCAAGACGTCGGTGTCCGGCGAACTCGGCGCTGTGTCGCGAACCCAATCGACATCATGGCCTATCGACCGCAAGGTCTCGACCATCAGTGTTGGGACATTCTCGTCGGCGAGCAAGCGCACGAGAAGCTACGCCCGCTTCCGCGCCTGGTGCTCTTCGTGCACGATTTCGCTCGCAAACAGCAAGCAGGCCAAGATGTCATCGCGGCAAATCCGAGGATGACCATCCATGACCTCATCGACCGTCCACCCGTAGCCAAGGCGCTCAAGTACCAACTCCACCGAGATTCGCGTGTCCTTGATCACCGGCTTGCCAGTCAGTACTCCGGGCTTCCGCTCGATCCGGTCGCGCCAACACATCTCAGACCTCCTTGCGTCACTCAGTCAGCTTAGCCAGATTCCGGCTAGTCGAAGGTGATGACGAAGCGACCGCGATGTCCGCCCTGCTTGAACAGGCGATGGGTTTCTGAGGCTTGCTCGGCGGGATAGGTGGAGTTGACGCGGAGCGTGACCTGGCCGTCCTCGACCTGCTGGCGGAGCGTGTCGAGCAGGTCGGCGCGACGGTCGTACTCGAAGACCCAGGTCACGTGGAAGCTGATGCCGCGCGCTCCGCCTTCCGGACCTCGCCAGCCTCGGACTGAGGCGTAAGCGCCGCCGTCCTTGATCGCGGCGAGCGTCTCTTCATTCTGGACGGAGCCGTCGGCGAGGCCGTCGACGCCATCGGGGGCGACCTGGCGGATCTGTTCGGCGATGTCCGTGCCGCGGGGGACAATGATGTCCGCGCCCAGGTCCTTGACGAGTTGGACGTCCTTCTCAGCCGCGTCGGCGATGACGGTGAGGCCGTCGGCCTTGCCCAGTTCGACCATGTATCCGCCATAGCAGCCGGCCGCGCCGGTCACCGCGAGCGTCTGACCGGGCTGGAGCGCAAGCTGGTCCAGCGAGAGACGGGCCGTCAGGGCGTTCATCGGCAGCGTCGACGCCTCAGCGTGACTCGCGCCGGCCGGGGCGCGCGAGACGGCGTCGGCCTTCAACACGATGCTCTCACGGTACGCGCCGTGACTGCCGCGCGGGATGACCATGGCCATTGCCGCATCGCCGACTTGCAGGTCGGTCTCGGTATCGGGGCCAATCTCGTCGACCACGCCTGCGGCATCCATCCCGGGGATGTAGGGCGGCGGGCCGGACTCGCGCAGGGCGTCGGCCCGCGCGCCGCCGCGGATGAACGTGTCGGTCGGGTTGACGGTCGCCGCATGGACGCGCAACCGCACCTCGCCTTGCCCGGCATGCACCTCGGGCAGGTCCACGATCTGCAACGCTTCGGGTCCGCCGAACTCGATCACACCAACACCGCGCATGACATGCTCCTTCGTTGTTCCGACCCTCTCGGGCTTTCAGACTAGGACTACTGCTGCGCCATCGTGCGGCGCAGGCGTTCGCGGGCCAGCCAGTCGGCGGCAGGACCTTCAAATGGCTCGACCTCGAACTCCATGAGCGAGATCTCGCCCTCAAACTCGAACGGCGCTTCGTAGTTGTCGCCGACCGGCGAGCGGCGGTCTGCACCGATGTCAAACTCGCCGTGTGCGAACAGGACCCGGCGCTGGAGCTGTCCGACGCGGCCCGTCGCGACAGTCGCGCCGTCAATGGACAGCGTGATCTCACCGGGACCGCGCGGACTGTCGCTTTGCAGCGAGACGCCGATCATGATCTCGCCGCTCGGTACGGGAGCATCGGAGCGGATGCGAACCCACTCGTCATAGGCGTGGTAGTCGAAGTGCAGATAGTTGTGCTTGATGTAGAGCGTGACTCCGCTGTGGATTGAGCCTCGGTTGAAGATCACGCCCTGTTGGTCGGTCGACGAGCGTGAGACCTGCGCGGCGCAGGTCCAACTGCCGGCGTCGATCGCCGGTGAGACGTCGACCGAAAGGTGCGTGATCGGCGGGGTGTAGCGGTAGCGGAACTCGTAGTGCGGACTGCCCAGCGCCTGCGACGGCTGGTTGATTTCCAGCGTGCGATCGTCCAGTGGCAGGACGCCGTTGCGGCCGGCCTCGACCCACCACAAATCGATCAGCTCACGCAGACGCTCCGGCTCCGATTCGGCAAGATTGTTGGTCTCCGAGAAATCCTCGTCGACGTGGTAGAGCTCCCACTCGTCGTCGCTCCAGTCATTCCGGTGTTGGTGTCGGGCGACGGCTTTCCAACCGTCGCACCAGATGCCGCGGTGTCCAATCATCTCGAAGTACTGGATGGTCTTGGTCGTGGGCGCCGTGGGTTCAGTGAACGCGTACGAGAAGCTGACGCCGGTGACGGGAATCTGGTCGAAGCCGCGGTGACTCTCGGGCGGCGTGACACCCAGCGTTTCGAGCACGGTCGGCAGCACATCGGAGACATGGTGGAACTGGTGTCGGATGCCGCCGCGTTCCGCGATGCCTTCCGGCCAGTGCGCGATCAGCGGTACCCGAACTCCGCCGCCGTGCGTGTTCTGTTTGTACCACTTCAACGGCGTATTGCCCGCTTGCGCCCAGCCCCAGGGATAGTTCGAGGCCGAGCGTGGGCCGCCGATCTCGTGCAGCCGCGATTGCACCTCCGAGAGGTCGTCACGCGGATAGAAGAGGCGCGGCTCGTCGGACACGCCGGTCGGGCCGCCTTCCTGAGACGCGCCGTTATCGGCCATGAGCAAGATCAGCGTGTTGTCCAGCCGGCCTGAGCGTTCGAGGTAATCGAACAGCCGTCCGAGCTGTGCGTCGGTGTGCTCGAGGAATCCCGCGAAGGCCTCTTGCAGCGCCACCGCGAAGTTGCGTGCCTCATCCGACATCTCGTCCCAGGCCTCGACGCCCGGGTTGCGCGGCGCCAGTTGCGTGCCCTCAGGAACAATGCCCATCTCAAGTTGACGGGCAAACCACTCTTCGCGCGTCGCGTCCCAGCCGGCGTCCCAGCGACCGCGCTGGCGCTCGATGTACTCCTGCGGCGCCTGGTGCGGCGCGTGCGTCGCGCCGAGTGCGAAGTACGTGAAGAATGGCTGCTCGGGATAGATGGACTGGTGGTCGCGCAAGAAACCGATGGCTTCGTCAACCAGGTCTTCAGTCAGGTGGTAGCCATCCTCGGGTCCTCGGGGAGGCTCAACCAGCGTGTTATCGCGGGCCAGCTCAGGATAAAACTGGTCGGTCTCGCCGGGCAGGAAGCCGTAGTACCGGTCGAATCCGCGCTGCAGCGGCCAGTTGTGGAAGGGGCCCGCCTGACTGACTTCCTCGCCGGGACAGAGATGCCACTTACCGAGCGCGAAGGTCGCATAGTGCTCGTCGCGGAGCAGTTCGGCCATCGTCGCGGCGTTGTGGGCGATCCGTCCGCGGGCATGCGGATAGCCAGGGTTGAAGCCGGTCACCGCCCGCATGCCGACGGCGTGATGATTGCGCCCGGTCAAGAGCACCGCGCGTGTCGGCGAGCAGAGCGGCGTCACGTGGAAGTTGGTGAAGCGCAATCCGTTCGCCGCCAGCCGGTTGATGTTCGGCGTCTCAATCGTCGAGCCGTAGCAGTTGAGGTGCGCGAATCCCAGATCGTCGAACAGCACGATCAGCACATTGGGCCGATCTTGAGGCGCGGTGGTCAGTGCAGGCCACCACGGCTCCGACTCCCGAAACGTGCGTCCAATCTTGCCCTGGAATTGCTCGTCAGCGGTCATGGAAAGCCACCTCCACATTGGCGCTCGGTCTGCTTGAGAATACGCCCACCTCACCGCCGAACGGCGCCACTCAAGCCCGTCGTTGCCTTGTCTGCCGCTACATGGCTCGCACGCAGCGAAAGCCGGTGTTGCTGGTGGCGCTGTCGGGGGTGAGCGCCATCCGCGCGGCGGTCCGGTAGCGCAGGCAGTAGCTCTCGTGGCAAAGGAAACTGCCTCCCTTGAGTACCTTGCGATCTCCGTCCGGTGGGCCGGTCGGATTGGCCTGCGGCGACGGGTCATGAAACACGTCGAACCAGTCGCTGCACCATTCCCAGACGTTCCCCGTCGTGTTGTAGAGGCCAAACTCGTTGGGCTGGTAGCTGTCGACGGGGCAGGTGGCGTACCAGCCGTCGTCGAGCGAGTTCCCGGTTGGGAACACACCCTGCCAGACGTTCATCCGATGTTCGCCGTCCGGCGTCAGTTGGTCGCCCCAGGGATACGGCCTCGATTCGAGGCCGCCGCGCGCCGCGCGCTCCCACTGGGCTTCGCTGGGTAAGGACGTTCCGGCCCAGCTCGCGTAGGCCGACGCGTCGCGCCAACTGACATGCACAACCGGGTGACGACCGCGCTCGGCAATGCTGCTCTGCGGACCCTCGGGATTGCTCCACGACGCCTTCTCGACCTGCCGCCACCAGGGCGCGTCGGCGGCGGCTCTGGTTGGCGGAAAATCGTCGGGCAAGAGACCGGCGAAGACGAACGACCAGCCCATTCGCTCTGAGTCCGTGCGGTAGCCCGTGTCGGCGACGAACGCAGCGAAGTCTTCGTTGGTGACCGCGTGGATATCAATCTCGAATGCGCTCAGTTCGACCTGTCGCAGCGGACCCTCGCCGTCGCCCGGATAGGCGAGGTGATCGACGGATCCCATCGTGAAGATTCCGGCGGGGATCCGGGCCATTCGATCCATGGGCCGGCTAAGCGCAACAGGCGCGACCGAGTCCGGGAACCGCCTTGCTTCACCAGTTGAGCTGGCGAGTTCTCCTCGATTGGGGCTGCAGCAGTTGCACATGGGAACCGTACCCTTGAGTCCTGATGAGTGAATTGTCCCGCCTTGCAAGATACGCAAGCGGACATGATCGACGAGAGCGAGTAGCTATGAAGATCACCGAGATCGAGACATTTGTGGTCGACGCCGGCTGGCGGCCCTGGCAGTTTGTCGCGGTGCGCACGTCGGACGGGATCACCGGCTACGGCGAGATGTCGGACGGGCGCAATCCCTATGGGATCGTCGGCGCGATCACCGACATGGAGCCGATCCTGATTGGCGCCGATCCGCTCGCAGTCGAGGCGCGTTACTGGGACATGTACCGCCTCGCGCGGCAGTCGCCGGGCGGGATCGCGGCCAAGGCGATTGCGGGCGTCGAACTGGCGCTGTGGGACATCAAGGGCAAGTCCCTGGGCGTGCCCGTGTACTCGCTGTTCGGCGGGCCGACGCGCGAACGGCAGATGATCTACTGGTCGCACTGCGGCTCGTCGCGGGCTCGCAGCTACGACCAGATTCTCTGGCACGACGGCTCGGAGTGGGTCGTGGGCGCGCCGCCGCTGCGCACAATGGATGACGTGACGGCATTGGGCGTGGAAGTGCGCGAGAAGGGCTTCCACGCGCTGAAGACCAACATCGTCTTCCCCGGCGATCCAACCGGCGTCTACGGACCAGGTTGGGGCGGCGTCGGCAACATCGACCGCAACGCCGTGCCGTCGCTGCTGCGGCATATCCCCGAGTACATCGGCGCGCTCAAGCAGGGCGCGGGACCGGACGTACAGATTGCGCTGGACCTGAACTTCAACTGCACGCCGCTGGTCGCGCGACAGATCTGCCAGGCGCTGGAAGACCTCGAGATGATGTGGGTCGAGATCGACATGTATGAGCCGGAGGCGTTGGCCGATGTGCGTCGTCAGACGACGGTGCCCATCACCTCGGGCGAGAACCTCTACACGATCCGCGATTACCGGCCCTACTTCGAGCATCGCTCGATTGACAACGTGATGATCGACGTGCCCTGGCAAGGCTTTGCGAGGTCGCGAGATGTCGCGCTACTGGCGGAAAGCTACGAGCTCAACTGCGCGCCGCACAACTACTACTCGCACCTCGCCACGATGCACGCGCTGCACCTCTGCGCGACGGTGCCGAACGTGCGGATCATGGAGATCGACATCGACGACGTGCCCTGGAAGGACGATCTCGGCGGCGGTCAGCTAGAGATCGTCAACGGTCACCTCGAGCTGCCGACCAAGCCCGGCTGGGGCATCGAGTTCGACGAGGATGTCGCACGCAAGATGGTCTGGGAGAAGGGGCGGGGTCCTGGCTTTACCGCGAATCGTCGCTAACTGCATTCAGTTCGCCTACCATCAGCAGTAGCGAGGGGGTCAATCGATGCCACCGGATACCTTGCATCTCACCGCTGTCATCCGCAGCGAGGACGACCAGTATGTCTCGCTCTGTCCGGAACTCGGCGTCGCCAGTTGCGGCGACACCCCGGATGAGGCGCGTTCCATGCTGAAGGAAGCACTGGAGTTGTACCTGGCGCACACTCCGATAGAGGAATACGACTACCTGTTCGACGGCGAATCGGTTTCGGTCCCTGTAACCGTGACCGGTCTGCCAAGCGAGCCTGGCCGCTGCCAAGGTAGCCACACTGCACATTGCCCTGAGGTCATCATTGGCTAGGCTGCGCCGGCTCCGTACCTTCGAGGTTGTCCGGATCCTGGAACAACACGGATTCGAGTACGACCAGCACAACGGCAGCCACATCATCATGGAGCGACTAGCGGACGGGCACCGGCTGCCGGTACCCGATCGGGGCAATCGGCCGCTACCGGTCGGCACGCTCAATGCCATCCGGCGTGAGGCGGAAATTCCCCGCAGCGAGTTCGAGTAGCGGGCCTGCTGCGCAATTGCTTATCCTCTGGCCAAACCCGATACCGACTGGGAGAGTTCGACATGCACGACATCGTGATCCGCAACGGACGCATCATTGACGGGACGGGAGCGGCCGAATTCATCGGCGACATTGCGATTGACGGGGACCGCATCTCGGCGATTGTCCGCGAGGGCGAGGGGATCGTCGGCGAGGGCCGACGCGAGATCGACGCCTCGGGCAAACTGGTCACGCCGGGCTGGATCGACATTCACACGCACATGGACGCCCAAGTCTCGTGGGACCCGTATCTGACGCCGTCCTGCTACAACGGCGTGACGACCGTGGTCATGGGCAACTGCGGCGTCGGATTCGCTCCCGTGCGCGAGGACGACCGCGAGTGGTTGATGGACCTGATGGATGCCGTCGAGGACATTCCTGCGACCGCAATGGCGGCGGGGATCACGTGGGAATGGGAGTCGTTCCCCGAGTATCTCGACGCGATCGACGGCAAGCCCCGCGTGATGGACATCGCCGCGCAGTTCCCGCACTGCGCCCTGCGGACCTATGTGATGGGTCCGCGCGGGGCGGAGGATGTGCAGCCGACGGACGAGGAACTGGCGCACATGCGCCTCCTGGTTCGTGAGGGGATTGAGGCGGGTGCGGTTGGATTCTCGTCGAACCGGCTGCTGGCTCACCGGACCAAGGAGGGCGAGTTGATTCCCGGCACGCTGGCTCAGTATCCCGAGCTTGAAGCGGTCGCCCAGGGCATCGAGCAGGGCGGCGGCGGAGTCTTCCAGTTGGTCGGGCCGTTCGAGCGCGAGTGGGTCGAGAGCATGGCGCTCGAACACGACCTCACGATCACGCATCTCACCGGCGAAGGCTCGATGCAGTACCCCAACGCCTGGAAGGACATGCTGCGCAGCGCTGAGCAGGCCACCGAGCGCGGTGTGCGCATCTTCCCGCAGGTTCGCGGTCGCGGTACGACGCTGCTGATGAATCTCGAAGGATCAATCCATCCCTACGTGCTCAACTACGCCTACCGAGAGCTGGTCGAGCATCTGCCGCTGGCGGAGCGACTGGAGCAGATGCGTGACCCGGAGATTCGCGCGCAGATCCTGGCGAGCGACTGGGACCTGACCAACGACGTGCGCAACAACGTGCCCGACGCCGAGGATCACCCCTTCCTGGTCGACACCACGCCCGGCAACCTGCTGCCCGGATTGCTGGAGATGGTGACCAACTGGCCCGAGGGCGTGTACGTGCTCGGCGATCCGCCGGTCTATGAGCCGGAGTACGAGCGCTCGGTTGCGGCTCACGCTGAGCGGAACGAGATGTCGGCCGCCGAGGCGTTCTACGACTTGATGACCCAGGGCGACGGCTCGACCCTGCTGCTCGTCTACATCGAGGGTTACTCGCAGGGCAACTTCGACTACATGCGCGAGATGATGCAGCACCCGCTGACTCGCAACGGGCTGTCCGATGCCGGCGCGCACGTGGCCGCCGTGTCGGACGCGCACATGGTGTCGTGGAATCTGTCTTACTGGGGACGCGACCGCGAACGCGGCGAACGACTGCCGCTGGAAACGATCGTGCACAAGCAGACCGGCGCCAACGCCGACATGTACAGCCTGCGCGATCGTGGCGAGCTCGTCGCCGGCAAGCGGGCCGATGTCAACGTGATTGACTTTGAGCGGCTCGACACCGACGCGCCGCACATGGTCTACGACCTACCCGAGGGCGCAAAGCGCTTTATGCAGCGGCCAACCGGCTACGTCGCCACGATCTGCGCCGGTGAAGTCGTGCTTGAGGACGACGAACTGACCGGCGCGCTGCCCGGCCGGTTGGTCCGGGGTGCGCAGGCCATGTAGGCGCGTCGGCGCAGGAACCCGAGCGGGTCCCGGCTCGGAGGCCGGGACTGGGACCGTTGCCGATAGGATCAAGGCGCTGTCCGACTTCTGACCAGGAGCGCCTTGATGCCTACGATTACCGCTGTCCGCTCGCGGATGCTTCGGATTCCGCTGGATCACCCAACCTCATTCTCCAATCGCACCGTCTATCACCGCGACCATCCGGTGGTCGAGGTCCAGTGCGACGATGGCCATGTCGGGATCGGCTTCTGCTACGCGGGCAACTCCAACGGCCAACTGGTGACCTCGGCGGTCGACAATCTGTTCGCGCCGCTGCTGCTGGGGCAAGATCCGTTCCGGGTTGAGGGTCTATGGGCGGCGATGTACCAGGAGTCGCTGCTGCACGGCCGGGCGGGGGCGACGATGCGCGCGCTCTCGACGCTGGACATTGCGCTCTGGGATCACAACTCGAAGGCGGCGGGACTGCCGCTCTACAAGCTGCTCGGCGGGTACTACTCGGACACGGTGCCGGCCTATGCGTCGGGCGGCTACTACCTGGAAGGCAAGGGGCACGAGGGTCTGCAACAGGAGTTGCTGGGTTACGTCGAGATGGGATTCGACGCGGTCAAGATCAAGGTTGGACGTCTGTCGGTGCGCGAGGAAGCGTCGCGGATGCAGGCGGCGCGCGAGGCGGTCGGACCCGATGTCCACATCATGCTCGACGCCAACAACGCCTGGTCGAATCTTGAGGACGCGCTGCGCTACATGGCGGCGTACGAACCGTCGAACCCCTACTGGATCGAAGAGCCGTTCTCGCCCGACGCCATCGGCTTGCACGCCAGACTGGCGCAGCGCACCGGCGTGCCGGTCGCGACCGGCGAGATCGAGGTCGGACGCTGGCGGTTCAAGGACCTGATGGACCAGGACGCGGCGATGATCCTGCAGCCCGACGCCGCCGTGCTGGGCGGCGTGACCGAGTTTCGCCGGATCGCCAACACCGCAGCATCCTACGGCGTCTCAATCTGCCCTCACTGGTTCCACGACCTGCACCGGCATCTCGTCGCCGCATCGCCAAACGCCACGTACGTCGAGTTCTTCCCCGACGATCAAGTGCACAACTTCCGAAACGTGATCGACCGGCAGACGGAAGTCCGCGACGGTCGCCTGGTGCTGCCCGACACCCCGGGTCTGGGCTTCGAGTTCTTGCCTGAGGCGCTGGAGCGGTACTCCGTGTAAGTGGCGTGCGCGCAAATCACTTTCCGGTCCCCTCTCCCGGGGGAGAGGGTTAGGGTGAGGGCCCTCCGTTGCCCGGAGGAATCGCGGCGACCAGATAGTGAACGCCGCGCCGGACCCTCACCCCAGCCCTCTCCCAGAGGGAGAGGGAGCCGGAAGGGACTTAGCCGGCGACCACGACGCCGTTGGCGATGGCGAGTTCTCCCTGGTGATTGCGCATCTCGTAGAAGATGATCTCCCGGTCGCCTTCGTCGCGGACTTCCAGGGCGCTGACCGCGACATCGCTACCAGGGATAATCATGCCTCGGAACTGGCCGGCGAAGCGAGTGACGCGGGTTGGATCGGCGTCGAGGCTGCGGTTGATCACTTCTCGCAGCGCGATGGTGATGTTGGCCGAGCCGTGCAGGATGATGTCGGGCAGGCCGGCGGCCAGGGCGACCTTGCGTTCGGTGTGAATCGGATTCCAGATGTCGGCGCACTCGGTGTAGACATGCGGCGCCTGCGGATCGATTGGGACGGAGCAAGTCCAGACCGGATCGGTTCCATTCGCGGTCGGTTGGGGCAGGGGCGGCGCGGACTCAATCTCGAGGTCATCGCCGACCAGCTCCGCGCCCCTGGTGATGCCGCCGGTGTCCATGATCGCGACGGTCTCGCCCTGGCTGTCTCGGAACGTGAATCGCTGCGCGCTGAGGACTCCAGGACGAACCTGCTTGACGGCGACACTGCGTCCCTGGCTGGTGATGATGTCACCTTCGCGGGCGTGGCGGACAAACTGCACATCGACCCAGGCGTGCACGCCTCGGCGAACGAGTTCGATGGGCAACTCGACATCGGGGACGAAGCGGCTATTCCATTGCCAGGAGAAGACCATGCCGGGATGGGCAATCAGCCCATCGTCGCGGTCATCCTCGAAGTAGACGGGATTGAAGTCGCCGACGCCGCTAGCGAAGGCCGTGATGCTGCGCGCGGTGAGTTCGAAGGACCTGGCGATCGTGTAGCGGCCAACTTCAGCCCGCACACGCAAATCGCCAGTACTTGCCTGGGTCGTCATACTCTCGCTCGTTCGGGCGACTCGGTCTTGTGCTCGTAGCGATCCCAGTGCATGACCTCATCAAGCGGGCGGCGGCGGATTGGTCCGAAGTTGCCGGTCGGCCAGCCAAGCGGGATCAGCACCATCGGCAGGATGTGGTCGGGCAGATTCAGCACCTGCTGCGCCTTCTCGCGGCCATCGCCGATGAAGGCGAGCGTGGTTGGCACGCTGCCGACCTCCAGCGCTCTCGCGGCGAGGAGCAGATTCTGCACGGAGCCCCAGACTTCGGTCGCTGCGGCCGCGCCCTCGCCGAACGTGCCCTGTGGAGCGCGGACGATGTCGGCGCAGGCGATCACGATGGCCGGCGCTTCGTGCAGGTGATTCATCTGGTACTCGACTGCCGCCAGGAACCGCTCGCGGCGGCCTGCGTCGACGTGCGGGTTGGCCGAGTCGCGATTGTTGGCGAGATAGGTCGAGACGCCGGCGCGATTGAGATCGGCGAGTTGTTGCTTGACCTCGGGGTCGCGGACGACGATCCAGTGCCGAGACTGGCGATTCGAGCCGCTCGGTCCGAGGTGCGCGGCCTCGATCAGTTGAGTGAGCACCTCTTCGGGAATCGGATCGGGCTTGTAGCGCCGCATCGCGCGAGCGGTGTTGAGTACGTCGAAGAATTCCATGGCCGACTCCTTGTCTGCTTAGCTACCGTACGAGATCAACTCAACCAGGTTGCCGTCGGGATCGCGGGTGTAGACGCTCACGCCCTCGGCGGTACCCGCTGCGCGACCGCCGACGCGTCCTGCCGGACCCTCGATCACCTCTGCGCCGGCCGCCTCGATGGCCGCCGCCGCCGATTCCGGCGTTCCGTCCCAGACAAAGCAGAAATCGCCGCATCCCGGCTCGGCAGTGGGGCCGCGAAGCTTGAAGCTGGGGTTCTGCCAGAGCTTCGGGTCATGCACGTTGATCTTCTGGTCGCCGCAGGCGATAGCGAAGATCGGGAACTCGCCCGAGCGCCACTCCTCCTCATGCACGATGCTGAATCCCAGCGCGCGATAGAAGTCCATCAGCGCCTCGGGATCGCCGGCGGGGATGGCGACGTGATCCATTCCAGTGACTGCCATTCGCGCCTCCAATCGTTGCCTGTTCCTCATGCTAGCCCCGAGTCCGTTGACGTAGGATTGGGTCCATCGGGCTGTTGAACGAAAAGTCCCGAAGGAATGTACATGCAGCAGACATTCAACGCCTGGGTCATGCGGGACGAAGCGTCGCCGGACGACGACTGTTACCTGGCATTCTGCGAGGAAGTACCGGCTGCCGGCGGCTACGGTCGGTCGCCGCAAGCGGCGCTGGACGACTTGGCCGCCAACGTCGAACTCTGGCTCGACTCGTATCGCGACCACCTGCGCGCGGACCTCATGCCGGGCGCTGAACGAACGACAGTGTCGGTCAGCAGGGGCGAGCCGGACCGCTCGTGTCAGCAAGTTGAGCTCAAGCGATCAGATCTGGTCAATCGAGTGCGTACGCCTCGGGGGGCGTTCACGGCCATCATCGAGCATGATGACGACGTACTGATCGCACGCTGCCCTGAGGTTCCCGGTGCGAATGGACAGGGCCGCACTCGCCAGGAAGTGCTCGAGAACCTCGCCGACGCGATCGATTTGATGCTGCTTGATCGTCGCGCCGAAGATCTGAGCCGCGTATCGGATGATGCCGAAGTCGCAACGGTGATTGTGAAGTGAAGCGCGGCGTACTGCTGCGGCATCTCCGGCGATATGGATGCGAACTGAAGCGAGAAGGAAGGTCGCATTCGATCTGGCGGAACCCTCAGACCAAAGAACAGCAGCCGATCCCAAGGCATAGCGAGGTCAAGAATCGCATGGCTGCGGAGATCTGCAAGGGTTTGTCCATTCCGCCCATTGGAGGCTGATAACCTGTGCGCGACCAACCATCGGTCACCCTAGGAGCAACTGCATGCCCGATATCTCCGCCGACGACCCGTTCCCGCGCAAGCGCCTCACCATCGGCGAGACGACGATGGCCTATGTCGACGAGGGCGATCCCGACGGCGATCCGATCGTCTTCCTGCATGGGAATCCGACGTCGTCGTACCTGTGGCGCAACATCATGCCGCACCTGTTCGATTCGGCGCGTTGCATCGCTCCCGACCTGATCGGGATGGGCGTGTCGGGGTCCTCGCCGTCGGGGTCGTACCGCTTCGTGGACCATGCCGGTTGGCTCGATGCCTGGATTGACGGGATGAATCTGGGCGACCGGATCACCTTCGTGATTCATGACTGGGGATCGGCGCTGGGCTTCCACTGGACGAACCGACATCGTGATCGAGTCAAGGGACTGGTCTATATGGAGTCAATCGTGCGGCCCGTGACCTGGGACGAATGGCCCGAGGCGGCGGCGCGCATCTTCCAGGGCATGCGCTCCGAGGCGGGCGAGGACATGGTGATCGAGAAGAACGTCTTTGTCGAGCGCATCCTGCCAGGCAGCGTCCTGCGCGGCCTGACTGAGGCAGAGATGGACGTCTACCGCCTGCCCTACCGCGAGGCGGGCGAGTCTCGCCGCCCGACGCTGACCTGGCCGCGCGAGATTCCGATCAGCGGCGAACCACACGATGTGGTCGAGATCGTTCAGAGCTATGCCGACTTCCTCTCATCGGACGAGTCGGCGCCGATCGCCAAGCTGTTCGTGAACGCCGAACCGGGCGCGATCCTGACCGGTGCGCAACGCGAATTCTGCCGGTCCTGGCCCAGTCAGACCGAGGTGACGGTAGCGGGCAACCATTTCATCCAGGAGGACTCGCCGCATGAGATCGGCGCGGCGATCAAGGACTGGTACGCCGGTCTGTAGCGAGGACGAGCCAAGATGGCGGAGAGCACGAACGCCCAAGCGGCGCACACCGAGCTGGACCAGGCGCGGGAAGAGTTCCGTGAACTGGTGCTGGGACTCTCCGGCGAGGAGTGGGACCGACAGAGCCTCAACGCAGGTTGGACGAACGGCCAGCTCTGTTGGCACATCGCCCTGACCGCGAGCGGCGGTACGCTACGGGTGTCGCGGCTGCGCCAGAACAAGGGCATGAAGCCGTTTGGTCCACTGATGGCGGTCCTCAACGTGTTCAGTCTGTGGTTGGTGCGGATTCGCTCGCGTGGTGCGACACCCGATTCAGTGCTGGCCTTCTTCGACGAGCGCCTGGCGATGACGCGGGGGACGATCGACACGATCGCCGACGACGAGTGGAACAACGGCGGCATCTTTCTGGGCGAGCAGATGACCGTTGGCAACTCATTCGGATTCCTGCGCAACCACATCGGCGAGCACGCAGGCGAGTTGCGGCGCGGCTAGCCTGCCCCTACACCGACACCGCGGAGATTGAGGCAGAGCTTCGAGCGTCATCCACGGCTGCGGGCAACGAAGGGGACCGAACCATGTCAACGATCACAAACGCCGACGAGGCGCGGGCCGTGCTCGATCAGACTCGCGAGGAGTTTCGAGAGCTGGTCCTGAGGCTCTCGGCAGACGAGTGGAACCGCCCGAGCGACAACGCCGGCTGGACCAACGGTCAGCTCTGCTGGCATATCGCGTTCGGCGCCGGAGCCGGCGGCCAGACGGTCGCGCGGCTGCGAAAGAACAAGGGGATGAATCCTCCGGGACCGATCATGGCCGTGTTCAACCTCGCCAGTTTGTGGATGGTTCGCATCCGTTCCCGGGGCGCAACGCCCGAGTCCGTGCTGGCTTTCTTTGACGAGGGCTACGGGAAGACGGTGCAACTCGTCGACACCGTCGGCGACGACGAATGGGGCAACGGCGGCGTCTTCCTGGGCGAGCCCATGACCGTCGGCGGCGCGTTCGCATTCATGGGCGAGCATCTGCGTGAACATGCCGCCGAAATGCGGCGCGACTGAGAGCGTCCGCAAGCCTGATGCCCATGAACCGCGATGAGATCTTCGATCGCTATCCCCCGCTGCGGGAGATGGAGGCGGTGGCGCTGTTCCAGGAACTCGGCTACCGCTTCAGCGACGCCGGCGAGGGCTGGTGCGAAATCACCCTGACCGCTTCGCCGAAGACGCACAATCTCTACGGCATCGTGCACGGCGGCGTCTGGCTGCTGGTCGCCGACTCGGCGATGGGCGGCGCGTTGGGAACGATTCAGGCGGAGGGCGAGCGGGTGATCACGGCGCAGTCGGAGTTTCGCTGGCTGCGCGGGCTGGACGGCGACGTGATTCGCGCCCGCGCAGAAGTGATCCGGCGCGGTCGGACGCTGAGCCACTGCTCGGTCGACCTGTACGACGAGCAGGGCCGCCACATCGGTCACGGCAACGGCACGTACGTCATGCTGCCTCCCCCTGCCGACCGGTAACGCCGCTCCCAGCCGGACATCGCCAGCGGTCATCACTGGTTGGCGGTCGGCCCGCCCTCTCCTTGCACACTGTGCACGGATTGATTGTGCATAGGACTTGCCCTATCTTCATGGCCATGCGCTTCGACATGGCCAGTACGACGCGAACTAGAACAGGCGGCACGATGACGTTCACTGCGCTCTTCCACGCTCTGCGCCTCGGCCGGCGGTTGTTCCGCACAGCCGTTCTTGTTGGGGGGGGGGGTACTAGTACTCCTCGCGCTCGCGCTGACCACGCTCCAGGCCGACGCCGCCGGCGGCGACTCTGATCCGGATACCGACGGCATCCACTGCCCCTCCGCCGAGAACCCCGCCCTGACCGACCTCGGCCGCGCCCGGCACCTCGCCTACTGCGTCTGGAAGCTCGAAAACCCCGAGGGCACCTACTGGCAGTTCTCCCGCAGCGACGCCTTCCCCATGCCGGTGCGCTCAATCCCGCGCCAGCGGACGCCCTACGTCCCGAGCAACACCGACTACTCCTACGTCTCCTACGACTACTCGCCGCCCCAGAACCAGGGCAACCAGGGGACGTATCAAACCCAGCAAGACCAGCAACAAGGCCAACAGCAGGGCCAACAGCAGGGCGACCAGCAGAACGACGAACAGCAAGAGGACGAGCAGATCACGTATCAGACGATCACCTACACGGTCGAACAGCAGCAGGAGGAAGAACCGCAGTACCAGCAGTCGCAGCACCAGCCGCTGAATGCGGACCAGCAGTATCGGCGGCAGAAGTACGACACGTACATGCTCTGCCTGAACTCTGCCTACTGCTCCAACAGGGCCGATGCAGAGAGGGAACGCGACAGTGGCCAGCTCGACCATGCCAACAGACAATGGCTGGGCAGATACGGCTGCTAAGCTCCACCGGTAGACAGCTCGCACAGACCGGGAAGGCTGGATGATGACATTCTGGGCCCTGCGTCGCGTCGCCGTACTCGTGACCGGAGGAGCACTGCTGCTCCTTGGGTTCGCCCTCACCACGCTCCAGGCCGACGCCGGCAGTATCACCGGCGAAAGCAAGATCGAGATCGACTGCCCCTCGGCCGAGAATCCCGCCCTGACCGACCTCGGCCGCGCCCGCCATCTGGCCTACTGCATCTGGAAGATCGACAATCCCGCAGGCAGCTACTGGGAGTTCTCGCGCAGCGACGACTTTCCGATGCCCGGGCGCTCGATCTTGAGATGGCAGGC
>DAOUKQ010000091.1:0-2691 GCA_034421135.1 Dehalococcoidia bacterium
CGGGCCGCAAGCCGGGATCGGCGACGAGTGGTTCTGGCAGACGTTCGCCAGGACGACCACCGTGATCCTGGTGGTCGCGCTCGTGCTGGCGGCCGGCAACTCACGGATCATCCGCGGCTCGGTCCTGGCCGCGCGCGCCGCTCAGTACGTCGAGGCCGCACGCACGCTCGGCGCGTCCAACGTGCGGATCATGGTCGCTCACATCGTGCCCAACATCATGGCCACGATCATCATCCTGGCTTCGCTCAACCTGGGCGCAGCGGTGCTGATTGAGGCAGCGGTGTCCTTCCTCGGATTCGGCATCCCGCCGCCCTTCCCCACCTGGGGCCGCGACACCGGCGGTCTCGCCCTCACCTACGCGACCGAGGCCTGGTGGCTGGGCTTCTTCCCCGGCTTCTGCATCATGGTCGCCGTCTTCGGCTTCAACATGATGGGCGACGCGATGCGCGACATCCTTGACCCGCGCCTGCGAGGCACCTAGCCCCAGTCGTTAGTTCGACCCAGATCTGAGGCCGCCCGCGGGCGGCCTCAGTCGTTTCCAGGTCCGCTCCGGTCGTCGGCAAGGCACCACCCACACGGGCACAACGGACGCGCCCGGCATCTCCACCGGGACACACCTCCAAAAGCCCGGTTGCCGTGATTCCTACACCCCCTCCGTCGTTCCCGCACCCTCTATTGCTGCGCCTCCTCCGTCATTCCTGCGCAGGCAGAGCCTGCCCCCGCGAAGGCGGGGGAATCACGAACCACCCAACTCACAACCCCAGCGCCACCCCTCGACGTACCCCAATCGCCCCGAAGCAGCTCCCCTCTCCCCCCGCTCTGCGGGGGAGCTTGCCCCAGCGAAGGCAGGGGATGTCACGAAGTGACAGAGGGGGGTCCCCACCCCACAACAGAACACCAGTACCATTAACTCACACGCAACCACCAGAAAGGAATCCAGCCATGATCACCACCCACACCACCCGACGACCTCCACCCGTCAGCTTCAACATGGAATCCATCGTCCACGCCCTCCGCTTCGCCGCCGCCTACGAACCTAACTACGTCCAACGCCAGGCCCGAGCCATGCTCAACCGCATCCTCGGACCCGGCTGGCGAGCCTGGCCCAGCTCCCGACCGGTCCAAGCCCCGCTCAGCCCCGCCCAGCGCAAGCAGTTCCACCTCCATCCCGTCCCCCTCCCGACCGACATCCTCCTGCTCCAGGAAGAAGACAGTCCCGACGAGGAAGACGATCCGCCTTAATTTTGTTCCGCCGCCGTTTTTTTTCGCGCTCCAGCAGCCGAATTCCAGGCCGCCCAGTCCCATCCGTGCCCGACTACTCCTCCGCTCTGCGGGGGAGAATGTCACGAAGCAGCCTGCCCCTGGCTTGAACAGGGGTCAGAGGTAGCTCCTGGCAAAATGGCGCCAGACCGCAAACTGGTGAGCGGAACCGAAACAAGCCCTAGCCCTCGTCACCATCCGTGCCGCGCGTGTACCACTGACGCGTCCGCCACCACGGCATCGGGATCTCGTCGTCCTCCGGCTTGGCCCGGTTGCGAATCGCCCAGATGAAGATCACCAGTGTGGCCCCGACGAAACAGAACGGAATGAACAGCGAGGTCGCCAGCGTCTCATCCGAGACATGAATCGAATCTTCGTCGCCGCCGGCTTCTGCAATCTGCGCCGGCTCTTCCATCGCGTACTCGCCCGCCGCGGCCGCGCCAAGCGTCAGCGCGCTCAATCCAACCACCACCGCTAGCGCCAGCACGAATCGACGAAGCTGAGACATTCGATCACGCCCCTCATCCATTCTGGTTATCGTGGTTCGCCACAGTGTCGCGCCAACCAGTCACAGGGTCAACGCTAGAATACGACCATGCATCCACCAACGACATTCTCACTACGTGACGCCAACGGCGAGGAACACGCCTTCCCGCCGTCAGGACCATGTCTCCTTGCCCTGGTCAAGGAGGATTGCGATACCTGCAATCTCACACTCCCGCTGCTCGAAGCGGTTCACCGCTCGTCCAACGGCGGCCTCGATGTGTGGGTAGCCGTCCAGAAGACCGACGATATCCCCGTCCTCAAAGAGCGGCACGATCTGACCATGCCGCTGCTCGACGACGACGCGCTCGACCTGTCCTACGAAACCGACATCGACACGGTGCCGACTCTCTTCCTCTACAACGAGGCGCACCAGTGCACGCTGGAGACCTTCGGCTTCGACAAGCACGAGTGGCGCGAGATCAGCAATGAGGCCATGACCCTTTCGGGCCAGGCGGGACGCGAGATCGGCGTCGATTGGGACGCCCTGCCCGAACAGCGCCCCGGCTGCGGTGCTCGCAACTACGAGCCAGGCGTCTACGAACGCCTCCAGGCAATCAAAAGCGGCGACCTGCTCTCCAGACTGGTCGATATCGCCAGTCGCGACGACATCCACGAGTTCATGTACGACCAGGGCTATACCGACGGTTTCCCAGTCGTCCCCCCGACCCGCGAGCGCGTCTGGAAGATGCTCCAGGGCACGCCCCGCGATCCGCAGGACGAGGTCGCCATCGTGCCGCCCAACCTCGCGCCGATCACGGTCGAGAAAATCGCGATCAACGCGGTCATGGCCGGCGCAAAGCCGGAGTACATGCCCTCGATCATCAGCCTCGTCGAGATCGCCTGCACCGAGACCTTCAACATCCACGGCGTCCTCGCCACCACGAT
>DAOUKQ010000092.1:0-3680 GCA_034421135.1 Dehalococcoidia bacterium
GCTCGTCGGCGAGCTGTCGAATCTCGGTCAGCGGTTCCTCAAGGTTGCGTCGGATGTCGTTGGACAGCGCCTTGAGCGGCGAGATGTAGAGGATCCGCACCTCATCCGGCAGCACGCCGTCGTGCAGTTCTCCCTCGCGGATCAGGTCGTCAATCCCCGCCAGAAACGCCGTCAGCGTCTTGCCCGACCCGGTCGGCGCCGCGATCAGGCAGTCTTCGCCCGTTCGAATCGCCGGCCAGCCATCCTCCTGCGCATACGTCGGCTCGCCAAACCGATCGACAAACCAGTCCCGCACCAGCGGGTGGAAGTCGTCAAGGACGGAGGACGGCGTGGCGGTCTGGCTCATATGTTCCGCATCGTAGCCGCTCGGCGATGTGTAATCCACAAACTCTTGCTAGAATGTCTGTGCTGTCGCGCAGCGCGAATATCTTGCATGAAGACAGGAACTGATCGGAAGCGGTCGATCGACGTGAATCTGCACAATCGGACGATCTACATCGGCGACAATCTGAAGCGGCTTCGCGGCATCGACAGCGATTCAGTTGACCTGATCTACCTCGACCCACCTTTCAATAGCCGCGGCGAGTATCAGTGGCCCATCGGTACAGACGAACTCGACTGGGACGACCAACCGATAGACGGCGAGGCGGCCGACCTTGACGATGACGCGCTAGAAGAGCTAATCGGCGGCAATGGGATCGATAAGTTCAAGGATGCCTTCTCCCTCGATGACCTCGACGAGCGCGTGTTGCAGGAGCTGTTGGATAACGGTGAGCCCGCTGGCTACGTGATTGCCGCGGCCGGCGCCGCAGTCGGACCGGGCACGCAAGCCTACCTCACCTTCATGTGGGAGCGCCTGGTCGAGATGCGCCGCATCCTCAAACACACCGGCAGTATCTATCTGCATTGCGATGACACTGAGGGCGGCTGGCTACAGGCCCTCATGGACGCGATCTTCGGTCGCGGGAGATTCCGTAACGAAATCACTTGGCAGAGAACGAGCGCGCATAATGACGCCGGTCGGTTTGGAAGAATCTCCGACAAACTCCTGTTTTACGCGATGTCTAACGACTCTCTCTTCGATCGGGACGGAGTCGCTCGATCCCTCGATCGCAGCTACATCGAGAAGGAATACACCCGCGGAAAAGACGATCCCCGAGGCCGCTGGCGTAGAAGTGATCTCACGGCCGATGGAGTGAGGCAGGGAGAGAGCGGACTGGCGTGGCGCGAATACAGTCCCACGAGCATTGGGCGGCATTGGGCCGTGCCTCGAGCGCTTGGACGAGGGTGGTACGCCGACTGGATCGATGAGAACGTCATTCCGGGTTACAGGGAGATCGAAGGAGTTCATGCTCGCCTGGATGCACTTGACGCCTATGGTTGCATCCACTGGACAAGAACAGGCACGCCCGAACTCAAACGCTACCTGGCAGCCACGACCGGGCAGGTGCCCGGCACGATCTGGGTGGATATCAATCCCGTGGTCGCCGGCTCCGATGAGGAGCAGCCCTGGGACACTCAGAAGCCGCTTGCATTGCTTGAGCGCATCATCTCTGCCTCATCCCGGCAAGGCGACATGGTCCTTGATCCGTTCTGCGGCTGCGCCACTGCCTGCGTCGCCGCCGAGCGGGTCAATCGCCAGTGGGTCGGCATGGACCGATCTCCGCGCGCGGGCATCCTCGTCCGTAAGCGTCTGCGCGAGCAAGACGAAGGCATCGCCATGTGGGCCCATGATGTCAACGTCACCCGCGCGGTCCCAGTACGCACCGACATCACCGAACCGCCCATGACCAGAGCCGAACTCAAGTCGGCGCTGTTCGAGCGCCAGTTGGTCGCCGAGGACCAGCCAATCCCGCACGCCCTCTGTGCCGGTCCGGATTGCGGCACGGCCCTGCCGATTCACCTGCTCGAAATCGACCGCATTCGTCCCGGCGCCGCTGGCGGCGAGTACGCCCTCGACAACACCCAGCTGCTCTGCGGCTGGTGCAACCGAGTCAAGGGCAACCGCGACATGGACTTCCTCGCCAGCCGGATCGCTCAGCGCCGCCAGGGCGAACAGCAGTCTTAGCCAACCAGGCGCGAACGCCGCGCGAACACCGTTACGATCTCTCTATGACACAGGGAGCACCGAGCCATGACCACTAACGGGACAATCAACTGGCAACCGATCTTTGACGAGGCGCTGGAGCACTTCGTCAACTATCTGCAGATCGACACGACGAATCCTCCGGGGAACGAGAAGCCGGCCGCTCGCTGGATGGGTCAGATCCTCTCCGAGGCCGGGATGGAGGTGGAGTACGTCGAAATCCAGCCCGAGCGCGAGGCGGTCTTCGCCTGGCTGCGCGGCGACGGGTCCAAGCGGGCGATGATGCTCTGCAACCATCTCGATGTCGTGCCGGTCGAAGAGGATTACTGGACCAAGCCGGCCTTCGAGGGACTGATCGAGGATGGCAAGATCTACGGGCGCGGCGCAGTCGACATGAAGGGCTGCGGAATCATGCATCTGATGACGATGCTACTGCTCCAGCGCACCGACGCATCGCTCAAGCGCGACCTCGTCTTCTGCGGCGTGCCCGACGAAGAGGCCGGTTCGGTCTGGGGCATGGAGTGGCTATGCAAGCATCGGCCCGATCTTGTCGATGTCGAGTTCGAGCTCTCAGAAGGCGGCAGCGGCTCGACCCAACTGATGGGCAAGGAAGCCGACATCTTCTCCGTGGCGACCAACGAGAAGGACATCTGCTGGCTGCAGCTCACCTCGATCGGCACGCCCGGACACGGTTCGCGACCGCACTACGACAACTCCGCCGTGCACCTCGTCAACGCGCTCTCCAAGCTCGCCGCCTGGGAACGGCCGGTCACGATCACGCCCTCGACCCGCATCTGGCTCGATCGCCTCGTCGCCGAGGGCCACATCCCGGCCTTCGACAATGAGGACGAACTGGCCGCGCTGATCACGGAGCACCCACACATCCACGCGATGTTTATCAACACGCTCAATGTGACCATGGTCAACAGCGGGATCAAGGCCAATGTGATCCCGGCCAAGTCGGAGGCGACGATTGATTGCCGGCTGCTGCCCGGCCAGGACCGCGAGGACTGGCGTCAGCAGGTGATCGACGTGATCGACGACGACCGGATCGAGGTCGAGTTCTCGGGCTGGGATCAGGATCAGCCGGTCGAGGTCGATTGGGACACCGAGCTGTATCACACGATCGAAGCCGTCGTCACCGAGGCGGTCGAGGACGCCACTGTCGTCCCTTCCACCTGCGTCGGCGGTACCGACAACCGTTTTCTGCGCCAGCAGGGCATCCCCGCCTACGGCTTCATCCCGGTCCTGCTCAGCCCCGAGGAAGCCTCGGGCTTTCACGGCAACGACGAGCACATGACGGTCGAGAACTTCAACATGGGCGTCGAGCTGACCTACGAGATCGTCCGCCGGATGGTGACCTAGCGAGGTTGCCCTCAGTGGAAGCTTGCGCAAGGAGTTGCCGGGTTTTACCCCCTCTCCCCCTGGAGACCTGCGCTTGAACCGCTGGGATCTCACTCCCTCTCCCTCGGGAGACCTGTGCGTAAACCCGAGCTTCAATGCGATGGCGCACTCCTCCCAGTCCCCGACTTGTTCGGGGACCCGCTCGGCTCCCCGTCTCGCACCTGGTAGATCCCCGGTAGTGCCGAACGGG
>DAOUKQ010000093.1:0-10314 GCA_034421135.1 Dehalococcoidia bacterium
GGGCCAGTTGCGCTCGGCGGCGATCTGCTTAATCCGATGAACAGCCGCGCCCCAGATCTTCTCGGAAGTCTGGAGTCGATCACCCTCGGCCAACGCTTCGGCGGCATGGTCCAACAGTCGCAGGCTGTGGAGATCGTGGCTCTCGATCGGTCGTGCAGTCGTCATCGCTCAGAGTCGCTCCAGGTCCGCTCGGGCACTTTGGTCGCCACGTCACGATACCTGAAACAGGCTGAGAACAGTTTGCGCGGTATTCTGGCTCGGTGAGCGAGATAGACCCCGAACCGAACCCCGGTCCGCTTGACGACGTGGCCGTCGTCGAGATCGCCGAGTCGCCTGCGGCCGCCTACTGCGGTCGACTGCTCGCCGGGTTCGGCGCCGAGGTCACGCTGGTCGAGCCGCCCGGCGGCTCGACCCTGCGTCGACGCGGGCCGTTTGTGGACGACGAGCCGGACATCGAGGGAGGCGCCTCGCATCTGCATCTGAATCGCAACAAGCGATCGCTACGGCTTGATCTGCGCACGAAGACAGCGAGGCGATTGCTCGATGCTCGGCTCGACAACGCGCAAGCCGTAGTGCTGGACGCAGACTCCCGCCACTTCGGCGAGCCAGGCCTGGAACCGGAAGCGATACGGCATCGGCACCCGCATCTTCAGGTGTGTTCGATCACCCCCTACGGACTCGACGGTCCCAAGTCGGACTGGCTTGGCTCGGAACTGACGCTATATGCAGCCGGCGGTTACTTACGGATCGGCGGCGAGCCTGATCGTGAGCCGGTCAAGGCCTGGGGCGAGCAAGGGCACCTCCAGGCGGGCCTCCACGCCGCGCTCGGCATCGTCGCTGCGCTACAGGCGGACGCCGGAGGTCAGTTGATCGACACGGCGATCGCCGATGCGTTGGCCTTCCTGCTCGGCGGCGGATATCAACATGCCTGGTTCTCGAATCGAGATCCTGTCCGCAACGGCGCGCGCCTGGTCGGCTTCGGTCCCGGTCACCTGTATCCATCGACGATCAGGCCCTGCGCCGACGGCTGGGTGCACGCTCACTGCAACAATCGCTATCCCGAAGCGATGGCCGTCCTGTTCGACGAGCCTCGTCTGGCCGAGCCCGACTTGCTGGCCTCGCTGATGGGTCGCGCCGACGAAGTGGATGCGCTGATGGCTCCGACGCTGATGCGTACGCCGCGGCGCGAGATGGTGCAACGCGCACAAGAGATGCGGATTCCCTTTACCGAGGTGCATGCGCCCTCGGAAGTGATGGCCGACGTCGATGGGCATCACGAGTCGCGCGGGTTCTGGCAATCGACGTCGCATCCACGCGGAGGCGACTACCTGGCGCCCGGCCCGGCGGTCCGCTTCGGCAAGACTGGCTGGACCGACGGCGCACCTCCGAAGCTGGGGCAGGACAACGCACGATTCGGCTCTCCCGCCGAGCGGGCACGCTGGAGGCGCGCCGGTGTTGCCTGAAGCTCAGCTTGTCCCGTTTCCCGACTCGCCGCGTCGCCCGCTCGACGGGATCCGAGTGCTGGACCTGACTTCCGCCGTAGCCGGTCCGGTCGCGACCCAGTTGCTCGGCGCGCTCGGCGCGGAGGTGATCCGCATCGAGACTCCGTGGGCGAAGCCGCCCAATCCATCCTCTGCGCTTCCCTACCGAGGCCGCGGTCCCGACCAGCCCTGGAACCGGGAACCGCGTCAGAACGAGTTAGCAAACAGCAAACGTTCGATCGCGGTCAACCTCACAACCGAGGCTGGCCGCGACGTGTTCCTCGATCTGGTCGGACGTTCCGACGTGGTGCTTGAGAACTTCTCGCCGCGCGTGATGGGCAACTTCGGACTCGAATGGGATGTCCTGAGTGCAAGGAATCCGCAGATCATCTACGTCTCGATGCCCGCATTCGGGAAGTCGGGACCCTGGCGCGACCGGATCTCGTACGGCCCCGGCATCGACGCGATGAGCGGCCTGTCCTGGTTGACCGGCTACACGGACGGCTCGCCGCTCAAACCTGGCAACTTCTATTGCGACCAGAACGCCGGGTTACTGGCCGCGCTGTCGACGGTCGCCGCAATCGCGGTGCGTTGCCGTGCCGGAGGTCAGACCGTCGAGTTGGCGATGCTGGAGGGCGAACTCAACCTGATCGGCGATGCGATGGTTGGCCAGCAACTCACGGGCCGTGAGCCGACTCGAATCGGCAACGAGCATTCGTCGGCGGCGCCTCACGGCATCTATCCGACCGCGCCTCTGCTCGAAGACCCCGACTCGTGGATTGCGATCGCGTGCAGGGATGACGCCGAGTGGCAAGCGCTGCTTGATGTCTGGTGCGACAAGTCGGTCGCCTCGGATCGCCGCTTCCGCACCGGCCTGCGCCGCTGGAAGCATCGGTCGGAGTTGGACGGCCTGCTCAGTGCATGGACCGGCTGCCACGATCCGGTCAAGCTGTCTGAGCGATTGCAGCAGGCCGGCATACCGGCGTCGCCGGTGATGGGCGCGAAATCGTTGTTGCGAGACGAGCAGTTCCAGGCTCGTCTCACGGTCGGCGGACTTGATCATCCCCAATTGGGTTTGTCGCCCGCGCCGCAGGCGGCGTTTCGATTATCCGAGACGCCTGCGCCGCCCAAGAATGCCGGTCCGTTGTTCGCTGCCGATACCATTCCCGTGTTCCAGGAGATCTTGGGGTACTCGGAAGAACAGATCGCCGATCTGATCGAGTCCGGCGCTGCCAGCGACAGGCTGCGCCCCAGATGACCGACGCACTTTGAGTGTCTGAGAAACTGAAAGTCTGAGAGTGAGGCGTCCATGCCGATTCGGAAGCCCTGGATAGACCCGTCGGCTGAATCCATACGCGCGATTCCGGCTGTAGTCGGCGTCTACGAGATCGCCGACGCAGCGGGCAATTTGCTCTACATCGGTCAGGCCGGCGGCCGCGAGCCGTTTGGTCTGCGCAGCCGGATCGCGCAGCATTTCGGCCTGGATCCTGCTGGCGAGGATCCGAATCCGGTCCTGCGCGAGCAGGCTGCCCAGTTCCGCTGGGAGGCGAATCAGCAGTACACGACCAAACGGTTAGAGATGCTGATGCAGTACCAGCGCGACGAAGGCGCCGAGTGGCCGCCGGCTCATCCAGCGGGCGACTGGCGAGACACCCCCCAACTCGGACGGCTGCGCAGATCGCAACCAATCCAACCATCGAGCGGCTGAAGGAGGACGATCATGGACATCCTGATGAGCGAAGAGCAGCGGATGATCACGCAGGCCGTGCGCCGGTTCGTCCGCGAGGAAGTACAGCCGCTCGAACGCGATCTCGATCCCGACGCGGTGGAGCTGCCCCCTGGTGAACTCGACCGGCTCAAGGGCATCGTCGAGCAGATGGGGTTGTATCACATCGACGTGCCCGAAGAGTACGGCGGACCCGGACTCCCGCTGACGACGCGGGGACTGGTTGCCGAGGAGATGTCGCAACACCGAGCGGGGCTCTATCTGCCCTGTTACGGGGCGTTCGGCTCGGCTGGTCTGGCGCAGCTCTACGCCGCCTCCGACGATCAGAAAGAGCGCTACCTGTACCCGATGTTGCGGGGCGAGAAGAAGGCCTTCTTCGGACTGACCGAACCATCGGGAGGGTCGGACCCGGCGCGCGCCATTCAAACGCGCGCGGTCAAGGATGGCGACGACTGGATTCTGAACGGAGCCAAGCTGTTCAGCTCCGGCGCCGACCGAGCCGACTTCGGCCTCGTCTTCGCTCGCACCGACCCGGAGAAAGGACGCCGAGGCATCTCGGCCTTCCTCGTCGACACCGACTCGCCCGGTTTTGAGGTGCGCCGCGTCGTGCACACGCTCCGCTCGGCCAACTACGGAACCGAGCTGTCGTTCGACGATGTTCGCGTGCCGGCAGGCAACCTCGTCGGGGAAGAGGGAGGCGGATTCTCGCTGGCTAACAACAACCTGACCCGTCAGCGGATTCCCTACTCGGCGACCTGCGTCGGCGTTGCTGTCGCCGCGCAAGAGATGGCGATTTCGTACTCGCAGCAGCGCGAGACCTTCGGCGCGGCGCTCGCCTCGCGGCAGGCGATCCAGTGGATGATCGTCGACAGCGAGATCGACATCCGCACCGGTCGGATGATGTATCTCGCCGCTGCCGAGAAGGGCGAACGAGGCGAGCCGTTCCGGTTCGAGGCGGCGATGGCCAAGCTGACCACGACCGAGGGCGCAAGCCGCGTCGTCGATCGCGCTATCCAGATTCACGGCGGTATCGGTGTGACCAAAGACCTGCCGCTCGAGCGCTGGTACCGGGAAATGCGCATCCGGCGGATCGGCGAGGGACCGTCCGAGGT
This sequence comes from Dehalococcoidia bacterium, assembly GCA_034421135.1. Taxonomy (GTDB): domain Bacteria; phylum Chloroflexota; class Dehalococcoidia; order Bin125; family Bin125; genus Bin125. The sequence continues at coordinate 4,320 of DAOUKQ010000093.1, forward strand.
CCAGCGGATCATCATGGCCCGCGATCTGCTCGGTCGCGGCAGCAGCGGCTGACCCATTCACGATTCAACGAACAGGAACGTCACATGAGCGAGATCATCGAAGTCGCCGTCGACGGCGCAGTCCGCACCGTCACGCTGAACCGGCCTGAGAAGCGCAACGCCTTGAACACGGAGATGCTCACGGCGCTGCATGCCGCGTTTACCGGCGATCCGTCGCCCGAGGAACGGGTCGCTGTGATCCGCGCCAACGGCCCCGTGTTTTGCGCCGGACTCGACCTGCGCGAGCGTGAGGAAGGGCTTCCGGGAGGCGATGTGTCAATCGAGCAGATGCTCGATGCCATCCAGAACTGGCCGCTGCCGGTGGTCGGCATCGTCCAGGGCGATGCGATCGCCGGAGGCAACGAGCTCGCACTGCATTGCGATTTCGTCGTCGCCGATGTTGAGGCGAAGTTCGGCATGTCGCTCGCGCAGATTGGCCTGGCGCCCTCTTGGTTCCTGGCCAAGAAGCTGCTCGAAGTGGCCGGTCCGGTGGCGACCAAGGAGATTTTGCTGCTCGGGGATCGCATTCCCGCCTGGCGGATGCACGAATGGGGCGTGATCGCCCGCGTCGCCAATGCCGAAGAACTCGAAGAGGCTGCCGGGCAGGTCGTGGATCGGCTCAGCAGGAACGCCCCGCTCAGCCTGAGAGCGATGAAGGCGCTGATCACGCGCGAGATGGACTTCCGCAATGAGATCCCGCACGAGGACGTCGATGAGCTCGTCGCGGCAGCCAGGAACTCGCAGGACGCCAAAGAGGGCATCCGAGCCCTGTTCGAACGCCGTCCTCCGGCGTTCATCGGGGAGTGAGAAGCATAAGAAACCGGCCCCGGCTCGAACACCTGAGGCCTGGAGACTCAGGCGGCGACTTCCACTCGCTTCACGTCAAGGCCGTTGGCTTGGCGTCGGGCCTGCGCCAGATCGTACGCAGCTTGGAGCGCCAGCCAGGTCTCAGCCGTCCCCCCGAAGGCCATGTCCAGGCGAACTGCAACCTCTGCCGTGATCGGGGCGCGACCGTGGCAGATGTCCGCGAGCTGGTCTTCCGCGACGTGCATATGTTGCGCGGCCTCGGCTATGGTCAGATTTGTCGCCTCAATGCAGTCGAAGCGCACCGATTCGCCGGGATGACGGGGATTTGCGCGGGACATGGAGCCCTCCTGGCTCAATGGTAGTCAATCAGGTCTACATCGTAGGCGTCTCCTCCTTCAAAGCGAAAGATGATCCTGAGGTTTCCCGATACTCGGACTGCCCAGAACCCGCGCAAGTCCCCTTTCAGCGGGTGAAGTCCGAAGCCTGCGACATCCATGCCTCCCGGCTGAATCGCCACATTGAGACGATCCAGGATGCGCTCGATTCTGGCGACATGCTGTTGAGGCAGACGGCTGCGATCATCCCGTTCGTGAAAGCGCCTCAGCCCTCGGTGTTTGAAGCTGGCGATCACTTGCGAGATGTCCATTCGTGGTGTTGCCCTCATACGGATGAGGTTTGTATCGGGCAACCGGCTTGCACCCTTGATCCACTTTCAGGGTCCGATCGGACTCATCAAGGAGCAACTGGCCGAGCTACTTGCGATAGATATCACTTAGTGTTCGCCCATCGGCACTTTTCCACTCCACCCAGCCATTCTTTGAGGCGCCCGACATCACTTTGGCCGCGAAGGGCTGCAGCAAGGGAAAAGCCACACGGGTCCCCGCTTGAAAGCGCAGACGAGAGCAGGCAGCGCTAGCGCGACAACGGCGCATCCTCCGGACGGCGAAAGGCGAAGCCGCCCGACTCTCCGTCGAAGCCTCCCTCGACCGGTTGGGCCGTCGGGACGACCGACTCGTTGACGATCGGCAGAATCAGCCGCGACGCTCGCTCGCCGCCTACGGTGATTGTCAGCGTTGCCTCGTCTCCCTGGGTGGGGACGACGAGATTGTCGGCATCGGCGGCGGCGATGGTCAGGCGGATGCGCTGGCCGGAGCGGACGATGGCGGAGACGGGATACAGCTCGACCTGGATGTCCATCGCCTCGCCGGGATTGACCGGGGCGAGGTCGGCCTTGCTCCAGCTATGCCAGACCGGACCCTCGTGACCGCCGGGATCGTTGCCGAGCCGTCGATAGGCGAAGTTGAGGAATCCCTCCGAGAGGTAGGCCGCCGACCCATCCCCGTCGACCTGCTCTAGCGTCACGACAACCGCGCCACGGTCGGACGTGGTCGAAACCTCAAGCTGGACGGCCGGCCAACCGGTGATCTCGATGTCCTCGTCCAGCGGCTCGCTGGTGAAGGTGAGGCAGCGGCTCGCGCGGGCGTTGAGATCGACAGTATTGATGTACAGGTCGTCGATGTAGTAGCTGTGCCGGCTGAGCGTGCCCAGGCTGACATCGTGGTCAACGTCGTAGGTCATTTGCTCCCGTTCGCCCGAGCGTGAGTCGGCGAGTCCGCCGGCGGCAGTCAGCCATCGCGACCGGTTCTGCGCCTCGGGCAACGGCAGACGCGGCGCAGACTTCCAGACCGTCGCGCCGGACGGCTCGCTCGCTCCGTAGTGGACCGCGGGTTCGTCCATCACACCGTTGTCGATGCCCTTGAGCCAGTAGTCGAACCAGCGCAGCAGCTCGGGATCGCCGCCCTGTCCGTGATTCCAGGGACCGACAATCAGCTTCTTGGGCACATCGAGTCGGTTGAACGCGTCGATCAGATATCCGGGGAACGTCAGGTCCCACCAACCCGTGACCAGGTAAGTTGGCACGCCGCTCCGGTTGATGATCTCGCAGGATTCCTGCCAGCCGCTGGGCAGATCGCCCATGCCGAGGTCGGGTCGCGGCCGGCGCCGGCGGAGGCCGTCATAGGAGGACATCCGCGTCACGTCGCGCGGGTCCATCTCGGAGAACGTCTCGACCCAGCGGTAGCTGTCGGGCGAGCGCTCTGCATCGGCTTCGGCTCGAAGCGCCTCACCGTCGGGTCCGTCGACAGCCGCGGCCGGTTCGTTCTCCGACATGCCTTTGTGCAATCGCTCCCAGACGCGGGCGAAACTGCTGATCGCGAGTCCGCCGTCGACATAACACTGTGGCAGGCCCGGATACTGCGGCGCGATGCAGGCGAGCCCCTTCGGCTGGTGGCCGGCGGTGAAGAACTGCATCATGCCCTCGTAGGAGATGCCCACCATACCGACGCGGCCCGACGACCAGGGTTGCTCCGCGATCCACTCGACCACGGCCGCCACGTCCTGGCCGGCGAGCCACGAGTCGCCGTACTCGGAACCGTACGATGCGCCGGTGCCGCGAATATCGACCGAGGCGAAATGATAGCCGTGATGAATCAACTCGCGCGCTATCGGTCGTTCCTCGTACTGGGTCACGAGTTCGCCCGGTTCCATGGCGCGGAGTTCCTCGGCATAGCGGGCAGCGGTGCCGGCCCGACCGGAGATCTCGAACGCGCGACGATACGGCGTCGCATGGAGCACCGTCGGAAGCCGTCCACCGACCTGCGCGCCGTTCATGGTCGGGTGCAGCAGATCGATCGCGATCCGGCAGCCGTCCCGCATCGGCAGATAGAAGGACTCGCGCTCGTAGCCGTCTGCAACCTGTTCGGTGTAACCCTCGTAGACGCCGAGGTGCGATCGCTGGTCGCTCATGATGGATTCCTTCCGACAACGCGTGCAGGCAGCCGAGCTTGGTAGGCTCAGGATGAATCGTAGGACACGCCGTTGACGGTATGTCGCCCTCAAGGGCGAGATGTCATCCGACAGCGAAGAACTGGAGCCAGCGTGAGTGAGCTGCGAAAGTCGCCGACCGGAGCGGAGCGCCGCGTGTTGCTCGGCGATCTCCGGGTCTCGAACGAGCTCAGCTACATCTACCGCAAGTTGCTCGAGTCCTGCCTCATCCGCGCGGACGCGCCCGATGAGGAGATCATCCAGTTGAACGTCTTGTTGACGGCGGTGATCGCGGCTCAGGTGCGCCTCAACGCCACGATCAACGAACTCGCCGAAGAGGTAGAGCCGGATGCGATCAAGGCGCTGCTGCCCAAAGAGATCGTCCCGATGAACGATGAGGAGACCGACCCCGACGGCGAGCAACTACGACTACGCCTACGCGAGCTCGCCGACTCGCTCGCCCCGCTGCGTCATCAACTGCTCTCGCTGGGCGAGGACTGACTCGCAGCCCGCCGACATGTTGCGGCTTGGATATTCTGGAGTGAGTCAACGAGAGCGTTGGGCGACGGGATTGCATCATGACGACGATGATCAAGGGTCTTGAACAAGTCGACCTGGTTACTCCGGAGCGGTACGCCGAGCACGGGTATCCGTGGGCCGACTGGAAACTGCTTCGGCACGAGGCGCCCGTCTACTGGTACGACCGACCAGGCGTGACGCCGTTCTGGGCGATCACGAAGTACGACGACATCCAGCAGATCTCCCGCGATCCGCAGACCTTCATCAGCAGCCAGCGCCTGGTCATCCGCTCAGCCGGTTCCGGCGACGCCGGCGCCAACGATCCGTCGCTGACCGTACCCAATCTGATCAACATGGACCCGCCCGAGCATGGTACGTACCGCAACGCGACCAGTCGGCGATTCTCCCCGCGCGGCATGAGATTGCTGGAGGACCGCGTCGACGAGATTGCCGAGGACGTGATCGACGATGCGGCTGCGCACCTGGTCAGCCAACTCACGGATCGGCGCGAGATGGACTTCGTCCGCGATGTCGCCGCCAGGATGCCCATGGCCGCCATCTGCGAACTGCTCGCCGTTGAGCGCGAATCGTGGGAGGACATTTTCCGCTGGACCAACGAGTTCATCGGCTCGGAGGACCCCGAGTACCAGCAAGGACGAACGCGCCGCGAGACGTGGCAATCCGGAATGCGCGGCCTGCAGGGCTACTTCATGGCTCACATCGAGCGTAAGCGGCGCGAGCCGGACAACAGCGTCATGACGACGCTCGTCGAGGCGGAGATCGACGGCGAGCCGATGCCCGAACACGAGATTCTCTCCTACGCAATCCTGCTCATCCTCGCCGGTAACGAGACGACCCGGAACGCGACCTCAGGCGGGATGCAGGCGCTGATCGAGCATCCCGAACAGTTTGAATTGCTGAAGAGTCAGCCTGATCGGCTCGACAGCGCGGTCGAGGAGATGCTGCGCTGGACCTCGCCGGTTGTGCATTTCGCCAGGACCGTGACCCAGGACACGGTGATTCGCGGCGTCCCGATCCAGGCCGGCGAAACGCTGGCGATGTGGTATCCCTCGGCCAACCGCGACGAGGACGTGTTTGAGAACCCGGATACGTTCGACATCACGAGGTCGCCTAACGATCACCTGGCGTTCGGTGGCTTCGGAGAGCACTTCTGCCTCGGCGCCAACCTCGCCCGGCTGGAAATGCGCTCCATCTTCCGCCACCTGATCCAGCGCCTCGACGATTTCCAGGTGAACGGCGAGGCTGAGCGGCTGTCGTCAGGTCTGATCGGTGGTACCAAACGCCTGCCGGTGTCGTACTCGGTCCGCTGAACAACCGGCACTCGCTCCCCTCCCCCTCGCAGGGGGAGGCGCCGAAGGCGGATGGGGTCCCGCTCAGCCAATCCTTACCTGGTCGTGACGCCCGGAGGACCCCCTCAGTCCCTACGGAGACCTGCGCGTAAGCCCATTCCGGTCCCCTCTCCCAGAGGAGACCTGCGCGTATACCCGCTCCGGTCCCCTCTCCCGGCGGGAGAGGGTTAGGGTGAGGGCCCTCCGCGACCCAGTCAGGCCCCACGACCAGATAACGAGCGGCGGCCGGACCCTCACCCCAGCCCCCCGTGTCAAGCACGGGGCAGGCTTCTCCCAGAGGAGACCCGCGCGTAAACCGCCCCGGTCCAGTCCCCGACTTGTTCGGGGACCCGTTCCCGTTCGGCACTACCGGGGCTCTACCAGGTACGAGACGGGGAGCCGAGCGGGTCCCCGAACAAGTCGGGGACTGGGAGGAGTGCGCCATCGCATTGAAGCTC
>DAOUKQ010000094.1:0-2820 GCA_034421135.1 Dehalococcoidia bacterium
CTGGGGTCGGAGAGTTCGATGTCGGTCACGACCCATTCAAGCGGCTCTCCTGCGGCCAGGTGGCTCAGGTTGGTGAAGAAGAAATCGGCGGTGCGCAGGTACGAGGCGTCCACATGGCAAGAGTCGTGCGGCGTGATCTGGCAGTTGGGCAGATCCCAGAGCGGGGAATCGGACTGAAGCGGTTCGAGCGGAGCAACATCGAGAACCGCACCGGCGATCGCGCCGGAGGTCAGGGCGTCGCCGAGCGCGTCGTGATCGACGACGCGGCCCCGAGCCACGTTGATCAGCAACGCGTGAGACTTCATCCCGGCCAGCGCTTCCGCGTCGATCAGGTTCATGGTCTGGTCGGTGAGCGGGCAGCAGAGCACGACGTAGTCGCTGGCCTCGAGCAGGTGATGGAGCTGGTCCGGGGAAAAGTGTTGGTCAAGGAATTCGTTGGTGGGCGGTCGGCGTTTGGTGGCGATGGTCCGCATCCCGAATGCCTGGCCGAGTTTGGCGCAGGCCTCGCCGATACCGCCGTAGCCGACAATCCCCAGCGTCTGGCCGGCGAGCTCCAGTGATTCCAGCGGCGCCCATTGGCGTTCGGACTGGTTCGCCGCGTGTTGAGGCAGACGCTTGGCATGACTGAGGATGTAGGCGAACACGTACTCGGCGATTGTCGATCCGTGGACGCCGGGCGAGTTGGTCACGATCGCGCCGGAATCCAAGAGGTGGGCGAAGAGGGCGTGGTCGACGCCGGTGCTTGCCGTCTGCATCCACTTCGGCGGTGATGTTGCCAGCAGCTCGACGAACGCGCCAACGGCGTCCGGGAGGTAGTAGAGGTCTTCGGAGAAGAAGAAGGCGTCGAGCTCGGCGGGATCACGGGACCACGAGCCGTCCGCATTGAGCTGCACCAGATCAGCGTCCGGGACGATCTCGCGCAGGCGAGCGCCGGCGCGCTCGTTCAGCTCGGTGGTTACCCCGATACGCAGGGTTGTGTTCGCCATGGCGCCTCCGCTGTCAGTCCTGCGAACTCCGGCAGTCGCGGTCTAGCGGTAGGGTAGTGGCGTTGATGAGTGAGTCCCCCGACCCTCAGAGCCGACTGCTACTCCGACGCCGCGAACGTCTGCCCGGTTTCCTGTACGCGCGACCGTTTCGCCGCGTGTTTGCCGGCTGGTGGATTGCCGCCGCGGCGTCGATGTCGTCATTTGCCGCCGTCTCGTTCTTCAATCCGGTGCTCGGCGCGATTACGCCGGAGCTGCAGGCCGAGTATGGCTGGAGCACTGCCTCGATTGCGCTGACGATGGTGATCGGCGGGATCGGTGGAGGGGTGATCGCCACGTTTGTCGGGCCGATCGCCGATCGGCATGGGCCGCGGATGCTGTTGTTCAGTTCAGTCGGCGTCGTGACTGGGCTGCTGGTCGCTCTTGGATTCGTATCCGAGTTGTGGCAGTTTCTGCTGATCTGGGGTCTGGGTCGGGGGCTCACCGTCGCCGTGATCGACATCGCCGTGATCGTGGTGGTCGCCAATTGGTTCATCCGGCGTCGCGGCTCGGCGATGGGCTTGACGATGATCGGCACGCGCAGCGGGATGATGATCTTTCCGCTGGTGATTACGGCGGGGATCTGGCTCGGAGGCCTGCGCGAGGCGTTTCTGCTGATGGCTCTGCTGGTCATCGTGATCGGCGTGGCGCCGCCGCTGATCATGCGGCGTCGGCCCGAGGACGTTGGACTTCGACCGGACGGCGAGCGGCTGAGAGCTTCGGTTGCGAGGTCGGGGACGCCCTCGCTGCTGGCCAGCGATCCGGACTGGACGGTGCGCGAGGCGATTCGGACGCGAGCGTTCTGGCTGCTGCTGTTTGGCACGACGATGCTGATGGCGGTCGGCGGCGCGGTCAACTTCACGTTCGTGTCGCACATGACCCAGAACGGGATCGACGCCGACACGGCGCGCACGGCGCTGGCGTTGTGGGCCGGGATGGGGATCATCGGCGGTGTGCTGGGCGGCGAGTTGCGGCAGCGGTTGGCGGTGCGTTACTCGCTGCCCCTGGTGATCTGCGTGACGACCAGCGCGATTGTCTGGTTCGTGCTGACCGACACGGTCTGGATGGCATTTGTGTTCGCCGTCTGGCACGGGCTGGCGTTCGGAGCGCAGTTGCCGCTCAACCGGATCTCGTTTCCCGACTACTTCGGCCGCTACTCAGTCGGGCGAATCCGTTCGGTCACCGCCCCGCCGCAGTTGCTGATCAACGCGTTCGGCCCGTTCATCTCCGGGCTGGTCGTGGACAGCCGAGGCTCGTACGACCTGATCTACATCGTCTTCATCGGGCTGCTGTTGACGGCCGCGGTGAGTGTGTTGCTGGCGAAGCGTCCAGAGCCGCCGGTCCGCTAGGCGCCGAACAGCTCCCCAACTCGACAACTGAAATCGGGCAGGACCTCTCCGCCGCTGAGTTCGTCGTCGATTGCTAGAGAAACGACTGCTTCGTCACGTTGGTACACATCCACAGAACGGTTCTCTGGAATCAGGATCCAGACCAAAGGCACGCCATAGTTCAACCACATATCGGCGCGCCGCTCCATCTCCGGCAGTGAGTCGTTAGGTGAGCGAATTTCGACAGCCAGGTCGGGCGGCAACTCTGCGTAACCGGGAATGTCCTCATCCAGGCCCATACGGTCCGCGACATAGTAGGCGACATCAGGCGCTCTGACCGTGTCGGGACCACGTTCTATGACAACGCCCGTATCACCTGGCAACACCGTGCCCAACGACCTTGGGAGCACAAAGGACACCAAGATATAGGTCATGAGACCCATGATCTTGTTGTGCCGGACGCCTGGTCG
>DAOUKQ010000095.1:0-29654 GCA_034421135.1 Dehalococcoidia bacterium
TTGGCGTAGTAGCTGAAGCCGAAGTAGCCGATGCCGCCGCGGTCGGACGAGACACCCTGGACGAGCACGTTGTCGTCCTCGGAGAAGGTGGTGTTGTCCGAGCGGTGGACGCCGCCGTCGCCGTTGATCGCCTCGGTGAAGTAGTCGAAGGTTCCGCTGTCCGCGCCTGGCGCGTAAAGCGAAATCTCAAGGTCGGGGAAGCCGTCGCGCACGTCGGCCCAGGAGGTGGCGAAGTCGTCGGGGCGGAAGATGTGGTTCAGCTCTTCCACGGTGAGGAAGTCGACCCAGTCGTTGTCGGGGTTGATGACGACGGTCAGACCGTCGAACGCGACCGGAATCTCGATGAAGTCGATGCCCGCGTCCGTGCAGAGCTCGGCCTCGGAGTCCTTGATCGGGCGCGAGGCGTCGGAGATGTCGGTCTCGCCGGCGCAGAAGCGCTTGAAACCGCCGCCGGTGCCGGAGACGCCCACCGTGACGCGCACGTCGCGGTCGGTGAGATTGCCGAACTCTTCGGCCATCGCCTCGGTGATCGGGAAGACGGTCGAGGAACCGTCGACGGCGATTTCGCCTTCAACGTCCTCGAGTTCGGCCCGGGTCTGCTGCTCCTCCTGTCGCGTGGGAGCTTCCGTGGCGACCGCCTGCTGTTGCTGGGTCGACTGGTCTTGCTGTTGCTCAGCCGGAGCGCTGGGCGCGGAACGCGAGTCTTGCTGTTGGTCTTGCTGTTGCGCGACGGATTGCTGTTGCTGGTCATCGTCACCGCTGCAAGCGACGAGCACCATTGCTCCCGCCAACAACGTGACTGTCAGTGCGACGATCAACAGCGGCATCCACCGCGTCGACAGTCTGGTCTTCGCTATCTCCAAGACGATCACGCTCCTCTCGCTCTGCGACCGGTCATCTGAATGCCGGCAGCACCAATCGTGGCTCGCTCTTCCTGAGCGCTCGCCACACTACGCACCAGGCGCGATGCACAGCTTCAGTCCAGTGACCGGGTTCGCGTTAACCATGCGGATAACGGGCCGTTAAGAGTGGGTTATGGCCGACAACGCAGCACTCAGCTCTGTTGCGCGAGGGGCACGCTGAAGCCGAAGGTCGAACCGTTGCCGGGCGCGCTCTGCAGCGAGACCGCGCCTCCGTGGACCTCGGCGATGTGCCGGACGACGGCCAGTCCGAGGCCGGTGCCGCCGCCCGACTGCCGGGCGCGGTCGACGCGGTAGAAGCGCTGAAAGATGCGTGATTGCTCGGTCGGCTCGATCCCGATGCCGGTATCGCGTACCTGGATCCAGACCATCGGCGCAGGATCGGAGGCATCGCCCATCTCGGAGCGCACTTCGATCGATCCGCCCTGTTCGGTGAACTTGACGGCGTTGTGCAAGAGGTTGAGCAGCGCCCGCTCGACCAACTCGGGATCGGCGACGATCATCGTCTGTTCGTCGCCGTTGAGACCGGAGTACAGCAGCGAGAGGCCTTCGCGCTCGGCCTGCGGCCTGATGATCTCTACGGCGTCTTCCAGCAAGGTCTCCATGCCGACGACTTCGATTTCCGGTTCGGTCAGGCCCGATTCGAGCCGGGCCAGGGCCAACATCTCCTCGACCAACTGGTTCATCCGCTCTGCTTCGGACTGGATGATCTTACGGAAGCGCTCCGAGTCTTCGGGCCGCCGAGCCACTTCGAGGGTCTCGGCCGCTGCCGAGATTGACGACAGCGGTGTGCGCAACTCGTGCGAGGCGTTGATGAAGAAGTCGCGTCGTGCGATTTCCGCCTCATAGAGGTCGGACAGATCGTGCATGGCCAGGACGATGGACCAGGGGCCCGATTGGGCGACATCGGCAACCGGAGCGACGACAGTGCGGAATCGTCTGCCGTCTCGCAACACGACCAGGACGGCGGGCGTGCCTTCGTCAATCGCCAGTCGGACTGCGCCGTACAGGTCGGGGTCTTCGACCGCTTCCAGCAGCGGAGAGCCGATCGTGTCGCGCTCAGCAGAACGCAGCGTGAGCTCGGCGATGGGATTGAGGTATTGGATCCTGGCGTCGGAGTCGAGGGCGATCACCATGTCGCCGGTGGAGGCGAGGGCGCGCGCCAGTTGATCTCGTTCGGCCGTCCGCGAAGAGAGTTCGTCGCGCAGTCGCTCGGCGGCCTCTGATCTGTCAGCGGATTGTTCGCGCAGCAGCGCGGCGGCGCGGGTGCTTAGTCTGATTCCGGCGGCGGACAACGCGATTCCCGACGCCAGAGCGATCGCGCCGCCGACTGTCGATGCTTCTGAGGCGAGCAGCGCAACTCCCAACAAGAGTGCGATGACACCGACAACGACCGTGCGCACGCTTACCGCTCGAATCGATACCCCGCTCCGCGCACCGTGATCAGGTGGCGCGGCGGTGCGTCGGGCTGTTCAATCTTCTTGCGCAACCAGCGTACGTGGACATCGACGGTGCGAGTTCCGCCGGCGAAGGAGATGTCCCAGACATCGTTCAACAACTGGTCGCGAGTGAAGGCTCGACCGTCGCGCTGGGCCAGGTAGGCGAGCAGTTCATACTCCTTGGGACGCAGGGCGATCGGTTCGCCGTTCCTGGTCAACAGGCGGCGGTTGAGATCGAGCTTGAATTGATGGTCGGAGGCGCCGAAGTCCAGTTCGCGCGCCTCGACCGCGACGTCCTGCTTGCGTCGCAGATGAACGCGGACGCGGGCCTTGAGCTCGGCCAGGGAGAACGGCTTGGTGATGTAGTCGTCGGCGCCAAGGTCGAGTCCTTTGACGCGGTCGGCCTCGGAGGTTCTCGCAGTCAGCAAGAGCACCGGCGCCTGCGAGTGTTCGCGGATGCCGCGAAGTACGTCGAGTCCGTCCATGCGGGGCAGCATCAGGTCGAGCAGCACCAGATCAGGTTGGATCGCGCGGGCCATCGAAAGGCCCTCCACGCCGTCCTCGGCGGTGCGGACCCGGTAGCCCTCCATCTCGAGATTGAACCGCAGCGTTTCGGCCAGCGGTCGCTCGTCCTCCACGACCAACAGGGTGCGCATCTCACGGCCTCTCAACGAGCGTTACCAGTGGACTGAGAAGGGCCATGAACGCGGCGTCCGCTCAAACCGATCCGGGCCGCCCGCAATCCGCCGAGATCATGGTAGGCCCTTCGTCGGACGGTCTGAGGTTTGGATCTCGTTAATCCCTGCGCGCTGAAGAGTGAATGGCGGTCCTGAGTCAGGAGCGTCTCGCGGGGCGCAACAGCGCACGATAGGGTTTCAGTAACCATGCCGACGATATTGCGAGAGGGCCCATATCGGTTCTACTTCGTGTCTGGAGATCGGGGCGAGCCGCCTCATGTGCATGTGCACCGCGATTCCGGCTCGGCGAAACTGTGGCTCAACCCGGTCGAGTTGGCGAGCAGCGGCAGATTGAGCCGCTCCGAGCTGCGCGAAATCCACAAAATCGTCGAGCGCAACCGTACGCTGTTCCTGGAGGAGTGGCATGACTACTTCGATCATTGAGTTGGAAGTTCCAGGAGCGACAGGCGTGACCGTCACCGAGGACACGCTGACCGCCGATCTCATGGATGGACGGACGCTCTCGGTCCCGCTCGCATGGTTTCCGCGCCTGGTCCATGCCACGCCCGACGAACGCAACAACCTGGAACTGCTGGCGGCGGGCCGCCATATCCACTGGCCCGAGCTCGATGAAGACCTGAGTATCGAGAGCCTGCTCGCCGGCCGACCATCGGGCGAGAGCGCCCGCTCATTTCAGCGCTGGCAAGAGGCCAGGCGCGCTGGGCGACCGCTGACGCTCGACGCGCTGCGCGACCAGGACGATCACGAGTAGCCGGTCAGTAAACATCCGACCCTACAGGCACTAGCCTGCCTGCCAGACCGCGATGTCACGACCACACCATCGAGAACAGGACACTCATCATGCGATTCGGATTCTGGCCTGGCGCATCCAACCCATGGGCCGAAGTGTTGACCGTGGCTCGGCACGCCGAGCGGACCGGTTGGGACCGGATCTGGTTCGCCGACCATTTCATGCCCAACAAGCCGGTCGGTGAGGACGCCTCCGACGAGATCATGCACGAGTCGTGGACCACGATGGCCGCCTTCGCGGCGCGCATCCCGCGCGTGCGCCTGGGACACATGGTCTCGGGCAACACGTATCGGCATCCGACGGTCACTGCGAAGATGGCAGCGCAAATCGACATTATCTCCGGCGGCCGATTCATCCTCGGCCTGGGCGCGGCCTGGCAGGAGAACGAGCATCACGCCTACGGCATCCACTTCGGCACGCTCAAGGAGCGCATGGACCGCTTCGAGGAGGCCTGCCAGCTCATCACCGAGATGTTCCGCTACCAGAAGACCAACTTCACCGGCGAGCACTACCAGCTCATCGACGCGCCGATGGAGCCCAAGCCGATCCAGACGCCACTGCCGCTGATGATCGGCGGCGGCGGCGAGAAGCGGACCTTGCGGATTACGGCGCAGTACGCCAACGAGTGGAATGTCTGGGGCACGCCCGAGGTTCTGGTTCACAAGCAGTCGGTGCTGGACGCGCACTGTGCTGATGTGCATCGCGATCCGGCCGAGATCGAGCGGTCTGCCTGCACGCTGCTGATGATGACCGACAACGAGGATGTCCTCGGTCCCGCCCGAGCCAGCGGTCGTCCGGTGCTGGGCGGCTCGAACGACGAGATCAAGCGGACGGTGCAGGCCTACATCGACGCCGGAGTGGACGAGATCATCATTCCCGACTTCACGCTGGGATCGAACGCATTCCAGCGCACTGAGCAGATGGACCGCTTCATCGAGGAGATTGCGCCGGAGTTTCGTTAGGGTGCTGCTAGAGTCGATCCGTGGCCGACAAGACACCCCTGACCCACCCGATCTTGAACTCCCCGTGGGACGCGCCGACGCAGCATTGGCAGTTGGACGAACGGCTGAACCAGGCAACCGACGAATTGGTCACTGGTCGGCGCAAGTCCTCGGGGCGGATCATGGCGCCCCGGTCTCGCAAGGCGGTCGTTCAGCCGTCTCTTGAGGATGTGGCCAGCGAGCCCTTCAACACCATCAACCGCCTCCGTGGCCTGATCGACGCCTGGCGGGAGAGGGGCTACCCGGGAACGACTTCACGAACTCGGCTGTTGCTGGAGTATTGGAACAGCGAACAACCACCTATTCGACCGTTCTTCTGTCAACGGGAAGCCCTGGAAACCGCGATCTGGCTCGTTGAGGCTGGCCCGGACGACGACGAGAGCGCCTGGCGCGGAATCGTCGGACGGCTGGAGGGCGTCAACGGCGAATGGAATGACAGCGTGCCGAGGCTGGCTATGAAGATGGCCACAGGCTCCGGCAAGACAGTCGTCATGGCCATGCTGATGATCTGGCACGCGATCAACCGATCGATGCCTCGAGACTTCCTGCTCATCGCGCCGAACCTGACTGTGAAAGACCGGCTCGCCGAGCTGCGGTCAGACCACGCCGAGTGGTTGCTGCCCCAGCTCACGCCGATTCAGTTTCAGCCTGATCTCAACCGCTTGCGTGTCACAATTCTCAACTTCCAGGCGTTCCAGAGGCGTGACAAACTGCACGTCAACGGCGTCGGCGACAAGGCGCCCAAGGCCGTCCGTCAGCTCTTGCGAAAGGGCGCCGATCCTCGGTGGGAAGAGACCGAGGACGAGATGCTGCATCGATTGCTAACCAGTCACCGCTCCGGCGAACCGATGGTTGTGATCAATGATGAAGCTCATCACTGCTATCGCATGGAGAACTACGGCAGCACAAAGGCCAGCAAGGACGAGAAGGACGAAGAACGGCACGCCGCACTCTGGTTCTCCGCTCTCAAAGCGCTGCAGGCGCAGGGACGGCTCGCCCAGGTCTTCGACCTCTCGGCGACCCCGATGTACCTGCGGCGACCGGCCGAGCTACAGTCCGAGCACTTCCCCTGGATCGTCAGCGACTACCCGCTGTCGGACGCGATCGAGGCGGGGCTGACCAAGATTCCGCGCCTACCGGTCGATGACGACTCGGCGTCGAACAACCCCGTCTACCGCAATCTCTATGAACAGACCAAGCCGAAGACGCTCGGCGGCGCGACCATGCCTCAGACCGTCAACGAGGCCCTGAGAACCATGCACACGCACTACCGCGATTCGGTTGACCCTGCGTACGCGGAGCACGGGGTGATTCCGGTGATGATCGTGGTGGCGAACAACATCGCGAACGCAACCTCGCTGTTTCGCTACATCGCCGGATATCGCGACGACGAAGACCGGTTTCATCGCGGACAACTCGAAGCGTTCACCAATGTGGAGCTGGACGGTTCCGGTTACGTCAATCAACCACCGACGTTGCTGGTTCATTCGCAGCTCGGCGACTCTGACGAAGGCGGTTCAGCGCTATCGCGCATCGCTCGCGAGCAGGCCGAGCTTCACGCGCCGGCCGGCGCGACCAAGAACGAACAGGTCCAGGCGATCCGCGACATCTTCAATACCGTCGGACGCAAGGGCGAGCCGGGCGAACACATCCGCTGCGTGATCTCAGTCGGCATGCTGACCGAGGGCTGGGATGCCAAGACCGTGACCCACATTTTCGGCTTCCGCGCCTTCAGCAGTCAGTTGCTATGCGAACAGGTCACCGGTCGCGCGCTTCGGCGGACATCCTTCGAACCCGATCCAGACACCGGCCAACCGCGCCCCGAATACGCAAACGTCTTCGGCGTGCCTTACGAGTTCATGCGCGGCGTTGACATGCCGCCGACGCCGGCACCGCCCAAGGAACCGTATGTCGTGGAACCGGTCGAAGGACGGGAACAGCTGCGAATCGAGTTTCCCAACCTCAGCGGCTACGCCTGGTCTACCCCCGATCCTGGCTGCGCGCTCGATCCCGATCAGGTTCGTCCGTATGACATCGAGCCGCCCTCGCTGCCAACCGAGACGTTGGTCGCCGGAGCGGTCGGGGTCTCCGACACCCAAAGCCCGACCTATGCGATCGCGCGGCAAGCGCTCGTCTGGCAAACAGCGGCCAAGGCCGTGGAACGCTTCGAAGCGGACGAGAAACGACGCCGTTCGCTCTTCGTGTCAATGCTCAAGGCAACCGAGTCCTGGTTGAGACACCCGAAGGTGAGCTGGCCGGAGGAACACATCTCCTGGCTGACCCAGCCGCCTCACGACGAGGAAGTGCCTGAACACATTGCCGCAGTCGTCTATCACTCCGATAGCGGCCCTCCGAAGATTCTGCCCGTCTACGCCGACCAGCGCGACCCAATGCAGCCGCGGCTACGGTCTACCAACATCCGGCCGTTCGAGACAACGCTCTTACCGGTTCACGAGACAACCAAATCGGAACTCAACAAGGCCCCTTGCCACTCCGCACTTTTGGAACTGGCAGTCGCGATAGAACTCGACGCCCACTGGATGATTGAGGCTTGGGCGCGCAATTTCCGCCTCGGCTGGAACATCCCCTGGCGTGACCATGATCGCGATGTCTGGGCAAACTACGAGCCGGATTTCGTCGCACGCGTCAACACCCCCGATGGCGAACCGCCATTTCATCTGATCATCGAGTGCAAGGGCACGCCGTTCGATGATGCTAGCGCCAACGCGAAACGGATTGCGACAGAGTCGCAGTGGATCCCCGCGGTCGAAGCGACCGGCGAGTACGGTCGCTGGCGCTACGTCTACCTGACCGAGGAATCGAACGTAGAGGCGGCGATCACGGCGGAGATAGCAGGAGCGAACCATGCCTGATGTTGAGGGCTACAAGCATGGCGCCACTCGGGCCAATCTGCCCACCGACGGCACCGAGCCGTTCATGGACGAGGCAGATAAGGCACCTGTGCGCTACGTCCCGCCGATTCGCGACCGCTCAGGACCGGTCCTGAGCTGGGACCGCGGCGAGAACCTGGACGAAACAGCCACCGACGCCACCCCGCTCTATATCAACGAGAAGATCCACCCCTCCGCCTTCATCGCCCAACTGCAGTCTCTCGATCCCGCGCCGATGTTCGGCGACTTCAACAACCTGCCCAAGGATGCCGCGTACGAGTGGTACCAGCACGAGGGGAACTGGTCCAACCGCCTGATCCGCGGCGATTCGGTCAAGGTCATGGCCTCCCTGCTGGCCAAGGAGGGCATGGAGGGTAAGGTCCAGATGATCTACATGGACCCGCCCTACGGGATCGGCTTCAAGTCCAATATCCAAATCGCTACGGATAACCGCAACACGCCAGATAACGCTAAAGCCCTACCACATGATCCGACATTCATACAGACGTTTAGAGATCGCTACTCAAATGGATTGCACTCCTACCTTGACAATCTGTATAGGAACTTCACGCACGCCAGGGCTTTACTGTCGGAATCAGGAAGTATCTTCGTACAGATAGGATCCGAGAATGTGAACCGAGTCGCGTTGGTGCTAGACGAGGTGTTCGGACAGGAGAATCGAGTTGCGCAAATCACCTTCGCGAAGTCAAGTGGCACGAGCTCTATCACCATGTCAGAGATAGCGGACCACATCCTTTGGTACGCGAGAGACCGAGACCATGTGACGGCACGGCGTCTATTTGATGAACTGTCGCGACGGGAGCGCCTTGAGCTAATGAGCTCCTATGCCATGTTGGAGATCGAGGATGGCACCGCGCGTCAGTTAACCAGAGAAGAGCGCGACGATCTGCGACGCGTTCCCGAAGGAGCGCGCCTGTTCCAGCGAGCGGACTTGACTTCGCAAGGAATATCAGCGACAGGGCGATCTGATCCCTACATCTGGAACGATACCTCCTACGAGTGCCCATCGGGGAGACATTGGGCCGTAAGTCATCAAGGAATCGATCGATTAGTCACCTTAAATCGCGTCGTACCTACGACGGCCGGCTCCCTCAACTTCAAACTCTATGAGAATGAAATCCCAGGAAGGAGTGTTAGCAATCTATGGTCAAACCAGACACGACCAAACGATCCGAAATATGTCGTTGAAACTGGGCCCCAAGTGGTGGCGCGTTGCATCCTGATGGCAACTGACCCCGGCGATATCGTTATGGATGTAACCTGCGGCGGCGGCACAACCGCATATGTCGCCGAGCAGTGGGGCCGACGCTGGATCACCACAGACACATCGGGGGTGCCATTGGCAATCGCGCGCCAGCGCCTGCTCTCCGCCGTCTACGACTGGTACCATCTGCAGGATTCGAAAGAAGGTGCACTGGAAGAGGCTCAACTCTCAGGCAAGCCTCCTGCGAACGTATCTGGTGAAGGTTCACGCGATCCGGCTAAGGGCTTTGTTTATAAGCGCGTTCCTCGCGTTTCCGCCGCAATCCTCGCCTACGACCAGGAGGTCGATCCGATCCTGCTCGTCAACCAGCCGCTCGTAAAGCGCGGCGTCGTCCGCGTGGCGTCCCCCTTCACTGTCGAGTCGCACTCGCCCTGGCGCTACGTCGCGCCCGACCAAGTGACCGCACCGCAGGAAGATCAGTTGGACACGCGCCAGCGCATGGTCGACGCGATCCAGGTCTCCGGCATCCGCGCTGGCGATGACCGCCTAATGATCGAAGATGTCGCCGACTGGGGCGAGGTTGCGCTGGTCACCCATACGGCAGTCAGTATCGACGCGGAGGGCCTCCGAACGCCCTGCGCCATCGCGATCGTCCCGGACGACCAGACCGCGAGCGAGGAGTTCATCGAGCTGGCGGCTGAACAGGCCGCCGAACGTCGGCGGCTGCGACGTCTGATCGTGATCGCCTTCAACTACGACGCCAGCGTCCACACGGGCAGCGTGCAGCGCGGCAGGCTCGAAATCCTCAAGGTCCAGGCCAATCGCGACTTCCAGATTCCCGGTCTCGAGAATAAGGAGACCGACCACGCCTTCGTCATGATCGGCCAACCCGAGGTCCTCGTACACGACGAAGGCAATGGCAACATCTCCGTTGAGGTGCTGGGGTTCGACACCTACAACCCGGCAACCGGCAGCGTCGAGCGCGGCGAGGCGAAGGACATCGACTGTTGGATGGTTGATACCGACTATAACGGCCAGTCCTTCTACGCGAGGCGCATCCACCTACCCAACAGCAGCAACGACAAGCGGTTCAATCGGCTGCGTCGTCGATTGGGCAAGCGAGTCGATCCCGACCTGTGGGAGTCGATGCAGTCGACCAGGTCGGCGCCGTTCCGGCGGCCGGCGCGTGAGCACGCCCGGATTGCCGTCCGCATCATCACGCGCACCGACATCGAGATGACCGTGGAGCTGGATGTCAAACCTCTCGCCGCTTTGTGAGGCGGAGTAGAGTGGCGATGCTGGGCGCTGTTTGAGTCTGGAAGGTCGACTGAGCCGATGACTGAGCGCAGGACCTCGGAGTTTGTCGAGCGGCAGCGGGCCGAGTTCCTGGAGGGGGCGGCGACGCTGGGCTGGGACGAGATCTGGTTGCGGATGGCGCATGCTCGGTTTGCGTTGATCGACGCGCTGCAGGGGGTGAGCCAGGAGCAGGCGGATTGGTCGCCGCAGCCGTCGGGCGACGCGGACGACGAGAGCTCGTGGAGCATCGGTGAGGTGATGCGGCATGTGATCACGGCGTCGCCGAATGTGGCCGAGATCATCGCGGCGACGGCGAATGGGAGAACGGTGGTCAAGGGTCCGCCGGGTCAGATCACGGCTCGGGCGTCGGATGTCGATGAGCTGCGAGCGCAGGTCACGCGGGTCAGTGAGCGGCTGCTGAGTGTCGGTAATGCGCTGCCGGACGAGATCGATCATGAGACCACCGTTCCGCACGCATTCTTTGGAGACTTGCCGTCAATGGCCTGGCCCCTGTTCCAGGCGTTCCACGACGGTGACCACACGCGACAGATTGTCGCCTTGAAGTCTCACCCGGATTTTCCGACGTAGTCCGTTGCGTCTCGCCTCCACGACTGCTCCAGCGTCGTCCGCGTCTAGTTCGACCGAGAGTAACGGGCCTTTTGACTCTCGGACCGTTGCACCACGTTCTCTGGGCACGACGATGTAACCGTTCAGGTCGCCGAGCACTTCCCACTGTTCAGGTCGATCCCACATCAACCACGCCGAGATTGCGCAAGTCAGACCATCGAGCGTGTCGTCAAGTCGTTTCAAGGATTGCCCTCGCGCGCTCCGCGCGTTCGCCGGGTCGAGCGCCTCCTGAACGGCGTCATGCTCCAGGACGAGCGGACACTCGCGCTCGATCAATGCCTTCAAGTGGCGCTGATACTCCTGCAACACGCGTTGCAGAAACGGCGTATCGCGACCCTTCTTTCGCTTGTACGGCAACCGCTCGTCCAGACCGAACAGGATGACGTGGATCGTGTGCGGAAAGACCTCGACCGCGACCGGATGCTGTCGTTCCCGTCTCAGCATCGGATTCGGATCACAAGTGAAGCCGCGTTGCGCGAGCGCGTCCGCGAGATCGAAGCCCGCTCGGTAGCCGTTTCTCCAGGCGGCGTGGGCCGAGTGGGCGCCGATCTTGTAGCGCCCGAACCGCCGTGCAACTTCGCTCTCAGCCCAACGCTCGGGTGAGTAGAGGATCGGCGCGTCGATCGTTGCGACCTCCGGACGCGCAGCAACTACTTCGTCTGCCAGCGCGGCTGTCTCGCAAGGCTTCGTCTCCAGCCGTGTGCAGCGCAGATTCTCTCGAGAGTCGCCTTCGAGCCAGCAGATGCCGCTTTCGTTCCTGGTGGTCCAGGCGAGGTCGAGGCCAATGAAGGTGGGCATTGCACGTTCCGTGTACGGGCGACCCTTGTGGTCGCCCTCCGTGATGCCGTCCGACGTGAGCGCGGGCGGCCACAAGGGCCGCCCCTACATCCGGCGTCTCGGCGGCTACTGAGCGGGTCCCCGCGGGAAGCGGGGACTGGAGCTGCTAGCGGTTGCGCGGGGCCTGGGAGTAGTCGCCGAAGGGGCCGTCTCTCCAGGCGAGGGCTCCCTTGAGGCCTTCGTCCCGCATTCTCCTCGACCACTCGTAGTGCTGGCTGGTGAAGGTGCCGACGGCGTCGAGGTCGGTGCTACTGCGCAACGAGGAGTAGATGCCCATGTTCTCGTAGAAGCGGTTGACGTGGACCTTGAGCTGGGCGAGATGGTCGGCGGGCAGATTGGAGACGCGCTCGGCGAGGGCGAGGGTCTTTTCTTCCAGCTCGTCGCGCGGGACGGCGTAGTTGATCAGGTTGAGCTCGGCGGCCTCGGTCGCGCGGATTGGGTCGCCGGTGTAGAACAGCTCCTTGGCTTTGCGCATGTTGGTCAGCAAGGGCAGGATGGCCGAGGTGCGTGAGCCGGCGAAGCGCAGACCGGGGTGACCGATCTGCGTGTCCTCGGCGGCGACGACGAGGTCGGCCATCATCGAGAGTTCGAAGCCGCCCGCGATGGCGTAGCCGTGGAGCTGCGCGATGGTCACCTTCTGCATGTTCCAGAAGTACATCCAGATGTCGGTGACGCGAGCCATGCCGCCGCGGATGCCCATGATCAGGCGGTTGCCGTCGTCGTCGACGGTGCGGAATCGCTTGTGCACGGCGTCGGCGCCGTAGCCGCCGGCCGGGGTCAGGTCGTAGCCCGCCGAGAAGGTTCGGCCGGCACCCTTGACGATGATCACGCGGACATCGTCGTCGGCTTCGAAGTACTCGCAGGCATCGCGGAAGTCGTAGATCAGCTCCTGCGAGAGCGCATTCATCTTCTCGGGCCGGTTGAGCGTGAGGACGCCGATACGGTCGTCGGTGCCGGTGCGATCGAGCAGCACATTCTCGAAGGTTGGAAGGGACATGGGGCAACTCTCCACTGGGAGTGACGGGGTTTCGGCACAGGGTAACCGGTGACGG
The DNA here is from genome assembly GCA_034421135.1 of Dehalococcoidia bacterium. GTDB lineage: Bacteria > Chloroflexota > Dehalococcoidia > Bin125 > Bin125 > Bin125. Next base: position 12,777 of record DAOUKQ010000095.1, read on the forward strand.
CGTGGGATTAGCCGCCTGCGGCCATTGAGCCGCCGTCGGAACCGGCGGTCGATGGCTCGTTGCTGAGTGCGGGGCTCAGCAGGCCGATGTCGGCGACCTGGCCGGGCAGGGTGTAGGCGCCCCATCCGGCTGAACGCCAGGCGTCGACGGTCGCCGAGGACCAGGGGAAGTGGTTGGGCGTCCGGTCGCAGTCGCGGTTCTGGCCTTGCGGCTTGAAGCAGACCTCGATCGTCGATGCGCCGACGGAGCGGCGAACCATGATCACGCCCAGCGTGCGATCGCCGTCGGTGACGTCTCCCGTGCCGTACCAGCGTCCCGCAATCATGCTTCCCGGCGTGGCGAAACGGTGGTCGGGCAGGATGCAATCGCCGCCCTGCGTCTGGAAGCAGAGCTCGACCCGGCCGGAAGCTCGCAGCCGAGCGCGCGCGCGACCGGTGAAGCTGTAGTCGGGAACGTTGACGACCAGCGTGAGCACTGTTCGTTGCACCTGAGGATCGTCGGCCGAATCCTGGGCCTCTACCACGATCTGCTGGCTGCCGCTTCGCGAGGTGCAGGCGATCGTGTTCGACTGACCGCCGTCGACGCTGATCGCGTAAGGCTGGGTCCCGCCCTGCACTTCCCAGTCGACGCGGACCTGTTGTCCGACGTCGCAGGTCAGCGAACTGAGCGATGTGGACAGGGTCAGCGGTGGCGGGGGTGGAGGAGGGGGAGGCGGCGGCGGATCGTCGACACCATCGTCGTCCGGCGAATCGTCGCCGGATCCGACGGAGTCGCTACCGGGGCCGACTCTGATCTCGACCCAGGCGCTGACCGACTGCGGCGGCGTGGAGCTATCGGTGGCGCGGAGTTCGATGAGCTGTACACCTTGTTCGGAAGGACAGACGGCGTTGATGCTTCCCTCGCGCGCATTGCGACTGATCGGCGTGCCGCCCGCCGTGATGGTGAACGGAGCCGTGCCGCGCTTGAGGGTGTACTGAATCGGACCAACGGGTGCGCCGGCTGCGCAGTCGGTGATCTGGGTGCTGGCTCGCGGAAACGCGAATACCGACAGCGACGGCGTGGTAGTCGGGTACAGGATTGTCCATCGAGACGCTCGCGCCCCGGCGCGGGCGCGGATGCGCAGCTCGTGCCACTCGTGATCCGGCTTGAGCCCGCGGAACGTGTGCATCGTCAGACCGGATGTGCACTCGATGCTCCCGAAGTTGATGCCGTGATCTCTGAGCCGGAACCAGCGCACCTCGTAGTACTCGGCGCCTTCCGACGGCGTCCATGTGACCGTGATGTTGAAGGCGTTGGCGGCGATGGCGGTCAGGTTGGTCGGCTGAGGCAGGTCTCTTGAGGTTGGGATCTCTCCCTCGCGAAGGTTGTGTACCCCCTCAACCGCTGGATTGAGGCTCGTTTCGCCGGTGACCAGGCAGTCTCCGGTCTCGAGGCCGGCAGACCCGGTGTCCGTGAGAGCAAACGACGCGATCAGACCGGCGACCACGGCGATCAGCAGCGTCGCCGGCGAACGCGTCAACCGTCCTGCTATCTGGTCGCAGATTGTCCACATGGAGGAGAGATTACTGAAGTGTCCTGTTCAGTCAACACATCGTTATTTTCAAATCAGACTGTCGTTACGCCTTTTTTACAGGCCGGCGAGGTCGAGAGCCTGTCGCGTGGTGATGCAGCGGTCGCCATGAGCGTCCAGATCGTCGCACGAGGCTCTGCGGAGCGTGCATGATCTGAGTCGGACGGACGAGGCGGCGACCGATATTCCGGCTCCGAGACGCTGTGCGTCAGGCAATCTCGGATGTGCGGACAAGGGCCTGGCCCAGCGTCGTTGATAGGCTTCGCGGGAGTTGAGCATCGAGCGAGGTCGGTCATGAGACAATTGCTGGCGGCGACGATCGCGTTCGCCTTGATGCTGCTGGCCTGCAGTGACGAGATTCCCTCAGTACCGGAGGCCACGACGGAAGCGCCGTCCGACACGGTATCGGCGTTGGTGGCCAATGCCGACGCCTTCGAGTATGCGATTGGCGCGTACGGCGGCGAACTGACCTTCGCGACGATTGCCGAACCGCTGACTTTCAACCTGGCGATGGCCAATGACGCGGGCTCCACCGGCGTGCTGAGTTACCTGTTCGAGGGCTTGACCGACATCTCCTGGCTGAGCGGCGAGCCGCAGCCGAATCTGGCCGAGTCGTGGGACGTGTCCGCCGACGGCCTGACCTGGACCTTCTTCCTGCGCCGGGACGTCCGCTGGCACGACGGCGAGCCGTTCACGGCCGAGGATGTCGAGTTCACCTTCAGCGACATCATCTACAACGAAGACATCCCCACATCGACCCGGGCCGCCTTCACCTTCCGCCTGCTCGACGAGGACGGCGACTGGCAGGCGGCCCCGATGTCCGTCGAGGTGATCGACGAATACACGGTCCAGTTCGCGCTGCCGGTCTCATTTGCCCCGTTCCTGCGCTCGATGGCGACCGCGATCTATCCGCAGCACGTGCTACAGCCATTTGTCGACGACGGGACCTTCACCGAGGTCTGGGGCATCGAGACGGAGCCGTCGGAGATCATCGGCACGGGACCGTACCTGATCGAGCAGTACATTCCCGAGGCGCGAGTCACCTTTCGCCGTAATCCCGACTACTGGATGACCGACGCCGACGGTAATCGGCTTCCTTATCTCGACCGCGTGGTGCAGGTGATCGTGCCCGAGCTCGCGGACGAACTGGAAGCGTTCCGCTCGGGTCTGACGGATGTGCACGGCGTGCTCGGATCGGAGTACGAGGATCTCTCACTGCTGCAGGACGACGAAAACTTCACCATTCATCGTCGGGGACCGAACTTCGGATCGGTCTTCGTGACCTTCAACCAGAATCGCGGCAGCGATCCGGAGACCGGCGAGCCATACGTGACGGAAGACCGTCTGCACTGGTTCACCAACGCGCAGTTCCGCCGCGCGATCGCGCACGTGGTCGACAAGGACACGATCATCGATCAGGTCCAGCACGGCCTGGGCTACCCGCAGTGGTCGCCGATCAGTCCGGCAAGCGGCGATTTCCACAACCCGAACGTCACGAGGTACGAGTTCGACCTGGTGCGGGCCGGTCAGATCCTGGATGAGCTGGGCTGGACCGATCGGGACGGCAACGGCTACCGCGAGGACGATCGCGGCAATGAGATCGCCTTCACGATGGCGACGAACGAGGGCAACACCGTTCGCGAACAGGTCACCGGCATCATCCACGAAGGCATGTTGGAGCTCGGCCTCAACGTCGACTTCCAAGTAGTCGATTTCGGCGATTTGGTCTCCCAGCTCACGACGACGTACGACTGGGACGCAATCGTGATCGGCTTCACCGGAGGTCCGGATCCGTACGGCGGCATCGTGATCTGGCACAGCAGCGAGAACCTGCATCTCTGGTATCCCAACCAGCCCGAACCGGCGACGGCCTGGGAGGCGGAGATTGATGAGCTCTACGTCCGCGGCAGCCAGGAGCTGGATCGGGAGCGGCGACTTGCCCTGTACCACCGCGCGCAGGAAATCGTGGCGGAGAACCTGCCCGTGATCTACACGTCCCACCCCGAGCGACTGTCAGCAGTCCGCAACGTCTTCGACAATGTCACGCCGACGCTCCACGGTCTGTGGGATATCCGCTTCCTGTATCGGACGGAGAACTGACCAACAGTCTCTGTTTGCCCTCGCTTGGTCACGTTCACCCACCTCGACATCTTCTGGTCAAGGCTCTAGCCTGTATCGGTGTATACCGATGCCCGTGCGGGACGGCCCGCGATTGCTTGAGGAGCCCGACGATGGTGACCGTAGACAAACTTGACGAACTCCAGATGGAACCGGAGGCGCCCGACTTGGACCTCTCCTGGCTCAACCTGGACACCGAGTGGGGTGTCTCGTCGGAACCGGGTCGCAAGGGCCTGACTCTGCAGCAGATCAACAAGACGATCTACGGCGAGATCCCAGCCGTGAGCGACGACAGCTCGGCCCGACCGCGAGGCGCGGCGCCGGCCGAGGGCGCGACGCCGCGCATGACCCCGTGGGTGCTGGGCGACGCCACCGAGACCTTCTCCGACTCGGCCGCGCTGCTCTACGACGAGGCGGTCTCGCGACAGTGGTCATCGGCGACCGACATCCCCTGGGACACGCTGGACGAGCTGCCCGAGGACATCGAGCGGGCGATGGTCCAGCTTTGCACGTCGCTGACCGAGGTCGAGTTCATCGCCGGCGATGTGCCCGGCAAGTGGCTGCCGCGCATCGCCGCCGACCACTTCGAGTCGGGACTCTTCCTGATGTCGCAGGTGATGGACGAAGCGCGTCACACCGATGTCTTCCGCAAGCGCGCCCTCGCCAACGGCGGCGGACTGCTGCTCCAGGGCGGCGGCGGTGGACTGCGTCAGATTCTCGAAGCCGAGGACTTCACTCAGATGTCCTCGATGCTGCACATCCTGGGCGAGGGTTTCGTCCAGTCGCTCTTCCGCCTGGGCGAGCTGATCGCGCACAACGAGGCCGAGAAGCGCATCTTCCGCCTGGCTGCGCAGGACGAATCGCGTCACGTCGCCTACGGCGTCACCCACCTGAAGTACACGCTGGAGTACGAGCCGGACAAGGCCGAGGAAGTTCACTGGACGCTGGACATGTTCGAGGACACCCTGGTCGACCCCGACCAGGCCAATCCCGGTCTCGCCGGCGCACTGGTCTACCTGCTCGGCGACGGCGACGTCGACGAGGGCTGGCGGCTGTTCTGGCATGTCCGCCGCAAGCAGGTGCTCGAGTATCTGCACCGGCTCGACGTGGCGGGCCTCAGCGGCCGCCTCGAATCAGGCCGGCTCCATCCGGCGCTGGCGGGCGCGCTTGACGAGAACTAAGCGGGACTGCGCCACCGCGACAGATGTAGGGGCGACCCTTGTGGTCGCCCTTACGCGTATCGACCAGCCATGGAGATTGGGAGGCGACCGGATGCCCGATAACGATGTCATTGCCGCCGCGAAGGAGCGACTGGAAGAGTCAGGGCTGCCTTCTACCTGGCTGGACATTCCCGTGCACTGGGGGGTCAAAGCCAAGGAGCAGGCCACCGAGGAAAACGGCGGCTTGCGGTTCCAGATGCTCAACGTCGACGTCTACGGCGAGGTGCCTGAAGTCTGGACCAACAACACCGAGATTCCCCGTGGCGCAGTACCCGACACGCGCACCGAGCAGATGGGCTACTCAATCTTCAACAAGGCCGAGGTCTGGTCGGACCTGTGCGCCGAGTTGTACGAGGACGCCATCGCCGATCGCTGGAACTCGTCGTCCGACATCCCCTGGGATTCGCTGGAACCGGTCGGCGCCGACCTGGAGCGCGCCGTCTGCCAGATCGCGACGATGATGTCGGAGTACGGCTGGACCAAAGCGCAGACCACCGGTCGCTGGCTGCAGGAGATCTCCTACGGCTACATCGAAGTCAAGCTGTTCCTGGGCACAGTGGTGTTCGATGCGGCGCGGCTGTTCGAGGTCTGGCGTAAGCGCGCGTTGGCCAACGGCGGCGGTATGGGTCGCGGTGGACGCAACTGGAAGTTCCTGCCGCTGACCCAGAGCTACACCTTCTCGGAGTTCGTGGTCGCTTCGATCATGCACGACTCGATGCTGCTCACGCTGCTGCGTCACGGCGAACAGCTCGCCCAGACCGACGCAGAGCGCAGGATCTACCAACTCTGCGAGCAGGACATCGAGCGGCATCTCACGTACTTCATCGACCACATGCGTTACCTGATGCTCAAGGAGCCAGTGCGTCGCGAGGAGATTCATCGCTACATGAACAAGGCCGAGTGGTATCTCGCGCAAGACGGCGACGACACGCTCTACAGCGCGCTCGCCGTGATCATGGGCGATGGCCGCGAGGGGGCGGAAGAGGCGATGGCCGATGTCGCCGAGCTACGCCGGGAGCAGATCGAGACCTACCTCGGCTACCTCCGCCAGTGCCACCTCGGCGATCGTGAAGGCCGCCTCAACGAGCAACTGCGCAAGTGGGCCGGGATGGTCGAGCTGGAGGAAGAAGAGAAAATCCCGGTCTAGCTGCGTTGAATGCTCGGGGTGTTTGTTCGCTTCTTCCGGCGACTTGCGCGTGATCTCGCTCTGGTCCCCTCTCCCGGCGGGAGAAGCCTGCCCCTGCGAAGGCAGGGGGGTTAGGGTGAGGGCCCTCCGCGACACAGGCAGGCCCCACGACCAGATAACGAGCGGCGGCCGGACCCTCACCCCAGCCCTCTCCCAGAGGGAGAGGGAGTAGGACCGGAGGGTTTACGCGCAGGACTCCTGTACCGCCGCTACGCCAGACAGCGGAGCGGCTGGCCTCCGTTGTACTCGAGCATCTGACCCATGGCGGCGAGCATGTCGATCTCGGCGCCCCATTCCTCGCCTCGCGCTTCGCTGTAGGCGCGGTGCAGGTTGCCGACGATCCGCTCGGTGTCGGTCCATTCGCCGAAGCGACCCAGATCGAGGTCTCGCGCGACCGCGAGCGGATCGGCCCCGGCCTCGAAACCGGCGTTCGCCGAGGTCTGGACGAACTCCAGGTAGGCATCCACCTCGTCCAGCACCGACGCGTCAGCGACCGGACCGTGGCCCGGAATGATCGTCTCGATCGGCAGCTCCTTGAGGCGGACCAGCGCCGAGCGCCATCCGGCGACCGAACCCATCAGCGAAAACGGCGTGCCCTGGTTGAAGACAATGTCGCCGGCGATCAGCACCTTCCGCTCGGGAATCCAGACGACGGCGTCGGTCATCGTGTGCGCCGGCGAGACGTAGATCAGTTGCAGCTCAAGGTCTCCGGCGTATAGGGTCATCGCGTCGTCGAAGACGACATTGGGCGCGGCCGGCCGAAACTCGCCCCATTCCACGCCGGGGAACATCTGTGGCGCGCGTGCAGGCAACTCGGGCGCGTCGCGCAGGACCTCCTCGCGGCAGCGGCGGTGCCCGACGATCATCGCCTCGTCGGAGAAGAGGTAGTTGCCGAAGGTGTGATCGAAGTGGCTGTGCGTGTTGACCAGCGTCCGCACCGGATTGGCCGAGAGGCTCGAAATCGCGTCGCGGAAGGCTCGAGTGCGCCGCTCGGTCGCACAGGCGTCGATCGCGATCACTTGATCGCCGACATCGATGAAGGCCGGATTGTTCAGACACCACGAGCCGTCGTGCTGAATGTAGGCGAAGATGCCCTCAGAAACCTCGACCACCTCGGGCTCGGGCAGGATGTCGTTGTGGGAAGTGTGTTCGGTGCTCACCTGTCACTCCTAGGTTCTACGGTCATACCCGCGTTTGCTGCGGGTATCTCGCTGCTTCAAGCGCAACGGTCGGTCGGCCCTCACCCTCTCCCTCGGGGAGAGGGCATCGAGGTTCAGTCGTTGGCGAAGAAGTCGAAGTCTTCCATGATTCGCTGGTAGCGGCGCTCGACCTGATCGCGTAGCTCGGGATGCGAAAAGATCAGGCGACGGTTGGCCTTGACGCCTCGGAGGACGATGCGGCCAACATCTTCGGGGTCCATTTGCTGCGACATCATTCCCGCACTGAATCCACGCGCGGGCTCGTCGCTGGGACCGCCGTACTCGTTGGGACGATTGCGTTCCGCCATACCGATCAGCGTGTTGACGCCACCCGGACAGAGTGCGGACACGCCAATGCCTTCCGCGGCCAACTCGTCGTGCAGCGCCTCGGTGTAGGCGAGCGCCGCGTGCTTGCTGCTGCTGTACACGCCCAGCGGTACGAACTCGTTGAGCCGCAGTCCGGCCATCGAGACCGTGTTGACGATGTGCGCGTCTCCGTCCTGCGCTCGCATGCGCGGCAAGAAAGTGTTGATGCCGTTGATGACGCCAAACAGGTTGACGCGCAAGGTCCAGTCCCAGTCGGCCTTGGTTCCCTGGCTGACTGGACCGGCGGTCATCACGCCGGCGTTGTTAATCAGCAGGTTGAGTTCGCCAAACTCGTCGTAGACCCGCTCGGCCAGCCACTCGTATGCGACGGTATCGGAGACGTCGAGGTCAACCGCCAGCGCCTGCACTTCTTTCGCTTCGACCTCGGACGCGACGGCTTGCGCCGTCCCTTCCTGGACATCGGCGAGGATCACGTGCATGCCTTCGTCGGCGCAGGCGAGCGCGATGCCGCGTCCGATACCCGATCCTGCGCCGGTCACCAGCGCCACCTTGCCGCTCAGATCTTCCATGCAGCACCTCCAGATCGCTCCTAGCAGGTCGTAGCAGACTGCACTGAGGCTAGCGTCTACTCTCTTGCAGATGACAACCAATCCGCAGCGGAGTACCCAGGTCGCCGGAGAAGCCGCGCTCAGCGGGATGCGTGTGATCGAGGACGGCGGTGGGATCGCGGCATCCTACGCGGGCAAGCTGCTCGCCGACCTCGGCGCCGACGTGATCAAGATCGAAGCGCCGGCCGGCGACCACGTGCGACGCCAGCCGCCCTTTCCCTCTGATCTGCCCGGCCGCGAGCGCAGCGGCCTGCATCTGTTCCTCGACACCAACAAGCGCAGCGTGACGCTGGACCTCGAATGCGCCGCAGGCCGCAGACTGTTCCGCGACCTGGCCCAGCGCGCCGGTGTCGTGATCACGTCGCGGCATATCGCCGAGCAGCGCCGGCTGGGTCTGACCTGGGACGACCTCTCCGCAGACGCGCCGGAGTTGAATCAGGTCACGATCACCGTCTTCGGCATCGACACGCAGCGGGAGGGCTGGCAATCGGAGTCGCTGATCGCGTCGCTGGCCAGCGGGATCTCCTACCGGATTGGCGACCCCGATCGAGCGCCGCTCGGCCTGCCGTACGACGCGCCGCAGTTCCAGGGCGGCATCCACGCGGCGATCTCGGCATTGCTGGCTCGTCGCGCGACGCGCGAGAGCGGAGTGGGCCAGCACGCCTGGCTGTCGATCGTCGACATCATCAGCAACGTGATGGCCGGCGCCGGCGTCGCGCCGTTCGTCTTCACCGGTCAGTCGCGAGGTCGCGCCGGTACGCACATGAACGCCTTCTATCCCTGGCAGGTCGCACCGGTCAAAGACGGCTACTACGAAGTGATCACGATGGTCGACAGCCAGTGGAATCGGTTCATGGAGCTCATGGGCGATCCCGACTGGCAGCACGACGAACGCCTGCAAAACCGCTGGCTCGCCTTCCAGCACGCCGACGAAATCGACGCCTTCTGGCATCCCTGGATGGCCGAGCGCACCAAGTCCGAACTGATGCAACTCTTCGGCGAGAATCACATCTCCTTCCAACCCGTGCACACGATCGGCGAAGTGGCCGAGTCGGAGCATCTCCAGGCGAGGGATTTCTGGGCCGAGGTCGAGCATCCCGAGTTCGAGGAGCCGATCCGACTGCCCGGCGCGCCGTACAAGCTGAGCGAGAGTCCCTGGGCGATCCGGCGTCGGGCGCCGCTCCTCGGAGAGCATACCGACGAGGTGCTGTCGGAGGTTGGAGTTGGCAGGTCGGCGTTGGCGCGGCTGCGGCGAAGTGGGGTTGTCTGACTATCTCCCGTCGTTCCTGCGACCCCTTCCGTCACTCCTGCGCAGGCAGGAACCACGAACCTCCCAACTCCTTTCGCAGCACAAGCCCTCGACGTACCTCTGACCGTCGCCAGCCGATCCGGTCCCCCTCCTCCGTCGTTCCTGCGCAGGCAGGAACCACGAACCTCCCAACTCCATTCGCGGCACCATCCCCCGACGTACCTCTGACCGTCGCCACCCGATCCGGTCCCCCTCCTCCGTCGTTCCTGCGGAGGCAGGAACCACGAACCTCCCAACTCCACTCGCGGCACCATCCCCCGACGTACCTCTGACCGTCGCCACCAGATCCGGTCCCCCTCCTCCGTCGTTCCTGCGCAGGCAGGAACCACGAACCTCCCAACTCCACTCGCGGCACCATCCCCCGACGTACCTCTGACCGTCGCCAGCCGATCCCGCTCGCGCTCTGCGTTCCAACCTCCGAGGTACGTCGATGTGTCGTCCTGCGATCAAAGTGTCGCGGTTCGTGATTCCTGCCTCCGCAGGAATGACGGAAGGGGTCGCAGGAATGACGGAAGGGGGGGGGGCAGGAATGACGGAGGAGGCGCGGACGTGACGGGAGCTCACGTCGGAGACTCTGGCGCGCTCTTGCTCAGGCTAGGTCTTCGTACAGGTCCCGCAAGGTCGGATTCAACTCGCGAATCTCCCTCAGTTTCCACTCCCGTTTCCAGCGCTTGAGCCGCTTCTCTTTCAGAATCGCCTCCTCCATCGTGTCGTGCAGTTCGTACCAGACCAGTCGGGTGATGTTGTACTTGCTCGCGAACTGACTTCCTCTGCGCAGCTTGTGCTGGTGGGCTCGCTGTGGAAGATCAGCGGTGACGCCTGTGTAGATCGGGCCGAATGGCGGTCGGTTGATCAGCATGTAGACGGCGGGTTGTCTTGGCATCGGGCGTGTGTAGGTCGGGGGCGCAGGAATGACGGAGCTTTAGCTCAGCATGTGCCTGACGATCTGCTCGGCGGCGTCGGTGTGCTTCGCTAGCGACTCCGGGTCGATGCAGCGGTCGTAGGTGTCTTGCGGGCTGTGGAAGTAGGGGTGACCGCCGAGGAAGGAGGCGAAGCGGCCTCCGATCTCGCCGATGTTGCGTGCCTCGCCGAAGCCGGAGTTTCCGACCGGGAACGGTTCGCGGTCCAGGCCGTGCTGCCGCAGGGCGTCGGCGGTGACGTTGAAGAGTTCGTCGTCGGAGGCGGCGAAGCGGGGCTGGCCGTTCTTCGATCCGATCGACGCGCCCAGGTGCATCCAGGCGTGGACATCGTGGGCCGCTTCGCCGAGCCCTCGGATGTAGTACTCGAGTCCCAGGTGGTGCAACTCGTGGCCGCTGGAGGCGACGAGGTTGAGCGTCCGACGGCCGGGGGCGGCGGCGATGCGTCCGGCGACTTCCATCCAGATGGCGATGCCGCCGCCGCGCTCGGCGGCGCAGGTGTACCAGCCTGACTTGGGCGTCATCAGCACGACCGGCGCGGCGCTGGGATCCGCGCCGGGGATGGAGGCGACGACGTTGTCCGCGGGCGCGTCGACTCGGCCCCCGTCGACGATCATGGTCGCCTCGGACCCGATGGCGTCAAGGATCGGTTCGGCATCCATCGGCGCGACCTGGAGCACGGGCAACTCGATCGGGTCGAGCGGGCGCTCGGCGTTGCGCAGGACGATTTCGCCGTCGGGATCGCCCATGACCAGGATGATCCCGTCCGCGCCGTCCTGGCGGGCGAGCTCGAACGAGCTGTAGATGCCCGGGGCCATGCGCTCCTGATCGTCGTGCGCGAACTCCCAGACGGCGATGCCGGGGCCGTTGTCCTTGCGCAGGACGCCAGTCACGCCGCGATGGTCGGTGAAGGCGCAGTCGTAGGTCGGGACGGCGGGGATGTCCCAGCCGCCGAAGCGGATCGACGCGTCGTGAATCTCGACGCGGGGGAAGCGCCAGGTCTGCCAATCGGCGTCGACGCCGAGCTTGAACAGCTCCTCCGTCATCCAGAACGTGGTGTGGTTGTCGGCCGTCCGACCGGTGCGGTGGATGCCCAACTCTTCGTAGGCGCGGATGCGGCGTTCGGCGTCGTTCATGGTCGATCCAGTCAGTCTGCGACTGCGGCGGTTTGACGCTCGGCGGCGGCCTCGCGGCGGGCGACTTCCTGCTTGACCATTGGGATCAGCTCGCGGCCGTAGTCAATGGCGTCGGGCAGCGGCTCGAAGCCTCGGATCAGGATTGTCGAGACGCCGAGGTCGATGTACTTGAGCAGGACTTCTGCGACCTGCTCGGGGGTGCCGACCAGCGCGGTGCTGTTGCCGGCGGCGCCGGTTGCGCCCGCGATCGGCATCCAGAGCCGCTCGTCGTGAATCTCGCCCTGTGCGGCGAACTCGAGCAGTCGCTGCGAGCCGCGCGATTGCGGCCGGAAGTCGAGCGGCTGCTTGGACAGCTTCTGCACGGCGGCCAGGTAGCTGTGCGCCTTGTTCCAGGCCTGATCCTCGGTCGGCGCGATGATCGGACGGAAGGAGACCGAGAGTCGCGGTTTGCGACCGTGCCTGGCGGCGCCCTCCTGGACCCGCTCAATGGTCGATGCAATCGAGGCGCGCGGTTCGCCCCACATCATGTAGACATCGGCGTGCTTGACGCCGATGTCGAAGGCGATGTCGGACGCGCCGCCGAAGTAGAGCGGGATGCCGCCCGGCTGGATCGGCGTGACCTCGGGGTTCTGCCCCACGACCTGGTAGAACTCGCCCTCGAAGTCAAACGGCTCACGTCCGTGGGCGTCGTGCTCCCAGGTGCGGCGCATGACGGACAGGTACTCGTCGGTGCGGCGGTAGCGCTCGTCGTGGCCCTTCCAGTCGCCGTCGCGCTGCTGCTCGGTGTCGTGTCCGCCGGTGATGATGTGGACCGAGACGCGCCCGCCGGTGAAGAAATCGAGCGTCGAGAACTTGCGAGCCGCCAGCGTCGGCGCGACGAATCCGGGTCGGTGCGCAATCAGGAACTTGATCCGCTCCGAGCAAGCCGCCGCCGCCTGCGCCACATGCAATCCATCGGCCGAGGCCGAGGTGTAGCCCACCAGCACCCCGTCAAAGTCGGAGTCCTCATGCGCCCTCGTGAATCGACAGAGGTAGTCATGGTCAATCCCCCCGCCAATAATGTGCATCGCAGCATTCGACTCGGACGGCTTGACGCCAATCATCCCCAGGAACTCAACCGGCATGGCACACCTCCAGCAACTCAGAAGATCAGGATACCGGTCGGGGCTTGGGGCGGGGTGGAGGTTATCGGCGACGTTCGCGGTTTCGGCGCCGATGCGGGCGACCCACTAGAGCGGACCGATGTTTCAGCAGGCGCATTATGTATTACCGAAACGAACTAACGTTTCATATAATGTCTTCGCATGTAGTGGATATGAGAATCATGCCGCGAATCGTCTGTCTGGCAGTGAGTCACTTCCGCGCCCGCCTGGAGTTGGCACGGCGGCCGGAGCTGGTAGATCGCGTGGGTGTGATCGTGGATCGCTCGGGTGGTCGGGCAGTGGTCGTCGATCGTCTGCCGGCAGCTTCCAGCTTGATGTTGGGGAAGACCCTGAGACAAGCACTCTCGTTGCAGTCCGAGGCCATAGCCCTAGAGGCAGATGAACCCTACTATCGCCAAGCGTTCGAGCAGATGCTCAGGGCGCTCGACAGCGTCAGCGACCAGGTGGAGGGCGCGGAGTTAGGCGTCGCCTATGTGGGCTTGGACGGGCTGGCGACGATGCACGGCGGCGAGGCGGAGTTACATGAGGCGCTGTTACGAGCCGCACCCGAGCACCTGAACCCGCGGCTCGGGCTGGGACCGAACAAGTTCACCTCTCTTGTGGCGGCCCGGGTACGAGGTCTCGCGCATGTCACCACGGTTCCCAGCGACTCGGCTGCGTTTCTCGCACCGCACTCGATCAACCTGTTGCCCTGTGCGTCCGAATTGAAGGAGGATCTGCGCCGGTTTGGACTCGAGACAATGGGCGCCGTTGCCTCGCAGGAGCCGCAAGCGTTGCTCGACCGCTTCGGACACGAAGGGCGTCGCGTCTGGGAGCTGGCCAACGGGATCGACGAGCGTCCGCTGCGGCCCCGGGCGCACACGGAGCCGATTACGGAGACGCTCTCGCTGCCCGTCGAGTCGACCTCACTTGAGCTCCTCCGGGCGGCGGTGGAGACCTTGCTCCAGCGCGCCTACGCGCAGCCGCGAATGCAGGGTCGTTACGCGGGGACCGCGACGCTGGCCTGCGAGCTCGAAGATGCGCCGTCCTGGGAGCGAGTCTTCCATTTCAAGAATCGCGTCGGCCACTGGCGGCGGGCCGCCGAAATCATCAAGGCGCGGCTGGAAACTGAGCACCCGCGAGCGCCGGTCGAAGCGATGACGCTCACGCTGACCAACCTCAGCGGCGCGGCTGGGGTGCAGGCTTCCTTCTTTCCCGATCTGCGCCACGACCGCGAGCAGCGTTTGCTGGAGACGGAGCGGCAGCTACAGACGCGGCTGAACGGCAAGCGCTCGCTCCGGCGCCTGGTCGAGGTCGCGCCCTGGCATCCCGTCCCGGAGCAGCGCACGGTACAGGTCTCGATCGATCCGTCGGCCGACGACGGCATGCAACCGTTGACGATGCCGGATAACGTCGCAGTCCGCGAGGGGCCTGCGCGGGAACCACGCGCGGTTCGGATCGGTGAGCGCTGGCGCGAGGTGACGCGGATCGAGGACCAATGGATCTTCGATCTCTGGTGGAGACCAACGCCCGTGACGCGCTCCTACTACCGGGTCAGCCAGGCGGATGGGAGCCAGCTCACGCTCTTTCGCGACCAGCGCGAAGACTGCTGGTACCGGCAGGGCGTGGCGGCATGACCTACGTCGAGCTGCACGCGAAGAGCTTTTTCTCTTTCGGCCTGGGCGCGTCTCATGTCCACGAACTCCTCACGCAGGCGACCGAGTTCGGGATGCCGGCGCTCGCTCTGACCGATACCAACCTCTGCGGCGCGCTGGAGTTCGCGCGGTTGGCCAACAGCCTCGAGGTCCAGCCGATCACGGGCGGCGAACTCACCCTGATGGACGGTTCCCGCCTCGTCTTGCTGACCAAAACACGCGCAGGTTATGCCAACCTCTCGCGCCTGTTCACGCTGGCCAACGAGGTCGATCGACGCGAACCGAAACTCGATCCTGTGCACTTGGCCGCTCACGCCGAAGGTCTCGTCCTGCTCAGCGGCGGCCGCGACGGACCGCTCGCACGGCTCGTCCTGGAGGGATGCCGCGCAGAAGCACGCGCCTTACTTGGGAGCTATCGGGAGTGGTACGGCGCGGACTCGGTCTACGTCGAGCTGCAGCAGAACCTCCTGCGCGGCGACAGCGAGCGGAATCGCGAATTGGTCTCGCTGGGCCGTGAGGTTGGCGCGCATCTCGTAGCCACGAATGACGCGCACTACCACGCGCCTGAGCGCCACCGCCTGCAACAGGCGCTGGTCGCCGCGAAACACAACACCACGCTCGATCAGGCGCTGCGCCATCTCCACCCGAACCACCATCTGCACCTCAAGTCAGAAGCGGAGATGGCGCAGATCTTCGCCGACCTCCCCGAAGCGCTCTGCAATACCCAACGAATCTCCGAGCAGTGCTCTTTCAATCTCGACACCGACCTCGGTTACACCCTGCCTGATCCGCCGGTACCGGCGAGCTACGTGCCCGAGACATACCTCCGGCGTCTCTGCGAGGAAGCCGCTGCGCGGCGCTACGGCTTTGTCACCGAGGAGGTCAAGCGACGTCTGGACGAAGAGTTCCGCCTGATCCAGCGACACGACCTGGCCGGTTTCCTGTTGCTCTACCGCGAGATCGTGCAACTGGCCCGGGGCATCATGGAGGAGCGCGGCCTGATCGAACCGGAGACGCCGCTCGAGCAGCGCCCGCCCGGACGCGGTCGCGGTTCTTCGGTCGCGCTGCTGGTCGGCTATCTGATCGGAATCAGCCACATCGATCCGCTCAAGTGGAATCTCTCGTTGGAGCGCTTCCTGCCGGACGACATGACTTCGCTGCCGGATATTGACCTCGACTTCCCCCGCGAACTGCGCGAGGAACTGATCCGGCGAGTGCATGAACATTTTGGTCCCAGCTACGCCGTCCTGGCCGGGGCGATCTCGACCTACTCGCTGAAGGGCGCGATCCAGGACCTGGGCAAGGCGCTGGGCCTGCCAGCGGACGATTTGCGGCTGTTGTCGAAGCAGATTCACTCGCATGAGGGCGCGCGCCTGCGCGAGGAGATGGAGCAGTTGCCCGCGTTCCGCGAGAAGGTCGAGGCCTATGGTTGGCGAGACTTGATCTCGCTCGCGCCGCAACTGATGGAGGCGCCACGCGGATTGAGCCAGCACGTAGGCGGGATGATCCTGAGCAGTTCGCCGATCCCCGAGCTGGTCCCGGTGCGGGCCGGGGCGATCGCCGGTCGCTACATCATGGACTGGAACAAGGACAGCGTGGCGGACGCCAACTTCGCCAAGATCGACCTGCTCTCGTTGCCGGTGCTCGACCAGCTCGAGGAAGCGCTGGACCTGATCGAGCAGCGTGAGGGCGAGCGGCCCGACCTGAGCCGAATCAGTCCCGAGGACGATGAAGTCTACGACCTGATTAACGAGGGCCGGGCGAAGGGTGTTTTCCTGCTCCAGTCGCCGGCCCAGCTCAAGATGGGTCAGCGACTCAAGTCGCGCAACCTGCGGGATCTGGCCTACCAGGTCGCGCTGATCCGGCCCGGCGTGGGCACCCAGGGCAGCGCCGTCAGCCAGTTCGTCGAGCGCTACCGACACGGCGCCGAGTGGGAGTACGACCACCCGCTGGAGGAGCGCGCACTGAAGCGCGGCTACGGGATCAT
Source organism: Dehalococcoidia bacterium (assembly GCA_034421135.1). Taxonomy (GTDB): domain Bacteria; phylum Chloroflexota; class Dehalococcoidia; order Bin125; family Bin125; genus Bin125. The sequence goes on from DAOUKQ010000095.1 coordinate 29,151, forward strand.
CGTCTGGCAGGAGCAGGTCGTCCAACTGATCATGGACGTCGCCGGGATGACGGGGGCTCAGGCGGACGAGGTCAGACGCGCGTTCGCCAAGCCCAACAACGCGCACCTGATCGCGATGCACCGCAAACGCTTCCTTGAGGGGGCGCAGGCCAACGGTGTGCCGGCGGATACCGCCGAGCGCATCTTCGCCAAGATCAACGGGCACTACATGTTCCCCGAGTCGCACTCGCACGCCTTTGCGATCACCGCCTACCAGGCCGCCTGGCTCAAGTGTTACTACCCACTGGAGTTCTTCGTCTCGTTGCTCAACCAACAGCCGATGGGGTTCTATCCGCTGGAGGCGTTGAAACAGGACGCGCGCCGGTTCGGCGTGCCGTTCCTCAACCCCTGCATCAACTGCAGCCAGATCCGCTGCTCTCCGGAGGATGGCGCGGCCCGCCTGGGCCTCGGCATGATCAAAGACATCGGCTCCGAGTCGGCCCGATTGATCGTTGAGGAGCGCGA
>DAOUKQ010000096.1:0-7207 GCA_034421135.1 Dehalococcoidia bacterium
CCGTCCTGCATCGTGACCTCGCCGTTGACGAGGATCCACTTGTAGCCGTGCGGCTTCTGGACTCGGCGCCACTCGCCTCCGGGGAAGTCGTGGACGATCTCGCCCTGGAACTCGGGATCGAGCTTGAGTTCGTCGAGGTCGTAGACGACCACATCGGCGGGCGCGCCCTCGACCAGCGATCCTCGCTCGCGGAAGCCGGCGGCTCGGGCGGGCAGGTAACTGAGCCGGTAGTGAGCCTCCTCAAGGGTCATCAGATTGGTGTCGCGGACCATCCACATGAGGAAGTCGGTGGGATAGGAGCCGGCCGTGAGGAACTTGGTGTGCGCGCCGCCGTCGGAGACGCCCGGGATGGTGTACGGCGAATCCATGATCTCGGCCACGGCCTCGGGGCTCTCGGACGAGACTTCGGTCAGGAACTCGGCCTTGAGATCGGTCGCAAGCGCGAGGTCGAGCATGGCATCGATGGGGTGCTTGTCCATCATCTCGCCGACCTGCTCGAGCGTCAGGCCGACGTACTGCTCCAGCTCGGGCTTGGCTTCGAGGTGCTGGATCATGACCTTCTCGATCGAACCGCCAATGGCCTGGGTTTGGCCGAGCTTTTCGATCGCGTCGTCCATCTCAGCCTTGAGCCGCTCGCGGACCTCGGGGTCGGCGAACTTCTGCATCTTCTCTTCGACTGTTCCGGTCGTGGCGTAGTTCCAGGCCGGCGAGGAGTCGTACAGGTTCCAGTCCTCCAGCGTGTACGCGAACGCGGAGCGGATCGTGAATGCCTGCCCGAAGATGCGCTCGCCGGCGTCGTTGCGCTCCTGCAGCCACTTGACCGACTTGCGGTGCGCGTCGGGCCGGAAGTTGGAGGGCGCGATCACGTTGTGCAGGATCGGCCGTCCTGACACTCGGGCGAGCTCAGCTTCAAAGGCGAGGTCCGACTTGATGTCGCCGGTCGCCTGGGTGATCTGGATGAAGCCTTCGTCGCGGTCGCGGAGGACTTCGGCCAGGGCCAGACACTCGTTGTCCGACATGATGTCGGTCACCATCGGCGTGCCGTCGTAGTCGGCCTGGACCGAATTCTCGCCCAGCCGCTGCGTCGACCAGCCGCAAGCGCCGGCGTCCATCGCTTCGTGAAGCAACCGTTGCATCTCGGCGATCTCCGCGTCCGTGGCGCGGCGGCTCTTGGCGGCCTCGAGACCCATGACCCAGATCATCAAAGGCGCAATCGGCATGTAGGACAGACAGTTGACGCCCTTGGGAATGCGGTCCAGCGTTTCGAGCCACTCGGGGAAGGATATCCAGTCCCAGATCATGCCTTCCCGCATCGAGTCGAAGGGAATCGCCTCGGTCCGAGACATGGTCAGCATCGCGCGGTCGCGCTCCTCCGGCCGCACCGGAGCGAAGCCGAAGCCGCAGTTGCCCAGCACGACCGAAGTGACGCCGTGCCAGCCCGAGATCGTGCAGTACGGATCCCACTGGATTTGCGCGTCGTAGTGGGTGTGTAGGTCGACGAATCCGGGCGCGACAATCTTGCCCTCGGCCTCAAGCACCTGGTCGGCATCGGCCGGGTCCATGCGTCCGCCAATCTGGGCGACGCGACCGTCCTTGATCCCGACATCGGCGACGAATCGCGGGACGCGGGTCCCGTCAACGACGGTGCCGCCGCGAATCAGTACGTCGTACTTGGCCATTGGTCTCTCCTTGAACTCTCAATCGCGCTTCGCGCATAGCCAGTCCCCGCGTGCAGCGGGGACTGAACATTCGTCTATCCCCGACCGTGACGCAGCAGCTTCCCCGGCGTGCTGCCGGTCGCTTCGCCGTCCTGGAAGGTGACTTCGCCGTTGACCAGGATCCAGCGGTAGCCCTCGGGACGCTGGACTCTGCGCCACTCGCCGCCGGGGAAGTCGTGGACGATCTCACCGGCCCACTCGGGCGTCAGGTTGAGCGCGTCCAGGTCGTAGACCACCACGTCGGCGGGCGAGCCTTCGGTCAGCGTGCCCCGGTCGTGGAATCCCGCCGCTCGCGCGGGCAAGTAGCTGAGTCGGTAGTGAGCCTCTTCCAATGAGAGACGACCAGTATCCCGAACGAGCCACATGAGGAAGTCAGTCGGGTACGAGCCGGCGGTCAGGAACTTGGTGTGCGCGCCGCCGTCCGAGACGCCCGGGATGCAGTACGGCGATGTGATCATCTCCGTCATCCACTCGTCATTCTGCTCGCGCATCGGAGTCAGGAACTCGGCCGCGAGGTCGGTCTCGACCGCGAGATCGAGCATCGCCTCGACTGGGTGGCAGCCGCGAATCTCGGCGACCTGGCCGACGGTCATCCCGACGAATTGCTCCAGCTCGTCCATATGCGCAAGGTCCTGGATCATCAGTTCCTCGATCGGTCCGCCCAGCGCCTGCGTCTGCCCGAGCTTCTTGATCGCCTCGTCGATCTCGTTGATGATTCGCTGACGCACATCAGGATCGGCCATCTTGGCCTTCTTCTCGTCGTGCGTGCCTGTGGTCGCGTAGTTCCAGGCCGGCGACGAGTCGTAGAGGTTCCAGTCCTCCAGCGTGAAGGTGAACGAGGCGCGGATCGTGGCAGCCTGTCCAAAGACTCGCTCGCCGCGCGCGTTGCACTCCTCCAGCCACTTCAGCCGGTCGCGGTGGATGCTGGGGTTGTTGCGGTTGACCGCGACCAGGTTGTGCAGGATCGGCCGCTTGGCCGTCGCCGCGAGCACCGACTGGAAGTCGAGGTCCTGCTGAAGGTCGCCGGTGAACTGCGTGATCTGGATGAAGCCCTCGTCGCGCTCGGCCAGAACCTCGGCCAGGGCGAGGCATTCGTTATCCGACATGATGTCGGTCACCATCGGCGTGCCATCGTAGTCAGCCTGGACGGAATTTTCGCCCAGCCGCTGAGTCGACCATCCACAAGCGCCGGCGTCCATCGCCTCGTGCAGCAGTCGCTGCATCTCGGCGATTTCGTCGTCGTTGGCGCGGCGCGACTTAGCGGCTTCGAGGCCCATGACCCAGGTCATCAGCGGCGCCAGCGGCATGTACGAGATGCAGTTGACGCCCTTGGGAATCCGCTCCAGCGTGTCGAGGAACTCGGGGAACGTGATCCAGTCCCAGATCATGCCCTCTTTCATCGAGTCGAACGGGATCGCCTCGGTCCGCGACATGGTCAACATCGCGCGGTCGCGTTCCTCGCTGCGCACCGGCGCGAAGCCGAATCCGCAGTTGCCCAGCACGACCGAGGTCACGCCGTGCCAGCCGGAAATCGTGCAGTACGGGTCCCACTGGATCTGGGCGTCGTAGTGGGTGTGCAGGTCGACGAATCCGGGGGCGACCACGAGTCCGTCGGCCTCCAGCACCTGGTCGGCGTCAGCCGGGTCCATCCTGCCGCCCACCTGGGCGACTACCCCGTCCTTGATTCCCACATCCGCGACAAATCGCGGCACGCGGGTCCCATCCACGACGGTCCCGCCGCGAATCAGTACATCGAATTTGGCCATCTCAGTCTCCAAGCGATCCAGAGCGCGCAAGTACGCGCAACCAACGGGTGTGCAGAGAGGATAGGGAATCCAACGCGTGCTCGATGTCAACCTGATGAGAACTCAGAATCGGACGGTGCGGGTGCCCTGCGATGCTCGCTGATCACCGTACCGACCTCCCTGAGTTGCGCCACGACGCCGGCAAGGACCTGATCGTACTCAGCTCCCGTCTCCAGGTAGATCGGAATACGCAATCCGCCGCCCCTCTGTACTTTGAACAAGTGATCAGCGCTACGGAATGCCGGCGCATCTTTCGCATAGATGCGAACCCAAAGCGGCGTGTGTCCATGCTCTCCCCAGACAAACTGATTCACGCCAAACCAGCTCTCCCTTTGCGCGTCGACAAATCTGAAGTAGCCTCCGTAGCCGTGAGGCTGGGACTGTGCCACGAGACGGGCGCCACTGATTGTCTGCCGGCTCAGCCACCCTTCACGGACCCCAATCGCAACCGCATCATCCACCATTCGATTGAGATGGCGGACTCTGCGAGCTATCTCCGGACCTAAGTCTTGACTGGGCAGCGGCTGAAAGGCCTCGGCGTCCTGACGCTCCGCGAGACCCTGCAACTGCTGAATGTCCGAGAGGACTTCAGGATGACCTGTAGATTCCTGCGCCATGCGCTGTAACAGCGTTGCCCAACTGACCATCATCAACAGATTGCTCGTACCGCTGAGCCTGGCTCGGCGAACGGGATGCGCTGCGGTCGGCGGCAGCTCATCGAGACGAGCGTCGCTTTCGCTCAGTTGGCGCTTCACCTCAGCCCAGAGCGACTCGACGCGAGTGTGTGGACAAACAAACAGCAGCACGCCAGATCGGTCAGCGTCGAGCAGCTTGATGTAGCCGCTGGCTTGGCCAGTCCCGAGACTGGCCCAGAACTTGGCCTCGACCAGCAGGCGTCGCACTTCGTCATCGTCGTACCCCACGAGATCCAGGCGAGAGCCTTCCGTTATCGCCTCTTCCGCCGTGTACCGCGCGATCTGTGGGCCCGAGTTGTCCAGCAGGCGCTCCAACGCCCTCCGACAAGACTCCGACTTGTTAAGAATGAACGCTAACGACCTCGTTGCGGCTACCTCGACCTGATTGGTCAGGAGCGGAACCAAGTAGGCCATCAACGTATCGTCGCCGGCCATGGTTCATTTCCTCCTCTTCGCCGGCTCCGAAGGATAATCCTCGCGATGGCCGGTATCCCCTTCCTGGATGACGAAGTCTCTCCGATCTCGATAGAGCGAGGCTCGATTGATCACGTAGTCCGAGTCCGGGTGATATGGATCGATCTTGTCGAAGTGCGTCATCAGCCAGTACTTGTGGTCGCCGATGAACAGGTACGTGTTCTCCATGCGGAAGAAGCGGCCCCGGACTCCTTCTCCCCGGCGGAATCGTTCGCAGATCGCGTGGAGCAGATCACGTTGGTCATCCTTCGCGCTGACCACGTACTCGTGCGGCCAGGTCTCGCGGTATGTCACCGCTTCCCGCCAGGGAGCGTTGGCGATCAGTTCGGTCAGGTCCGGCATCACCGCCTCCACTTCATCGCCGCGATTGTCGACCCTGCGACGTACCTCCTCCGCCGGAGTCCCCTATAGTACGCATTATGAAGCAGTGTGTGCTTGGAGGAGCTGAACCGCGGGCCGTCGCCCGCGGGGTGCTCGGGGCCTGATGAAGGGCCGCCGGTCGGCGGCCGCGTCTGTTTCCTCTTCCGATCCGTGTTCCGACCACAGGAGTACCCCCGATGGCTGACCGAGTCCGAATCTTTGATACCACCCTGCGCGACGGCGAACAGGCCGCCGGCGTGTCCTTCTCCGCCGAGGAGAAGCTGCAGATCGCCAAGCTGCTCGAGCGCATGGGCGTCGACTGCATCGAGGCCGGCTTCGCCGCCGCCTCGCCGGCCGACTTCGACGCCGTCAACCGCATCGCCCGCGAGGTCCGCGGCACCCAGATCGCCACGCTCTGCCGCGCCGTCCCCAACGACGTCGACCAGGGCTGGGAAGCGATCCGCGACGCCGAAAACCCGCGCATCCACGTCTTCCTCTCCTCATCCGATATCCACATCGCCCACCAACTGCGCAAGGACCGCGAGTCGGTGCTGCAGCAGGCCCGCGAGATGGTCGCGCGCGCCAAGCAATACACCAGCGACGTCGAGTTTTCCCCAATGGACGCGACCCGCTCCGATGTCGACTTCGTCCGCCGCATGCTGCGCGAGGTGATCGAGGCCGGCGCGACCACGATCAACATCCCCGACACCGTCGGCTACGCGATCCCCGACGAGTTCGCCAACTTCATCACCGGGATCCTGGAAGACGTGCCGGGCGCTGACAACGTTGTCGTCTCGGTCCACTGTCACAACGACCTGGGCCTCTCAACCGCCAACTCGCTGGCAGCCGTGAGCGCGGGCGCGCGACAGGTTGAGTGCACGATCAATGGTCTGGGCGAGCGCGCCGGGAACACGTCGCTCGAAGAGACCGTGATGGCGATTCGCACGCGCGCCGACCACATGGGTGTGGAAATCGGCGTTGATCCGCAGTACCTGGTGCCCGCTTCGCGCATGGTCCAGGAATTCGCCGGGATGCACGTGCAGCCGAACAAGGCGATCGTCGGCCTCAACGCCTTCCGCCACCAGTCCGGTATCCACCAGGACGGCGTGGTCAAGATGCGCGAGACCTACGAGATCATGGATCCGAAGGAAGTGGGCTGGGTCGAAGGCTCGCAGTTCGTGCTCTCCAAGCTGTCCGGACGCGCGGGATTCCGCTCGCGACTCGAAGATCTCGGCTACGAACTGGACGGCGACGAGTTGAAGGCCGCCTTCGAGCGGTTCCAGCAACTCGCCGACCGCAAGACCGTGGTCGACGACCGCGACCTCGAAGCGATCGTGATGGACCGCCTCGGTCAGCCGACCGAAGGCTGGCAGCTCGCCTCGATCGAGATCTCGGCCGGCACCACCGCGACGCCATCGGCGACGGTCTCGCTCCGCTCTCCCGACGGTGAGGAATGCACGGGCACGAAGACCGGCACCGGTCCCGTGGATGCGATCTACCAGACGATCCGCGAGCTGACCGGCGTCGCCGACGAGCTGGAGGAGTACAGCGTCTCCAGTATCACCGAGGGTCTCGACGCCCAGGGCGATGTGACCATCCGCATCCTCGTCGACGGCGCGACGCACACCGGTCGAGCGGCGGACCAGGACATCCTGGTCGCGTCGGCGCGCGCCTACATCAACGCGATCAACCGCCACGTCAGCGGTCAGACGGGCGCCACTGCCGCCGCGACGCAGGAGCGCACGCCGTAGCGCTCGCTCTCACCAACGCTCGCGCCGCGACGGGGATTCAGTGGATCACTCCGTCGCGGCGCAGCATGGCTTCGTAGTCCGCCTGAGACAGCCGGCAGTCAATCAAGTCGTCAAACTGTCGCCGGGTGAGGGACAGTTGGCGGGCCATCTGCGCAAGGAGCTGGTCGCCAATATCGCGATCTGGTCCGTGAGAGATCAGGGTGGTTATCTCGGTGTCTTCCCCGGACACACTGAAGAACTTCAGTTGCAAGTGCCGAGAGTTGAGCTCGCGGAATCCCTTCCGGCGCAGTCCGCGTAGAACCTCGCGTCTCTTACGAGCCATCGGTGACTAACTGGAATCGGCGACGCAGGTCCTGACCAAGCTCCTTTGCGCCCAACGTCATTCGATCGGACGTGCTCTCGGC